>NZ_JBHLUE010000004.1:0-898217 GCF_042434095.1 Plantactinospora siamensis
GGCCAGGCGGTCGGCGCCGGGGGTCGGGGGATCGGCGCCCGGGGCAAAGCGGTCGGCACCGGGGGTCGAGGGATCGGCGCCCGGGGCAAAGCGGTCGGCACCGGGGGTCGAGGGATCGGTGCCCGGGGCCAAGCGGCCGGCGCTCGGGCTCGGCCGGTCGGTGCCCAGGGCCAGACGGCCTCCGCTGGGGTTCGGGCGCGCGGCCCTCGGAGCCAGGCGGCTGGCACTCGGGGCCAGGCGGCCGACACTCGGAGCCAGGCCGCCGGCGCTCGCGGAGAGCCGCAACCAACGCTGCTCGGCGGCCTGCCGGGAGGAGAGCCCGCACGCCTCCGCGATGGCGGCCCAGCTCACCCCGTCCTCGCGGGCACCCTCGATGAGCGCCCGCTCCATCCGGTCGAGGTGGGCCCGCAACGCGCCGAGCAGGGAGAGCCCGGCCAGCGCCGCCGGCGCCGACGGTCCGGCCGCGACGGCCGCGAGCACCTCCCGATGCCGGCGCACCGCCTCGGCTCCGGCGAGTTCCCCGCTCCCCGGAGCCGCCGGCAACGACGCCGCGCCGGCCGCCGCCGACACAGCCGCACCGGTGGCCGGCGGCGCAGCCGCACCGGTTGGCGGCGGCACAGCCGCACCGGCGGCCGGCCGGGCGGCCGCACCGGCGGCCGGTCGCGGGGCTGCGCCCGCGGCAGTCGCCGGGGACGCGCCGGTGGTCGGCCGCGGGTCGGGGACGCCCCCGTCCGGCCCGCCCGATGCCCGAGGTGACGAAAGGTTCGGCATCCGGCCAGCATCCCGGCGGCCACCGCACTAGTCAATGAATCGTTGACAAATGCGAGAACAGACCACGTCCCCGGCAGCCCACCCAAGGGAAATGGGACATGCCTGAGAGTCATAAGAATGACCCTCAGGCATGTTGGTTGAAACGTGGCGTCGCCCTTACCAGATCGCCGCACCCGGACCATCGCCCCCAGGCCACCGCCGGCCAGGCCACCGCCACCCAGGCCACCGCCGGCCAGGCCACCGCCACCCGGGCAACCGCCGCCCGAGCCACCGCCTGCCAGGCCGAGAGGCGAGCGGCGAGCGGCGAGCGGCGAGCGGCTCAGTTTCCGCGCACGATGGCGGGCCGGCGGCCCCGGGTGGAGACGAACTGGTACGACATGGCGGCGAAGTCGGGGTTGGCGGTCAGCTCGCGGAAGGCCCGCAGCTGCCCGATCGACAGCCCCGCGGCCAGCAGCTCCGGTTCGAGCTGGCGGGAGTTGGTGGCGTGCAGGGACAGCCCGGACGAGCCACCCGGCCAACTCTGCGAGTGGGTCACCGTGTCCACGTTCACGAGCCCGGCCTGGCACATGGCGGTGTGTACGCCCTGCGCCCAGTCCATCGAGGCGCCGTGCGACTGCAGCACGCCCAGGATGGTCTCCATCACCTGGGTGAACAGCTTGGCCGAGTCGTCGTCGGGGGCCGCGAGCACCCGCAGCGGGGTGGAGCAGTCGAACTCCTCGATCACCAGCCAACCGCCCGGCGCCAGCGTGCCGACCAGCTTGCGCAGCACCCGCTCTCGTTCCGGCAGGTGCAGCAGCAGCAACCGGGCATGGATCAGCTGGAACGGCCCTCCGGGCGGCGGGTCGGTGCGGACGTCGTGCCGCCGGATCACCATGTTGGGCCGGGCCTCGAGGTGTTGCGGATCCAGGTCGGTGGCCACCACCAGGCCCTCGGGGCCGACCGCGTCGGCCAGGAACCGGGCCACCGATCCGCCGCCCGCGCCCACCTCCCAGCACGTCGCGCCGGGGCGGACCAGCGGCGGGGTGAGCCGGCGCGCGGTCACCGGGTCCAGGAAGGATTCCAGCGCGGTCATCTGCGCGCCGACCTGGGGTGAGGCGTTGTCGAAGGTGTAATCGAGGTCGATGGACATGCCTACCTCCTGGGGAAGGGTCGCGCGGGATGTTCGGCCCCCGCGCCGGCCGCCGCGGCGGGCGTCGACCCGTCGCTCAGGGAGTTCCCGCCGGCCGCCGGCCGGTCGGTGCCGAGGCTCAACATCTCCTCGACGGGGGCGAGGTCCACCCGGACCTCGTCGGCGGGGTGGTCGTACACCAGCCGGCCGTACTCCAGCACGGCCACCCGGTCGGCCACCTGCAGGGCGTGGTGCAGTTGCTGCTCCACCAGCAGCACGGTGAGGCCGGTGCCGGCCAGCTCCGCAACCAGCTCACGGATCCGGGCCGCCAGTCCGGGCGCGAGCCCCTCGCACGGCTCGTCCAGCAGCAGCACCCGCGGCTGGGTGAGCAACGCGCGGGCGATGGCCAGCATCTGCTGCTCCCCGCCGGAGAGCTGATCGCCCCGGTGCCGGGACCGCTCCCCCAGCCGGGGCAGCAGGTCCAGCACCCGCGGCACGGTCCACGCGCCGTCGCGGCGCCGGCCCCGCGCCGACGTCTCGGCCAGGGTCAGATGCTCGGCCACGGTCAGCCGGGGAAAGACCCGGCGGCCCTGCGGCACCAGCCCGATGCCGGCCCGGGCCGCCTTGTGCGGCGGCAGGCCGGCCAGCTGCGCGCCGTCCAGCTCGATCGTCCCGGCGTACGGGGTGAGCAGCCCGGCGATCGCGTGCACCAGCGTGCTCTTGCCCGCGCCGTTGCGCCCGACCAGCGCCTGCACGCTCCCGGTGGCCACCTCGAGGCTGACCTCGTGCAGCGCGATCCCGCCGTCGTACCCGGCGACCAGCCGGTCCACCCGGAGCATCAGCTGACTCCCGCCCCGAACGCCTGTTGCAGCGCCGGCGCCACCCGGATCTCGGCGGGCGGACCGGACGCCAGCACCCGGCCGTCGCGCAGCACGGTCACCACGTCGGTGAGGCTGTACACCAGGTCCAGCCGGTGCTCCACCAGCAGCACGGCCACGGTCCGGGGCAGCTCCGCGATGAGCCCGACGAGCCGCTGGGTGTCGCTGGCCGACAGGCCGGCTGCCGGCTCGTCCAGCAGCAGCAGCCGCGGACGGCCGGCCAGGGCCATGGCGATCTCCAGCTGGCGGCGCTGCCCGTGCGACAGGTGCCCGGCCGGCCGGGCCGCGTGCTCGGCCAGCCCGAGCCGATCCAACAGCTCGGCCGCCGGCCGCCGCACCCGCCGGCCGTACCGGCCCGGCCACCAGGAGCCGCGCCCGGCGTGCGGCAGCGCCGCCACGGCCACGTTGTCCAGCACGCTGAGGCTGGGCCACACCGCCGGTCGCTGGTGAATCCGGCCGATGCCGAGCCGGGCCCGCGGGGCCGGACCGGTGGCCGTCACGTCCACTCCGGCGAACCGGATCCGGCCCCCATCCGGCCGTTGCGCGCCGCCGATGAGGTCCAGCAGGGTGCTCTTGCCGGCGCCGTTGGGGCCGATGAGCGCGTGCCGCTGCCCGTCGGCGATCCGCAGGTCGACCCGGTCGACCACGGTGAGCGACCCGTACCGCCGGGACAGCCCCTCGGCGGCGAGGAGTTCGGTCATGCGCCGGCCTCCTGCCCCGCGCCGCCGCCGGCCCGGGCCGCCAGTCCGGGCCGGCCCGGCCGCCCGCGCCGCAGCCGGCCCAGGTAGCGGCGCAGCGTCGGGTTCGAGCCGCCGAATCCGTTCGGGAACAGGTACGCGGTGGCCACGAACGCCGCGCCCAGCACCAGCGGGGTGTAGCCGGGCAGCACCCCGGACAGCCAGTCCCGGGACGCGATGACCAGCGCCGCGCCGACCAGCGCGCCGGTCATCGACGCGGCCCCGCCGATCACCACACCGAGCAGCAGCAGGGCCGAGGTGTCGAAGTCGAAGTCGGCCGGTGAGACGTACTGCTGCACGGTGACCAGCAGCGAGCCGCCCACCCCGGCCACGGCGCCGGCCAGCACGTACGCCCCGGTGAGGTAGGCCGGCACCGGATGCCCGCTGGCGCGCAGCCGCCGCTCGTCGTCGCGCCCGGCCCGCAGCACCGCGCCGGCCGGGGTGCGCAGCACGGCCGCCACGAGCAGCAGCACCACGGCCACCACGGCCAGCGTGTAGAGGTAGCGGGCCCGGTCGGTCTCCAGCAGCGGCGCGCCCCAGAACGGGCGCGCCGGGGAGAGCGTGGCCAGCCCGTCGCTGCCGCCGGTGACCGACCGCCAGCGGCTGGCCGCGGTGCCCACCAGCTCACCGATGGCCAGCGTGATCATGAGCACGACCACGCCCCGGGCGTGCACCACCAGCGGGACGGTGAGCAGGCCGAACAGCGCCCCCGCCGCGGCGCCGACCGCCAGCAGCACCACCGAAACCTGCTGGCCGTGCCCGGCCAGCAGCGCGCAGCAGTACGCCCCGGCGGCGTACGGGGCGGTCTGGCCGAGCGTGGGCAGCCCGGCCACCCCGGTGAGCAGCGCCACGCTCATCCCCACCAGACCCAGCACCAGGGTCCGGGCCAGCAGGGAGGTGCTGTAGTCGTCGGCCGTCCAGGGCACCGCCAGCGCCGCCACCACCAGCACGGCCCCGACGATCCGGCGGACGAGCCGGGACCTCATCGCGCCACCCGGCGCCACACCGGTCCGCGGGACCGCAGGGCCAGCGTGCCGGCCATGGCCGCGAACAGCAGGAAGGGCGCGGCCGAGGGCAGCACGGCCACGCCGAGGGTCTGGATCTCCCCCACCGCGAGCGCCGCGAGCAGCGTGCCGCCCACCGAGCCGATCCCGCCGAGCACGACCACCACCAGCGAGAGCAGCAGCACCGTCGCGGCCGTGCCGGGTCCCGGCGCGATGATCGGCGCGCCGAGCACCCCGGCCACCCCGGCCAGCCCGCCGGCCACGGTCAGCACCCCGAGCCGGACCCGGGACGGGTTGACGCCCAGACAGGCCACCATCTCGGCGTCGTCCACCGCGGCCCGGACCAGCATGCCGGCCCGGGTCCGGGCGACGACCAGCCAGAGCAGGACCGCGAGCAGGCCGGCCACCCCGATGAACACCAGCCGGTACGCCGCATAGCGGTGCCCGGCCAGCGACACCCCGCGGTCGAGCGCCACCGGCACCGTGATGGGCAGCTCGTTCGGGCCGAACAGGCTCACCAGCAGGCTCCCGCCGGCCAGCGCGGCCCCGAAGGTGAGCAGCGCCTGGGTGAGGTGGTTGCGGTCGGCGACCGGGGCGAGCAGCCCGGCCACCACGCCGCCGGCGCCCGCCGAGGCCAGCCCGCCGACCAGGACGGCCAGCAGCAGGCCCGGCCACCCGCCGTTCATCAGTGCCGCGGCCGTGTAGGCGCCGATGGCGAACAGCGTCCCGTGGGCGAGGTTGAGGATGTCCGCCACGCCGAAGCAGAACACCAGCCCGGCGGCCGCCACGAACATCAGCAACCCGTACGCCACCCCGTCCACGGCGGGCACGACGTACGCGTCGAGCGGACCGGCGGCGAGCGCCGTCATCACTGCCCGACAGTCGCCAGGTCACCGACGACCGTGTTGGACAGCGCGCGGCCGTCCTGCCGGACCTGCCGCAGGTACCACTTCTGCACCGGCGAGTGGGTCGTCTTGGAGAACTGCCAGGTGCCGCGCGGGCTGTTGATCTGCCCCAGGCCGCCGATGGCCGCGTTGATCGTCTGCGCCGTGGGCTTGTCGCCGGCCGCGCCGATGGCCCGGTCGAGCACGGCCGCGGCGTCGTACGAGGCCATCGCGTACGTGGTGGGCGAGCCGTCGTGGTTGCCCTTCCAGCCGGCCACGAAGGTACGGTTGTCCGCGTTGTCGAGGTCGGGCGAGTAGTTGAGCACCGAGTAGATGTTGCGGGCCGCCGGGCCCTGCGCGTTGAGCACGCCGCCCTCGGTGAGGAAGCCCGCCGCGTACAACGGGATGTCCTTGGCCTCCGACTGCGCGTACTGCTTGACGAAGTCCACCGCCGCGCCGCCGGCGTAGAACGTGTACACCGCGGCCGCGCCGGACGCCTTGATCTGGGCGAAGTACGGGGTGAAGTTGGTGGTGGCCGGGAACGGCGTCCACCGGGTCTTGCCGTCGGGGTTGGCCAGCTTGCCGCCGGCCCGGGTGTACGCGTCGGTGAAGCCCTTGAGCTCGTCCCAGCCGCCCTGGTAGTCCGGGCCGATCGAATAGACGGTCCCGTTCACGCTGTCCTTGATGTGCGGGGCGATCGCGGCGCCCGGCTCCTCGGACAGGTACGACGTGTGCCAGATCCAGGTCACGTCCTTGAGCTCGGGGCGGGCGTTCGACCCGATCAGCGGCACCTTGGCCTGCTCGGCGAGCGGCGCCACGGCGGCCGCCGAGCCGCCGCCCACGATGCCGGTGAGCGCAACGACCTTGTCCTGCTTGAGCAGCTTGTTGGCGGCCGGTACGGCGGTGGGCGCGCCGTCGCCCTCGTCGGCGATCACGAGTTGCACGGGGTGGCCGCCCAGCTTGTTGCCGTGACTGGACAGGTAGAGCTGGAACCCGTCGCGGATGTCCGTGCCCACCGCCTGGTACGTCCCGGACAGCGAGGCGAGCAGGCCGATCTTCAGGGTTTCCGAGGAACCGCCCCCGGCCTTGTCGGCGCAGGCGCTGACCGTGAGGCCGAGGGCGACCAGCGCCGCGGTGAGCACCCGACGGCGCTGGCGGTGCGTTGCAGGCATGTCGTCTCCAGGAGAAATGAGGGGAAGCGGTCGTCGAACGTCATGGGCAGGGTGGGGTCCCGCCGCGCGAGGGGTGGTCGGCGGTCAGCGGCCGCGTGCCATCGCGGCCCGGGCGGCCGGGGTCAGCACGTCGCCGATCTGGTTCGCCAGCTCGGCCATCTCGTAGGAGACCTTCCCGACGTCGCAGGTCGGCGACGCCAGCACGAGCAGCGAGGCGCCGTCGTTGAAGGCCATCGAGAACATGAAGCCGCCCTCGAGCTGGGTGACGTTGGAGATCACCGCACCCGCCTCGAAGAAGTTCGCGGCGCCGCGGAGCAGGCTCACCAGCCCGCTGCCGGTGGCGGCGAGCTGGTCGGCCCGATCCGGGGGCAGGCTCCGGGTCGCGGCGACCATCAGCCCGTCGCTGGAGATGGCGACGGCGTGGCTGACCTCGGGGACCCGCTCGGCGAAGTTGTCCAGCATCCAGCCGAGATCCTGATGGTTGGTCACCTGCTGCTCCCTGTGGCGTCACTGCTTGCGGAGATGGTGGCGGCCGCCGCCGGACGGCGGGTGGTCACCCCACGGGCGTACGCGGCCATCGCGTTGGCCACCTGGGTGGGGTCCCGGCGCTCCGGCTGGCTCTGCCCGGACATGTCGATCGCGCCCGGCACGAGGTGCCGCTGCGGTTGCCGCCGCGGCAGGCCGGAGGAGGTGGTGTCGACCACCTGCGGACTGGTCGCGGCCGAGGCCACCCGCCAGCCGTCGTCGGCCGGCGAGGCCCAGCCCGTGCTCGCGAACCCGCGTACCCGGTCGGCCTGGAACCAGTTGTTGACCTGCTGGAAGATCACCAGCTCCTCCGTGGGATCGTCGGCGCGGCCGGCGGCCCGGAACACCGGGGCGACCCGCGGTGGCCGCTGTTCCGGCTGCCCGGCCCGGGGCGCGCCGGCCGGGACGCCCGGCCCGGCGTACACCGGCGGCGGTCCGGCGGGCGCCGGCGCCGGGCCGGCGGGTCCGGCCGGCGCGGTGGCGGGTCCGGCCGGACCGGGCCGGCGGCTGGACGGGCCGGTCCCGATCGCCGGTCGCCCGGGACGCTCGCCGGGACGTCCGGACCGGTCCATGACCCGGCTGGGCCGCTCGGCCACCTTGCCGGGGCGCTCGGCCAGCCGTCCGGGGGCGATCGTGTACTCCTCCGGGGGCAGCGACCGGGTCAGGGTGGCCGGCAGCGCCACCTCGGCGATGGTGCCGAGCCGCGGCCCGGGCCGGAGCTGCACGCTGACGCCCAGCCGGCGCGCCAGCTGGCCGACCACCACGAGACCCATGGCCCGCACGGCCGCCACGTCGGTGTCGGGCGGGTTGCGCAGCAGCTCGTTGAGCTGGTCGATGCGGCGGGCGGACAGCCCGACGCCCTCGTCGCTGATCTGCACGACCACCCGGTCGCCGAGGCTGCGCGCGGTGACCCAGGCCTCCGTCTCCGGCGGCGAGTACGCGGTGGCGTTGTCCATCAGCTCCGCGAGCAGGTGGACGACCTCGTCGACCTTCTCCGCCACCACCGCCACGTCACCGTCGACCACGCCCAGCCGGATCCGCGGATACAGCTCGATCTGCGAGAGCGCTGCCTGCAGCACCTTCTGCAGCGGTACGTTGTCGTGCCGCACCCGGCCCACGCCGGCGCCGCCGAGCACCAGCAGGCTGGAGTTGATCCGGCCCATCCTGGTGGCCAGGTTGTCCAGCTTGTACAGCTGCTGGAGCCGTTCCGGGTCGGTCTCGTCCCGCTCCACCAGGTCCACCTGGGCCAGGACGGCGTCCACCAGGCGCTGCTCGCGGCGGCTCAGGTGCACGAAGATGTCCGCGGTGTTGGCCCGCATCACCGCCTGCTCGGCGGCGGTCCGCACGGCGGCCCGGTGCACCGCCGTGAAGGCCTGGCCCACCTCGCCGATCTCGTCCTCGCTGGACGGGTCGATGGCCGTGGCGGACTGCTGCGCCAGCTCCTCCGGGTCGACGCCGGAGCTCTCTGTGCTGCGCAGGCTGGCCACGGTCGCGGGCAGCTGGTCGAAGGCCACGGTGTTGGCCGCGTCCCGCAAGCGGTGCAGGCGCCGGGTGATCTGCCGGGCCACCAGCCAGGTGACCAGGATGGTCAGCAGCAGGGCCAGCACCACGCCGGCCGCCTCGGCGAGCGCCCGGCGCCGCTGGGCGTCCCGGTCGGCCCGTACGTCGTCCAGCACGGCCGCGTCGACGCGCTGCTGCACCTCGAACAGCCGGGCCGACCAGTCCTGGGTGGCCGCGATCCAGGCGCCCGCGTCGAGCCGCATCCGGGCGCCGGGCTGGGCCCGGGAGACCTGGTCCTGCAGGCGTTGCAGGGCCAACGCCTCCTCGCCGCTGCCGGCCCGCTCCCACCAGGAGGCCCACTCGGGCCGGGCCAGGTCCAGGAAGGACAGGCTCGCGTCGGTGAAGCTGGCGCGGGCGGCCGTGATGTCCTGCTGCATGGCCGCGGTGAGCTGCCCGGCGGCGAGCGCCCGCAGCACGGCCACCTGCTGCTGGCCCACCGCCTCACCGGTCTCGGCGAGCGCGGCGGAGGCCCGGATGGCGTCCGCGACCCGCGCGTTCACCACGCCCTGGGCCAGGCTCTCCCGGTAGCCGAGCAGGTCGGCCACCACGATCCGGTAGCTGAAGGTCATGGCGGAGACGCTGGCGTGCGCCGCCGTGCGGACCTGGGCCCGCAGCGACGCCAGGCCGGCGAGTTCGTTGTCGATCCGGGACAGCGCGTCCCGCAGGTTGTCGGGGATGGCCGGCAGCCGGCCACGGTCGGTGCGGTACCTGGTGGCGATCCCGTCGGTGTCGCTCACGGCGCGAGCGAAGTCGTCCTGCTGGGTCGGCGAGTCGGAGCTCAGCAGGTCGGCGGCGGCGGCCCGTTCGCGCTGGAGGCGGTACGCGAGGCCACCCGCGTCGGCGCCGAGGCGAGTGAGCGCCTCGAGGTTGCCGGCCCGTACGGTCTGCCGGGCGCTGTCGGCGAGCGCCAACCCGGCGAATCCGATCACGGCCACCAGCGGGGCCGCGACGATGAGACGCATCCGGGCGGCAATCTTCCAACCCCGCCGGCGCGGCGGGTAGGGCCGGACCGCGTGGGATCTGGTGTTCGACGCCAAGATTCACCCCACGAGTTATCGGCAAATTTCCATCTGCTTGTTGCGGTCAGCAAATCCCATTGCGCCGGATGCGCGGGGCGGGAGCCAGGGTTCCGCGTGGTACAAACAGCTCGTACCAGCATCTGTACCCAAGCGATCACGCTGTGTTGCCGCCGGGCGGTCCGGACGACCCCGGTGGCCCCGTCCGGATCCCGCCGCCGTCTGCGGCGGCGGGCCCCCCGCTCACCGCCCGGCCGGGTTGGCGGCGCGCGGGCGCACCGCGCCGTCGCGGGGGCGACGGGGTGCCGGGATGGGCGACCGGCCGGTGGCGGGTCGCGGCGCCGCCGGCCTCACCTGCTCGCGCAGGATCTGGCCGACCAGCTCCCGAAGTTCGTCGATGGCCGCCGCCACCGCGCCCGGGTCGGTGCCTACCGGGCCGGCGCCGACCGGGTCGGCTGGCCCGGCCGCAACCGCGGGGGCGAGACCGGCCACCACCGCGGCGTCGAGACCAGCCGCAATCGCGGCGTCGAGACCGGCCGCGATCGCGGCGTCGGGCCCGGCCGCGCCGGGCGGCCCGCCGTCGACCCCCGGACGCGCGCCGGCCACCCTTCGGGTCGGCGCGGTCCGCGGCCGACCAACCGGTAACCGCGCCACCTCGGCGCCGCGCGGCCCGCGCCGGCCGTCCGCGGCCAGCTGCTCGACGGCCACCCGCGGCCAGAGGTCCGCCAGTTGGCCGCCGGTGTCCAGCGCCTCGTCGCAGCGTACGGCGAACTCGCAGCTGCCGTACCGGCGTCCTGATTCGACGGCGGCGACGGTCTCCCGGCTGAATCTGATCCGTTCGGCGAGGGCCCGCTGTGTCATGCCCTGCCGGATCCGCCACCGCCGCAGCTCCCAGCGGAACTGCCGGCTGGCGATCGATTCCGCCGCAGCACACGGGGACGCGCCGTCCATGCGCTCACCTCCGGGCATCAGCGCTGCCGCCGGATGGTTGATCTGGTTGAGATCGGCGGCGCGGCAGAGCATTGGCCGGGGCCAATTCTTATCCCTGGACGGCGCGGGTGTGAAGGCGTACGGGCGAAAATGTTTGATCGACTCGTGAAAATGCGCCATTTCTGGCGTCACCGCCGATCGCGGACCGAACGGCCGGCCCGCGGGTTTTACCCGGTCAACGGCCGGGACCACCCGCGGGCCGGCGTCCACGGCCCGTTTTGCCGGTACGGGCCGGGGCTGTTCGGGCCAGACCCGTTCGGGCCGGTGGCGGCCCTGCCATCGCTATGCGGCCTCCGCGCCCGACAGGAGCACGCCGCCACCCGCGCGCAGTCCGGCCGGCACCTCGATATCGATGACCGCGGGAAGTTCGCGATGCGCTCGAAATGCAAAGTTCGGTTTGTAGGAGCGAACATATCCGGGGGCCAGCCGGAGCCCGGGAATGGCGTCGGTGAGCCGGCGCAGCGCGACCACCGCCTCCAATCGGGCCAGCGCCGCTCCGATGCAGAAATGCGGACCGTAACCGAACGACAGGTGCTCCCGGCCGCGCCGCTCCGGGTCGAACGTCTCCGCGTCCCGGTAGACGGCCGGATCCCGGTTGGCCGCGCCGATCAGCAGCAGACACCGGGCGCCGGCCGGGATCGTGACGTCACCGAAGGTGACCGGCTGGAGCGTGAGCCGGAGCCAGCCGTCGATCGCCGGGGTGAGCCGGAGGGTCTCTTCGACGAAGCCGGGCGCCCGGGACGCGTCGGCGACCAGCCCGAGCCACCGATCCGGCTCCGAGAGCGCGAGATCCAGCACGTGCGCGAGCAGGCCCGCGGTGGTCTCGTGCCCGGCCACCAGGAGGTTGAACGCCATGCTGGCCACCTCGTCCTGGGTGAGCACCTCGTCGTCGCCGCCGCGGTAGGCCAGCGCCCGGCTCACGAAGTCGGCGCCGTCGTGCCCCTGCCGCACCCGCAGCGCCACCATGTCCTGGCAGTACCGCCAGAACTCCAGCAGCCCGCGCGCGAGCCGCACCTGGTCCGCCGGACCCGGCTGGCCCCAGACCAGCGCGATCTGGTCGTCGGACCACGCCTTGATCCGGCCGAAGTCCTCCTCCGGCACCCCGAGGATGTCCAGCACGACCCGCAGCGGCAGGTTGGCCGCGAACTCCCGGACCAGATCGACCTGTTCGCCCTGCCGGGCCGTCAGCCGGGCCACGAGCTCGTCGACGCGGTGCCGGACGATGTCGCCGTACTGCGCCTCGACCCGGCGGTCGGTGTTCGCGAACGTGGCCCGCAACGCCCGGCGGGTACGCGGGTGCGTCGGCGGATCGGCGGCCGCCGTGACCGGTGGCGCGTCGATGTTCGCGAACACCGCCAGCGCCTCCGGCGTCGGGTTGTACGCCGGCAGCAGCGTTAACGAGTTCGCAAAGATCGTCGGGTCGCCGAGAGCCCGGCGGACGAATTCGTATCGCGTGATCAGCCAAAGACCCAGGTCCTCGGCGAAGTAGGCGCCCGACCCCTCATCCAGAAGGCGCCGCCAGATGATCCCCGGATCGGTGAGATAAGCACCAGAGAATGGATTGAGTTGCATGGCCGGCTCCCCTTTGCCGTGAGCTGACAGGCATCGTCAACTCGAGAGCCGGACGTGAACCGGATCCGAATTGCCGCCCCGCCGCCCTTGCCGCCGCTGTTGCTACCTACGGTGCACCTTTGGTTACGCCAAGTCAATACATTCGTGCCCATCATTCAGGATGGAGTGCCCTCGAGGCAATGAACGGATGATCGAGGCAAGCAATTCTCACCATTCATTTGTGAAGTTGTACTCCGCAACTTGCCGAATCGATCTCTTAACCAACTCCCCTCCCTGCTCCGGCCCGCCGAGCTTGCACTGTTGACCCCGCAAAGGGCACAAAGGCCCCGAAAGAGGGGCTCGACGTGCAAGATCAACGAGGTGGGGCGCGGGGAGCGGCGCGAAATTACTCGGCCCGGGGTGTCCAGGGGGGCGGGGGGCGTTCGTCCCTACAGTGAGGTCCGGCGGTCCGCGCCGGGCGCCACCTGAGCAGGAGGAGCACGCGATGCCCATGTACCTCGCCCTCACCTACACCCCCGACGTCGACTGGTCGGAGCCCGGCCATGAGGATGAGATGAAGGAATACCGGGAGTTCGGCGACGCCGCGGCGGCCGTCCTGCGCGGCGGGCACGCGCTGTATCCCACCGCCACCGCCACCACCGTCCGGGTCACCGGCGGCAAGGGCGGCGACGTCGTCGCCACCGACGGCCCGTACGCCGAGACCAAGGAGGCGCTGACCGGCTACTACCTGCTGGAGTGCGCCGACCTGGACGAGGCCGTGGCGATGGCCGCGCGGATCCCGGCGGCCTGGAACGGCGCCGTCGAGGTCCGTCCGGTCATCCAGTTCGCCGAGGCGTGATGCCGGCTGCCGGTGACGCGGTGGCGCGGCTGGTCCGCACGGAGGGCGCCACGGTGCTCGCCACGCTGGTCCGCGTCACCGGCAGCGTCGACCTGGCCCAGGACGCCGTGCAGGACGCGGTCGTCCGGGCGCTGGAGACCTGGCCCCGGGACGGCGTGCCGGGCAATCCGCGCAGCTGGCTGCTGGTCGCCGCCAAGCGGCGGGCCGTCGACCTGATCCGCCGGGAGGCGCGACGCCCCGGCAAGGAGGCGGCCGCCGTGTCCCTGCTCGACCCCGAACCGCAGCCCGAGCCGCCCGAGGTGGTCCGCGACGACCTGCTGCGGCTGGTGTTCACCTGCTGCCACCCGGCCCTCGCGCTGGACGCGCAGGTGGCACTGGCCCTGCGTACCCTCGGCGGTTTGTCCACCGTGGAGGTGGCGCGGGCGCTCCTGGTGCCCGAGGCCACCATGGCGAAGCGGCTCACCCGGGCCAAGCGCAAGATCTCCCAGGCCCGGATCCCCTACCGGGTGCCCCCGGCCGAGGAACTGCCCGGCCGGTTGGCGGGGGTGGCCGGCACTATCTACCTGATCTTCAACGAGGGCTACGCGGCCACCGCCGGCGCGGACCTGCTGCGACGCGGCCTCACCAGCGAGGCCGTCCGGCTGGCCCGGCTGCTCGTGGAGCTGATGCCGGACGAGCCGACCGCGCTCGGCCTGCTGGCCCTGTTGCTGCTGACCGATGCCCGGAGCCCGGCCCGGGTCGACGCGAGCGGCCGCCCGGTGCTGCTCGCCGAGCAGGAGCGCGACCGGTGGGACGCCGCCATGATCCGGGAGGGCGTCGAGATGCTGGGGCTGGCCCTGCGCCGCACTCCGGACCGCCCCGACCCGTACGCGGTGCAGGCCGCCATCGCGGCCTGCCACGCCCTCGCGCCGACACCGGCCGACACCGACTGGGCCGCCGTCGTCTCCTGGTACGACGTCCTGCTCACCGTCCGGGACACCCCGGTGGTACGCCTGAACCGCGCCGCGGCCGTGGCGGAGCGGGACGGCCCGCTGGCCGGGCTCGCCCTGGTCGACGCCATCGACGGGCTCGCCGGATACCCGTGGTGGCACGCCAGCCGGGCCGAGCTGTTGCGCCGGCTCGGCCGGCCCGAGCCGGCCCGGGCCGCGTACCGCCGGGCCCTGGAGCTCGGGATGAACGGACCGCAGGCGGACCACCTGCGCCGCCGGCTCGCGGAGCTGCCCGGTGGTTAGGCGCCGACGTCAGGGCACCAGGACGGCCGCGCCGTTCACCCGGTCGGCGGCCAGGTCGGCCAGCGCGTCGTCGGCCGCGTCCAGCGGGTACGGCGTGGTGCTGACCCGCAGCCGGTGCCGGCCGGCGAGATCCAGCAGCTCCCGGGCGTCGGCCCGGGTGTTGGCGGTGACGCTGCGCAGGGTCCGCTCCTGGAACAGGTGCCGCTGGTAGTTGAGCGCCGGGATGTCCGACAGGTGGATCCCGGCCACCGCGAGCGTGCCGCCCCGGTCCAGCGCGGCCAGCGCCACCGGCACGAGGTCGCCGACCGGCGCGAACAGCACGGCCGCGTCCAGCGGCTCGGGCGGCGCGTCGTACGCGTCACCCGCCGACGCGGCGCCGAGGCCGAGCGCCAGCTCCCGGGCCGCGGCGGCCCGGGTGAGCACGTGCACCCGAGCGCCCTCGGCCACCGCCACCTGAGCGGTCAGGTGCGCCGAGGCGCCGAAGCCGTAGACGCCCAGCCGCCCGCCGGGCGGCAGCTCGGCCCGCCGCAGGGCGCGGTAGCCGATGATGCCGGCGCAGAGCAGCGGCGCCACCTCCGCATCGGAGTACCCGTCCGGCAGCCGATGCACGTAGTCGGCCGGTGCGGTCGTGTACCCGGCGTACCCGCCGTCGGCGTCCCAGCCCGTGTACCGCGACTGCGGGCAGAGATTCTCGGCCCCGCGCCGGCAGTACCGGCACGTTCCGCAGGTCCGGCGCAGCCAGGCCACCCCCACCCGGTCCCCCACGGCGAACCCGGTGGCGTCCGGACCGAGCGCGGCCACTCGGCCGACCACCTCGTGCCCGGGCACCACGGGTGACCGGTGCGGCGGCAGATCCCCGGTCACGACGTGCAGGTCGGTGCGGCAGACGGCGCAGGCGGCCACCTCGACGAGCAGCTCACCGGGGCCGGGCTCGGGCACCGGCCGGTCCACCTTTCGGAGCGGCCGGCCGGACAGCGGACCCGGATCCGTCACCTGCCAGGCCGTCATCGTCGCCATCCAGCCATCATCGCCCGGCCCCGACGGCCGGCTGCCCGCGCCTCGCCGCGCAACGTATCGTGCTGTTTCCCGACCTAGAGCGTTTGTTGATCTCCATTGAGGGCGAAGAGGAATTCATGTTGGATGGCAAACGCTTCGTGGCCCGGGCGCGCGTGCCCGGCCGACCACCGCGCCGCAGCACGCGCCCCGCGGCCCGGGGCGTGGCGGCCAAACCGGATGTGGAGACCCAGCTCCTGCAACCGCCCGATGTGACCTCCGCCATCTTCGTCGACCACAGCGGCCGGCGCGGCCGCCGGCTGCGCTGGCTCGTATACCTCGTGCTGGCCCTCGTGCTGCTGCTGCTCGGCGGCCTGTGGCTGACCCAGGCTGACATCCTCGGCCTCAACTGGCCCGGCTGATGGCGATCTGGCGCGGCGGGGAGCGGGTGGCAGACACCGGCGCCATCGAGCTGCCCACGGCGCCCCGCCGCCGGTCGCGGCTGAGTTGGCGCAGCGGCCGGCGCTGGGTGCTGGCCGCCGTGGCCACCGTGATCCTGCTCAACATCCTCGTGGTCGGGGCGTACGCCAACTCGCGCTTCACGCCCGACAACACCGGCTACCACGAGGGCGCCGGCAACGGCGTACCGGCCGCGGTCCGGGACGGCGGTCCGGTGGTGGACGACCGCGATGGCCGGATCGCCACGGCCCGGATGCCGGCCAAGACCATCGCGCTCACCTTCGACGACGGCCCGGATCCGGTGTGGACGCCGCGGATCCTCGAGGTCCTGGACCGGTACGACGCCCCGGCCACCTTCTTCGTGCTCGGCTCGGAGGTCAGCCGCAACCCCGATCTGGCCCGGTCGATGGTCCGGCAGGGCCATGAGCTCGGCATCCACACCTTCACCCACCCACAACTCGTCGAGGTGCCCGCCTGGCGGCGCCGGCTGGAGCTCGCGCAGACCCAGGCCGCCATCGCGTACACCACCGGGGTGCAGACCTCGCTGGTCCGGCTGCCCTACTCCAGCGGGGTCGACGCGCTGGACGACGCCGGCTGGCCGGTGGTCCGCGAGGCCGCCAGGTGGGGCTACGTGTCGGTGTTCGAGGACACCGACAGCCAGGACTGGGCGCGGCCCGGCCCGGACGCCATCATCCGGAACGCCACCCCGCAGGGCGACCGGGGCGCCGTGATCCTGCTGCACGACGCCGGCGGTGACCGGGCGCAGACGGTGGCCGCGCTGGAGCGGTTCCTGCCGGAGATGAAGCGCCGCGGCTACCGGTTCACCACGGTGTCGGCCGGGCTCGGCGGCTCGGTGCCGGCCACAACGTCCACGACGGTCGACACCGGCGAGAAGGTGCGCGGCGGGCTGCTGGTCTGGGCCATCCGGGTCGCCGACGACACCCTCCGGGCGCTCTGGGTGCTGCTCATCCTGGTGGGCGTGCTGACCCTGCTGCGTACGCTGCTGCTGTTCTTCTTCGCGCTGCGCCACTCCCGCCGGCGCCGCGCCCCCGAGTGGCGCTGGGGCGAACAGGTCACCGAGCCGGTGACGGTCATCGTGCCCGCGTACAACGAGCGGGCGACCATCGCGGCCACCATACGGACGCTGGCCGCCAGCACCCACCCGGTCGAGGTGCTGGTGGTGGACGACGAGTCCGACGACGGCACCGCGGACGAGGCGGAGGGGCTCGGCCTGCCCAACGTCCGGGTGGCCCGGGTCCCCGGCGGCGGCAAGGCCACCGCGCTGAACACCGGCGTGGCACTGGCCCAGCACGACCTGCTGGTGATGGTGGACGCCGACACGGTGGTCGAGCCGGACGCCATCCACCGGCTCGTGCAGCCGTTCGCCGACCCCGAGGTGGGCGCGGTGGCCGGCAACGTCAAGGTCGGCAACCGGCGCCGGCTGATCGGCCGGTGGCAGCACATCGAGTACGTCATCGGCTTCAACCTGGACCGCCGGCTCTACGACACGCTGAACTGCATGCCCACCATCCCCGGGGCCCTCGGCGCGTTCCGCCGGCAGGCGGTCCGGGAGGCCGGCGGGCTGAGCCGGGCCACGCTGGCCGAGGACACCGACCTCACCATGGCCGTGCACCGGGCCGGCTGGCGGGTGGTGTACGAGGAGAGCGCGGTGGCCAGGACCGAGGTGCCGGACACGGTCCGCCAGCTGTGGCGGCAGCGGTACCGCTGGAGCTACGGCACCATGCAGGCCATCTGGCGGCACCGCCGGGCCATCGTGGAGCGTGGACCCTCGGGCCGGTTCGGGCGGCGGGGACTGCCGTTCATCACCCTGTTCTCGGTGTTGCTCCCGCTGCTCGCGCCCCTGCTGGACATCCTCGCGGTGTACGGGCTGTTCTTCCTCGACCGCAAGGAGACGGTGATCGCCTGGCTCGCCGTGCTGGTGATCCAGGTGGTGACCGCGGTGCTCGCCTTCCGGCTGGACCGGGAACCGCTGCGGCCGCTCCTGGTGCTACCGCTGCAACAGCTGGTCTACCGGCAGATCATGTACCTCGTGCTGCTGCACTCGGCGGCCACGGCGCTGACCGGCGGCATGCTGAAGTGGCAGAAGCTGCGCCGTACCGGCGAGGTCGCGGTCGCCGCGTCGCCCTGACCCCGGCCGTCCCGACCCCCGGCCGCGCCGCCGACCGGCTCGCCGCCAGCCGGTGGCGGGCGGCGGGTCGGTCGGCGGGTCGACGGCCGGTGATGGGCCGGCGGCGGGCCGGTGGGAGTCAGCGCTCCGCCAGCTCGGACGGCAGCTCGACCGGAACGGCCGCCCGGTCGGCCAGCTCGGCCCGCATGGCGGCGATCCGCCGGCGCAGCTCGACGACCACGTCGCCGAGCGGCACCGCGGTGACCGCGCCGGTCGCCCGGTCCCGCACCTCCGCCACCCCGGCGGCCAGGCCCCGCGGGCCGATGGTGACCCGCAGCGGCAGGCCGATGACGTCGGCGTCGGCGAACTTGACGCCGGCCCGCTCGTTCCGGTCGTCGAGCAGCACCTCGACCCCGGCGGCCCACAGCTGCGCGTAGAGCCGCTGGGCCACCGCACCGGCCGCCGACTCCAGGTCGTCGAGCAGGGTGAGGTGGACGTCGTACGGCGCCACGGTGACCGGGAGCCGCAGCCCGTGCTCGTCCCGGTGCTCCTCGGCGAGGCAGGCCAGCAGCCGACCCACGCCGATGCCGTAGCAGCCCATCACCACCGGCCGGCGCCGGCCATCGGCCGCCAGGAAGGCGGCGTCGAGGTCGGCCGAGTACCGGCTGCCCAGCTTGAAGATCTGCCCGACCTCCACGCCCCGGGTGGTGCGCAGCGGCTGGCCGCACGCCGGGCAGCCGTCCCCGGCCCGGGCCGCGGTGATGTCCCCGACGTGGTCGACGTGGTAGTCCCGGCCCGCCGTGACGCCGCGCAGGTGGTAGCCGGCGCGATTGGCCCCGGCCACCAGGTCCGTCGAGCGGGCGACCAGGTCGTCCACCACCACCGTGGCGCCACGCACCCCGATCGGCGAGCCGTACCCGGCCACGGCGCCGATCCCGGTGATCTCGTCCGCGGTCATCGGGCGCAGCTCCGCGGCCCGGACCAGATTGCCGATCTTGGTCTCGTTCGCCTCCATGTCGCCGCGGACGACCGCCACGACGTACTCGGTCCGGATCGTGCCGTCCGCCTCCTCGCGGTCGGCGGCCAGGAAAACGGCCTTGGCGGTCCGGTCCGCCGGCACGCCGAGGTGGGCGCTGAGCGCGGCGATGGTGGTGGCGCCCGGCGTGTACACCTCCGCCGGCGCGGCGTCCGCGGCGTCCGCTGCCGGACCGGAGGTCGCGGCGTCCGCGACCGGCCCGGAGGCCGCGGCGTCGACGGCCGGCGCCGGCTTGCGGAAGGTGGCCACCTCCCGGTTCGCGGCGAAGCCGCAGCCGGCGCAGAGCAGCAGGGTGTCCTCGCCCACCGGCGTGAGGTACATGAACTCGTGGGCCATGCTGCCGCCCATCATGCCCACGTCGGACAGCACCGCCCGGACCGGCAGCCCACAGCGCCGGAAGATGGCGAAGTACGCCCGGTACTGGGCCCGGTACCGCACCGCCAGGCCGGCATCGTCCGCGTCGAAGCTGTACGCGTCCTTCATGATGAACTCGCGGACCCGGATCAGGCCGGCGCGCGGCCGCGCATCGTCCCGGAACTTGGTCTGCAGCTGGAAGACCAGCCGCGGCAGCTGCCGGTAGGACTCGATCTCCGATCCAGCGAGGAACGTGACCAGCTCCTCGTGCGTCATGGCGAGCACCATGTCGCGGCCCCGGCGATCGTGGAACCGGGCGAGCTCCGGCCCGATCCGGTGGTACCGCCCGGACCGCTTCCACAGCTCGGCCGGGTTCACCACCGGCATCGAGAGCTCCTGGCCGCCGATCCGCTCCATCTCCTCGCGCAGCACCCGCTCGATCCGGCGGATGGTGCGCCAGCCGAGCGGCAGGTAGGCGAAGATGCCCTGCCCGACCTGGCGGACCATGGCGGCCCGCTGGAGCATCCGGTGCCCCTCGGACTCCGAGTGGCCCGGCGCGGTGTGCAGGGTTGCGCCGAACATGGCCGACATCCTCATGGGAACTGCCTCACAATCTCGTCACGCTGCACCGGTGGGCGGCCCGCGGGCAGCCGGCATCGCCGTGCGGCCGGACCGGCCGGGCGGCGGGAATGTCGCGGACCGCCGGGGTACGCCGGTCGCGCGGTGGCGGGCCGAGAGAGACCCGCGAATCAACGACGGTCGCGGGCGGAGCGCCCGCGAGTCAGGAACGGTGGGTGCGCGGCGGCGCCGGTGGGCGCGGGGCCGGGCGGGGCAGCGGTGCCGGCGGGCTCACCGACGAGGACGGATGCCGTCTCTCAGCGAGGCGCCGGCAGGCTAGGTCGGGACGCCGGTCGGCGGGAGCGCCGGGCGGGCATGCCGCGCCGCGCCTTGCCGCTCATGGACGTCGCCTCCAGCATCGGCACACCATAGCGGACCCCGGCCGGCCGGCGGCACCGCTTTACCGGGCCGGGCGCGCAGCCTCACCGGGCCGGGGCGTCGGCCGTGGCGGCGGCCCTTCGGGCGGCCGCCGGCAGCCAGGACGCGTTCATGATCAGCGTACGGGCCTGGGCCGGCACGAACACGCCGTTGCTGCGGTCGTCGCCGCACGGCCCGTCGGTCTCGCCCGGGTTCTTCACCCAGAGCAGCGCGGCCACCCGGTCCAGGCCGGGGTCGGTGGTCGGCGGTCGGCCCAGCCCCTGCCGGGCCGTGTTGCACCAGTCGTCGTCAGCCGGCGGCGGCAGCCCGTTGCGGGACGTGTCGATGACGGCCTCCCGGTCGCCGACCAGCTTCGACACCTCGACCGCCCAGGAGTGGCTGGCCGCGGTGGGCTGCCGGTTGGAGACGTTCACCGCGAACCCCTCCGCCTGGTCGATTCCGGCCTTACGCAGCCGGCGGCCCGTCTCGGCGGGGTCGTTCCAGCGCGAATGCCCGGCGTCGAGGTAGACGTAGTGGTGGGCCTCCGCCAGCGTGCGCACGGTGCGGGTCAGCAGGGCGGCGCGGGCCTTGTCGAAGCAGTCCGACGCCACCGCGTCCGGCTCCAGCACGATGGCGCTGCGGGTGTCCCCCAGCGTCCGGACCACGTCGCGGATCCAGCGGTCGTACGCCCCGGCGTTCGGCGCGCCGCCGCCGGAGCAGTCCAGGTCGGGGATCCAGTACAGCGCCAGCACCGGCAACGCGTGCTGGCGGCGGGCCGCGGCCAGCATCGGCACGAGATCCGGTACGTCCTCCGGACCGGTCACCCAGCGCACCTGCGGGGTACGCACGATCGGGTCCAGCCAGCCGGCCCGATGCTGCTGCTGCCAGTCGGCGGCGAGGGTGTCGGTGTCCAGAAACAGGCGGGCACCGCGGAACGGATGGCGCAGCGGCGCGTACGACGGCTCGCCGCCCCGGTCGGCCGCGCACCCGCCGATCGTCACGGTCAACAGGGCAGCCATCACGCTTCGCAGCAGGCGGTAACCGGTCATCGAGGTCCAGATACCCAGCAGACCACCCGACTCAATCCCGCCGACCCGCCCGCCTCGGCGCGCCGTCGTGCCCGCCCGCGTCGGGGCGCGGTCCTAACTTCCGCCGGGTGCCCCGGCGCCGGCCCGGACCGCGACCAGGAGGATTGCCCACTTCGTGGCCTGGGTATTTGCCTCATGACAGCAATCCCCCCACCTCGAAAAGGAGGCTGTCATGGGTATCGGCGTCAGCATCTTCCTGCTCGCCCTGGGCGCCATCCTGGCCTTCGCCCTGAACATCGACATCGCCGGGATCGACGTCCACGTGATCGGCTGGATCCTCATGGCGGCCGGCGTGATCGGGCTGATCATGACCGCGCTCATCTGGGGTCGCCGCCGGCAGGTGGTCGCCCCGGCCGAGACGGTCGAATATCGCAGCACCGAGCCGGTGGAGTATCGGCGCGAGGCCCCGCCGCTGTAAGGACCGCGAGCGGACGACGGGATTCGAACCCGCGACCCTCACCTTGGCAAGGTGATGCGCTACCAGCTGCGCTACGTCCGCACGCCCGGCGAACCGGACTGGTGAAACTTTACCGTACGGCAAGATCGCCCAGGCGCCTGCCCCGCGACCCCGCCTCGCCCCGGCGGTGGCCGCGGGGCGGCGCCAGTTTCACACCGCCGTCATCGCGGGAAGCAGCCCGAGCGTCTCCAGGCGACCGTAAGCGGCACGAACATGCTCTGCGGTGAAGAGCCGAGCCTTACGGCCGCTCCCGGCCGAGCGCAGGTGCTTCAGGAGTTCGGCCCGCCGAGCCGGCGTCCGGACGACGTATCCGAGCACGAGTTCGAGCGGGAACTCCCTATGGACGAGCAACTCAGCGGCCCGTCGCCGCATCCGGTCCGGGTCCTCCGGCACGTTGACGCGCCGCGGGCGACCCTGAGGTTCTGCTGCCGGGCGGGATCCGGGAAGGGTCAGGGATCGGTCCCGATGCCGCTCGGGTGGTCCGGGCGGGACGCTGGAACAACCAACGTTCCGCCCGAGGGAAGCGAAGACCATGAACACCGTGTACGAATCGTTCCACCGCCAGGGTCTGGTCCGGCCGCGCGACGGTCGGGTGCTGGGCGGGGTCTGCGCCGGTCTGGGCCGGCGGTTCGGCCTCGACCCGTGGCCCGCCAGGCTGCTCTTCGTGCTCGTGCTGTTGCTGATCCCCGGCAGCCAGATCCTGATCTACCCGGTGCTGTGGATCCTGATGCCCGCCGAGACCACGGTGGCCGGCCCGGCCGCACTCAGCACGCCGGCCGGACCCGCCACGCCCACCGGCTGGACCACCCCGCCGGCCCCGACCGCCTGAGCATCGACCCCGGATCCCAGCCGCGCACGCGGCGGGTCCGGACCGGGCCGGGCAGCCCGGCCGCGCCGAGTGGTACGCCGGTGACCTCAAGGGGACCGACCCCGCTGAGGTCACTGGCGTACCACCCACTGCTCCCCGCTCGGGCGTGCCCGGGCACCGGCAGGAAGGCAACGCCCGTCGCGGCGGGGTGCCGGTGGGCGCGCGCGGCGGTATCGTCGTCCGGCGTGACCGGCGCCCCGTACTCGCACTGCTCCTACTGCGGCACCGCCTATCCGGCCGGTGCCGGCTGGCCCCGGGCCTGCGTGGCCTGCGGCCAGCTGGTCTGGCGGAACCCGCTGCCCGTGGCGGTCGCCATCCTGCCGGTACGCACCGACGACGGGCTCGGCGTGGTGGTGCAGCGCCGCGACATCGAACCGGCGCGCGGCCTCCTCTCGCTGCCCGGCGGCTTCATCGAGTACGGCGAGGACTGGCAGGACGCGCTGGTCCGGGAGCTGCGCGAGGAGACGAACCTGATCGCCGACGCGGACGCCGTACGCCTCTACTCGGTGCTCAGCGCGCCCGCCGGCGGCTCCCTGCTGATCTTCGGCGAGCTGCCCGAGGTGTCGTACGACGATCTGCCGCCGTCCCGGCCCACGGAGGAGTCGACCGAGTGGCTGGTCCTCACCGAGCCGGCCGAGTTGGCCTTCTCCACCCACTCTGACGTGCTGGCCGACTTCCTCGCCCGGCACCGCGCCTGACCGTCGGCCCGCGAGCGCACGGCGGCAGGCCGACGGCGTCGCCCCCGCGCCCGCTCGTCGGCGTCACTCGCGCACGGGCGCCAGGCCGATCCGCCGGCTCGACTCGGCCAGCACCCCGGCCAGTTCCGTCGGGATCGTCCGTGCCGGTCGGCCAGGGCCGCCGATGCCGGCGCTAGCCTTCCCGGTGCAGGTCGGGCACGTCGGGAAGCTGCTCGAACCCGGCCGACCGGTAGGCGGCGACGCCGCCGACATTGGCGCTCGGGGTGCAGACGGTCGCGCTCGACGAGCCCATCTCCCGCACAGCGGCCGCCGCGGCCAGGGTGATCGCCCGGCCGTGGCCACGGCCCCGATGGTCGCGGTGCACACCCAGCGGCTCCAGCAACCCCGGACGTCCCGGACCGGCGGACCACACCGTCGCGGCGGCCACGGCGGCGTCCCGCTCGTCGTACGCGACCAGGCAGCGGGCGTCCGCATACGCCGGACCGGCGGCCATCGTCCGCCAGCGCTCCTCGGTGAACGTCGAGTTGTCGAAGGACGCCCGCTGGACGGCGCACCGCACCGGCGCCTCCGCCGGGCCGGTCACCTCGATCCGAAGGCCGCAATCCGGCACCGGCTCGGTCAGGGCGCGCCGCAACGGTGTCCACGGTTCACCATCGGTCCATCCGACGTCGAACAACATCCTCTTGAGCAGCGCGCCGGACCGGGCCTCGACGGAGACACTTCCCGCTGGCAGGACGCCGCGCTCCGGCTGGTTCACGTCGGCCGCAAGCTGCCCTGCGAGCTCCTCGTCGTGCTCGGCTTCCGGGTCGACGGCGAGCCGTAGCACCTCGCTGTCCAGGGTCCCGAGGGCGAGAATCCGTCCGTCCCGGCTCCAGGTCCGCAACGCCACGGCCGCCGCCTCGGCGCCGAATCGCCACTGCCAGCCCAGATCCCCCGGATGCAGCTGCACCGGCGCCCCGTCGTACTGCCATTCCCGCAGCACGCGGACGACCTCGCCCAGCTCGACGACTCCCGGCTCACTCAGCATGATCGGCATCCACCGATCAAACACGGTGAGGCCACGCGAGCGGAAACGATTTCCGGGCGAGCGGAGCCGCGGCGTCAGCCCACCGGGCCGATGTGCGCGGCGAGGATCCGCCACCCCAGGTGGTCGTCCCGGACCCACGTCCGGGTGTAGCGCAGTCGCGCCGCGAACGGCTCTCCGGCGTACGTCCCGCGGACCGTGCCGAGGAAGAAGGTCACCCCGGTGGACCCGTCGACCAGCACCTCGAGGGACTCCTCGACCAGGTCCTCGATGACCGACGTCCGGTCCCGGTGCGCCCGCAGGTCGTCGGCCTTGGTGGCCCGGCTCCCGTCCGGGCCGACGGCGACAAGCCGATCGTGCAGCAGCCGGTCCAGCGCGGCCACGTCGCCGGCGCGCTGCGCGGCCTGGAGCCGCCGTTCCGCCGCGATCAGCTCGGCGTCGATGAGCTCGGACCGGTCGTCGGTCATGGCCGCTCCTCCCATCCGGATCGCCCCAGTGTCCCGCCAACCGGGGCCGCCACGCCGCCGGCACGCCCGTGCCGCCGGCACACCCGCCGCCGGCCGGCACCCCGCTCGCCCCGCCGGCTCCCCCGCTCGCCCCGCCGACACACCGACACACCGACACACCGACACACCGACACACCGACAGGGTGCGGGCGAGCCACCCGCGCCGAGGTGGACCTCGCCACTGCGGCCGCCCCGCCCGTACCCTGCCGGTGATGTCGACACCGCCATCGGCCGACCGCGAGCTGCCGGGCCGGCAGCTGCCCGCCGGTCCGCGCGCGCCCGGCTGCCGGCTGCGGTACGGCGGTGGCGCGCCGGGCGTCGAGCGGCTGGCCGCCTCGCTGCGCGGCGCGGCGTTCTCGCCGCACCGGCACGACACCTACGCGATCGGGATGACCCTGCGCGGCGTACAGACGTTCCGCTACCGCGGGGAGCGCCGGGCGTGCCTGCCGGGCGAGTGGCACGTACTGCATCCGGACGAGACCCACGACGGCGCGGCCGGCACGGACGAGGGCTTCGGCTACCGCATCCTGTACCTCGACCCGGCGCTGATCGCCGCGGCGCTCGGCGGCGGTCCGCTGCCGTTCGTGCCCGACCCGGTGATCCGGCAGGGCCGGCCGGCCGGCAGCCGGCCGGGCCGGTCAGCCAGCGGACCGGAGCGGGCCGGGCCGGAGCTCTCCGGTTGGCTGGCCGACCTCGACCGGCCGCTGGACGAGGTGGAGCGGACCGAGCTGGTGGTGCTGGTGGCCGACCTGCTCGCCCGGCACGCCGCGTTGTCGGGGCGGCACCGCGGCGCCGCTCCGGCGCGGCGGTCGGGCGCCGGTGCGCTGGCCGTGGCCGGGCTGTCCCGGGTCCACGAGCTGATCATGGCGGACCCCGCGGTCCGGCATCCGGTCGCCGCGTTGGAGGCGGTCAGCGGCTTGGACCGGTGGACCGTGGCCCGCCAGTTCCGTGCCGCCTACGGCACCAGCCCCACCCGGTTCCGCACCATGCGGCAGCTCGACCTGGCCCGGACGATGATGCGGGCCGGTACGCCGCTGCGGGACGTGGCGGCAGCGACCGGGTTCGCCGACCAGAGCCACCTCACCCGGATGTTCAAGCGGGCCTACGGCCTCACCCCGGCGTCCTGGGTGGCGGCCGTCCGCGCCGGCTCCCCGCCACCAATGTCCGACGCCCCGGACGCGGCGTTGCCGGTCGGTGGCGCCCCGGACGCGGCGTTGCCGGTCGGTGGCGCCCCGGAATCGGTCGGTGGCGCCGTCGGGCCGGCGCCGGCCGACGGGCCGGGGTCCGCGGCCTCGATGGCCCGGATCACCGCCGCCATGTCGAGCTGACCGTGGCCCAGCGCCACGGTCTCGGCGAACAGCGCGTGGCACGCGTCCAGCAGCGGCGAGGCGGCGCCGGCCGCCCGGGCCGCGGCGGCGATGAGCCGGTTGTTGTGCAGCACGTCCCGGGCCGACGCCTGCACGGCGAGGTCGCCGTGCAGCAGCTTCGCCGCCTTGCCCCGAGACACCACGCTGGCCATCGGGCCGGCGTCGAGCACGTCGACGAGGGTGCGCAGCTCCACCCCGGCCCGCTCGGCGAAGTGCACGGCCTCGGCCAGGCCGGTCACCATGGTGATCAGGAAGAGGTTGACCGCGAGCTTTGTCAGCAGCGCGCCCGGCACCGCACCGCAGACCACGGTCTCTGCGCACATCGGGGCGAGCAGCGGCCGTACCCGGGCCACGTCCGCGGGCTCCCCGGCGAGCATGGCCACCAGCCGACCGGCCTCGGCCGGACCGCGCGAGCCGGAGACCGGGGCCTCCACATAGCTCCCGCCGGCCGCCCGGACCGCCGCGCCCAGCCCGGCCGAGTACGCCGGAGCGGTCGTGCCCATGTGCACCACCGTGCGCCCGGCCACCATGGCCGCGAACCCGGGCGTGTCCCGGGCCAGCACGGCGTCGATCGCGGCCTCGTCGGCCAGCATCAGCAGCACCACCTCGGCCCGCGCGAACACCGCCGCCGGGTCGGGCTCGGCCACCGCCCCCGCGGCCACCAGCCGGTCGCGGCCGGGCGCGGACCGGTTCCACACATGCAGCCGTACGCCGGCCCGGACGAGGTTGAGCGCCATGGGCTGGCCCATCACGCCCAGCCCGAGAAAGCCGAGATCCATCGACCGCCTCCGCGACCCGAGCGCCACCGTCCCGGCCGGCGCGCTCGGCGGCCCTCGGGCGGCGCACCACCGTTGTAGCCGGGCCGGCCCGGTCGGGTCTTGAACGATCGTGCGTACCGGGACGCGGGCCGACCGGCCGACCGGGGCCAGCCGCCCGCGGGGGCCAGCCGCCCGCGGGCCCGCCGCGTCAACCGGCCTCGCGCCGCGCCCGGGCCCGGCGCTTCCCCTCGTGCATGGCCTGCACCCGGGCCACCGGGATGGCCCGGCCCTCCGCGACGAGGTCGGCCGGCAGGGCCTGCGGCCCGGGAAGCAGGTCGGCCCACGGGTCCCGGCCGGCCACCAGCTCCGGCGCGGTCCGCAGGGTGAAGTCGGCGGGCGTCACCGAATCGAGATCGTCCCAGGGGACCGGAAAAGAAACCGGGGCGCCGGGGCGGATCCGCGGGCTGTACGCGGCCACCACCGTGGCCCCGTACGCGCGGGTGGAGTCGAGGAAGACCCGGCCGCCCCGGTCGGCCACGATGTACGCGGTGGTGGCGATCTCCGGGTCCAGCCGTTCGGCGCGGGCCGCCAGGGCCCGGGTGGCGGCCGCCAGCTCCTCCGCGGTGGTCCCCTCGGCGGCCGGCACCACGATGTGCACGCCCTTCGCCCCGCTGGTCTTGACCGCGCCGGTCAGCCCGGCGTCGGCCAGGGCCCGCCGGACCAGCCCGGCCGCCGCCACCACGGCGGAGAAATCGGCGCCCTCGGGCGGGTCGAGGTCGAGCACGAGGTGGGTCGGATGGTCCGGCGAGCCGGCCCGGCTCAGCGTCGGGTGGTATTCCACGGCCCGCTGGTTGGCAAACCAGAGCAGCGTGCGGCGGTCGTCGCAGAGCGCGTACGAGATCTCCCGGCGCGACGCCTCGGCCCAGACCGGGACCCGGCGCACCCAGTCCGGCGTGTATTTCGGCAGGTTCTTCTGCATGAACGGGTCCTGCCCGCGCAGCACCCGGAGCACCGACAGCGGCCGGTCGCGCAGCTGCGGCAGGATCAGCCCGCTCATCCGGTCCAGGTAGTCGACCAGGTCCCGCTTGGTCGCCCCGGCGCCGTCGAACAGCGGCTGGTCCAGGTTGGTCAGCGAGACCCCGTCGCGCGTGTCGTCCCCGCTCATGGTCACCCACCCTGGCCGGATCGCCCCCGCCGGTCAACCCGACGCGGCGGACGCTCCCCTATAGTCGCTGCGGGTCGGGGAGGTCGGCATGGTCGGGTGGGGCTGGCAGCGCCGGGTGGATCCGCGCCCCGGCCCCGAGGCGGACGACGTGCCGCTGTGGCGGGCCATCGCCGTGTTCCGGCTCGGCGCCCTCCTGTACGTGGGGCTCACCGCCGTGGTCAACCTGCGGTCGTACCGGCATCCCTGGTTGATGTGGGCGGAGCTGGCGCTCATGGGGGTCTGGACGGCCGCGGCGATCGCCGGGTACGCGACCAGCCGGCGCCGCGGGCCGTTGCTCGGCACCGACCTGGCGGTCGTCCTCGGCTGCCTGCTGCTCACCCCGCTGGCGGCGGGCGCCGCGGCCATGGGTCCGGGCCGGCCCCCGGTGCCGCCCTCGGCCTGGATGGCCGGTCCGGTGCTGGCGTGGGCGGTGGCCGGCGGGCGACGGCCGGCGGTGGCCGCGGCGCTGCTGATCGGCGCGGCCGACGTGGCCACCCATCACCGGCTCACCCAGACCACCCTGAACGGGCCGGTCCTGCTGCTGCTGGCCGGCCTCGGGATGGGTCAGCTCACCCGGCTGATCGTGGACGCCCGGCAGCGGCTGCGGCAGGCGGTTGAGCTGGACGCGGCCACCCGGGAGCGGGAGCGGCTGGCCCGCGGCATCCACGACTCGGTGTTGCAGGTGCTGGCCCTGGTGCAGCGGCGCGGCGCCGAGATCGGCGGCCCGGCGGCCGAGCTCGGCCGGCTGGCCGGCGCCCAGGAGGCGGCGCTGCGCGAGCTCGTCGCCGGCCGGGCGCCGTCCGCGCCGGCGGGCGGCGCCGACCTGCGGGCCGAGCTCGGCCGGTACGCCGCACCCGACGTCTCGCTGTCCGCTCCGGCGGAACCGGTGACGCTGCCGGCCGGCGCGGCCACGGCGATCGCGGCCGCCACCGGCGCGGCGCTGGACAACGTGCGGCGGCACTGCGGGCCGGACGCCCGGGCCTGGGTGCTGGTCGAGGACGAGCCCGACGCGGTGACCGTGACCATCCGGGATGAGGGGCCGGGCATCCCGTCCGGCCGGTTGGCGCGGGCCGCGGCGGACGGCCGGATCGGGGTGGCGCAGTCGATCCGGGGCCGGATCCGGGACGCCGGCGGCATCGTGACGATCACCTCCACCCCGGGCCAGGGCACCGAGATCGAGCTGCGGGTGCCGCGGGCCCGGCCGCCGGTACGCTGATCCGGGTGAACATCCGGGTCATGGTCGTCGACGACCATCCGATGTGGAGAGACAGCGTGGCGCGCGACCTCTCCGACGCCGGCTTCGAGGTGGTGGCCGCGCTCGGCGAGGGTCGCCAGGCCGTCCGGCTGGCCGCCAGCACGGCGCCCGACGTGGTGGTGCTGGACCTGCAGCTGCCGGACCTGTCCGGGGTCGAGGTGGTGCGCGGCCTGCGGGAGGTCCGGCCCGCCGCGCGGGTGCTGATGCTGTCGGCCAGCGGCGAGCGGCAGGACGTGCTGGACGCCGTCAAGGCCGGCGCCACCGGATACCTGGTCAAGTCGGCGGGCCGGGAGGAGTTCCTGGACGCCGTGCGGCGCACCGCCGAGGGCGACGCGGTGTTCACCCCGGGCCTGGCCGGGCTGGTGCTCGGCGAGTATCGACGGCTCGCGGCGCAGCCGACCGTCCCGGACACCGAGGACCGGCCCCGGCTCACCGAGCGGGAGACCGAGGTGCTCCGGCTGGTGGCCAAGGGGCTGTCGCACCGGCAGATCGCGCAGCGGCTCAGCCTGTCGCCGCGCACCGTGCAGAACCACGTACAGAACACGCTGCAAAAGCTCCAGCTGCACAGCCGGGTGGAGCTGGTCCGGTACGCCATCCGCGAGGGGCTGGACGAGGAGTTGCCGCCGCCGGCCTGACCCGCTGCTCCCAGGCCGGCTGGGTGGATTCACCCAGGACGGACCGGGGCGGATGCGCGGGCGGACCGGGGTGACGCGCGGATGTGCCGACCGGCCCGGGAGCGCGAGGGTGGACGGCGTGAACGGCCTCTACGCGTTGAAACCCTGGTACACCGCCCGGCTGGACCCGGTGCTGCGGCAGCTCGTGCTCCGGCGCGTACCGCCGGCGGTGCTCACGGCCGGCGGTGTCGGCGCCGCCGGCGCGGCCGGCGCGGCGCTGGCGCTGATGCGGCCCGGGCTCCCGACCGCGCTGCTCGTCGGCGCCCTGCTCGCCGGGCGGCTGGCCTGCGCCAACCTGGACGGCGCGGTGGCCCGCCGGACGGGCCGGACCACCCGCCGGGGCGCCGTGGCCAACGAGCTGGGCGACCGGCTGGCCGACCTGCTCGCGCTGGCCGGCGCGGCCGCGCTGGCGCCGCCGGCGCTGGTCCTCGGCGCGGCGTTGGCCGCCTGCGCGCCCTCGTGGGTCTCGCTGGCCGGCGCGGCCGCCGGCGCTCCCCGGTTGCAGGGCGGCCCGGTCGGCAAGACGGAACGCTGCGCCCTGCTGGTGGCCGTCGCGGCCACCGGCTGGGCCACCCCACTGCTCGTGGTGCTCGGCGCCGGCTCGCTGGTCACCGCCGGCCTGCGGCTGGTCCGGCTGCGCGCCGCCCTGGGCGGCGAGGGGTCCGTCCGGCTCTGGACCACGCCGGGGAGCGCGTCGTGATCGGCGCGCTGGACACCGCGCCGTACGTGGCCGCGGCCCTGGGCGCGGGCGGGATCGGCACCTGGCTGTCCCGGCGGCGCGAGCTGATGCGGCGCTGGTGCACCTGGGCGGTCACCGCCCCGGTGGTGGGCGGGGCGCTCTGGCTGGGCGCGCCGGGCGCCGCGCTGCTGGCCGCGGGCATCGGGGTGGTGTGCGCGGCCGAGTACGGCCGGCTGGTCCGGCTGCCCGTGCCGGACCGGGTGGCGCTGGCCACGGCCACCGTGCTGCTGCCGATGGTCGCCTGGCTGGACCGGGCGGCCCTGCCCCGGCTGCTCGCGCTGGCGCTGCTGGGCATCGGGCTGGTGCCGGTGCTGGCCGGCGACGCCCGGCACGGCGCCCACCGGCTCGCGTACGGGGTGCTCGGCACGGTCTGGTTCGGCACGCTGACCGGTTTGGTGCTGCTCGGGCCCGCCGCCCTGCCGTTGTTCTTCGCGGTGTCGCTGGCCGACGTGGCCGCGTTCTGCGGCGGCCGGCTGCTGCGTGGGCCGGCGCTGTCCCCCCTGTCGCCGGCCAAGCGGGTCGGCGGCGCGCTGGCCGGGGCGCTCGTCGGGACCGGCCTGCTGGCCCTGCTCGGCGCGGCCACCCCGGCGCTGGTGGTGGCCGTGGCCGTCGGCGCACCGCTGGGCGACCTGCTGGAGTCGATGCTGAAGCGGGGCGCCGGCGCGAAGGACGCCGGGTCCTGGCTGCCCGGCTTCGGCGGCCTGCTCGACCGGGTCGACTCGCTGCTTGTGGCGCTGGCCGTGGCGATGGTGCTGTCATGACGGGCCCAAACCCGGTCCGGAGCGGCCGACGCGGACCTGCGGTGGCTGCGGGCCGCCGGTGGTGGGCGGCGACCGCGGTCTGCCGCCGGTTGGTTCCGGCCGCAGGGCGGTGGCCCGCGCCGCTCGCCGCCGCCCGCCGGTGGTGGGCGCCGGTGGCCGCCACTCGCCGGTGGTGGGCGCCGGTGGCCACGGCCCGCCGGCTGTTCTGGCGCACGGTGCTGGCCGGCACCGGCGGGCTGCGGGTGGCCGGCGCGCCGCCCCGCCGGCCGTGCGTGTTCGTGGCCAACCACGCGTCGCACGCCGACACCGCCGCGCTGCTCGCGGCGCTGCCGGCCCGCCGCCGCCCCGCCGTGCTGGCGGCGGCCGACTACTGGTTCGACCGGCCGGCCCGCAGCCTGGTGTGCCGGACGATCGTGAGCGCCGTCCCGGTGCGCCGGCACGGCGGCGGCAGCGCCGACCTGGCGGCCGCCCGCGACCTGCTCGCGGCCGGTCGGGACGTCATCCTCTTTCCCGAGGGCACCCGGAGCCGGGACGGCAGCGTCGGCGCCTTCCACGGCGGCGCGGCCCGGCTCGCGGTCGCCGCCGGCGCCGACCTGGTGCCGGTGGCGCTGGCCGGCACCCGCGACCTGCTGCCGCCGCACGGCCGGCTCCGCCGGGCGCCGGTGCGGGTCCGGATCGGCGCCCCGCTGCCCGACCCGGCCGACGTGCCGGCCGCGCGCGCGGCCGTGCTCCGGCTGGCGGCGGTCCCCCGGCACCGGCCCACCGGCCGTTGGGGCATGGCTATTCCGTCCTCGCCTACGCCGGCGCGGACCGAGGTCCGCGCGACGACAGTTCCCTCCTCGCGGACCCCGGCACGGGGCGGGGTCCGCGAAACGGGTCCGGACCCGGCGGCACGACCCGGGACGCAGCCCGAGCCGGCACGGCAGGCTCGGCTGGTCCCGGGTCCGGCGCCTCAGGCCGAGACGGCGCCTCAGGCCGAGACAGCGCCTCAGGCCGAGACAGCGCCTCAGGCCGAGACAGCGCCTCAGGCCGAGACGGCGCCCGCCGCGGCGCCCCGGGCCGGGGTGATGGCGGATTCGGCGCTGCGCCGCCGGGTGGCCCGCTTCGCCGGCGGCCCGCTGGGCGCCGCCGCCGTGGCCGCCTGGTCGTTCGCCGAGGCGCTGTCCTGGCCGCTGGTGCCGGAGTTCGCCCTGGCCGTGCTGGCGGTGGCCGCGCCGCGCCGGGCGACCCGGCTGGCCCTGGTGGCCGTGCTGGCCAGCCTGGCCGGCGGCGCCACCGGCTATGCGCTGGGCGACGTCGGCATCCGGCCGCCGGCGCCGCTGACCACCCCGCTGATGTGGGCCACGGCCGTCCGGCAGGTGGCCGAACATGGCGCCGCGGCGGTACGCGGGCAGCCCACCTCCGGCATCCCATACAAGGTGTACGCGGCCACCGCGGGCGCGGCGCACGCCGACCTCGGAGCGTTCCTGCTGGCCTCGCTGGCCGGGCGAGGTCTGCGGATCGCGCTGGTCGGACTCGCGCTCGGGCTGTTCGGCGCGCTCACCCGCCGGTGGCGCCGCTGGTATCCGCAGTACCTCGTGGTGTTTCCGGTCCTCTTCGCGGCCGGCCTGGCCGCGGTCGTCGTCTCCTGGAGGTGATCCGAATGCTGTTCTGGTTCTGCGCCACCGTGTACGGGCTGGTCGTGACCGGCCTCTTCGTGGCCGCCATCGCGCAGCCCCGGGCCCGCGGGCTGCTGCTGACCCTCGGCGTGCTGGGGGTGCTGGCACCCGGGGCCCTCATGGTCCTCTTCCTCTGGGCGCTCAGCCACAGCGAGATCCACTTCGGCTGACACCTCATGATCGTTGCGGAGTTTCGGCGTCGACACGCCGGGGGTTCGCACCGAAATCCCGCAACGATCATGCCCAGCCGAGCCGGACCACTCAGCCGACGGGCAGCCGCTCGGCCTCGGCCCGGGAGATCTCGTACCGGGCCCCGCAGAACGTGCACTGCCGGTCGTAGCGGGTCCGGATCGGGATCAGCGGGATGAAGAACAGCGTGAACCGGGTCGCCCGGCGGTTGATCACCTGCGCGGCGTGCTGGCCACAGTGCGGACAGGTGGCCGGCACGACGCCCAACCGACTCACCTTGGTGCTCAGCCCAAACAGAAGAAACATCCTCCCCTGATACCCACCCCCCGCAGCCGCCACTCACCACCCGACACCTGCGTCGATCATGGAGTTGTGGGCAACACAAAGGGCTTGGACGCGACCATAACGGCCACCACAATTCCATGATCGACGGCAACGGCGAGGGTCAGCCCTTCTCGGCGCCGGCGGTTAGGCCCTCGGTGAGCAGGCGTTCGCTGGCGAAGAAGAGCAGCACGATGGGGACGGTGAGGATGACCGAGCCGGCCATCAGCACGGTCTTGGGCACCTCCACGCCGTTGGTGAGCTGGGACAGGCCCAGCGAGACGGTCCACCGGTCCGGCCGGTCCAGCATGAACAGCAGCGCGAACAGGTACTCGTTCCAGGCGATCATGAAGTCGTACAGCGCCACTGCCATCACCGACGGCGCGGCCAGCGGCAGGCTGATCCGGCGGATCACGCCCAGCCGCCCGGCGCCGTCGATGGCGGCCGACTCCTCCAGGCTGACCGGGATGGTCTCGAAGTAGTTCCGCAGCATGTAGACCGAGACCGGCACGGTCTGCGAGATGTAGACCAGCACCAGCCCGACCAGCGAGCCGCGCAGCCCGGCCCGGGTGAAGACCACGAACAGCGGGATGGCGATCACGATCGACGGGAAGAGGTACACGGCCAGGAACAGGAAGTCGATCTGCCGGCGGCCGAAGAAGCGCAACCGGGAGACCGCGTACGCGCCGGGGATGGAGACCACCAGCGTGAGCGCCGCCGCCGCCAGGGCCACCAGGCCGCTGTTGCGGATGAATTCCAGGAAGCCGCGGCCGCCGTGGTCGGCCGACTTCAACACCTGGGCGTACGTCGAGAAGGTGAGCTCCTTGAGCGGAACGATCAGCCCGCCGGGGTCGAGCAGCACCCGCTCGATCGGGCGCACCGAGAGCACCAGCATGTAGTAGAACGGAAAGACGGTGACCACCAGGAAGGCGGCGATCAGCAGCCACCGCAGCCAGCGCAGGGCCACGGTCTCGATCTCGTCACGATCCATGCCTCGGCCCTCCGGGCGCCTCGTGCTTCCGCCGTCCGGCCGTCTCACGCCTCTGCCCTCCGGGTGCCGAACCAGCGCAGGTACGCCACCACCGCGACCACGAGCACCACGGCGAGCACCACCGCCTGCGCGGACGCCGCCCCGACGTCCAGCCGGGCGGTGAGGAACTGGTAGACCCGGATGCTGACCACCTCGGTGCCGGCGCCGCCGCCGGTGAGCAGGTAGATGTCGTCGAATTTGTTGAACGTCATGATGAAGCGCAGCAGGCCGAGCAGGGCGATCACCGGCATCAGCTGCGGCAGGATGATGTGCCGGAACCGCTGCGTGGGGGTGGCGCCGTCCACCCGGGCCGCCTCCTCCAGCTCGCCGGGCACGGCCTGCAGGCGGGCCAGCAGGAACAGGAACGCGAACGGGAAGTACCGCCACGACTCGAACGCGATCACCGTCCACAGGGCGGTGCTGGAGTCGGAGAGGAACGGCACCGGGCTGTCCCAGCCGAGCAGCCGGGTCCCCCAGTTGTTCACGATGCCCAGCTGCGGATCGAGCATCACCCGCCAGACGAAGGTGGCCGCCACCACCGGCGCCACGTACGGCAGCAGCATGGCGCCCCGGACGAACGTCCGGCCCCGGAACGGCTGCCGGACCACCAGGGCGGCCACCAGGCCCACCACGATCGACCCGACCGTGCTGCACACGCTGTAGACCAGGGTGGTCCACAGCGTGTCCCACAGCCCGGGGGTGTGGAACACCCGGTCGAAGTTGGCCATGGTCAGCTCGCCGAACAGGCCCTTCTTGCGCAGCGTGGCCAGGCGTACCCGCTGGAAGGCCAGCAGCACGGTCCACAGGATCGGCACGGCCACCACCGCGACCACCACGAGCACGGTGGGGGTGACCAGGGCGAGGCCGGCCCGGGACTCCCGCTTGCGCAGCGTGAGGGGCCGGCGGCGACGGCCGGCGGGCCGGTCCGTACGGACCGGCCCGCCGGTTGGCGGCGCCGTGGTGGTCACTTCACGCCTGCCTTTGCCGCCTCGACGTCCTTCTGCGCCCGCGCGGCAGCGGCGTCCGCGGTCGTCTTGCCGGCCACCACGTCGGCCAGCGCCTTGGGTACGGGGAGCTCGCCGAGGATGGCGCCGACCAGCTTGCCCTGGCCCTGCTGCAGACCCCAGCGCTGGAAGGTGTCCGGGCTGCTCTGCAGGGTCTTGAGCACGTCCGGGCCGTAGATGTCGGACAGCGGCTTCTGGGTGTCCACGCCGGCCTTGCTCGAATTCCAGGCCGTCAGGAACTTCTGCGGGTCGTCCGCGGTGCCCTTGCGGACCGGGAACTTGCCCTCCGGGGCGATGCCGAACCAGCGCGGGTAGCCCTCGTTCAGCATGTACTCGACGAACTGCTTGGCGGGCGTCTCGCTGGCGCCGTCGAGCACGGCCCACGAGCTGATCTCGCCGTACTGTGCCGGCTCGGTGCCGTTCGGTCCCTTGATGGCCGTGACGAAACCGCTGTTCTTGGCCAGGAAGGTCGGGTCCGACTTGCACTGCGGGCAGGTCGGCATGGCGTCCTTACGCAGCCCGGCCAGCTCGTCGAGGATGAACGGCGACCAGATCAGCATGGCCGCCTTGCCGGTGAAGTACGTGGCCCGGGTGGTGTCGACGTCCTGAGCGCCCTTGACCGAATACTTGTTCATGAGGTCGCCGTAGAACCGGAACGCCTCCACGCAGTTCGGCGTGGTCAGGGTGACCGCGCCGGAGTCGTCCGTCAGCTGGCAGCCGTTGGCCAGCGCCACGTGCTCGAACGTCTGCTGGGTGAAGACGTCGCCGGGCGCGGTGGCGGCGGTGATCCCGGCCATGCCGCCCTTGTTCAGCGCGGCCGCCGCGGCGGTGATCTTGTCGTACGTGTCCGGCGCGGTGAGGCCGGCCTTGTCGAACAGGTCCTTGCGGTAGAGCAGCAGCTGCCCCCAGCCGTCGCTCGGCACCGCGAGCTGCTTGCCGTCGCTGCTGGTCAGCTCGAGCGCTCGGGCCGAGAAGGTGCCCTTGCCGAGGCTGTCGACGATCTCGCCGTTGGCGCTCGGGTCCAGCAGCTCGTTGGCGGACAGGGTCTGGATCCCGGCCAGCGGCACCGAACCCACCACATCGGGCAGCTTGCCGGCGGCCGCGTTGGAGGCGATCAGCGAGGGGAACTGGTCCTCGTTGACCGGCACCAGCTCGACCTTCACCCCGGTCTTGGCGGTGAAGTCGGCGATGATCGCCTTGGTCTTCTCCACCCGGTCGGCGACGTCCTCCAGACTCCAGACGGTGATGCTCTTGGCGTCGCCGCTCTCCTTGTCGTCGCCGCAGGCCGCGAGGCCGCCGGCCGTGACGGCCAGGGCCAGTGCGGACGCGACCAGTCGTGCCGGTCGTCGGGACATGGGATCCCCTCTCGTGCGTTGTGTGCCTGATTGAAAACTGACCGGATGGTGACTGCAACCCGAGTGGCACTTTTCGTACGATAAAAGGACTCAAATCGCGGGATGTGAGTCATGGGGAACTTCGTGGTCTCGCTTGCCGGTCCCCGGGACGTGCGGCTGGAGCCGTGCCCCGTCGAACCGCTCCACTCCGGACAGATCAGGGTCCGGACCTGTTTTTCCGGCATCTCCGCCGGCACCGAGCTGACCCTCTACCGCGGCAGCAATCCGCGGTTGGGCAAGGTCTGGGACGACCGGCGACGGATGTTCGTGTCCCGGCCGGCCGGGACACCGTACCCGGTGGCCGGCTTCGGCTACGAGGAGGTCGGCGAGGTCGTGGAGGTGGCCGCGGACGTCGTCCGCCGGCAGCTCGGCGACCTGGTCTGGGGGATCTGGGGGCACCGGGCCGAGGCGGTGCTGCCGGCCGACGCGGTGACCCCGCTGGCCGCCGGGCTGGACCCGCTCGCCGGCGTCTTCGCCCGGCCCGGCGCCATCGCGCTCACCACCGTGCTCGCCGCGGACCTGCACCTGGGCGAGTGGGTGGGCGTGTTCGGGCAGGGCGTCATCGGGCTGCTCGCCACCCGGTTGGCCGCGCTGTCCGGGGCCCGGGTGGTGGCGGTGGACCGGCTGCCCGGCCGGCTGGCCGTGGCCGGCCGGTTCGGCGCCCGGGCCACCGTGGACGGCGGGGCCGCGTCGGCCGCCGAGGTGCTGCGCGACCTCTCCGACGGGCTGGGCGCGGACGTCTGCCTCGAGCTGTCCGGGGCGTACCCGGCGCTGCACGAGGCCATCCGGGCCACCGCCCCGGCCGGTCGCGTCGTGGCGGCCGGCTTCTATCAGGGCGACGGGCGCGGCCTCGCGCTCGGTGAGGAGTTCCACCACAACCGCATCCAGCTGGTGCCGGCGCAGGTATCCGGACCGGCGCCACTGCCCGGCGCGGGCGGCCGGTGGACCTCCGCGCGCGTCTCCCGCACCTTCATGGACCTGGTGGCGGAGCGGGTGGTCGACCCGCTGCCCCTGGTCACGCACGTCATCGACGCATCCGCCGTGCCCGACGCCCTGGCCCTGCTGGACCGGGGCGAGCCGGACGCCCTACAGGTCGTGTTGAGGTTCCCATGACGATCATGCTCGCCTGCCAGGAACAACTGCTGCCCGGGGAGACGCTGCAACAGCGGTTCGCGGCCGCGCTCGACGCCGGCTTCGACGCCATCGAGCTGCGCGGTCGCGGCGACCTGGCGCTCGCGGCGCGGCTGCCGGAGCTGCGCCGGGCCCGCGCCGACGGGGTGGTGATGCCCACCGTGTGCGTGGAGATGGACCACTTCATCGGCGACTTCGATCCGGACCGCGCCGCCGACGCCGTCCGCAACCTCCGCTCCCAGCTCAGCGTCGTGGCCGAGCTCGGCGGGGCCGGCGTGGCCACGCCGGCCGCCTGGGGGATGTTCTCCCGCCGGCTGCCGCCGTTCGAGCCGCCGCGCTCCCCCGCGGGCGACCGGGCGGCGCTGGTGGACGCGCTGGGCCGGCTCGGCGAGCACGCGGCCCGGGAGGGGGTGTCGGTGTTCCTCGAACCGCTCAACCGGTACGAGGACCACATGGTCAACCGGTTGGACCAGGCGGTCGACCTGTGCGTGGCGGTCGGGCTCCCGTCGGTGCGGGTGCTGGCCGACTTCTACCACATGAACATCGAGGAGGACGAGCCGTGCCGGGCGCTGCGGGCGGCGGGGCCGTGGCTCGGCCACGTGCAGGCCAGCGACTCCAACCGGTATCAGCCGGGCGCCGGCCACCTGGACTGGCCCGCGCTGCTCGGGACGCTGGGCGACGTGGGGTACGACGGGTACGTGGCGCTCGAGTGCCGGCTGCGCGGCGACCAGCGCGCCGCGCTGCGGCAGGCCGCGCGGGTGCTGCGCCGAGCCCTGCCGGCGACGACCGGAGAGCCCGTCGGACGGGAGGCCGCCGCGTGAGCGCGGGGAGCGCGCGCTCCGGGGCCAGTCGCGTGCAGACCCGGTCCGGGTACGACGATCGCGCCGCGACGGTCGACGGTGCGCTGTGGCGGCAGGCCGTCGACACCCTCGAGGCCAACTGGGAGGTCGACCACACGGTCCCGTCCCGCACCCTCTACCCGCACCAGTGGAGCTGGGACTCGGCGTTCATCGCCATCGGGCTGGCCCGGGTACGCCCCGACCGGGCCTGGCGGGAGCTGCGCTCGCTCTTCGCGGCGCAGTGGTCCGACGGGCGGGTGCCGCACATCGTGTTCAACCCGCGGTTGCGGCCGGGCGACTACTTCCCCGGCCCCGAGATGTGGGCCTCGACGGACGCGCCCGGCGCATCGGAGCTGGCCACCTCCGGCATCATCCAGCCGCCCGTGCACGCGCTGGCGGCGGAGCGGCTCTGGCGGCTCACCGGCACCTCCGAGGCGGCCGCCGAGCTGGCCCGGCTGTATCCGCGGCTGGTGGCCCAGCAGCGCTACCTGGCCCGGCGCCGCGACGTGGGCGGGGGCGGCCTGGTGTGCCTGGTGCATCCGTGGGAGTCCGGCCTGGACAACAGCCCGGCCTGGGACGCGCCGCTGGACCGGGTGCCCGCGGACGCCGCCGTGATGCGGACGTACCGCCGGCACGACACCCGGTTCGTCGCGGACTCGCACCGGCCGACGGACCTCGACTACGCCCGCTACCTGGCGCTGGTGTCGTCGTACCGGGAGCGCGGCTACGCGGACGACGACCTGGCCGGCCGGCACCCGTTCCTGGTGGAGTGCCCGCTGTTCAACGCGCTCACGGCCGCGGCCGAGCACGCCCTCGCGGCGATCGCCCCGGTCGTCGGCGCGGATCCCGGCCCGCACCGGGCGCGGGCCCGGGCGCTCACGGCGGCCATCGTGGACCGGCTGTACGAACCGGCCAGCGGCACGTTCCGGCCGCGGGACCTGCGCACCGGGACGCTGGTGGCGCCGCGGACCGTGCTGGGCCTGGGTCCGCTGATCCTGCCGGAGCTGCCCGCCGAACAGGTCCGGGCGGTGCTGGCCGAGGCGTGCTCGCCGCGGTTCGGGCTGGCCGAGCGGATGTCCCGGCCGCTGCCCAGCCACGACCGCACGGCGCCGGATTTCGAGCCGCTGCGCTACTGGCGCGGGCCGAGCTGGATCAACACCGGCTGGCTGGTCTGGCGGGGGCTCCGCGAGCACGACCGGCCGGCGCTGGCGGCCGGCCTGCGCGACTCCATGCTGGACCTGGTCGGCCGCTCCGGCTGCCACGAGTACTTCCACCCGGAGACCGGGGCAGGGCTGGGCTCACCGGCCTTCTCCTGGACCGCCGCCCTCACCCTGGACCTCCTGCAGACCCCCTGACTCCCCCACCCACCCCTCCTGACGATCTTGCACTTTCGGCCCCCACATCTCGGTCATGTGTGGCAAAAGGCGGGCCCAAAGTGCAAGATCGTCAGGGGGTGGCGGCGTGGGTCAGGGGCGGGGCTGGAAGTAGTGCGCGGCCATGTAGGCGGTGGCGCGCAGGCCGATGCCGGCGCCCTGCACGTCGGCCGAGCGGGTGTGGATGCCGCCCCAGATGCGGGCGCTGATCACCTCGTTGAGCGCGGCCGAGAAGCTCGGGAAGGAGCGCCGGGCCCCGGCGTCGGAGCTGTACGCGCTGAACGGGATGTCGTCCCGGCCAAAGAAGTAGGCGAGCGCCGACATGGTGGCCCCGGTGTCGCAGGTGTGCCCCGAGGTGTAGTCCGGGTGCGGCGGGGTGACCAGCAGCGGCGTCCAGCCCGGGTCGGGCGCGGTGGCCGGGTTGCCGTCCGTGTCGCCCAACCGGATGGCCGTGACCGGCCGCCAGCGGTTCCACGCCGCCTTCTCGTTGTAGCAGGCGATCACCGCGTCCGCCTCGGTGAGGATGGCCATCGCGAACATCCGCGCGGCCGCCAGCGCGTCCAGGTGCTGGGTGGTCACGAGCTGGCGGCGGATCTCCCAGACCACCAGCCGCCGGTCGTGCCACCAGATCGCGGCCTGCGTCTGATCCGCGGTGCGCACCGTGCTCGACACCGAACCGATGGCCTTGACCTCGTTGTAGTCGCGGGCGTACTCGGCGCTGGTCAGCGCGGGCGGCCCCGCCGTGCGGAACATGGTGGCGCTGGGCAACAGGAACGGGCGGACCTGCCCGACCCACGCGCCGTCGTTCCCGTACCCGGGCGGGGTGGGCCGCCATTGGCCGGGCGCGGTGCCGACCGGGAAGGTCTGCGGCCCGTACGCCCCGTCGTTGCGGCGAGCCGCGATCATGGCGGCCGCGGTGGCCTCGCCCACGGCGATCCCGCGTTGCTTCGCGGCGCCGTCGGGGACGGCCGCGAGCGAGTTGTCGTACTGCGCCTGGAGCGCGGAGTGCTGCGCCGGGTAGACCGAGTCGAGCACCCGGTAACCGGCCGTGGCGACCGCCGCGTCCACCGACTCCGCGCCGTCCGCCGGCGGCGCCACCAGGTAGGGCTGGTACGGCGTACCGGCGATGGCGTTGACCGCGTCGTAGATGGCGCCGTGCACCATGGCCGCCACCCGCGACTGGGCCTGGGGTTGCTCCCGGGCCACGTCCCAGATGGCGGTCTCCGCGTTGAGGTCCCAGGCCACCACCGCGTCCGCGGTTCCGGTGCCGGCGGACGTCAGGCCGGCGGGATCGGCGCCGGCGGGGTCGGCCCCGTAGGCCGGCGCGGCGCCGGCGGGCACCCCCACCATCAACAGTGCCGCGGCCGTGGTGAGGGCACGGCGCAGCGTTCCATGCGGGCTGGTCACGATTCTCCCCCGAGGTCTCGAGCCGTTCCGGCCGGAGCGGGACCGGCAGCAAATAGACCCCAGTGACTATAGGCGGGCGACGCCGGGCCGGACGTGCCTCGCGCGCCCGCGGTTGTGCGGATGGCGTCAATCCGGGCAGCGACCAGCGTGGACGCTTCCGGCACGCATGCCCCGCCGCCTCGACGCCGGCGCCGGACGTCGAGGGCCCGCGTGCCCCGCCCGCCTCCGCGCCGGCCGCCCGGTGGATCTCGCCGGACGACCACCGGACGGTCCGGGGTAGGCTGCCGCGTCATGCCCAGCTGGTTCACGTTCGTCACTGTGGAGGCCCGGACCGTGGTCCTGGCCGCGGGCGTCACCGCGCGCCAGCACGGGCGGACCGAGGTCGGGGCACAGGACATCGCGCTCGCGCTCCTCGCTCAGCGCGACGGCACCGCCGCCGACGTCTGGCGGCGGCTCCGCGTCGACCAGGGCCGGTTGATCCGGCGCCTCCGGCCACCGGACGGCCCGGAGCGCTCGGCCGCGCCGGCCGTACGGTTCGACCCGACCGGCCGGGTCCTCTGGGATCGGGCCAACCGGATCGCCCTGCTGGGCGGGGGCGACCGGCTGGCGACCCGACACCTGCTGCTCGCGCTGCTGGACGGCGGGCCGACGACCGTGGTGGTGGCCTTCGCCGAAGCCGGGATCACCAGCCGGACCGCCCGCCTGGTGCTGGCCCGGGTCCCCGAGATCGAACGGCTGCCGAAGCGGCCGAGCGTGGCGTCCCGCTGGCGCTGGCGGTGGACCCGCTGGCGGCTGCGCTGGACGGCCTTGCGGCTGCGCTGGACGACCGGGTGGACCGTCTGGCGGCGGGTGACCCGGGGCCGGCCGGTGGCGGCGATCGCGATGCTCACCCCGGCGGCCGCGCTGTTCGCGGGCCTCCTGGTGAGCTGGACGCACTGACAACCGGACCGGCGATAGCCTCGGGCGCATGCGGGACCTGCGCGCGCTGCCGAAGGCGAACCTGCACCTGCACCTGACCGGCGCCATGCGACCGGCCACGCTCGCCGAGCTGGCCGCCCGGGCCGGGCTTCCGGTCCCCCGCCCGCTCCCGCCGGACGTCGTCCACGACTGGTCGGCGTTCCAGACCAGGTACGACGCGGCGCGGGCCGTGCTGCGTACGGCCGCGGACATCGCCCGGGTGGTGGCCGAGGCGGTGGCCGACGACCTCGCCGACGGCGCGGGCTGGGTGGAACTGCAGGTGGATCCGGCCTCGTACGCCGACCGGCTGGGCAGCGCCGAGGCCGTGGTGGAGGCTGCGCTGGCCGGGGCCGCCGGCCGGGCCGGGCTGGTCCTGTCGGCGAGCTGGGCCGGTCCGCCCGAACAGGCGCTCCGGGTGGCTCGGCTGGCCGCCCGCTACGCCGACTCGGGTGTGGTCGGATTCGGGTTGAGCAACGACGAGCGTCGCGGCCGGGTGACCGACTTCGTCCCGGCCGCCCGGCTGGCCGCCGAGGCGGGGCTGCGCTGCGTGCCGCACGCCGGCTTTTACGCGGCCGCGTGGCATGTCCGGGACTGCGTGCGGCTGCTGGGCGCGGTCCGGATCGGGCACGGCCTCACGGCCGCCCGGGATCCGGCCACGCTCGACCTGCTCGCCCGGCGGCGGGTGGCGCTGGAGGTCTGCCCGACGTCCTACCCACCCCTCGGGGTCGGCACCGTGGCCGGCCTGCCGCTGCGGGCGCTGCTCGCCGCCGGGGTACCGGTGGCGCTCGGCACCGACGACCCGCTCCTGTTCGGCGCCGGGCTGGCCGACCAGTACGCGCTGGTCCGCCGGCGCCTGGCGCTCACCGACGCGGAGCTGGCGACCCTGGCCGGACACTCGATCGAGGCGTCCAGCGCGCCCCCCGAACGCCGGGCGGCACTGCGGGCCGAGGTGGTCCGCTGGCTCGGCGCCGCGTCCTGACCTCCGAGCCCTGGTCGATCGGCCGGGCCGCCCGCCGGCTCGCGGCCCCGCCGGCCCACGGCCCGCCGGCCCACGGCCCGCCGACCCACGGGCCCGCCGTGCCGGCACCCCCGACGGACTCGCGGGCCGGGTGGACAGAAATCGCCGACAAGGCGGTGAATAGTGGCGACTTTTTCCACCGGCCTCCGGAAGAGCCGAAGATCCGTCGGCGCTCCAGATCGCCGCATGCCGGGGGGATCGTTCATTCGGTCGATTGGAAAGCAACCGATCCGCCGGTGAACCGCGACCGACGTCGAGATGTGCGAGACCCGCCGGCCCGGTCCGCGGGGGTTCATTGGCCAGGGTCGGCCGGTGCGTGCGGAGCCGGGCGCGGCTGGGCCCGGGCACACCGGGTCATCCGCCGGTGACCAGCGACTTCCCGATCATGGGAGCGCTCCGCCGGGCCGATCGATGAGGCCCGGCGGAGCGGCCGACGGCGCGCAATTCCGACCCTGCGGCAACCCGGCCGCCACACGCCGAACAGCACTTTCCACGGAGGTTGACATGGGTTGACAGGCACCAGTTTCGGGAATCCCGGACCCGTCCGCACAATTTGTCGGGAGAATCGCTCTGACGATTTCTTAAGGCGATCGGAAAGCATTAATTTTAAATTAAGCAGCGACGGCCCACGGACGGCGCACGTCGGACCGGACGAATAGCGTTGTCCGATGCCGGTTGCCGGCGCCCCCGGGAGGCGCAAAAACGAGAACAATGCGTGCCGGAATGTCGTGGGCGACCACCCGCCCAGCCCGATCCGAAGCACCCGAGCGACGCCCCCGTCGGCTCGGTGCCGGCCGCCGGGCGCAACCGCGCCGACGGGGCGCGGGAATGCAGCCGGCGAGCAGGTCCCGGCCATGAGACCGCACCTCGATGCCGCCGCGTCCACCGCGGCGAAACGATCCGGCCGAGCGGGCAAAACACGGGCGATGCGGCGATTGCACCATTTGGCGAGCGAGGCCCATTACCGACGTGCTTGTCCCATCGATTGACACCGCGTTCTTATCCTGGAAAAGTCAGGGTCGTTCCTTGCGGGGGCGGGACGAGATTGCGCACTTTCTGACAACGGAAAGGGCACCATGCGGAGCAGGATTGTTGCGCCGACAACGAATGAATGGCCTCCCGATCACTGGGTGGTCGAGCCCGCACATGCCGTAGCCGAGTGCACTTTGTCGCCACCCGGGGCACACCCGCCGGCCACGTGATTATTGGCGGGACGGTTCATTAGCCCAGGTTCGCTCAACGTCGTGGCGCGCGCATACCGGACGGCGTCCGGCACACGTCACGACGACCAACCTGTGCCGGGATCGACCTGGCAAGAAACGGCAGACCCTACATGATCTTTCAAATCCTCGGCCCATTGCAGGTCGCGGAGCGGGTCCTGACGACCTCCCCGGTCCGAAGAGCCCTGCTCACCGCCTTCCTGCTCCGGACCGGGCAGTCCATCGGGATCGGCGAGCTCGCCCAACTGCTCTGGGACGACCCACCGTGCTCGGCCGCCGCCAATATCCGAAGCCATCTCACCGGTCTGCGCCGCGACCTCGACCGGGCCTCCCGCGGGCTGAGTGGCCGACTGGAGACCTATCGCGGTTCCCAGACCAGCTACAGCCTCCGGGTCGCCGCACAGGAGTGCGACCTGTCGACCTTCACCCTCACCGCCCGCCGCGGTCGGGAACTGCTGGTCGGCGGCCAACCGGAGCCCGCCATGGCCGATCTCGAGCGGGCGGTGGCCATGTGGCGCGGCCCGTTCGGGCAGGACCTGCCGGCGACGCGGTGGTTCGGCGCGCACGTGGCCGGGCTGAACGATGCCCGGATCAACGCGTACCAGGATCTGTTCACGGCCTGCGTGCTGGCCAACCGCACCGAGATGCTCTCGTACCGGATCGAGGCCGTCTTGGCCGAGGCGCCCTACCGGCAACGGCTGTGGGAGTTGCTGGCCACCGTGCACACGATCAACGGGGACGCGGCGGGGGCGCTCGCGGTGATCCGCCGGTGCCAGGATCTCTTCGCCGACGACCTGGGGCTCGACCTCCCGCCCAACCTGGAGGCCATGCGCGGGGCGGCGCTCAGCTGGAACCGGGGCCAGGCCCTCGAACTGTTGCTGGCCGCCGCCACCGGCGACGCCACGGGCGGCGGCCGAAACGGCTCCCCCGCCCTCCTCTAACCCACCGCCCCTCCCCGCCTCCTCGACGATCTTGCACTTTGGGCCGCGGATTAGCGGTTATTGCCCCGCTTTACCGGGGCCAAAAGTGCAAGATCGCGGGGCGGGGCGGGGGCGGGGGTAGGGACGGGGTAAGAGCTCAGGTCGTCGACGGCCAGCGTCGAGCCGTACCGCTTGGTCAGGTGGCGCACCTCGATCATGGCTCTCCCTTCGTGCGCGCCTCGCCGGGGATCGCGGTGAGGATCTCCAGCAGGTCCCGGGCCGCCGCCCGCGGGCCGTGCGCCAGGCCGACGCCAGTGGCGTTGAGGACCACCTCGTCCACCCCGGCGTCCCGGTACTCGTCCAGCCGCTTGTGGATCTCGTCGACCGTGCCGTACAGGAACACGCCGCCGTCCACCAGCCGCATCGCGTCCGCCCCGGTCCTCTCGCCGGAAACCTCGATCCCGGCCCGGCGCAGGGTGTCCCGGTAGTGCGGCAGCTGGGCGTGCGAGCCGCAGGCCGCGGTGGCCAGCGCGGTCACGTCGCGGTCCGGTCCGGACAGGGCCACCGGCACGATCGCGGTGACCTTCGCCGGCTCCGGCAGGTCCCGCTCGGCGCCGCGGATTGCCGGGATCAGCGTCCCGCCGACGTACTCCGCCGAGCCCATCCAGGTGATGGCCACGTCCGCGACCGCGCCGGCGAGGGCCGCCATCTTCGGCCGCAGCACACCCAGGCCGACCGACACCGGCGGCGCCGGCGTGGGAAGCAGGTTGGCCGCAAGATTGTGGTACGCCCCGGACAGCTCGACGGGCCTGCCGGTCAGCAGCCCGCGGACGGCCTGCACGTACTCCCGGCAGGCCGTCAGCTGGCTCGGGTACGGCCGGCCCAGCAACCCGGTCTGGATGGACGCCGAGCCCGGCCCGAAGCCCGCCACCACCGGATGCCCGGTGGCCAGGGCGACGGACCGGGCCTCGACGGCGGCCTGGTACGGCGACCGGAACGGCATCAGCGAGACGCCGAACCCGGCGGGCACCCGGATGCCCAGCCCGGCCAGCCAGGTCATCAGGTGGTGCGACTCGAGCACCATGCCCTGGCCCTGCCACAGCCGCTCGGCGGCGGTCCACTTCACCAGGTTGGCGAACGGGACCACCTGCTCGGGCCGGGTGGGCCCGAACGAGAGGAGGATCGAGTACCGCACTCAGCGCGCCCGACCGCGCGCCGCCCGCACGTACATCACCAGGGACAGCACCACCCCCACGACGCCCGCGAAGATGGCGCCGCCGTAGTTGTCCTGAGTCAGGCAGGCGACGGCGATCACGGCGCAGATCAGCAGCGGGACCGCGGGCCCCATGGTCTTGTTCATCGGTTTCTCCTCTTCGTCGTTCGCTTCTTCTTCGGTCGGTCAGGCGCCGGCGGCGCCGGCGCGGATGGTTCCGGCGCCGGCGGTTCCGGCGTCGATCGGTCCGGCGCCGGCGGTTCCGGCGTCGGGTCGGAGGCCGGGGTCGAGCGCCACCGGGATGGTGAGCCCGGCCGCGCCGGCGCGGGCGGCGTGCAGCAACAGGTCGGTGTGCCCCACCCCGGACCAGCCGAGCAGGTAGCCCAGCAGGGAGGTCCGGCCCGGCGAGCCGGTGTGGAAGCCGCCGGCACGGGCCGCGGCGATGACCCGTTCCTGGTGGTCCGCGGCCCGGTCCAGCAGCCTGGAATCGTCGAGGATCCGGGCCGTGGCGATCAGCGCCTGGACCACCCCGGAGCTGCCATGGCAGACCGAGAGGTCCACCGGACGCCCGGCCGGCAGCCGGGTGGCCTCGTCGACCAGCCGGGTCAGCCGGGACCCGGCCAGCAGCTCCGGCCGGCCGGCCGAGGGGAGGATCTCGGCCGCCGTGAGCAGCAGCCCGGCGCTGCCGTTGCACCAGCCCGGCACCGGCGGGCCGGGCTCGGCCAACCGGTCGACCAGCCAGTCGGCCGACGCGGCCACCAGCGCGGCGTCGTCGCCCACCCGGCCGGCCCGGGCCAGCGCCCAGCGCAGCCCGAGCTCGCCGTGCGCCACGTCGAACCAGGGCGCCGTACGGGGGACGGTCAGGTGGTCCCGGACCAGCCCGGTCAGCCAGGCCAGCCGGTCCGGTCCGAGCACCGGCGCCTCGCCGGCGGCCAGTCGGGACAGCAGCACCATGAGCGGCCCGGCCGGGCCGTTGCCCAGGTCGGTCTCGCAGCTGCCCGCGGCCACCCGCTCGGCGGTCTTGTCGAGGACCCGGTCCAGCCACTCGACGTCCACCGCCGACGGGTCGGTGAGCAGCAGCGAGGCGCCGCCGGTGAAGACGCTCTCCGGGATCTCGATCAGCACCTTGCCGTACTCGTCGAGCAGCGCGGTCAGGCCGCGCCGCGCGCCCGCGCCGGCCGCGGCCACGCCCGCGTCGTACCGGCCCGCCTGGTCGAGGAAGGTGACGATGCCGCCGAGGTCGTGGAAGGAGATGAAGTTGCCCGGGGTGAGCGTGGGCGCGTTGCGGTCCGGCCCGATCCCGCACACCCAGCCGAGCTGGGAGCCGTCCGGCCCGGCGTGCTCGACGGCCACCGCGGCGATCATCTCGGCGATGCCGCGCCACCAGGAGCGGGGACGGGCCGCCGCGAGCGCCGGGCCGAACACCCCGCGGCCGGCCAGCGCCGTCGGGTTGTCGCCGACCACCTCGGCGAGGCACTCCTCCAGCAGGAACCGGTGGAACTCGTCGGTGCGCGCGGCGCCGAGCGCGAGCCCGGCGCGGGCGAAGTCGAGCGGCGCGGTGCGGTGCACGTCCGGAACGGACGAGGTCGGGGTGGCCAGCTCGGTGGAGCCGCCGCGGGCCACGAAGTACGGCACGTCCCCGGCGTACAGGTCGGCCCGCTCGGCGGTCCCGACGTGGTCGAGCGCGGCCGGGCTCAGGTAGTCGGGGTAGGACCGGAGCAGCCCGAGCATCCGGCGCGCCTCGGCCGGATCGGCGAGGTACCGGGGGTGGGTGGCCGCGTCCAGGAACCGGGTGTAGACCATCGTGGACCGGATCAGGCAGCGGACCGGCATGTCGGGGTACTTGTCGAGCACCCGGCCCAGCTCGTCGCCGCGGATCGCGCCGAGGGCGTCCAGGTAGCCGGCCGTGATCTCGGTGAAGTGGTCGACCGGGGACAGCGCCGCCTCGCCCAGCCGGGGCACGTTGTGCCTGTGCCGGTAGGTGATGTTCTCCCAGCGCACCGAGATGCCGTCCGTCTCGCCGTCCCGGATCACCGGCCGGGTCATCCTGGACGGCTGCACGCCGTCCACGCCGATCCCGGCCATCATGAGGTCCATCCGCGAGTTCGGGTCGACCATCGGCACCAGCATGGTGGCCGCCACCGAGAGCTTGAGCTGGTTGATCAGCACGTGCGGCAGCGAGTCGTTGTGCACGCCCGCGTTGGGGCGGACGGCCGTCTCGGTGTCGATCAGGCACGGATGCTCGCCGGCCGCGAGGACGTTCTCCTCGTGCAGGTCGCTCGCGCCGATCGAGCCGAGCAGCGCGCACAGCGCCCCGAACCGGTAGAAGTACCGGGCCGGCTGGTCGGGCGCGGTCATCGGCGCCGGCGTGACGTACCGCTGCCAGCCGTGCGAGCCCACCGTCACCGAGGTGGGCAGGCAGTCCCGCAGCGGGTGCCGGAGGTGTTCCTCGGCCGCGACCAGCAGGTCCCGGACGAACTGGTCGGAGACCAGGGCCCGCGGCTTGTAGACCACCCGGGCGCCGCCGGGCAGCTCCAGCCCGACCACCTTGCGGCCGCCGTTGTGCAGGTCGCCGCCCGTGCCGAACAGGCCGGTGACCGGCTCGCTGTCCGCGCGCAGCAGCCCGGCCGCGTGCAGCACCACCCGATCCCGGGCGTACGCGTCGAACAGCTCGGCGTACGCGTCGAGCGCGTTCCGCAGCACCGTGCCGACCCGGTCGGTGAGCACCGGGTACCGCTCCAGGATGGCCGCGCAGTTGGCCGGGTCGCCCAGGTGCTCGCGGAACAGCCGCAGCGCCCGGTCGGTCCCGGTGTCCATCGGCAGCCCCCGGCGCTGCCGGAAGTCGTGGAACTCCCCGATCAGCATCCGGAAGGCGTGCCCCTCCGCGGCCCGGGTCAGGTCCGCCCACACCTGGTCGATGAGCGCGTTCACGTGCTCGGGCGCCGAGGCCGCGCCGATCAGCGGGCCCAGCCGGGCCGCGATCCGGGGCCGCGGCACGAGATGCAGGTAGCCGGGCAGGAAGGCCGGTACGGCCACGTCCGGTTCGGTCACGACAGCTCACCTCCGACGAGCAGGTTCCCGGTCGGCTCCGGGGGCTTCTCGGCGTACAGGTCGGCGTACACCGATCGGCCCGCGAGCAGCTCGGGGTGCGTGCCCTCCTCGACCACGCGGCCGTTGTCGAACACGTAGATGTGGTCGGCCGACCGGATGGTGGCCAGCCGGTGCGCGATGATCACCTGGGTGGCGCCGATGTCCCGGATGATCTCCGTGACCCGCCGCTCGTTCACGGTGTCCAGCGACGCCGTGGCCTCGTCCATCACCAGGATCCGGGGCCGCTGCAGCAGCGCCCGAACGATGGCCAGCCGCTGCCGCTGGCCGCCGGAGAAGTTCGCCCCCATCTCCGACACCAGGGTCTTGAGCCCCATCGGCAGGTCGTCGAGGAAGTCGAGGATGCCCACGCTCTCGCAGTAGTCCCGCACCCGCTGCACGGAGATGTCCTGGCCGAGCGTGAGGTTCTCCAGGATGGTGCGGTTGTGCAGGTGCACCTCCTGCGGGATGTACCCGATGGTGCGCCGCAGCGCGTTCCGGTCGTACTCGGCCACCGGGTGGCCGCCGAACAGCACCGTCCCGTCGGTCGGGGAGTACAGGCCGCAGATGATCCGGCCCAGCGTGCTCTTGCCGGAGCCGGACGCGCCCACCAGGGCCACCTTCGACCCGGCCGCGATGCTCATCGACACGCCCCGGACCACCAGGTCGCTGTGCCGGGTGTACCGGAAGCTGACGTTGTCGAGCCGGATCGAGGTGTCCGGCAGGGTCCGCCGGGCGCCGCCGGAGCTTTCCGGCTGGGCGCTGGTGATGTCGCTCAGCCGCGCCACGTATCGGGACGCCTCGCTGAACTCGGTGTACATCGAGAACACCGAGGTGGCCAGCGCGAAGTAGGTGGCCGAGACGGCCTGCACGGCCACGGCCGCGCCCAGCGAAATGACGCCGTGGCTGACGAGGTAGAGGCTGGCCAGCAGCAGGATGATCGGGCCGAACAGCTGGGTGGTGCTGGTGACCCCGGCGATGCGGCCCTGCTGCAGCCGCATCCGGGCCCGGGTGGCGTCCAGCGCCTTGGCGTACGTCTCGCCCCAGCCGGCCACGAACTCGTCGGCGTAACCGCCCATCTTGATGGTGGGGATGGAGACGATCGCGTCGAGCTGGGTGGACTGGCTCTTGGACAGGTGCGCGATCTCGGCGTCCACCGTCTCCAGCACCCGCCGGCGGGTCCGGCCCAGATAGGCGGCGTTGAACAGGAACAGCACCGCGGCGATCGCCCCGAGCCGCCATTCGGTCAGGAACAGGTACGCCGTGACGCAGACCAGGGTGCCGATGTCGAGCACGCCCTGCGCCACCCGGGAGGAGATCAGGTCGCGGATGGTGTTCACGCTGTTCAGCCGGAACAGCAGCTCGCCGGGTTGTCGGGTGGTGAAGAACCGGTACGGCAGGGCCAGCAGCCGGGTGAAGGTGTGCGTCATGAGGTGCCGGCCGAGCAGCCGGACCACCGAGGAGAGCACCAGCACCCGGATCAGGTGAATCGCGAAGTAGCCGACCGCCACCGCCAGGATCAGCGCGATGATCTGGCCGAGGTCGACCAGGCCGTGCCAGTCGGCGAACCGGTCCACCGCCCACTTGGTGAGCATCGGGATCCCGAGCACCGCGGCGTACCCGCTCAGTGACAGCCACGCGACCAGCGCGATCCGCGGGCGTGCCCCGGCCGCGAACAGCGGCACGTCGCGCCACTCGGCGAACGGCCTGGCCCGGGTCCGCTCGAAGTCCGGCCCCGGCTCCGCGGAGATCGCGATGTCACTGAACCCCGCCGCCAGCTCGGCCCGGCTGATCCGCCGCCGGCCCACCGCCGGGTCCATCACCACGGCGGTACGCCCGTCGAAGCGCTCCAGGACGACGAAGTGGTAGTCCTCCCAGTAGAGGATCACCGGGGTGGTGAACCGGGCCAGCGCCTCGACGTCCCGGATCCGGTACGCCTTCACCCGCATCCCGCGCGCGGTGAGGTACTGGGCCAGCTGGTGCGCCGACAGCCCGTCCCGGCCGGCGTCCATGGCGTCCCGGGCGCTGGCCAGGTCCTCGGCGCGGCCGTGGTAGCGCAGCAGCGCCACGCAGGCGCAGAGGCCGCACTCGGTCTGGCTCACCTGGGTGACCGTGGGTACGTGCCTCATGCCCGCGCCCCCGTCACGGTCAGCGTGACCGGGGAGACCCGGACCGCCGGGCCGGCCCGGTTCACCAGGTGCAGCACGATCCCGGAGGTCCCCACCAGCAGGCTGCTGGTGTGCGCGTACCGGCTACGGGCGTCGGCGAGCTTGCGGCGGAACACGTCCGGCCGCAGCCAGCGGGCCTCGACGGCGGCGATCTCGGCGCGCAGCAGCCCGCCGCCCGGATCGCCGGCCGGCGACTCACCGGCGCCCCCGCCCGCCAGCCCGCCGGGCTCGCCGGCCGGCGCGTGGAGCACGCCCGGCTCACCAGCCAGCGCGCGGAGCACGTCGTGGTTGCCCAGGTCGCCGTGGCACCAGGTGAGGTTGCGACCGAAGCCGTGCCGCAGGGTGTTGGCCACCGCGCGGTCCCGCAGCCGGGCCACCGACGGATCCTGGCTGACCCGGGAGTACGTCGACAGCGCCAGCGCGATGCCGGTCGCGCCGTGGCACCAGCCGGTGGCGAAGGCGCCCGGCCGGGCCACGTGCGAGGACCAGTTCCGCTCGCCCGGGTCATGGAACCCGGCCAGCCGGTCGGCCAGCCCGGACAGCGCCGACGCCACCCGCGGCCGCCGCTGCACGGGCAACCGGGGGTACGCCACGCTGAGCGCGTGCAGCGGGCCGGCCACCCCGTGCGCGAACCCGGACTGCACGAGCACCGACCGCGGGCCGGGGGCCTCCGGGTCGTCGAGCGCGGTGACCAGCAGCTCGGCCAGCCTCGAAACGCCCCGGTCGGCGTGCGGACCGCCGATGGCGGCGAGGCAGCCGAGCGCCCCGGCGAGGCCGGTGATCACGTCCGGCGGCAGCTCGCCCGGCGACCGGCCGTCGATCTGGTCCAGCACCAGCGGCACGGCGTCGCCGGCGGCCCGTACCCAGGACGGCTCGGCGAGGATGCGGCCGGCCGCCGACAGCGCGAACAGCACGCCGGCCAGCCCGGTGTAGCCACCCCAGCCGGCCTGCTGGAGGCTGCGGGTCTCGTACCGGTGGCCGGCCAGGATCTCGGCGGTGGTGCCGAAGATCTGCCCGGCCAGCTCGGCGTACCGCTCGTCGCCCAGCCGCTGCGCGGCGGCCGCGAGCGCCAGGGCCGGGCCGCTGCGACCGGTGTAGAGGTCGTAGCCGAGGATGCCCGGCGGCCAGGGCCGGTCCGCCTCGGCGGAGGCCAGCGGGCCGATCCAGGTGCGCGGCAGGTGCGCGAACCGGTCCGGCCGCGCGGTGGCGACGAGCTGGTCGCACAGCTCGGCCGCCAGCGTCAGCGGGTCGTCGCCGTCCGCCCGACCGGCGGTGGCCCCGGCGGCGGACCGGTGGGCGGTCGCGGGCCGGTTGGCCGGCGCAGGCCGGTTGGCCGGCGCGGGCCCGGCGGCGGTGGGCTCGTTGGCCGGCGCGGGCCCGGCGGCGGTGGGGCCGGCCGGTTGGCTCGGGGTCAGGTGGTTGTCCGGGAAGCGGGAGGCGAACGCCGAGTAGATCAGCCGGAGCTGCTCGCCCAGCTCGAACTCGGTCAACCCGCCGAACTTGTCCAGCGCCAGGTCCAGCGGGGAGCGCGAGAAGGCCGCGCCGATCTCCCGGCCGTCGGCGTCGGTGAGCGCCGTGCCGGTGCTGTCGATGGTGAAGTACGGGACGTCCCGCTCGGCCAGCTGCCGCAGCTCGGCGCGGACGATCTGCCGGTCCGAGGTGCGGCTGGCGATCGCGATCCGCTTCAGCAGGGCCAGGTACGGCGCCGTGCCGTCCAGTGCGCTGGGACCGGCGGTCATCCGCAGGATCTGCGAGTACAACGCGGTGGGGTTGTGGATGTACCGCACGCGGATGCCGCTGGCCGCCTTGCGCAACAGCGCCGACCAGCCGTCCCGGTCGGCCATGGCGGCCCGGATCACCCGGGCGAAGCCGTCGGCCATCCGCCGGCCGAGTTCCAGCGTCTCGGCCTCGGTGGGGCTGCTCACCACGGTGCTGCGACGGGCCGCCGGCACCGGCCGGAGCGCCAGGCTGACGTGGTCGGTGAACTCCTCGACGTACCGGATGGCCCGGAACGGTGAGTCGCCCCGACCCTGATCGCCCAGGAAGCCCAGGTCCACGTGCCCGGCATCGCCGCCCTTCCCGGCCATCACCAGCGGCAGGATGCCGATGCCGTAGATGGACTGCGCGATCGTGGTGTGGGCGTTGCCGGGCGCCTCCGGGGTGGGTCCGGCGTGGAGCCGTTCCGGGTGCAGGATCGTCTCCAGGTCGATCGGCACCGGGCCGCGGCGGGTCGGCAGGATGTTCTCGAAGTGCATGTCGCGGGCGTTGAGCAGATAGAGCACCGCGGCCAGCTCACCGCTGGCGGCCATGAAGTCCGCGGCCACCTCGGCCACGTCCTCGGCCTGCACGTACTCGACGTACCCGTACCGGTCGCGCTCCAGGACCGCCGGGGCGGCCAGGTTGGTGCCCCAGCGGCTGTTCAGCTCCCGGGCGATGGTCCCGTACGCGGCCTCGCAGGAGACGTCCCGCGGCTTGTACACCAGCCGAGCGCCGGAGGCGAAGGTGAGCACGCAGACGGCCCGGCCGTGGTGATGGGTGTCGCCCTCGGTGAGCCCGATCGAGACGACCCCGTCGGTGGGCTGGATCCCGAACAGGTCGCGGATCGCCGCGCGCTCGGCCGCCAACCGGGAGCACAGCTCCCGGAACGCGTCCACCTCGTTCCGCAGGATCAGCCCGGTCAGGTCGGCCAGCACCGGAAAGGACAGCCCGCTCACCTCGACCAGGGAGCTGCGGCTGACCCGGTCGACGAAGTCGTCGTACCGGTCCCGGGCGGTGGCGCCGGACAGCCGGCCGGCGGCGCGGGCGGCGTTGACGGCGGCCACCAGCGGCCGGCTGTACACCTCCCGGATCCGCGCCTCGGCCCGGCCCAGCAGCTCGGTGAGCACCCGCGCCGGATCGGCGAACTGGTCGGCGTGCTCGGCCAGCACACCCGCGTCGGCCACGGCCGCGGCCACGGTCCGGATCACCCGCTGGAAGGGATGGTCCTCGGCGGCGCCCACCCACCGGTCCACCGGCCCGGCCACGGCGGGGTCCCGCACCGTCGCGGCCGGGCCGGCGTCCTGCGCCGGCGTTGCCGGGCCGGCAAGATTCCGCGGCGTCGCGGCCCGGCCGGCGGGCGGCGACCCGCGCAGGACCGCGACGATTTCCTCGTCGTATCGCGCCAGGGGCACGATGGTCTCCTCGACCTCCGCGCCGTCGAACTCGGGGTAATAGTTGGCTGCCGGTGTCACGTATTTCTCCCCCATCCACGGTGCGATTCGACGAGCCGCCGGAACAAGGCGGCGGAATGGTGCCCGGCGACCCGGCCACCATTCCGCCGCTTCGCGTCACCCGTTCACCGGCAACCGGTGAACGCCGTTCAGCACTGGCTGGTGCACTTGGTCGTCGGGCAGATCGCCGCGGTGACCAGGGTGACGGTGGCGATGCACCACGGCCCGGTGCCGCCGTAGGTGTCGGCCTCGCTCAGCTCGATCAGCTCGGCCTCGTCGTAGCCACCGAGGACGTCGTCCTTCAGGTCCTGCATGCTGTTCTCCTTCTACTGCGGGCGGGGGTTCAGTTGCAGTTGGGCTGGCATTCCTTGGTGAGGGTGCACCAGCCACCCTTGTTGCCGAGGAAGTCGGAGAGCGAGAAGGTGTTCGTGGAGCACGCGCCGTAGGCGACTCCGTCGAAGTCCTGCTCCTCGATCTCCTCGACGAGAGAGACATCTCCCTGGTACATGACGGCCTCCTGTTGCCGGGTACGGGTTTTGTTCCGGTGGTGTCGGGATCGCGATCTGCGCTTCATCCTGCGACTCGGGAATTCGCGCCGGGCACAAAGCGAAGGCGGCTGGCCGCATACGCCGCGCACATATCCGGCACGTTTCCGGCACCTTTGCGGCACACCGGGCTGGTGGCGTCGCCGGGCGTACGGGTGGCCGGGGTACCGCGGGCCTGTCAGACTTCGAGGGGCAGGCAGCAGACCTCATGGCAGGGACGGGCAGCATGCCAGAACAGCCCCACGGCCTCCGACCGGATGCCGACACCTTCACCCGGTTCGGCGCCACCGGCACGATCCTCGACCCGGCCGGCCTGCTGGCCGCGACCCGCGGCGGACCCGTCGAGCTGTTCGACGGGACGGACTTCCCGGCGCCGGTCCGGCGGGTCCGGCTGTCCATGCGCCGGTACGCCGAGGACGGCAAGCCCGTGCACCGGTTCGCCGCGGAGATCCGTACCGTGGCGACGGCCGACGCCGGCGACAACCCGGCGGCGTGGCTGCTGGCCGGCGTGAGCCCGGTGGGCCTGCTGCTCGCCCGCCGGCTGGTGGCCGCCGAGCCGGCGGCCGGCCGGGTGTTCGAGCAGGCCGGGCGGGTGATGGCCGAGGCGAGCCGCCGGTTGGGGCTGGCCGCGCCGCCGGCGCCCGCGGCGTATCCGGACCCGACCGGCGGACCGCGCGCGGACGACCCGGCCGGGGCGGCCGTGCTGCACGAGGCCGCGGAGCTGGGCCTCACCCCGGTGGTGCGGTCGACCGACGCGACCGACGGCGAGGGACCCATGGTCACCCTCCGGGCCAGCGTGCCGGGCGACGCGGTCACGCCGGCCCACCTGCGGGTGGCCTTCGAGCTGGTGCTCCAGGTGGTCCGGGAGCTGGCCGGCGACGAGCCGGAGCCGGCGGTGCTGCGCGGCCGGCACTACCTGCTGGGCGGCCAGCCGGAGCGGGCGAAGGGTCGCCGACCGGGACCGGCCGCCGGTGCCGCGCCGCCGAGCGCCGACGTGACGCTGGACCAGGTCGGCGGGCTGGCCGAGGTGGTCGCGCAGTTCCGCGAGATCGCCGTGTCGTTCCAGCATCCGGACGTGATGGCCCGCTGGGGCGCCCGCCGGCCGCAGGGCATCCTCATGTACGGCCCGCCGGGCACCGGCAAGACCATGCTGGCCCGGGCGCTGGCCAACGAGATCGGCGCGGACTTCCGGGAGATCCGCACGCCGGAGATCCTGGACAAGTGGCTCGGCGGCTCGGAGCGGAACATCAAGCAGATCTTCCGGGACGCCCGGCGGTGGCGCGAGCCCACGGTCATGCTCTTCGACGAGTTCGACAGCATCATCAGCTACGCCGGCGCGGGCGGCGACGCGGCCAGCCAGGCCGTCAACGCGGTGGCGGGCATCTTCAAGCAGGAGATGAACACGCTGATCGAGGAGAACCCGAACGTCATCGTGGTGGCCACCACCAACTTCCCGAACCGGGTCGACGCCTCGCTCATCCGGTCCGGTCGGTTCGACGTGAAGCTGTCGATCCCCGCGCCGGACGAGACCGGCCGGACGGAGATCATCACCAAGATGATCCGGGAGCTCATCGACCGGCACGAGATCCCGCCGTTCCGGATGTTCGCCGACGACGTGGACCCGGCCGACCTGGCCGCGCGGACGGCCGGGATGACCGGCGCGGACCTGCGCGAGGTGCTGCGTCGGGTGCAGCTGGCCAAGGCCATGCGCGAGGCGGTGGACGGCGCCCCGGCCGGCCCGATCACCCAGCTTGACCTCACCGACACCGCCGCCGCCCTCCGCCGCAGCTGAAGTGCAAGGAAGGGCCCCTTCTTATCGCTTTCTGTATAGGAAGGGCCCCTTCTTAACACCCGGGGCGGCTCAGCGGCCCTTCGGCAGGTCGAACTGGTCGGCGCGCCGGCAGTCCTTCGGGCCGCCGACGGCGTCCGGTCCGATCCGCCGCAGCGCCTCCCGGGCCCGGGCGCGGCCCAGGTTGGCCGCGTACCAGGGATCGGGCTCGGCCAGGTCGTCGGCGATCCAGCTCAGCGTGCACCGGCGCACCGGGTCGGGCAGCCGGGTGAGCGCCGGCGTGGCGTCCGCGGAGAGCGCCCGCAGGTACCACGCGTCGATCTTGCCGGTCTGCTGGTAGCGCGCGATGTTGCGGCGAGCCGCGTAGTCCTCGGGGTTGAGCGCCGCGAGGCCGAGCAGCATCAGCACGGTGAGCGCCACGGTCAGGCGCGGGATCCAGCCGCCCCGCCAGCGGATCCCGGCCAACATGATCATCACCAGCACCGAGCCGAGCAGCAGCTCGAACGCCATCACGAAGATCCGCTCGCCGGTGAAGCTGTAGACCTTCTGGTACGTCCACATCCGGGACAGGGCCGAGGCCACGATCACCACGCTGAGCGCGCCCAGCGCCCCGAGCAGGACGCGCAACAGCAGCCGCTCGGCCGGCCGCTCCCGGCGCGCCCACCGGGTCACCCCGCCGAGCACCACCAGGGTCAGCACGGTAACGGCCACGAGCTGCCAGAACCCGCTGCGGGCGTACTCGGCGTAGTTCAGCCCGGCGGTGCGCAGCACGTGCCGCTGACCGCCGAACAGCACGGTGAACTGCACCGCCACGAAACCGGCGAAGAGCACCACCAGCGATCCGATCGGCAGGGCCCACTCCGGTACGCCGAACCGCGGCGTGCCGGGCCGGTCGACGGTGGACAGGTCCGGTGGCGCGGACAGCGTGTAGACCGCGGCCGTGGCCACCAGCGCCCCGACGATCAGCAGGAAGATGCCGCTCACCGGGTTGCCGGTGTCGACCTGCGGGACGAGGTCACGCAGCAGCACCGCGAACGCGGCGTCGGCGGAGGAGAGCAGGGCGCCGAAGACCAGCAGCACGAGCACGGTCGCCGCCACCGACCAGCCGATCCGCCGGGTGACGCCGGAGCGGCCGGCCGGCTGGACGTGCCGGCGTACCCACCCCAGACCGCGGAACGCCGCGAACGGCGCCGCCACGACGCTGAACAGGATCGACCGGACCAGCCGGCCGCCCACGATGGCCAGCGCCGCGCAGCCCAGCGCGCCGAGCACGCAGAATGTCACCAGCCACCAGGCATTGCGGAAGGCCAGGACCGCCAGCAGGGCGCACGCGGCCGCCGCCCAACCGGCCCGGATCCACCGCTCGGTCCGGGGCAGGGCGGCCACCGGACGCGCGACCGCGACGGCCACGCCGGCGGTGAGCACGAGCCAGCCGAGGACCCAGCCGACGCCGGTGCGGCCGAGCGGCACGAAGAGGGCCAGCCCGAGCGCCCCGGCGAGCACGGCCGCCGGCACGGCCCAGCCGAGCGCCGGCGCCGGGCCGGGCCAGCGGGTGGCCAGGAACGACGGCCGCGGCGCGAAGGGCGGCGGCGGGGCGCCGGGCCGCCCGACCCCGGCCGCCGGGCCGTAGGGCGCCCCGGCCGCCGGGCCGTGGGGCGCCGCCGCCGGCGGGCCGTGGGAGGCCGCCGCCGGCGGGCCGTAGGGGGCCGTGGCCGCCGGGCCGTGGGACGCCGCCGCCGGCGGGCCGTGGGGCGCCGCGGCCGGCGGGCCGTAGGGGGCCGCGGCCGGAGCGTCGTACCAGCGCGCCTGCGCCGGGGACGCCGCCGGGTCACCACCGGACGGCTCGGCCGGCCCCGCGGGTCCGGGCGGCCCGTCCGCCGTCGCGGGCGGGCGCTCCGCCGGCCGCGCCGGCCCGGACGACCCCGGTTCCGGTGGTACGTCGGGCGCGGGCGCGTCCGGCTCAGGCACGTCCGGCGCGGGCGCGTCCGGCCCGGGCACGTCCGGCCCGGGCGCGTCCGGCGCGGGTCCGGCGGTTGCCGGTGCGACCACCGCCGGCACGTCCGGCACGGAACCGGCCGCCGCCGGTATGTCCGCCGCCCGTACGGCGGTCGCCGCCGGTGCGACCGGGAGCGGGCCACCGGCCGGCACGAGGGGCACGAACAGCGCGTACCCCTGGGTGCCGGGCGGGACCTGCACGGGGATCGCCCAGCCCGGCTCGCCGTCCGGCCCGGGCCACGCGATCGGGGTCGGAACGCCGGCAGCGCCGGCCAGCACGAGCAGCTGGGGCGGCGCGCCGGCAGCGGCGCCACCGAGCGGGGTGCCGCCGCCCGGCGGGTTCGTACCACCCGGCGGGTTCGTACCACCCGGCGGGGCCTCGTCGGGCGGGGTCGTCCGGTCGGGGTCCTGCGGCGGCTGAGGCAATGCGCTCTCCCGGATGTCGGCTGGAGTGCCGACACTGTACGGCCCACCACTCGCCCGGCGCGGCCCCGACGGACGCCGGAGCCGGGCGGATCGTCGATAATGCGTTGATCGCCGCGCCGGGCCGGACGAGGATCACCGGGCCGGGACCCCGGCCGGACCCAGCGAAGGGTGGACGTCATGGCGGATCCCGATCAGCGTCGGACGCCGGGGCTGGACCTCGACTCGGGCGCCGGCCTGCTGCACCGGTTGACCTCCTACTCGCCGGAACGGGAATGGGACGTGCCCGACGAGGATCCGCGGCTGCGGCACGACCTCACGCCAAACGACCCGGAGACGCTGCCGCCGCCCATGAAGGCGTACCCGGACGGCCTGCCGGTCCTCGACCTCCCCCGCGACCTGCCCGACCCGGGCGTGCCGGCCACGGCCGTGCTGGCCGGCGCCGTCCCGGCGGCGCAGCCGCTGGACGCCGCCCAGCTGGGCCGGATCCTCTTCCTCGGCGCCGGGGTGGTCCGCACCATCGAGCGGCGGGGTCGGCGGACGCTGTTCCGGGCCGCCGGCTCGGCCGGCGGGCGGTTCCCGCTGGAGGTGTACGCCAGCACCCGGAACGTCGCGGGCGTCCCCGACGGCGTGTACTGGTACGACGGCGCGCGGCACGTCCTGGTCGGGATCGGCCCGGCGGCCACCGGCACCGCCACCACGCTGGTGGTCACCGGGGTGCCCTGGCGGACCGGATGGCGGTACGCCGAGCGCGGCTGGCGGCACCTGTACTGGGACGGCGGCACCCTGCTGTCCCAGCTGTCCACGGCGGCCGCCGCCGCCGGGCTGCGACCGCGGCTGCGCAGCCACTTCCCGGACGCGGCGCTGACCCGGCTGGTCGGCGCCGACGGCACGCACGAGTTCCCGCTCGCCCTGCTGTCGCTCGGCGATGGCGATCCGGCGATCGGCCCCACGGGGCCGGCCGCGGCCGGCGAGCTGCCGGCGGTCGAGCTGCCGCTCTGCACCGTGGCGCAGCGGGCGGGCGACCGGGACGATCTCGGCGCGCCCTGGCCGGAGGGCGAGCCGCTGGCCGACGCGCCGCAGGCCGACGCGCCGCCGGCCGACGCGCCGTCGGCTGATGTGCCATCGACCGGCGCGCCGTCGGCCGAGTCGGTGGACCGGGTGATCCGGCGGCGCGGTTCGCAGCGCCGGATGGACCGGACCCGGACGCTGCCCCGGGCCACCCTGGAGTGGTCGATGTCCGCGGCCCTGCGCGGCATCGGCGTGCCGCACTGGGTGGCCGTGCACGGCGTCGACGGCGTGCCGCCGGGCATCTACCGGTGGCCGGACCTCGAGAGCCCGCTGCAGACCGGTGACCTGCGCCGGGAGCTCGAGCGGATCTGCCTCGACCAGTCGCTGGCCGCCGAGGCCGCGTTCGTGGTCATCGCGGCCGTCCCGCTGGCCGGCCTGGACGACCGCCGCTACCGCGAGGCCCAGCTGGCGGCCGGCGTGGTGGAGGGGCGGCTGCACCTGGCCGCGTACGCGCTCGGTGCGAGCGCCAGCGGCATGACGTTCCTGGATTCCGAGCTGCCCGGGCTGCTGGGCGAGCCCGACCTGGCCGGGTTGCTCGTCACCTGCGTGGGTGTGCCCGAGTACGCCTCCCGGCCGGGCGGCGAGCCGGGCGCCCCGGTGGCGGTCCGGTACGTCCAGGCCCGGCTGGCCAGCTGAGCCGCCGCATCGGCCGGCCCGACGCGGGCTGAGCCGCCCTTCACCACCGGGCGACTGCCCGGCCACCCACCGTGTCGCGCCGGTTCGAGCCGCCCGCATACGCCCGGGAGCCGGTCGGGCGAGCACCGTCTCCACCGGACGGTGGATCGCACACCGGCAACGAACGGACGGATCGGACCGCTCTGCGCCGAGCCATTTTGCTACCCGCCAGTTAGCCGTATGGTGACCCCCGGGAATGGGGGGCAAGATCTTAAATGGTCAAGATCATTGATCAATGCTGCCCAAATTCCGGCAATGACGCCGGATGTGCTGGCGTCACCGTCCGGTTGAGAGGAGACCGGCATGTGGGACACGCTGGTACGGCCGTCCGCCGAAACTGCGGCGTACTTCCGGGAGAACGGCTGGTGGCGGGACGGGTCCTTCCTGGACGATTTGGACCGCGCGGTGCGGGAGAACCCCGACCAGACCGCCATCATCAGCTACGGCACCCACCGTCCGAAGCGGACGATCAGCTACCGGCAGCTCGATGAGACGGTCGACCGGTTCGCCGCCGCGCTCGTCGAGCTCGGCGTCGGGCGCGACGACGTGGTGGCCGTGCACCTGCCCAACTGGTGGATGCTCACGCCGCTCTACCTGGCCTGTGCCCGGGTGGGCGCGGTGAACGCCCCGATCGTGCCGTCCCTTGGCGCCCGCGAGCTGGGCCAGGTGCTCGCCGGCAGCCGGGCCAAGGTGTGCGTGGTGCCGGACACCTACTCGGGCGCCGACTACATCCAGCGGCTCGACGACGTCGCGCCGGAGAGCCTCGCCCGCCGGGTCGTGGTACGCGCCGACCCGGCCAGCGCGGTCCGCGCGCAGAGCCCGGCCGGCCGGGACCTCATCGACTTCGACGAGTTCTTCGTGGACACCGCCTGGGAGCGGACGCACCGGGTACGGGACATCCCGGCGCCGGACGCGGACGACGCGGCGCTGCTGCTGTTCACCTCCGGCACCACCGGCGCGCCGAAGGCGGTGGCGCACAGCTACAACACGCTGTACGCCGGCACCCTCGCGCTGGCCCACCGCTACCACCTCGACGCGCAGTCCGTGGTGGCGGTGCCGCACTACCTGACCCACATGGCCGGGCTCACCTTCGCCGCGTACATGTCGCTGGTCCTCGGCGGCACCTGCGTGATGCAGGACGACAGCGACATGGGGCTGCTGCTGGACTGCGTGGCCGAGCACGGCGTCACGTTCGGGTACGCCGCCCCGATGTTCGTGCTGGGCATGCTGGCCGAGCAGCGGTCCAGGCCGCGCGACCTGTCCTCGCTGCGGCACCTGATCTCCGGCTCGGCGCCCATCCCGCCACAGCTGATCGCCGACACCCGCGAGGTGCTCGGGGTCGAGCTGGGCGCGCTGTGGGGGATGACCGAGAACGGCGGGGTGACGGTGACGTCTCCGGACGATCCGCCGGGCTGGGCCGCCAACAGCGACGGTTCCGTCGTGCCCGGGATGGAGCTGCGGATCGACGCGGAATCCGGCAGCGAGATCGGCAAGCTGCTGGTGCGGGGCGCGGCCCAGTGCCTGGGCTACCTCAACCAGCGGGAGATCTACCAGCGGTCGCTGGACGCCGATGGTTGGTTCGACACCGGCGACATGGCCCGGCCGGACGGCCGCGACGGCATCCGGATCACCGGCCGTCGGGTCGATCTGATCACCCGGCGGTGGGCGAACAAGGTGCCGACCCTCGAGGTCGAGGCGGTGATCCTGCGCCACCCCGGGGTTCGCGAGGTGGTGCTGACCGGTTACCCGGACACCGAGGTGCCGGGCGCCGACTGCCTCTGCGCGGTGATCGTTCCGGAGGGCGCCCCGCCGACCGTGGACGAGCTCAACAAGTACCTGGACGAGGTCGGCATGACCTGGGAGAACTGGCCCGACCGGGTGGAGGTCACCGACGCGCTGCCGCGGAACTCCCTCGGCAAGGTGCTGCGGTCGGTGGTCCGGGAGCGGGTCGAGCATCTGGTCGGCGGCCAGGACTGATGCGCGACGACGTCGACGGCGGGGTCGGCGTCTCGAGCGACGTGCTCGTGATCGGTGCGGGGATGGCCGGCGTGGTCGCCGGCTGTTTCCTCGCCCCGCTGGGACGGGTCCGGGTGCTCGAGATGGAGCCGGCGCCGGCGTACCACTCGACCGGCCGGTCGGCCGCGCACTTCTCGGAGTACTTCGGGAATCCGGCGGTCCGCCGGATGACGGCCGCGAGCTGGCCGTTCCTCCGGACACCGCCGCCGGGATTCGACGGCCCGCTGGTGGCGCCGCGCGGCGTGCTCGCGCTCTGCCCGCCGGGCGCCGAGGACGTGTTCGACCGGGCCTACGAGGCCGGCCGGCGGGTCCGGGGCGGGGTCGAGCGGCTGGACGAGGGGCAGGTCCGCGAGCTGTGCCCGGTGGTCCGCCCGGGCCGGTTCGTGGCGGCGCTGCTGCGCCCCTCCGCCATGGACCTCGACGTGGCGGCCCTGCACGCGGGAATGGTCCGGGGCATCCGGGCCGCCGGCGGCGAGATCCGGTGCGGGGCCAGGGTACGTGCCCTGGCCCGGCGCCGGGGCAGCTGGTACGCGGACACCGACGCGGGCACGTTCGCCGCGCCCATCGTGGTGAACGCCGCCGGCGCCTGGGCCGACGAGCTGGCCCGGCTGGCCGGGGCGGCTCCGCAGGGCCTCGTCTCCCGGCGCCGCACGGTGGCGGTCACGCCCGCGCCCGACGGGTACGACGTGACGCGCTGGCCGATGGTGACCGACGTGACAGACACCTTCTACTTCAAGCCGGAGTCGGGCCGGCTGCTGCTCTCCCCCGCCGACTCGACCCCGGTGCCGGCCGGCGACGTACGGCCGGACGACCTGGACGTGGCGCTGGCCGCGCACCGGTTCGAGGAGGCCACCACCGTGCGGGTGCGGCGGATCACCCACCGGTGGGCCGGGCTGCGCACGTCGACCCCCGACGACATTCCGGTGATCGGCGCCGACCCGGCCGCCAAGGGCTTCCACTGGCTGGCCGGGCTCGGCGGGTACGGCATCCAGCTCGCGCCGGCGTGCGGCCGGCTGCTGGCCGCCGCCGTCACCGGGACCGCGCCCGACGGCCCGCTGGCCGGGCTGGCCGAGGTCGTCGCGCCCCGGCAACCCACCGCCCACCGCTCGCCCGCCCATTCACCGTAGGAAGGGCACCGGAGTTGAACACCACCAAGGATGGATCGAGCCCGGCGGGCCACGGCGAACAGCCGGCCGGCGCCGCCGCCCGATCCGGCGGACCGGACGGCGAACCCGTCCCGCCGCCCCGCGCCACGGCCGCCGTGGCGCTGGCCGCCGTCGCGCTGGCCGCCGTCGAGACGCTGGCCCGGTTCGACCGGGAGGGCGCGGTCCGGATCACCCGGTCCGGCGGCGGGCTCACCCTGCCCGAGCGGCCGGACCGGCTCCGGGACCTGCCGGTGCGGCGGGCCCTGACGCTGATGGCGGAACTGCTCACGCCGGCGACCGCCGAACCCGGCGCGGCGGGCGTCGCGGCATCAGCCAGCCCCGCGGCTTCAGCCAACCCCGCGACATCGGCCAACCCCGCGGCGTCAGCCAACCCCGCGACATCAGCCAACCCCGCGACATCAGCCAACCCCGCGACATCAGCCAACCCCGCGACATCGGCCGAACCGGTGGCTGCCGAACCGGCGGCGGCGGACCGGCCGGCGCTGGAGGTCGCGCTGGCGCCGGCCGCACCGGGCGCCGCGCCGCCCGCCGGCCCGGTGCTGTCGGTACGCCTCGACGGCGAGCCCCGGGCCGAGCTGGTCTGCCCGCCGGACGACCCGTGGGCGCCGCAGCGCGACGCGGTGGTCGAGACGTTCACGGAGCTGCTGCGCGGGCTGCTGGCCGCGGCCGGACCGACCGAGCCGGCAGAGCCGACCGAGCCGACCGAGGCGGCGGAGCCGACCGAGCCGACCGAGGCGGCGGAGCCGACCGAGGCCACCGAGGCCACCCCGGCCACGCTGCCCGGGGTCACGGCGGCCACCCGGGTCCGGCTGCTGTCCGAGCTGGCCGGTCGGGCCGTCGAGCACGGCCCGCCGGTGTCGGTACGGGAGCTGCTCGAACGGCAGGTCGACCGGACGCCGCTGCGCCGGGCCATCACCTTCGACGGCCGCACGCTGCGGTACCGGCAGCTGGACATGCTGGCCAACGGCCTCGCCCGGGCGCTGGCGGCCCGCGGCGTGGTGGCCGGGGACATCCTTCCGGTGGCCATGACCAACTGCCTGGAGATGCCGCTGGCGTACCTGGCGCTGATGAAGCTCGGCGCGGCGTTCGTGCCGCTCGACCCGGTCTGGCCGGCCGAGCGGATCCGGACCGCCATCGACGTGGTGGCGCCCCGGCTGGTGCTGCTGACCCGGGACGTGGCCGTGGAACACCCGGTGGGGACGTACGTGGTGGACATCGCCGACATCGTGCCGTCGGCGGAACGGCCGGCCGGCCGGGTGGATCCGGAGGCGCCGGTCTACGGCATCTACACCTCCGGCAGCACCGGCACCCCGAAGTGCGCCGTCAACCTGCACCGCGGGTTGGTCAACCGGTTCCGGTTCATGACCCGCTACTTCGCCGCGCCCGCCGAGCAGGTGGTGCTGCAGAACAGCCGGCACACCTTCGACTCGTCCGTCTGGCAGCTCTTCTGGCCGTTGACCACCGGCGCCCGCACGGTGATCCCCCGCCAGGGCGACTACCTCAACCTCGAGGACACCGTCGACAACATCGTGCGGCAGGGCGTGACGGTCACCGACTTCGTGCCGGGCGTGTTCAACATGCTGGTCTCGCTGGTCGAATCGGATCCGGCGGCGCTGGACCGGATCCGCAGCCTGCGGCATCTCGTGGTGGGCGGCGAGGAGATCAGCCCGGCCGCCGTGCACCGGTTGCGCCGGCTGCTGCCCGGGCTCGCGGTCACCAACGGGTACGGCCCGTCCGAGGCGTCCATCGGGATGGTGTTCCACCCGATCAGCGAGGAGGACGGCAACCAGGTGCCGCTGGGGCGCCCGATCGACAACTGCTACGCGGTGGTGGTGGACGGCCGGACCAACCTGCTGCCGCCGGGTGGCCGCGGCGAGATCCTCATCGGGGGCGCCTGCCTGGGCGCCGGCTACCTCGGCGACCCGGAGCGCACCGCCCGGGCGTTCGTGGCGAACCCGTTCCCCGAGCTGCCCGGCGACCGGCTGTACCGGACCGGCGACCTGGGCTGGTTCGACCCGGCCGGGCGGCTGTTCTTCGGCGGCCGGCGGGACGCCCAGGTGAAGATCGACGGGATCCGGATCGAGCTGGGCGAGATCGAGGCGGCCGCGCAGGCCATGCCCGGGGTCCGGGACGCGAAGGCCCTGGTGGCCACCCGCAGCACCCACAAGGCGCTGGCGCTCGTGGTGGCCGCGGAGCCGGCCGTGACCGAGGTGGCGCTGCGCCAGCACCTGGCCCGGGCGCTGCCCCGGGCGCACCTGCCCCGCCAGTACGTGATCCTGGCCGAGCTGCCGCTCACCGGTCACGGCAAGGTGGACCGCCGGGCGCTGGCGGCGCTCGTGGCCGGCCGCTCCGCTCCCGGCGCCGCGGTGACCTCGGTGGCCGACGTGGCGCACCGGGTCCTGGCCGTGTTCCGGCAGGTGCTGGACGTGCCGGAGCTGCCGGCCGAGGCCGACTTCCTGCGCTCCGGCGGCGATTCGCTGCGGGCCCTGCAGGCGGTGCTCGCGCTGCGCGGCCAGGGCCACCAGGTGCAGATCAAGGACCTGTACGCCGCGCCCACGGCGGGCGGGCTGGCCGCCCTGCTGGCCGAGCGCGAGCTGGCCCGGCTCGGCGATCCGCTCCGGCGGGCCGGCACGGGGGCGGCGGCCGCGCCGGGGGCGGCGGCCGCGCCGGCGCCGCCGGCACGGTCCCGGCCGGGCTCGCCCGTGCCGGCCAACGGATCGGCGCCATCCGTGCCGGCCAACGGGTCGGCGGGGCCCGGCGGCGTGCCGGACGACGTACCCGACCTGTTCCGCGACGCCACGCTGCCCGCCGAGCTGATCATCCGGCCGGTCCCCGACGAGCGCCCGCCGCGGTCCCTGCTGATCACCGGCGGCACCGGCTTCGTCGGCTCGCGGATCGTGCACGAGGCATTGGCCACCACCGACCTGCGGGTGTACGCGCTGTGCCGCGCCGTCGACGACCGCGCCGCCCGGGACCGGGTGATCGGCGCGCTCACCGAACAGGGCCTGTGGCGCGGGGCGTACGCGGATCGCCTGGTCGGGGTGGCCGGCGACCTCGCGCGGCCGGCGGTCGGCCTGAGCACGACGGCCTGGCGGCGGCTGGCCGACGCGGTCGACGCGGTGGTGCACGCCGGCGCCCTGGTCAACTTCCTCTTCGACTACGACGCCCACCGCAACGCGAACGTGCTCGGGACGCTGGAGATGCTGCGGCTGTGCCAGACCGGCCGGGCGAAGCCGCTGCACCACATCTCGACGCTGGGCGTGCTCGACTCGACGGCCCGCCGGCGGGACCAACCGGTGCGGGAGGACTTCGACCCGGCCGCGGCCGTGGTGCCGACCACCGGCTACAGCCGGTCCAAGTGGACCGCCGAGCGTCTGCTGGCGCAGGCTCGGGACCGGGGCGCGGCCGTGACGGTCTACCGCCCCGGCGAGGTGATGCCGGCCGGCGACACCGGGTTCCCGAACCGCCGCGCGCTCACCCACCTGCTGCTGACGGGCTGCCGTCGGCTGGGCGCCGTGCCGGACGTGCCGCTGCCCACCGACTACACCCCGGCCGACCATGTGGCGGCCACCGTGCTGGGCGGGGTGTTCGATCCGCTGGTCCGCGGCCGGTCCCTGCACCTCTTCCATCCGGTGACGGTGGACTTCGCCGGCGTGATCAACGGCACGGGGACGCTCAAGCCGCTGAGCCCGGTCGACTTCCTCGGCGCCCTCGACGAGGCCGCCGGCGACGACCCGGCGCTGGAGCTGGTGCGGGCGCTGGTCGCCGACGGGTCACGGTGGCGGGTCGAGGACCTGCTCGCCGACAACCCGCGGCTGTTCGACCGCGCCGAGGGCGCGGCCCTGGCGCACCGGGCCGGCGTCGAGCCGGTCTGGTTGCCGGCGGCCATCGGGGCCTACCAGAACCACCTGGCCCGGGTCTGACGCATCCGGGCAGGACACTGCGAAAGGGACGGCACAGTGCACTATCGATCGATGGGTCGGCTCGGCTGGCGGGTCAGCGAGGTCGGCTACGGCATGTGGGGCATCGGCGGCGGTCCGGGCGGCTTCACCGGCTGGGACTACGACACCGCGCCCGGCTGCCTCGAGCGGGCGCTCGAGCTCGGCTGCAACTTCTTCGACACGGCCTGGGTGTACGGGCGCGGGGTGAGCGAACAACTGCTCGGCCGGCTGCTGGCCGACCATCCCGGCGAGCGGATCCACGTGGCCACCAAGATCCCACCGAAGAACCGGGAGTGGCCGCCGCGAGCCGGCGACACCCTCGACGACGTGTTCCCGGCCGACCACATCCGCGAGTACACCTACCGCAGCCTGGAGAACCTGGGCGTGGACCGGATCGACCTCATGCAGTTCCACGTCTGGGAGGACCGCTGGGCCGGCGACGAGCGGTGGCAGACCGCGATCGCCGACCTCAAGGCCGAGAAGGTGATCGACGGGTTCGGCATCAGCGTCAACCGGTGGGAGCCGGCCAACTGCCTGCGGGCCATCGACACCGGGCTGGTCGACGCCATCCAGGTCATCTACAACATCTTCGACCAGGCGCCCGAGGACGAGCTGTTCGACCGGGCGCAGCGGGACGGCATCGCCATCATCGCCCGGGTGCCGTTCGACGAGGGCGGCCTGACCGGGGCGCTCACCGCCGACACGACCTTTCCGGAGGAGGACTGGCGGGCCGTCTACTTCGGACCGGAAAACCTCGGCCCCACGGTGGCCCGCGCCGACGCCCTCAAGGAGCTGCTGCCGGTCGGCATGACGCTGCCGGAGCTGTCGCTGCGGTTCATCCTGCGCCATCCGGCCGTCAGCACGGTGATCCCCGGCATGCGCAAGCGCGCCCACGTGGACGCCAACCTCGGAGTCAGCGACGGCCGGCCGCTGCCGGACGGGCTGCTCGACGCGCTGCGGGCGCACCGGTGGGACCGCCGGCCGACCGCCTGGTCGATGTGAGGGGACGACCGTGACGATCATCGCCATGTGGGCGCACCCGCGGTCGGTCTCGACCGCGTTCACCCGGATGATGATGCAGCGCGGCGACCTCACGGTCGTGCACGAGCCGCTGGTCACGCTCACCGACTTCGGCGAGGTCACGCTGCCCGCGCCGGCGCCGGCCGAAAAGACCGTGGCGCGCCGCCCGGCCGAGGTCTTCGCCGCGCTGCGGGCCGCCGCGGCCGAACGGCCGGTGTTCGTCAAGGACACCCTCGAATACCGGTACGACCACCTCTTCGAGCACCCCGACGACCTGCGCGACCTCACGCACACGTTCATCGTCCGCGAGCCGGAACGCACCATCAACTCGCACCGCGCGCTCAAGCCCGACGTCAGCCTCGGCAACATCGGGTACGAGCACCAGTGGGAGCTGTTCAAGCACGCCTGGCGGGTCACCGGCGCCCGGCCGGTGGTGGTGACCGCCGAGCGGCTGCTCGCCGACCCGGCCGGGACCGTCTCGGCGTACTGCGCCCGGGTCGGGCTGTCGTACCTGCCCGGGGCGCTGTCCTGGCAGCCGGAGGACCGGCCGGAGTTCGCCAAGACCCGGCGCTGGCACCTGGACGCCATCGCCAGCACCGGCTTCGTCCCCGCGCAGAAGCGGTTCGAGGTCACGGTGGCCAACGACCCGCTGCTGCGCTCGTACTACGAGCACCACCTGCCCTTCTACGAACGACTGGTCGAACACGCCCTCTAGCCCCTGCCCGAAGGAGTTCCGATGACCACCCCCGACGACGACCGCTCGCCCGGCGAACTGTTCGCCGACGCGTACGCCAAGGACGGCGAGCACGCCGAGGTCACCTTCGACTTCACCGTCACCGAGGCCTTCAAGCCCACCCAGGAGCGGCCCCGGCTCACCGTACGGAACCTGTTCAGCAAGCGGGACGCGCCGGCCGGCTCGGTGCGGCACTGGGGTGAGTCCCGCCCGAGCAGCGCGGAGGCCGACCGGGTCAGCGAGTCCGGGCTGCGGCGCGAGGCCGCGTTCCGGTTCGGCATGAGCGAGGCCCGGGTGTACCCGATCCAGGGCTGGGTCCAGGTGCCCGAGGAGCTCACCACCGACCGCGACGGGCTGGCCCGGTTCCTCGACTACCGGCTGTTGGTCCGGCTCGCCACAGCGGAGAACCAGGCCCTCACCATCGGCCCGCACGGCCTGCTCAACCACCCGGACATCGCGGCGCTGCCGTACCGCGGGGACTACCGGACCGGCCTGCTGGCCGCGTGCAACGAGATCGAGCAGACCGGGGCCACCGCGCACGCAATGATCGTGAACCCGGCCGACTACTACTTCCAGCTGCTGGGCCACGGCTCGGTGCTGGCGGATCTGGCCCGCAACGGCACCAAGATCGTCCGTACCCGGATGGTGGCCCCCGGCTGCGCCCTGGTCGGCGACTTCGCCGTGGCCGCGCAGCTGCTGGACGGCGGCCGATCGGTGATCAAGGTGGCCACCCCGCCGGACGGGACCTTCGCCGAGCCCGGTCTCGCGGTCTGCGCCGAGGTGTACGAGGGGCTCGCCGTGCACCTGCCGACGCACTTCTTCCACGTCGTACCGGCCTGAGGCGGTCCGATGGCCGGCATGTCGAGCGCGCGGACGGTCCTGAGCCGGTCGGTCCGCCCGTACGCGGAGGTGTTCGGTGCGCGCGGCGCCGGGGGGTTCGTCACGGCCGGGTTCTTCTCCCGGCTGACCACGGCGATGCTCGGGCTGGGCCTGATCCTGGCCATCACCGCGGACGGCGACCGGTACGGGGTGGCCGGCGTGGTGGCCGCGGCGGTCGTGCTGGCCAGCGGCGTCTGCGGCCCCGTCGCCGGCCGGCTGGTCGACCGGTACGGGCAGGCCGTGGTGCTGGTGGTGACGACGGTGGCCTTCGGGCTGGCGCTGTCCGGGATGGTGCTCGCGGTGTCGGCCGGCGCGCCGGACTGGTCGCTGGTCCCGCTGGCGCTGCTCTGCGGCGGCACCATGCCGGTGGCTGGGCCACTGGTCCGGGCCAGGTGGACGCGGATCCTGGCCGGCACCGAGCTGCTGCGCACCGCGTACGCCTTCGAGGCCGCCACCACCGAGCTGGTCTACATCCTCGGTCCGATCCTGGTGGCGCTGGTGGCCACCGGGCTCGGCCCGGTGCCGGGCCTGCTCGTGGTGCTGGCCTGCGCCGTGCTGGGCACCCTGGCGCTGGCCGCCCAGCGCGGCAGCCAGCCCGAACCACACCGGTCCGGCGCGGCGCCCCGGGCCGGGGTGCTGCGCAACGCCGCGCTGCGGCTGCTCTGCGCGGTGGTGTTCGGGCTGGGCGGCATCACCGGGTCGATGGAGATCGTCACCATCGCCCGGGCCAGCGGGCTGGGCCAGCGCGGCCTGGCCGGCCTGCTGATCGGGCTGTTCGGGGTGGGCAGCATGGCCGCCGGCCTGGTGCTGGGCGGGCTGCGGCTGCGGGCCTCGCTGGCCCGGCGGCTGGCCGTGCTCGGTACGACCATGGTGCTGGTGCTGGTGCCGCTGGTGTTCGCCTCCGGCGTGGCCGCGCTGGCCGGACTGCTCGTGCTGGCCGGGGTGGTGCTGGCGCCGTCCCTGGTCACGACCATGGAGCTGATGCAGCGGGTGGTCCCGGCGGCCGCGTTCACCGAGGCCTCGTTCTGGCTCACCAGCGCCATGGCGTTCGGCATGACCGCCGGCAACCTGGCCGGCGGGTTCTTGGTCGACCGGTGGTCCGCGGGCGGCGTGGCGTACCTGGTGACCGTCGCCTTCGGGCTGCTCACCGCCGGGACCGCGCTGGCCGGCGGCCCCCTGCTGCCGGCAGAGCCAGCGTCGCCGGCGGAGCCAGCGTCGCCGGCGAGACCGGCGGGGCTGGCGGAGCCGGCGGGGTCGGCAGGGCCGGCGGGGTCGGCACGGCCAGCGCGGGACCAATCCGATGAGGTGGAGGCGCTGTGAAGATCGGCATTCTGGGTTGGGACCACGGCGAGGTGGACGTGGACATCCCGACCATGGTGGAGCTCGGCCGCGAGCTGGGCCACGAGGTGACGCTGTTCGTGCTCGACGAGATCGAGTGCGTGGCCGCCGAGCGGGGGCTCACGCTCACCCTCGGCGGGGAGCCGGCCGGCTCGTTCGACGTGCTCATCTCCCGCGCCCAGCTGCGCACCGAGAGCTGGCGCGCCGACGTGGAACGGCTCAGCCTGGCCAGCAACATCCCGGGTGTGCCGATTCTCGACCCGGTGGCCGAGTTCATCTCCGCGGAGAGCAAGCTCGGGATGATGCACCAGCTCGGCCACGCCGGGCTGCCGGTGCCGCCCACCTGCGGCTGCCGGACGTACGAGCAGGTGCGCTCGGCGTACGACCGGTGGGGGTCGATCGTGCTCAAGGGCGCCTGGGGCTTCGGCGGGCACGACGTGGAGCGGGTGCTCGAGCTGCCCCGCGAGGACGAGCTGGTGCACGGGATGCTGGCCCGGTACGGCGAGCTGGTGTGCCAGCCGTACGTGCCGAGCCTCGGCGGAGACGTCCGGATCACCATCGTGGGCGACGAGGACGTGTTCAACGTGCACCGGGTGCCGCAGGGCGACGAGTGGCGGGCCAACGTCGGGCTGGGGGCCAAGGCCGAGCCGTACGAGCCGACCCCGGAGCTCGTCGAGCTGGCCCGGCGGGCCGCCCGGGCCATGGGCATCACGATCGCCGGGGTGGACCTGATGCCCACGGCCGACGGCTTCCTCATCATCGAGGTCAACAACGTGCCCGGCGGCCTCTACCTGCTGGGTCCGGAGGCGCAGCGGCGGGCCATGACCGCCATGTACGACCTCGCGGTGCGGACCGCGGACCGGCAGCGCGCGCCCGGTCCGGCGCCGGTCGCGCCCGTCTGATCGCCGGCCAGCCGCGCCGGCCGTGAATCGGCCTGGTCCCGGCCCCGATCACCCGGCGTCACCTCACCGGCCGCGACAGTCTCCGCGAGCGGTATGCCGGAGAGGAATGATTACTCCTCTCCGGCATACCGCTCGTCTGGCTGGTCCCGCCGCGCGGGCGACACGCTCGGGCGGAAGGTTCAGTTCGAGACCGTCGCCAGGTGGTTCTTGAGGCCCTGCCCGAAGGCGGTGGGGGTGCCGTTGTAGTCGGTGATCAGCGACGGGCCGGAGGAACAGTCCCAGTTGTTCCAGGTCCAGCCGAGGTAGCTCACGCCGTGCGCGTCGGCCCAGGCCATCACCTGGTCGATGAAGCCGTGCGCGCAGTCGTTCTCCCCGATCTCGCTGAGCACCAGCGGCACCTGGGCGGCCACCGGCGCCCACTCGCGGTCCCAGCAGGCGGTGTCGACGCAGGCGTTGAAGTTGTAGACGTGCGCGAACGCCATGAGGTTGTTCTTCGGGTCGGTGGGCCGGTACTGCAACCACTGGTCGAGCTTGTTGGACCAGCTCAGGCCGCCCACCATCACCACGTTGGTGGCCCCGGTGGCGCGGACGGCGTTGACCAGGCTCTGGAAGCCGGCCACCTGGTAGCCGATGCCGGTGCAGGCGCCGCCGTCCCGGAAGCACTTCCAGCCGGCCGTGCTGTCCCAGTTCGCCGCGGCGTCCGGGTACGGCTCGTTGAACAGGTCGAACACCACCGCGTCGTTGCCCTTGAACGCGTTGGCCACCCCGGTCCAGAACTGCGGCGCGTACTGCGCGTCCGGCATCGGCTTCTGGCACGTCGCCTTCACGTCCGAGCAGCCGGCGCCCTGGCCGCCGTACTGGCCGTAGTTCCAGTGCATCTCCACGATCGGGGTGATGCCGTTGGCGATCAGCAGGTTGACGTAGTTCTTCACCTCGGTCTGGTACGCCGCGCCGGTGGTGCCGCCGGCCGGCACGTCGGCCGTGCCCAGCCAGCACTCCTCGTTGAGCGGCACCCGTACGGTGCGCACCTTCCAGGACCGCATGGCGGTGATCGACGCCTGGTCCATCGGGCCGTTCCACATGCCGTAGCCCTGGATGCAGCTGAACTCGCCGCCGGACCGGTTCACCCCGAGCAGCCGGTACGTGGCACCGCTCGCGGTCACCAGGCGGTTACCGGAGACGTGCAGCGCCGGCGCGGCGCCGTTGTTCGGCGGCGGGGTGCTCGGCGGCGCGCTCGTGGGCGGCGGGGTGCTGGGCGGCGCGGTCGTCGGCGGCGGGGTGCTGGGCGGCGCGGTGGTGGGCGGCGGGGTGCTGCCGGTGCAGGCCGTCCCGTTCAGCAGGAGGTGGTAGCCCGGCGGGTTGATGCCGGACCAGGAGCCGAGGAAGCCGATCGACACCGACGCGTTGCTGCCCAGGTTGCCGTTCCAGCTGTAGCTGGTGGCCGTGATGTGGCTGCCGGACTGGCTGAAGTTGGCGTTCCAGCCCTGGGTGATCTTCTGCGCCGGATCGACGAAGTCGAACGCCAGCGTCCAGTTGCTGACCGGGTCGCCCAGGTTGGTGAGCTGGATGTTGGCCTGGAAGCCGCCCGCCCACTGGTTGGTGACCGTGTAGTCGGCCCGGCATCCGGCCGCGGCGAACGCGTGGGGCGAGAGGGCCACCCCGACACCGGTCGTCAGGATGCCGGCCGCCGCGATGGCGGTGATGCGTTTCAACGGATCTCCTCGAACGTCGGCGCGCACGCGCGCGCTCGTTGGTGAGGCTGCCCTGGGCCTCGACGTCCGGCTCATGAAACCGCCCAAAGTATCCATGCGCGGTGGTCGATCCGCAACAGACCGCCGGCGCCGCCGGTAACCCACAATTCCCATCGGCTAAGACGGTTATTGACCGGAGCGGTCAGCCGGCCTGTACTGAGGTCATGTTCAGGAACCCGGCGATTCTCCGCCGGCACGTCGACTTCCGGCGCGTCAGCAGCGCGCTGTGTCGGCGCTGACGCCGGCACCGACCATCCCCTGACCGGCCCGGGTCGGCCCGTCTGACCTGTCGCCGGCGGCGCGCCGCCCGCCGATCGTCCGGCGCGCCGCTCCTCGATCGTCCGGCGCGCAGCCCCGCCGATCGTCCGTCGCCGCCGCACCGCCCGCCGATCCTCCGTCGCCCACGCGGCGCCCGCTGGCCGGCCGCACCGGCAACCGCGCGCCGCCGCCGGTCCGCCGCACCACACCTTCGCGCCGGTCCTCCGGCCGCTTCCGCGTCCCCGCCACCGTCCCCTGTGGACCGGGCATCACCGCCGAAACACCGAGGAGTTCCTCACGATGGCTCTGCGTACCCTCGTACCCGCCGAACCGGTCGGCACGGCCGATCCGGCCGGGGTCCGGCCGCCCCCGGCGGAGGCCGCGCCCGCGCCACGCCGGTCCGCGCCGCCGCGCAGCCGGGGCGGACGGTGGCGGCCGCTGCTGCGGTACGCCCTGCTCGGGCTGGCCACCGACCTGCTCGTCCGGGTGTTGGAACACCGCTTCCTGTCCTGGCGGCGCGGCTTCGAGGGGATCGCCGGATGACCGCGACCACCGGAGCCGTCCCCGCCGAAGCCACCGGAACCCGCGCCGAGGCCCTCGCGGCCGGAACCCGCACCGCCGTCCGGGCCCGGGACATCCGGCGGTCCTTCCGGCCGGCCCATCCTGCGCGGCGTCGACCTCGACATCCGGGCGGGCGAATTCGTGGCGCTGCTCGGGGCCAGCGGCAGCGGCAAGACCACCCTGCTGCGGGTCCTCGGCGGCCTCGATCCCGATGCCACCGGCGAGCTGCGGACGCCCGACCGGACCGCCATCGTCTTCCAGGAGCACCGGCTGCTGCCCTGGAGCCGGGTCTGGCGCAACGTCACCCTCGGGGTCGCCGGCGGCCATCCACGGGACCGCGCGCTGCGGGCGCTGGCCGAGGTCGGCCTCGCCGACCGGGCCGACGCGTGGCCGGGCACGCTCTCCGGCGGCGAGTCGCAGCGGGTGGCGCTGGCCCGGGCCCTGGTCCGGACCCCCGAGCTGCTGCTGCTGGACGAGCCGTTCGGCGCGCTCGACGCGCTGACCCGGCTGCGGGCCCAGGCGCTGGTGGCCCAGCTGTGGACCGAACACCGCCAGGCCGTGCTGCTGGTGACCCACGACGTGGAGGAGGCGCTCCTGCTCGCCGATCGGGCCCTGCTGCTGGCCGACGGACACATCGTCGAGTCGGTCGACGTCGACCTGCCTCGACCTCGCGCCATCGGACACCCCCGATTCGTCGCGTTGCGCCGGCGGCTGCTGGCCGCGCTGGGGGTCGCCACACCCGAGGAGGAGCGATGACGGAGATCCTGGACCTGACGGCGGACGTGCTGGTGATCGGCGGCGGCCCGGCCGGCGCATGGGCAGCGCTGAAGGCCGCGCAGGCCGGCAGCGACGTGATCCTGGCGGACAAGGGTTACTGCGGCACCAGCGGCGCGACCGCCTCGGCCGGCACCGGCGTCTGGTACGTCCCGCCCGAGCCCGCCGCCCGGGAGTCGGCCATGGCCAGCCGGGAGAACCTCAACGGCCACCTGTCCGACCGGCGCTGGATGGCCCGGGTGCTGGACCAGACGTACGCGAACATCAACGAGCTGGCCGCCGCGGGCCGGTATCCGTTCCCCACCGCCGCGGACGGCACCGAGGTCCGCCGCGGGCTGCAGGGTCCGGAGTACATGCGCCGGATGCGGGCCTGGCTCAAGCGGTCCGGGGTGCGCATCCTCGACCACAGTCCGGTGCTGGAGCTGCTGACCACGGGCGCCGGCGCGGTTGCCGGGGCCGCCGGGTTGCGTCGCCAGCAGGGTCAGGACTACCGGGTACGGGCCGGAGCGGTGGTCCTGGCCACCGGTGGCTGCGCGTTCCTGTCCCGCGCGCTCGGCTGCGACGTCAACACCGGCGACGGTGCGCTGATGGCCGCCGAGGTGGGCGCGGTGCTGTCCGGGATGGAGTTCTCCAACGCGTACGCCATCGCGCCGGAGTTCTCCTCGGTGACCAAGACGGCGTACTACACGTACGCCACCTTCTACCGCCCGGACGGTTCTGTCCTGGAGGGCGCGGGCAGCCAGCGCGGGCGGTCGGTGATCGCCCGGGCGCTGCTGGCCGAGCGGGTGTTCTGCCGGCTGGACCGGGCCGACGCGCAGGTGCAGGCCGCCATGCGGTTGGGCCAGCCCAACTTCTTCCTGCCCTTCGACCGGATGCGGATCAACCCGTTCACCGACCGGTTCCCGATCACCCTGCTGCTGGAGGGCACCGTGCGGGGCACCGGTGGGATCCGGGTGGCCGGCCCGGACTGCTCCACCGGGGTCCCGGGGCTGTACGTCGCGGGCGACGCGGCGACCCGCGAGCTGATCTGCGGCGGGTTCACCGGCGGCGGCTCGCACAACTCGGCCTGGGCGATGTCGTCGGGAACCTGGGCCGGCAAGGCGGCCGCCATCTTCGCCTGGGCCGTCGGGCCGCGCGCGCACCGGCGCCGGCTGGTGCCGGCCGGCGCGGCGGGGCTGCGCCCGACCGGCGCCCCGGGCGGCGGGGCGGACCACCGCGAGCTGGTCCGCGCGGTCCAGGCGCACACCCACCCGTACGACCGGAACTACCTGCGGCGCGGTCCGGTGCTGGCGGACTCGCTGGCGGTCCTGGACGACGCCTGGCGGCTGGGTCGGGAAGGGCTGCACGGCACCGGCATCGACGCGCTCTGGTCCCGGCAGGCCGCCGCGATGGTGGCGCACGCCCGGTGGATGTACACGGCGGCGCTGGCCCGGCCCGAGACCCGGGGCATGCACAAGCGGCTGGACCACCCGGAACCGGACCCGGAGTCCCGGCACCGCCTGGTGGTGGGCGGCCTCGACGAGCTGTGGTCGGCGCCCGATCCCGTACGCCCGCACACCCCGCTCGACTTGGCGGTGGCGGCGTGATCGAGCTCGTCTCGCCCACCCGGTGCATCAGCTGCGACCGCTGCATCGAGGCCTGCCCCACCAACGTGTTCGACCGGGGCGCCGACGGGGTGCCGGTGGTCGCCCGGCAGGGCGACTGCCAGACCTGCTTCATGTGCGAGGCGTACTGCCCCACCGACGCGCTGTTCGTGGCGCCGCACACCACGCCGCTCGCCGACGACGACCCGCTGCGCGACGAGGCGCACCTGGCGGCCGCCGGCCTGCTCGGCAGCTACCGCGCCGGCATCGGCTGGGGACATGGCCGGATCCCCGGCGCCCGGCTCGCGCTCGGGCCGGGCCTCGGTCCCGCCCCGGCCGGCTCCGCACCGACCACCTCCGCCCCCGCCACGTCCGTACCGACCACCTCCGCACCGGCGACCTCCGCGCCGGCCACCTCCCGGAAGGGCGACACATGAGCCACCTGTCCCGACGATCCGTCCTGGCCCTCGCCCTGCTCGGCGGCGTCGCCGCCGCTGCCGGCGGCTGCGGCGCGGACGCCGCGAGCGGCGCCTCCGACGCGGCCTGGACGCTGCGGATCGGCACGATCGGCAGCCGGAACCGGCTCACCGGGCCGGTGGGCTGGCTGCACGCCCAGAACAAGCTGCTGCCGCTGCTGGCCGCCGCGCACGTCGAGAAGATCGAGGTCTACACCTTTCCGAACGGGCCGGATCTCAACCAGGCGCTGGTCGGCGGCAAGCTGGACCTGGCCAGCTATGGCGACACCCCGGCCCTGGTGGCCCGGGGCGCCGGCCAGCCGACCCGGCTGATCGCCGAGTCGCTCGTCGGCAACGACGCCGGGATCGTCACCGTGCCCGGCGGGGTGTCGTCGCTGCGCGACCTGAACGACAAGGTGATCGCCACCCAGACCGGGTCGTACATCCACCGCTACCTGCTGGGCGCGCTCGCCGATCTGGGTGTCAAACCGCGGCGGATCGTGCACGTCTACAGCACCGACACCGAGGCCGCGCTCGCGAAGCGCAGCGTCGACGCGGCCGCCGTGCCGGCCAACTACGCGTACGCCTTCCAGGCCAAGGGCTACCCGCTGCTGGAGCTGGCCTCCAAGGCCCGGCCGCGGTATCTCGGCACCAGCGCCACGGTGGTCACCGAGACCACCCGGCGCCGGCACGCCCCGCTCATCCGGGCCTGGCAGCAGGCGCAGACCGAGGCCACCCGGCAGGCCAAGGCGGGCTGGCCGGACTATCTGGCGTTCAACGTGGACCTCGGTCCGTTCGGCGCCGACATCGTGCGCCGGAGCGTGCTGCGCGAGCAGCTGCCGGACACCCCGTTCACCGACGCCGGCCTGACCCTGCTCAAGGGCACGAAGGATTTCCTGGTCGGCCAGAAGCTGGTGGCGAAGGACTTCAGCGTCGACGACTGGATCGCCCCGGAGGCACGGCAGCCATGACCGCCGCCACCGATGCGCCGAGCGAACTCCGTACCGACGTGCTGGTGCTGGGGGGCGGCCCGGCCGGCACGTGGGCGGCCGTGACGGCCGCCGCTGCCGGCGCGGCCGTCGTGCTGGCCGACAAGGGCTACTGCGGCACCAGCGGCGCCGCGGCCTCCGGCGGCAACAACCTGTGGCATGTGCCGCCCGGGCCGGAACGCGCCCGGGCCGTCGCCCGGCGGGCGGTCGCGGCCGGTCAGCTCACCGACCCGGGTGTGAGCCTGCGGGTTCTCGACGAGACCTGGCGGCGGGTCGAGCAGTTGGCCGACTGGGGTTATCCGTTCCCGGTCGACGAGCACGGGGTGCAGCGGCGATCGTCGCTACAGGGTCCGGAGTACCTGCGCCGGATGCGCCGCAAGGTGCTCCGGTCGGGGGTGCGGGTGCTCGATCACCATCCCGCGCTGGAGCTGCTGGTCACCCCCGACGGCGCGGTGGCCGGCGCGGCGGGGATCGCGCGGCAGGACGGCGGCGCGCCCTGGCGGGTCCGCGCCGGGGCGGTGGTGCTGGCCACCGGCGGCTGCGCCTTCCTGTCCGGAGCGTTCGGGCTGAACGTCGACACCGGCGACGGGCACCTGATGGCCGCCGAGGTGGGCGCCGTCCTCTCCGGCATGGAGTTCTCCTGCGCGTACGCGCTGTCGCCCGCCTTCGGCAACCACACCAAGGGCCTGATGATGCAGTTCGCCACGTACTACGGCGAGGACGGCCGGGTGATCCCCGCGGACGGGTTGACCGGCCGGGTCGAGCTGGCCCGGCGGGCGGCGGCCGGCGAGACCATCCACGCCATCCTCGACAAGGCGCCCGAACAGCTGCGGCCGCTGGCCAGGCGGGCCCAGCCGAACTACTTCCTTCCGCTGGACAAGGCCGGGATCGACCCGTTCACCCAGCCCTACCCGCTGCGGTTCGTGCTGGAGGGCACCGTACGGGGCACCGGCGGGTTGCGGCTGACCGGCGGTGACTGCGCCACCGGGACCCGCGGTCTGTACGCCGCCGGCGATGTGGCCAGCCGGGAGCCGGTGACCGGGGCCATCAGCGGCGGCGGCAGCTACAACGCCGCCTGGGCGATCTCCTCGGGCGCCTGGGCCGGCGTGGCCGCCGCGTCGTACGGCCGCCGGCATCCGGCGCCGCGGCACGTGCTGCCGGCCGGCACGGCCGGGCTGGCTCCCGCCGGCACGGCCGGCCGCCATGTGGGGGCCCCGACAGGTGCGGTGGGCCGCGCTGGGCTCGGCCCCGCCGGCACGGCGGCTCGTGATGGGCTCGCTGCCGCCGGCACGGCGGTCGGCGAGGTGGTGGCCGCCGTCCGCGCCGAGGTGACGCCGCTGTCCCGCAACTTCTTCCGGACCGGCGCCGGGCTGGTCGACTCGCTGTCCAGATTGGACGACATCTGGTCGACCGCCGTGGCCGGAATCGGCGGTACGGGCCGGGAGGCGCTGCGGGCCCGGCAGGCCGCCGCCATGACGGCGCACGCTCGCTGGATGTACCGGAGCGCGCTGGCGCGGGTGGAGTCGCGCGGCATGCACCGGCGGGACGACGCCCCGGGCAGTGATCCCGCCTTGGCGCACCGGATCCTCTGCGGCGGCCTGGACGAGGTGTGGACGGCCGCCGACCGGACGGCGGTGGCGGCATGATCGAGGTGGTCTCCCGACCCCGCTGCGTGACCTGCGATCTGTGCGTCCGGGTCTGCCCGATGGACGTGTTCGACCGGGGCGCGGACGGGGTGCCGGTGATCGCCCGGCAGGGCGACTGCCAGACCTGCTTCATGTGCGAGGCGTACTGCCCCACCGACGCCCTGTTCGTGGCGCCGCTGTCCGGCCCGGCCCCGGCCGGATCGGCGTACGCCGACGAGGACGCGCTGGTCGCGGCCGGGGCGTTCGGCGCGTACCGAAGGGCGATCGGCTGGGGACGCGGCCGGATCCCCGGCAGCCGCCTGGACACCAACCATCTCTTCACCTCGCGGGTGGCCGGCCAGGTGTAGCCCGGCCGGCGTGGCGCGGCCGGCGCTCCCCCGCCGGCCGCGCCGGGGCGGTCGGGCTCGCGGACCCGGCGGTCGGTCGGGCTCGCGGACCCGGCGGTCGGCCTCGCGGACCCGGCGGTCGGCCTTAGCGGGCCGGCTCAGGCGCTGGCGCGGAGGACCATGGGGGACGGGAAGAGCACCTCGGGCGGCCCCGGCAGGCGACCCAGCACGGCGTGTGCCGCTGCCGTGGCGATTTCGGTGACGGGGTGCCGGGCCGTGGTGAGCGCCGGGGCGGCCAGCGCCGCGAACGGCACGTCGTCGAATCCGGTGACCCCGACGTCGTCGGGCACCCGGACGCCGCAATCGCGCAGCCCGGCGATCACGCCGAGGGCCGTGGCGTCGCTCGCCCCGAGCACGGCGTCGGTGTCCGGCCAGCGGCGTAGCACCTCCCCGGCCGCCACCCGGCCGCGATCGGCGCTGAAGTCCCCCACGACCAGGCGTACCGGCAGTCCGGCGGCGCGCATCAACCGCCCGTACTCCCGGACCGGACGCGCGGCGCACGGCAACCAGCCCGGCCCGGTCACCATGGCCATCCGGCGCCGGCCCGCGGCGTACAGGTGCTGGACCAGCGCCGCCGTTCCGGCCGCGTTGTCCACGTCGAACGACGGCACCGCAGGGTTGCCCACCCCGATCGACGCGACCCGACCGGGCAGCAGCGTCGCGAGCACGTCGACCAGCCAGCCGGTCGGGTTGATCAGGATGACACCGCCCAGGCCGGGGTCCTCGACGAGCCGGGTCAGCTGGCGACCCGGCCGCAGCGGCAGCCACGCGGCGGCCACCCCGACGTCGTGCTCGGCGCAGACCCGGGCGACCGCCGTCACCACCCGGTCCAGGTACGGATCGTCGAGGATCTCCGGGCTCGGCCCGGAGGTGGCCACCACGAGCCGCAGGCCGGTGCGCCGGGCCAGCGCCCGAGCCGCCTGGTTGGGGACGTACCCCAACTGCCGCACCGCCGCGGCCACCCGGTCGTACGCGGCGCGCGAGATGCTGCCCCCGGCGATGGCCCGGGACGCGGTGGACCGGGACACCCCGGCGAGCCGGGCGACGTCCTCCAGGGTGGCCGTAGGCCGTGTCGCCGCCATCGCTGCCTCCCGTCACCGGCGCTGGGCGGCGCGCCGGACATCACCGAATGATGCCCCGGCGAACCGGCGTCCGTCACCCAGCGGCCCGACGTGGCGGCCGGCGCTATGGCTCTCGACCCGACACGGTGGCCGGCGCGGTGGCGCCGGCCTTACATGGCGGCCGGCGCGGTAGCGCTCGCGCTCTCCACCGCGCCCGAATGGGCGATCCGGGAGCGTACCGGCGCCCGGAGCCGATGCGGCCGCTCCGCTGCGCCGGCCGCCACTGCGCGGATCGTCGTCTCGCCCGGCGCACCGTCCCGCCCAGCGCCGTGCTGCCGATCGCCATCTCGCCCGCCGCGCCGTCCCGCCCAGCGCCGTGCTGCCGATCGCCGTCCCGCCCGCCGCGCCGTCCCGCCCAGCGCCGTGCTGCCGATCGCCGTCCCAGCGCCGTCCCGCGGAGCGCGGCCGCGCGGGTGCCGGTGTCGGCCGGCGGGTGCACCGCACCGCTTTCCGGGCCCGGCGCGGTCGAATCCGCACCATCTGGAACCGCCGGTGGAGGGGCGGGCTGGCGGCCCGAGTCTGTCGTACGCCCGTTCTAGCGTGAGGATCGTGATCGATGCGGCGGCAGGGGTGATGCGGGCGGCGCGGGCCTGTGCCGACGCGTCGGTCTGGCCCCTGCCGGACGCTGGTTTGATCGCAACCCTGGACACGATCCATCGGGCCGAGCGGTTGCTGGCGGCGGCGAAGTTGACGGTGGTGCGGGAGGTCGACGGCCGGGGCCTGGCCCGGGTGCAGGGCGCCTCATCGACGGCGGTCTGGATGCGGGATCGGTTACGGATTCCGGCTGCGGAGGCTCGGCGGTTGGTCGCGGACGCGGCGTGGCTCGATGCGGACGACCCGACCGGCGGGCTCGGGCCGGATGGCGCCCGTGACGACCACGCCGGCCCGCAAGACGACGCCGATGGGCGCGCCGGTCCGGCCGCTGGGCTCGCGTCGGGCGGCCCTGGCGGCGAGCACGCCGGCCCGGAGGACGGCCCGGATGGGCGCGCCCGTCCGGCCCTTGGGCTCGCGTCGGGCGGCCCTGGCGGCGAGCACGCCGGCCCGGAGGACGGCCCGGACGGGCGCGCCAGTTCGGCCATCGGCGATGGCCCCGGTCGGTGCGGGGCGGCCGACGGCACCGACGCGGCCAGCGCGGCTTCCGCCGCCGACCCGGCCAGCCGCTGGGTGGACGATCGGCACACGGGCTCGGACGCCGATCCGCCGGTCGATCGGGGCGCGCTCGGATGTGGCCGGGCGGCGGCCGGGTCGGTGCTGCGGGCGGCGGTGATCGCTGGGGCGGTGAGCCTGGAGCAGGCGCGGATAGTGGCGGTCGCGGTGGAGGGAGCGCGGCGGGAGGCCGGGGCGGTGGTGGCCGGCAAGGCGCTGCGGATGCTGCTGGCCCAGGCGGCGGAGTTGGAGCCGCGAGCGCTGCGGATGTGCGCCGACCGGATCCTGTGGCACGTTGCGCCGCAGGCGGCGGAGGAGGCCGACCGGCGGGCCCTGCGCCGGCTCGAGCGGGAGCTGGACCGGCGGCGGGATCTCACGGTGTCGGTCGGCCCGGATGGTGGGGTGCGGCTGCGCGGCACCCTCGATGCCGAGACCGGCGGCATGCTGATCGCCGCCCTCGACCCGCTCACCGGCCCGAACGGACCGGGCGACGACCGCAGTCCCGGTCAACGCCGCCACGACGCCCTCGGTGAGGCGCTGCGACTCTCCCTGCGCTGCGGCAGCCTGCCCGACAACGGGGGTGAGCCACCGCAGGTGGTGATCACCACCCGGATCGACGCGCTGACCGGCCGTCTCGGCGCCGGCATCCTGGACACGGGGGCACGGCTATCGGCCGAGACGGTACGCCGGTGGGCGTGTGACGCGGCGATCCTGCCGGCGGTGCTCGACGGCGCCGGCCAGGTGCTGGACGTGGGCCGGGCCCGGCGGTTGTTCACCGGGTCGCTGCGCCGGGCGCTGGTGCTTCGCGACCGCGGCTGCGCGTTCCCGGGCTGCGACCGCCCCCCACGCTGGTGCGATGGGCATCATCTGCGCAGTTGGGCCGACGGCGGGGCGACTGCGCTGACCAACGCGGTGCTGCTGTGCCGCTACCACCACCGGGTCATCCATCAAGGCCATTGGCAGGCCCGTCTCGCCCCGGACGGACTCCCCGAATTCCTGCCGCCGGCCTGGATCGACCCGCGACAGCTACCTCGCCGCAATCACTCTCACCTGCGCTGCTGACCGGACCGAGCGCCAGACCGCCACGTGACGAACTGGGCAACGCGCGCCACCGTCGGACAGTCACAGTGCGGCGCCGGGTATGCCATCGGGTACGCCAGCGCCAGCAACGTCCCAGGCTGAACGGCGGACCGATGGCCGGGTCACGGTCAGCGCACGCACTGCCCGGCCCAGCGGCGAGCGCATGGCCACGCCGGACAGGCATGCCGAACCCTGCGCGTCCGGCTGCACCCATGGGCGGAAATTCGTTTCTATCGGCCGGGTTGATCCGGACGCCTTGTCGCGTGAATGGAACAACATCCCGCGGCGGTTCCCCGTCCCCCGCGAAGCCGGATGTCCGCATTGTGCACCTGGATGGGCCGGCATTCCTTGCCCTGGCCCGGGGCGACGTCGCGGCGGCGAACGCGGCAAGCCCGGTGCCGGTCTCGACCTATCTGGCGGGTCCGGAGTGTCATGGACTCTGGCGGATGCGCAGCGTGCAATTCGAGCAAGATCCGGCCAGCGCGGCGTGGGTTACCGGCATCGTCTGGGACGAGGGCCGGCGCCTGGCCGTTGGCGCGGCTGGTTACCACGGACCGCCGGATAGCGCAGGCATGGTGGAGATCGGTTACCGCATCGACCCGGCATACCGACGTCGTGGCTATGCGCGTGCCGCGCTGGAGGTGCTCCTGGCCCGGGCGGCGGAGGAACCCAGCATCCGCCGGGTACGGGTCAGCATCCGCCCAGACAACCTGCCCTCCTGTCGACTGGCCCTGCAGTACGGCTTCCGCAAGGTCGGCGAACAGTGGGACGACGAGGACGGCCTGGAGATCGTTTATGAACTCCCGGCCGGGCTCCCGTAGACCGAACCGCGCCATCCGCATCCGGCGGCGACGGACGCGCGTCCGGGGCAGCCCGGCGCCGGGCGGCTCGCCAACCCGGCGCCGGGCGGCTCGCCAATCCGGCGCCGGGCCGGGGTCAGCCGGTGGAGCAGACCGTTCCGTTCAGGGTGAACGCCGTCGGCAGCACGTTCGGCCCGCTGTACGCGCCGACGAACCCGGCGCTCGCGCTGCCGCCGTTCGCCGCCAGCAGCCGGTTGTCGGCCGTGTTGGTGATCTTCACGGTCCGGCCCGTCTGCGCGAAGGTGCCGTTCCAGCCGCTGCTGACCTGCTGCCAGCCGGTCGGCCAGCGGAAGGTGAGGGTCCACCCGTTGATCGGTTCGGCGCCGTTGTTGACGATGTCGATGGCGCCGATGTAGCCGTTGCCCCAGTCGTTGGTGTCGGCGAACCGGACCGTGCAGGTGCTCTGCGCCGGGCTGCCGGTGGTGAAGGTGACCGGGGGCGACGACCAGGAGACCCGGCCGGCGTTGTCCCGGGCCAGCACGTTGACGGTGTACCGGGTGCCCGGGTTGAGGTTGTGGATGGTGAACGAGCCGCCCGACGTCTCGCCGGCCTGCTCGCTGGTGGTGCCGTTCTGCACGTACACCTCGATCTTCGGTGGCACGCCGCCGACGGGCGGCGGCACCGGCCACTCGATGGTGGCGTCCCGGTCGGTGATGTTCACGGCCCGGGGCTGCCCCGGTGCCGCGGGGCCGGCGGTCGAGCCGGCGGCCGGGTGCAGCACCAGCGTGGTCAGCGAGTACGCCGGCAGCGTGCGGCTGGTGGCGCTGCCGTCGGTGGCGCTGGCGATCGCGGTGGCGCCGTTGGTGTACGTGTAGCCGGTCGGCGCGCCGGCGGCCGGGGCGTACCCGGCGTAGTCGATGGCGACCGGGTGCGCGTTGTCCGGGTCCTTGTTGACCAGCAGCACCGCGAGGTCACCGTTGGCGCGCCGGGCGGCGTGCGCGGTCACCAGCGGATCGTCGGTGCCGGCCCGGATGAGCTGGTCGCCCGGCCGGGCGAAGAGGTTCATCATGGACAGCCCGTGGTAGGGCGCGAACGGCGTGTTGAGCGGGGGCTCGCAGACCGAGCCGTCCGACGTGCAGCCGCCGCTGGACAGCATCCCGAAGTCGCCGTAGTCGGTCTGGCCGGCCACCGTCGACACCGTGCCGATGCCGTTGTGCACATTCCACCAGTCGACCGTGAAGGCGCCGTTCTCCAGCAGCCCGCTGTACGCGTCGGCCAGGAACAGCGCGCCCGGTTGGGTGTCCTGGCCGGTGCCGACGTTCAGCTCGGTGAAGCTGATGCCGATCCGCCCCGCGTTGTCGCCCGCGTACCGGGTGAGCTGCTGCCGCAGCAGATACATGGCGTCGGTGATGTGCGCGGTGCGGGCCAGCGACTCGGCGGCGCTGCCGCCCGGGTACCAGTGCACGTCCACGAAGTCGATTTTCGGCCCGGCGATGGAGAGCACGGTGGAGTTCCACGGGCCCGGGTCGGCGCCGGCCTTCAACGCGTCCGGCCAGTTCGCCGGCATGGTGAGCACCGCGCCGACCTTGATGGTGGGGTCGACCGCCTTCATGGCGTCGGCGTACGCGACCACCAGGTTGGCGTACTGGGTGGCGCTCTTGTCGGCGTGGTCGTCGGCCTCCCACGCGGAGCCGTAGAGCCCGTTGCCGTAGTTCTCGTTGCCGATCGCCCAGTACTTCGCGCCGTACCCCTTGGTGACGTTGGCGTACCGGACCCAGTCGGCGGCCTCGGCCGGGGTGCCGGTGCCGTAGTTCGCGATGATCATCGGCTGGGCGCCGACCCGGCGCGCGCCCGCCATGAACGTGTCGAAGTCGGTGTTCGGCGCCACGTAGCCGCCGGGCGCGGTGTGCGTCTTCCAGTGGTAGATGTCGGCGTACGACCCGCCGGGGTAGCGCAGCATCCTGACGCCGGCCGCGCGGAGCAGGTCCGAGGTCTCGGCCGTGCCGAGGTTCGAGTCCCAGATCGCCTGGTTGACGCCGAGCGCGGTCTGCGGCACGGTCGCGAGCCCGGCCCGCGCGTTGACGGTCACCGTGACGGCGTCGCCGGCGGCCACCGCCCGGGTCGGGGCGGTGACGGCGGCCACGGCCAGGGTGGGGGCGGCGGCCACGGCCGGGATGGGGGCGGCCAGGCAGGTGAGGGAGAGGGACAGCACGGCCAGGGCCGTGGTGGTTCGTCTCATGCGGGGTCCTTCATCAGGTGGCACGGTCAGCCGACCGCGCAGGGGGCGCCGTTCAGGGTGAAGCCGGTGGGTTTGCCGGTGTTGCCGGTGTGGTTGGCCTGGAAGCCGATGCCGACCGAGGAGTTCGGCGCGATGGCGGCGTTGTAGGAGAGGTTCTTCGCGGTCACCTGACCCGAACTGGGCGCGTAGCTGGCGTTCCAGCCCGAGACGATGGTCTGGCCCCCGGGCAGGGTGAAGCCCAGCGACCAGCCGTTCACCGCCGAGCCACCGGTGTTGGTGATGGTCAGGTCCCCGGTGAGCCCGGTGCTCCAGGCGTTCACCGTGGCGGCGACCCGGCAGGTCGTGCCGCCCGGCGGCGGCGTGGTCGGCCCGCCGGTGGGGCTGGGACCGCCGGTGGGCGTGGGACCGGCCGTCGGGGTGGGACTCGCGGTCGGCGTCGGCGTCGGGGTCGGGGTGGGGCTCGGCGTCGCGGCGCCGTAGCTCAGCCCGTACCCGTACGGGAACAGCCCGGTCCTGCCGTCACCGTCGTTGATCGGCTCCTGGCCCGCGCTCGCCGGCCAGGTCATCGGCAGCTTGCCGGTGGGGGCGTAGGCGCCGAACAACACGTCGGCCACGCCCGCGCCCTCGCTGCCGGGCAGCCAGGCCGCGACCAGGGCGCGCCAGTCGGGCAGTTGCGCGGCGATGTCCAGCGGCCGCCCGGAGACCAGCACGGTCACCACCGGTACGCCGGCTGCCTTGAGCCGTTGCAGCGTGGCCAGGTCGGTGCTGTCCAGGCCCAGCGAGCCGGTCCGGTCGCCCTCGCCCTCGGCGTACGGCGTCTCCCCCACCACGGCGATGGCGGCCCGGTACGAGCCGTCGATCCCCGAGCCGTCCTTGCTGTACGTGACGGTGGCCCCGCCGCCCACGGCGTTGCGGATGCCCTGCAGGATCGTGGTGCCCGGGATGGTGGCGCCGGACTTGCCCTGCCAGGAGATCGTCCACCCGCCGGCCTGGTTGCCCAGGTCGTCGGCGTTCTTCCCGGCCACGAAGATCTTGCCGCCGGTCCGCACCAGCGGCAGGATGCCGCCGTCGTTCTTCAACAGCACCTGCGACTCCCGCACGGCCTGCCGGGCGACGTCGCGGTGCGCCTGGCTGCCGACGGTCGAGGCGTAGGAGCGGTCCGCGTACGGGTGCTCGAAGAGGCCCAGCTCGAACTTCTTGGTGAGGATGCGGCTGACCGCGTCGGCGATCCGGGACATCGGCACGGCGCCGGACTGCGCGGCGGCCTTCAGGTAGCCGATGAACAGCTGGTAGTCGTTCGGCACCATGATCATGTCGAGGCCGGCGTTGATCGCGGTGGTGACCTCCTGCTGGGTGAACCCGGGCGCGCCGTCGAGCTGATCGATGGCGGCCCAGTCGGAGACGAGGAAGCCCTTGAAGCCCAGCTCACCCTTGAGCACGTCGGTGAGCAGGTACCGGTTCCCGCTCATCTTCGCGCCGTTCCAGCTGCTGAACGACACCATGATCGAGCCGACCCCGCGGTCCACGGCGGCCTTGAACGGTGGCAGGTGGACGGCGCGCAGCTCCTGCTCGTTGAGCTGGGTGTTGCCCTGGTCCGTGCCGCCCGTGGTGCCGCCGTCGCCGAGGTAGTGCTTCGCGGTGGCCAGCACGGACGCGGGGCCGCCGAGTGTGGGGCCCTGCAGCCCGGTCACCACGGTGGTCATCGAGGACACCAGGTCGGGGTTCTCGCCGAACGACTCGTACGTGCGTCCCCACCGGTCGTTGCGGGCCACGCACAGGCACGGGGCGAACGTCCAGTCCAGGCCGGCCCCGGTTACCTCCTCCGCGGTGGCCCGGCCGATCTGCTGGACCAGGGCCGGGTCGCGGGTGGCGCCCAGCCCGATGTTGTGCGGGTAGACGGTCGAGCCGTACACGTTGTTGTTGCCGTGCACGGCGTCCAGGCCGTAGATCATCGGGACGCCCAGCGGCGCCGCCAGGGCGGCGCGCTGGAAGCCGTCGTACATGTCCGCCCACCCGGCCGGGGTGTTCGGCGACGGCGCCGAGCCGCCGCCGGACAGGATCGACCCGATCCGGTACGTGGTGACGTCCGAGGTGCTCACCGCCGCGCGCTCGGCCTGGGTCATCTGCCCGACCTTGTCGTCCAGGCTCATCCGGCCCAGCAGGTCGGCCACCCGTTCCGGGACGCTACGGGCGGGATCCTGGTACGGGTACGTGTAGGCAGCCAGGGCCGGCGCCGAGGTGGCGCCCGCCGGGGCGGAGGCGGTGGTGGCCACGGTCACGGCGACGGCCACCAGGCCGAGCACGGCGGCCCGGCGTGGGCGAGACGGACCCGGTCGGTTCATCAATTCTCCTTCGTCGATGCATTGACGATAGGAGCCAACCGCTCTCACCACCAGTGGGAGCGTGCCCATGAGTTCGTCCGACCCCACCTCGCCGGCGCCCCGGACGCCTCGGTCGTCCGTACGCGGAGCCGTCCGCCCGGCCTCCCGGGAAGCGATCAGGATTGAAGAAGCCCGGGCCCGGCGGCCCTGGTTAGCGTGGTGGGCGTGACCGGGACACCGGCCACGACCAGGACACCAATCGAGGAGTGATCATGACTGACCCGTCCACCGAGGGAGTCAGGACCCTGCTGCACCCGGTCTCCGACCTGGCTGCCGCGAAGGCGGTATACACCGCCCTGCTCGGCGCGGAGCCGACGAGCGATTCGAGCTACTACGTCGGCTACGAGGTCGCGGGCCAGCAGATCGGGCTGGTGCCGGGCGGCGGGCCCGAGCAGCTGACCTCACCGGTGGCGTACTGGCACGTTTCGGACATCGAGGCGAAGCTGGCCGAGGTGACGGCCGCGGGCGCCACCGTGAAGGACCCCGTACGGGAGGTGGGCGCCGGTCGCCGGGTCGCCACGGTCACCGATCCGGACGGCAACGTGTTGGGGCTGCTGCAGGACCGGTGATGTCGGACCCCGGCAGTAGTCTCAACCCGCGAACGGCACCCGGACAACGGATGGAGCGACGATGAGCAGGGCCACGGGGACGGACACCGGATCGGCGCCGCACGCCGCCGACAGTCACGACCTCATCCGGGTGCACGGCGCGCGGGAAAACAACCTCAAGGACGTCAACGTCGAGCTTCCGAAGCGCCGGCTGACCGTGTTCACCGGCGTTTCGGGCTCCGGCAAGAGCTCCCTGGTGTTCGCCACGATCGCCGCCGAGTCGCAGCGGATGATCAACGAGACCTACAGCGCCTTCGTCCAGGGCTTCATGCCGACGCTGGCGCGGCCCGAGGTCGACCTGCTCGAGGGCCTGACCACCGCGATCATCGTCGACCAGGAGCGGATGGGCGCCAACCCCCGCTCCACGGTCGGCACCGCCACCGACGCCAACGCCATGCTGCGGATCCTGTTCAGCCGGCTCGGGCAGCCGCACGTCGGCTCGCCGCAGGCGTTCTCGTTCAACGTGGCCTCGATCTCCGGCGCGGGCGCGGTCACCGTCGAGCGCGGCGAGGCCACCACCAAGGAGCGGCGCAGCTTCAGCATCACCGGCGGGATGTGCCCGCGCTGCGAGGGCATGGGGTCGGTCACCGACTTCGACCTCTCCGCGCTGTACGACGACAGCAAGTCGCTGAACGAGGGCGCGCTGACGATCCCGGGCTACACCATGGACGGCTGGTACGGCCGCATCTTCCGCGGCTGCGGCTTCTTCGACCCGGACAAGCCGATCAGGAAATACACCAAGCGGGAGCTGCACGACCTGCTGCACAAGGAGCCGACCAGGGTCAAGATCGAGGGCATCAACCTCACGTACGAGGGCCTGATTACCAAGATCCAGAAGTCGATGCTCAGCAAGGACGTCGACGCCATGCAGCCGCACATCCGCGCCTTCGTGGAGCGGGCCGTGACGTTCACGGTCTGCCCCGAGTGCGACGGCACCCGGCTGAGCGCGCTGGCCCGATCCTCCAAGATCAATGGGAAGAGCATCGCCGACGCCTGCGCCATGCAGATCAGCGACCTGGCGGACTGGGTCCGCGAGTTGCGCGAGCCCTCGGTGGCCCCGCTGCTCACCGGCCTGCAGCACCTGCTGGACTCGTTCACCGAGATCGGCCTGGGCTACCTCTCCCTCGACCGGCCGGCCGGCACGCTCTCCGGCGGGGAGGCCCAGCGCACCAAGATGATCCGCCACCTCGGCTCCTCGCTCACCGACGTCACGTACGTCTTCGACGAGCCGACGATCGGCCTGCACCCCCACGACATCCAGCGGATGAACCAGCTGCTGCTGCGGTTGCGGGACAAGGGCAACACGGTGCTCGTGGTGGAGCACAAGCCGGAGGCCATCGCGATCGCCGACCACGTGGTCGACCTCGGCCCGGGCGCGGGCACCGGCGGCGGCGAGGTGGTCTTCGCGGGCACGGTGTCCGGGCTGCGCCGCAGCGGCACGCTGACCGGGCGGCACCTGGACGACCGGGCGGCGCTGAAGCCGGCCGTACGCACCCCCACCGGGAAGCTGGCGGTGCGCGGCGCGGCCACGAACAACCTGCGGCACGTGGACGTCGACATCCCGCTGGGGGTGCTCACCGTCGTCACCGGGGTGGCCGGCTCCGGCAAGAGCTCGCTGATCCACGGCTCGGTGTCCGGGCGCGACGGGGTGGTGTCCATCGACCAGGGCGCGATCCGCGGATCGCGGCGGAGCAACCCGGCGACGTACACCGGGCTGCTCGACCCGATCCGCAAGGCGTTCGCGAAGGCCAACGGGGTGAAGCCGGCGCTGTTCAGCGCCAACTCGGAGGGCGCCTGCCCCACCTGCAACGGCGCCGGCGTCATCTACACCGACCTGGCCATGATGGCCGGGGTGGCCACCACCTGCGAGGAGTGCGAGGGCAGGCGGTTCCAGGCCGCCGTCCTGGAATACCGCTTCGGCGGCCGGAACATCAGCGAGGTGCTCGGGATGTCGGTGACCGAGGCCGAGTCGTTCTTCGGCGCCGGCGAGGCGCGCACGCCGGCCGCGCACAAGATCCTCGACCGGCTCGCCGATGTCGGCCTCGGCTACCTCAGCCTGGGCCAGCCGCTCACCACGCTCTCCGGCGGCGAGCGGCAGCGGCTCAAGCTGGCCACCCACATGGGCGCCGACGGCGGCGTCTACGTCCTGGACGAGCCGACCAGCGGCCTGCACCTGGCCGACGTCGAGCAGCTGCTCGGCCTGCTCGACCGGCTGGTCGACGCCGGCAAGTCGGTCATCGTCATCGAGCACCACCAGGCCGTCATGGCGCACGCCGACTGGATCATCGACCTGGGGCCCGGCGCCGGCCACGACGGCGGCCGGATCGTCTTCGAGGGCACCCCGGCCGACCTGGTCGCCGGGCGTGCCACGCTCACCGGCGAACACCTGGCCGCCTACGTCGGGCGCTGAGCGCCGATGTCCCGCACCACCCTCTACCTGGTCCGGCACGGCGAGCAGGACCCGGCCACCGACCACGCCCCGGACGGTGGCCTCTCGCCGCTGGGCCGCGAGCAGGCCGATCGGCTCGGCCGGCGGCTCGCCCCGGTGCCCTTCTCGGCGATCCACCACAGCCCGTTGGCGCGGGCCGCCGAAACCGCCGGCATCGTCGCCGGCCACCTTCCGGGGGTACGCCCGCACCCCTGCGACCTGGTGGCCGACCGGACACCGGTGCCCAGCGCCGGACGGCGTTCCGCATACCCGGACCGGTGGCACGGCTGGCTCGACGGCGTACCCGAGGATGAGCGCGACACCGACGCGCGGGCCCTGCGGGCCGCCGTGGCGCGCCTCGGGGTGACCGGTGACGCCGACCGGCACGAGCTGCTGATCACGCACAACTTCGTGATCGGCTGGTTCGTCCGGCACGTGCTCGACGCCCCGGAGTGGCGCTGGATCGGCCTCAACCAGGCCAACTGCGCCATCACCGTGCTGCGCTGGGATGCCGAGCGACCGCCGGTGCTGGTCAGCTTCAACGACACCGGTCACCTGGCAGCGTAGGTATTCCCGTCCCGCACCCCCGCTGACCGCTCCCGGTCACCGCAGATACAGATGTGGCTTGTCCCATCGCACTTCGACGGCTTGCGCACCCGCGTTGCGCACCGTCAACCGCAGTGCGCTCGCCACCTCCCGGCCCGGAAGGCCCGGTGGTGTCCGGGGAACGCTTTGGCCTTGATGACCGGGGCGGCCTAGCATGCGGGCATGATCCCTGAGCACTGGCTCCCACACCGCCGGCAGCTCGACGACGAGCTGCTCGGCTACCTCGTACCCGTCGATGACGGCGCCTTCGAGCCGGTGACGGTGTTCGGCTACCGGCTCGGCGCGGCCGGCGATCGTGCGGACGCGGAGGCGGTGCTCGACTCGGTGGGCCTGAGCTATCTCGCCGACCGGTGGGTCCTGCGGCTGCCGGATCGTGCCGAACCCATCTCGGTCCAGCTGGTGGAGGCGAGCCCGGAACGCCTCGTGGTGCAGAACGTGGACTACGGCTACGAGGGAAACTACGGCGCCCGGTTCGAACTCGACGTGCCCGAAACGGGCCGGCTCGACCGTGCCTGAGGGGTCACCCCTGCCATCGATGTGCGTCGCAAGGCGTGCGGCGAGCCGGTCGCGACAACGGGTGAGACGGGCCCGTCCCGCGGCATGCCGTCCGCGGTCGACCGCCCGGGCACCGCACCGCTGGACCGGGTTCAGTCGAACCGGTTGGCGATCGCCGTCAGCCGGCGGGTGTAGGCCGGCCAGTCGGCGGCGTCCGGGAGGTTGCCGTTCGTTGGCAGCAGGCCCGCAGCGCCGTCGAGCTGCTCGCGCAGGATGTCGGCATGGCCGGCGTGCCGCTGCAGGTCGACGATCGTGTGGACCATGATCTCGTGCAGCGTCACCTCAGCGTTGCCCCAGTGGGCGACGTGCCCGACGGCGTCCAGCGGCAGGGCGTCGACGGTCTCGTCGGCGAACGCCTGCACCCGCCGGTAGAGGTCGATGACCCCGGCGGCGGTCTCGGTCTCGGTGGCGTACCAGTCGGCCTGCGGATCGGCGCCGTCGGCGGGGACGAGCTCGTCCGGCGTGGGCCACTCCCGGCCGAAGGTCGGGCCGAAGTAGCCGACCTCGGTGTGCAGCGCGTGCTTGACGATGCCCAGCAGGTTGGTGCCGGTCGGCGTGCGGGGCAACCGCAGGTCACGCTCGGACAGGCCGTCCAGCTTCCAGAGCAGCACGCCCCGGGCTCCCCGCAGGTAGTCCTTCAACACGTCCTTGGCGGCGGTGACCATGCCCGGAGTCTGCCACGCCCGGCATCCGCGGAAGCACCCGGCGGCGGCAACCAGGGGGCCCACGGGTGAAGGCCCGGCGGCGGTACACCGCCGGCACCGCGGAGCCTTTTCGCTGCAGGGTGTCCGATCCGGGCCGACTCGTTCGTAGACCAGGATGAGGGGCAGGGACGTCTGCCCGACCCGAGACCGGCGTGCGGCTCGCCCATCTGGCGGGCCACGGGTGACATCCCCGGCGGGTCCTACGCGCAGCGGAGGCAGAGGCATGGCAAGGCTGATCTACCAGACCAACGTGTCGCTTGACGGCTACATCGAGGACGAGCGCGGCGTGTTCGCCTGGCTGCCCATGGACGACGAGCTGTTCGTGCACTACACCGACCTCCTGCGGTCCGTGGGCACGTTCCTCTACGGGCGGCGCCTGTACGAGTCGATGGCCATCTGGGAGACCGACCCCGCCCTGGCCGCGCAGTCCGACCTCATGGCCGACTTCGCGCACACGTGGCAGGCGGCCAGCAAGGTCGTCTATTCCACGACCCTCGCCACGGCGTCAACTGCCGACACCCGACTGGAACGCCGGTTCGACCCGGCGGCGGTACGTGAGCTGAAGGCCACGGCCAGCAGCGATCTCACCGTCGGGGGCGCCAACCTCGCGGCGCAGGCGTTCAAGGCCGGCTTGGTCGACGAGTGCCAGCTGTTCGTCTGGCCCGTTGCCGTCGGCGGGGGCAAGCCCGGACTGCCGACCGGCGTGCGCACCGACCTTGAGCTCCTGGACGAGCGCCGCTTCCAAAACGGGGTTCTCCTCCTCCGTTACCGCCCGCTCGGGCAATGACCGGCAGCCAGGTCCGGGCCGTTGGCGCTCCCTGTGGGGCCGGAGCGCCAACGGCCGAGGAGCCGAGAGGAGCCGGTAGGCTTCCCGGGCCGGCAGGCCTCCCAGGCCGGTCAGAACGACACGACGATGCCGATCATCGGGGGGCGGCGTAGCCGCAGCAGCCGAGCGAACCAGTTCCCCGCCCGCGACATGACATACCGGCGGGCCAGCAGCTGGCGGGCCAGCGCCGTCCCGTCCGCGTCCAGCAATCGGGCCGTTCCCGTCTCGCTCGGCGCACCCGGCGCCACCTTCCCGCGCGGGGAGCACGGCTGCACCCGTACCCGCGGATTGTTCCGGATCCGCTTGACCTTGCCCGAGCCCGCCTCGGTCACGATCCACAGCTCGGCACCGTGCGGCACGTGCCAGACCGGCGTGGCCACCGGGGTGCCGTTCCTGCGGAAGGTGGTCAGGCTGACGTACCGGCTCCGGACGATCTCGTCGGCCACGCTCATCCCGCCAGCGTAGCGGTCGGGCCGGTCCTTTAGAGGGTGAGGTTCTTCTGCTGGACGGTCCATTGCGTGTTGCTGCACAGGCCGCAGTTGACGCCCACGAAGTTCTGCCCGGCGGTGCGGTCGCCCAGCAGGCGCCACTTGAGATAGAGCACCGCCACCCGGCCGAACTCCCCGCCGTTGGTCTGGGTGTACGTGCCGCCGTGCCCGACGGGCAGGTTTCCCATGAAAGCCGGCAGCCCGGCGGGCAGCTTGCCCCAGTCGTCCATGCCATTGGCGTAGGCGATGTCGCTCGGGCCACCCATGATGTACGCGATGGGCTTCGTCAGCCGCTTGAGCTGGTAGTCGTTGTTGTCGTCCAGCAACCCGCTGCTGAAGATCATGGTGGTGGTGATCCGTGGGTCGTTGGAGACCTCGTACGCCTCGAGGCCGCCGCAGGACCAGCCGGCCACCGCGATCTTCGTGGTGTCGATCCGTCCGTAGTACCAGCTGCCCTGCCGGTTGTTCTCCGCGGCGGCCCAGTCCATCGACTGGGTCAACAGCGCCGACGTCTCCGAACCGGACCCGCCGCCCGGGCGACCGTTGGCGATCACCAGGAAGCCCTGCGAGGCGATCTCCCGCAGGAAGGGCAACGAGTCGGTCCCGTTGTTCGAACAGCCGCCGTTGCCCCACAGGAAGATGGGCAGCTGCCGCGCCGGGAAGCTCGCCGGCCGGTAGAGGGTGTGGTTGGCGAGGTTGCTCACGGTCTCGTACCCCGCGGGGTACGGGCCCGAGCCGCCGACCGAGCTGACCGGCGGCGGCGTGGGTCCGGTGGACGGCGGCGGCGGGCTGCTCGGGGTCGGTGTCGGGCTGCCACCCGTCGGCGTCGGGCTGCCGGGTGTCGGGCTGCTGGGCGTTGGGCTGCCGGGCGTCGGGCTGCCGGGCGTCGGGGTGTCCGGCGGGGACTGGCCGACCGAGCCCGTGCACACCACGCCGTTCAGGGTGAAGCTGCCGGGCTTCGGGTTGCTGCCGTTCCACGTACCGTTGAAGCCGAACGACACGGCGCCGCCGGTGGCGATGGCGCCGTTGTACGGGGCGTTCGTGACGGTGACCTGGGCGCCCGACTGGGCGACCGAGCCGTTCCACAGCTGCGTGACGCTCTGCCCGGCGCCGAACGACCAGCTCAGCCTCCAGCCATTGATCTGGTCGCCGAGATTGGTGACGGTGACGGCCGCGGTGAAGCCGCCCGGCCACGAGCTGGACACCGTGTAGTCGACGCCGCAGCCGGCCGCGGCGTGGGCCGCGGCCGTGCTCAGCACGCCGGCCGCGGCGGCGACGGCGAGCCCGCCGGCGGCGGCGAGCAGGACGCGGGACCGGGAGCGAATCGGGGCCATCTGGGTCCTCCGGTGTGCGGGCACGGTAAAACTGGGGACGCGCGAACGCCGGGGACACCGCCAGCTTCGCCGCCACCCGACCCGGCTGTCAAGCGAAGCTCATCGATTGGACGGGAACGCCGGGAGCGGTCCGCGGGTCAGCTGGCGAGCTGGTCGCGACGGCGGGTGAGATAGGCCCGTTCCGCCGGGTTGCCGGCAAGCTCGATGGCCCGGTCGTACGCCGTCCGCGACTCGCGGCCACGCCCGAGCCGCCGCAGCAGGTCGGCGCGGGTGGCGTGGAAGGCGTGGTAGCCGTCGAGGACCCCGGCGAGCCGGTCGACCTCGGCGAGCCCGACCCCGGGGCCGTCGACCTCGGCGAGAGCGACCGCCCGGTTGAGCCGCACGACCGGCGAGGGGTCGAGCATTGCCAGCCGGCCGTAGAGGGCGACGATGGCGGACCAGTCGGTGTCCCGGCTCGACGGCGCGGCCGCGTGGACGGCGTTGATCGCGGCCTGCAACTGGTAGCGCCCGGGCGGGTCGCCGCCGGTCGCCACCGCCCGGATCCGCTCGCGGACCAGGGCGGCGCCCTCGGCGATGAGGGCGCGGTCCCACGCGCCCCGATCCTGCTCGTCGAGGGTCACCAACTCCCCCGTGCGGGACACCCGCGCCGTCCGCCGGGCGTCGATCAGGAGCATGAGCGCGAGCAGACCGGCCACCTCGCCGTCATCCGGGAGCAGGGTACGCAGCAGGCGGCCGAGCCGGATCGCCTCCTCGGTGAGGTCGGCGCGTACCGGGTCGTCGCCCTCGCTGGCCAGGTAGCCCTCGTTGAAGATGAGATAGACGACCGCGAGCACGCCGGCGCGCCGCTCACGGATGTCGTCGACCGAGGGCACCCGGTACGGGATGTTCGCAGCCTTGATCTTTGCCTTGGCGCGAGTGATCCGGCGCGCCATCGCGGACTCCTGCACCAGGAAGGCGCGGGCGATCTCGGCCACGGTGAGGCCGCCGAGCAGGCGCAGGGTGAGCGCCACCCGGGCCTCCAGGGCGAGCGCCGGGTGGCAGCAGGTGAAGACCAGCCGGAGCCGGTCGTCCTCGACCGGGCCGGTCGGTTCGGCGGGGGTGTCGTCGTACACCATTCGGGCCGCCTGGTGCTTGGCGTCGCGCTGCGACTCGCGACGGAGCCAATCGATCGCCTTGCGGGTTGCGGTGGTGACGAGCCAACCACCGGGATTGCCGGGCACGCCCTCCCGCGGCCAGCGCTCCGCGGCCGCCGCGAACGCCTCGGCCGCCGCCTCCTCGGCGACGTCGAGGTCGCCGAACCGGCGAGCGAGGCCGGCGACCACCAGCGCCCACTCCTGGTGGTGGGCGCGGATGATCGCCTGCTCGGCGGTGGGACCGGTCACCGATCCAGCAGCGTACGGCTCCGCTGGACCTCCCCGGGACTGCGGAACCGGTGCACCTCCTGCGGCCAGCCGAGCACGGTCGCGAGCCGGCCGGCCCAGTACCGCGCCGCCTCGTCGTCCGGCACGTCGACCACGGCGAAGCCGCCCAGGTGCTCCTTGGTCTCGGCGTACGGGCCGTCGGTGAAGACCGGCCTGCCGTCCACCGCCTCGACGCTGCACAGCACGGTGGACCGGTCCAGGCCGCCGTTGGTGAAAACCAGGACACCCTGGGCCTGCATCTCCTCGATCACCGGCCGGACGGCCGCGGACTTCTCCCGCAGCTGCTCCACCGTGTGCTCGGGCACCCACTCGTCGTTGAAGGTGATCAGGTATTCGGTCACGATCGTCTCCTCTCGGTTCGCGGAACGAGGGTGCCCGCCGGCGACCCTCCTCGGCCGCGCCGTACGTCAGATCCACGAACGGTCACACGGGGATACGACACCACCGGGAAACCCTGCGAGGCGCAACCGGGTCGGTCCGCGGGGCTACGCGGCCGCCGGAGCCGTGCTCGATGGTTCGGGGACGCAGACGGTCAACGCGCCGGGAGCGACGCGGGCCTTCAGCCGGGTCACCGCCCTGCGGGCGCCGCCGTCCAACTCGTACATCAGGGGCTTGGCGAACTTGACCGTGATCTTCCGGCCGCGGGTGGTCCGGACGTACGGCGACTTGTCGGCGTCGCCCCGGGCCATCCGGCCGAGGGTCCGGGCCCACTCGATGGCGCCGCTGGCGGTGGTGACGCCGACGTCGAGCAGGCCGTCGTCGAGCCGGGCGCCTTCGAAGGCCGGGATGCCGCCGGTGATCGTGCCGACGTTGCCGAACAGCACGCAGCTCGCCTCGCCGTCGTACCACTCGGCGCCGTCGACGGCGATGCGGGTCCGCGCCAGATCGCTGCGGATGTGCCGCAGCCCGGTCCACATGTACGCCGCGCGGCCCAACCGGCCCTTGAGCTGGCGGTCGGCGCCGCGGATCATGTCCCCGTCGAAGCCGGCGCCGGCCATCACCGCGAAGTGTTCGCCGTTGAGCCGGCCCAGGTCGACGGTGCGCCGCCGGCCGTGCAACCCGATCCGCACGGCCTCGGCCAGGTCGTCCGGGATGCCGAGATTCCTGGCGAACAGGTTGGCCGTGCCGGCGGGCAGCAGCGCCACGGCCGCCTTCGTGCCGGCCAGCACGTCGGCGCAGCGCTGCACCATGCCGTCACCGCTCCACAGGAAGATCAGGTCGGCGCCCTTCTTGAGCGCCTTGCGAACCTTCTTTGGCGCTTTGCTGCTCTTGGGCACCTCGTACCAGAGGGGGGCGTCGATGCCCGCGCCAGCCAGCCGGGCCCGCAGCTCGTCGAGGCCACCGCCGAGCGACTTGTTGCGGTGGGCGATGACCGCGACCGTGCCGACCTGCGCCGGGTCGACGTTGGGGTTCAACACCGTGCTCATGCCATGATGACGTACCCAGATCGCCGCTCTCCCAGTCCGCGAGTCGCGCCGTCTCGGGGCCAGCCGCCTGTGGGAGCGACGCCGACCGCATGAAACGGGGGCGGCCACCCAAGTCAAGCTAATCGGGGTAGTTCGACGGGTGGCTGCCGGCATCGCGGGGAGGCCGAACGGCTGGGTATGCCGGGAAGGCGAAGTGCAGGCGTTCGGCGATCTCGTCGGCGAGGGCGGAGCCCCAGGCGGTGCCGCTCCGGTCGGCCGTGATGTAGGTCGCGCGGAGCACCGCGAGCGTGTTCGCGACCGGTATCGGCAGCGATCCGGGGCCGCCGGTGGCGAATAGCCGATCCACGGAGTCCAGCCAGCCGGTGGCGTCGGACCTTGTCAGGTCCTGCCGGGTCAGGATGCGTCCTATCGCGCGGGCCACCCGGTCCTCCTCCATCTGGGCATACCGATAATCGGTTTCCGCGGCGACCCGGTCACCGACGATGGCGAGGAGCGTACCGGTCTCCTTCGGGGAAAATCGTGGCCGGGTGCCGAACGCCCGGACCAGGTCGGCTCCGTGGGCGATCGCGTGAAGCCACCCCAGTCGATCGTCCCAGCCGCGCAGGTCCTTCTCGCCGAGCCACCAGGACGTGAAGGCGTCGCGCCAGCCGCGGGCGACCTCGGGCTCGACGCGGTCACGCTCTACGACCGCGGCCAGCACCAGCGGAGCGGAGGTGCGGGCCTGCACTTCCGGGTACGTGAATCGGTCGACCAAGGCGTCGCCGAGCTCGACCAACCGGTCGTCGAATTTACCGCGTCGCACCGTGTTGATCAGTTCCGTGCAGGCGCCGTCGTCGCGCTGGACCGGATCCGGTGAGCTGAGCATCTCCAGAAGCGGGTCGAAGTCCATCCGTCGAGGGTAGATGACCCGGCGAGAAACTCGCTTCTCACAACTATCCCTCACCAGCCGGGCGCGAGCGGGCAGACCAGCCAGCTCCGCCCGCTCGCGCCCGATGGTCACCGCCGACAACTCATTCACCCACCGGTACGCCACATCCGCCGACCCGTCGACGTTGAGCTGTACCTCCAACGGAAAGTCCCGCACAGCCAGCCACCGCCCCTACCCCGCGACGGCAAGCGGGCTTACCGGCCTTCAGGTTCCTGGCTCCGCCGTTCACCCTCACCAGCAGCTGACGGACCCTAGTAAGAGGTGGGCCCGGCCGACGCCGGGGCCCACCTCCGCGGTAGTCACGAGTTCCAGCGCTTGCCCGAGATACTGCTCCCACCGTCATGGCCGAACGGCAGACGACCCGCTACCGGGTCACCGGTAACGGGTCGCGTGAACTACCTATATAGCTGGTGGGCGATACTGGGTTTGAACCAGTGACCTCTTCCGTGTCAAGGAAGCGCGCTCCCACTGCGCCAATCGCCCTCGTCAGTTGCCGAGGTGGAGACGGGATTTGAACCCGTGTACACGGCTTTGCAGGCCGTTGCCTCGCCTCTCGGCCACTCCACCGAGGTTGCCCCCGACGTGCATGGTGGCATCTCCGAGCGGACGACGGGATTCGAACCCGCGACCCTCACCTTGGCAAGGTGATGCGCTACCAGCTGCGCTACGTCCGCGTGTCGCCGGGTGTTTCCGGCGACGGATGAGAACTTTAGCCGAGTGCCACAGCGGATGCCAACTCGGGGTGCTTCCGGCGCGTCCTGTGGAAGACCGTCCTGCGGAAGATCGTGCGGGAACGGCGTGCCGGGTGGATCAGGGTGCCGAGCTTCCTAGGAGCCTGGCTCAGTCGGGACCGGGCCCGACGGACGTTGTCTCCAGGCAAGTGTCCGATTGTTGACTGTTCGTCACGCCTCAACACCGCCCCTGGTCACTCCCCGTATCCGGATCAATGGATTACCGTAGCCGCGTGACGAGACGTGCGGCAGAGGTCCGCCTTGATTCGCTGCTGCGCACGGCGTGCGACGTGATCATCGAGCGCGGCCTGGCCAACACGCGGACGGCCGACGTCGCGCACGCGGCCGGCGTCAGCCAGGCCCTCGTCTTCTATCACTTTTCCACCAAGGAACGGCTGCTGGCGCAGGCCTTCGCGTACGCCGCCGAGCGGGACCTCGCCCGGCTGGACTCGGTGCTCCGGGCCAGCACGCCGCCGCTGGTGAAGCTCAAGAGGATCATCAAGCTGTACGCCCCGACGGGCCGCTCCACCTCGTGGTCGCTGTGGATCGACGGCTGGTCGGAGGCGCTGCGCACGCCGGAGCTGGAACGGGTCTCCCGGCGGCTCGACCTGCGCTGGCGGGAGGCGCTCACCGAGGTCATCTCGGCGGGCGTCGCGGACGGCTCGTTCAGCTGCCCGGACCCGGCGGGCGCGGCCTGGCGGATCAACGCGGTGATCGACGGGCTGGCCATCCAGGTGTCCGTGCACGATCGCGTGATCAGCCGGCGCCAGCTGGGCGAGTGGATCCGGGTGACCACCGGCCGGGAGCTGGGCATCGGCCCGGGCGACCTGGCCTGAGGCGGTACGTCCCCCCGCCCCGCGGCGATCGTTGACCGTAGCGGGATCACCGCTGCGGGCAGGGAGAGACGCCATGACCCAACTGGACATCCGGGCCGAGGTGGACCGTCGAGTCGACCCCGACCGGCCGGCCGGCCCGCGCGGCGACATTCAGGGCCTGCGTGCGGTCGCTGTCCTGCTGATCCTGGCGGGCGCCGCGGCGCCCCGGCTGCTGCCCGGCGGCTTTGTCGGGCTGGACGTGTTCTTCGTGCTGTCCGGCTTCTTCGTCACCGGCATGCTCTGCGCCGATCTCGAACGCACCGGCCGGATCGAGGCCGCAGCGTTCTATGCCGAACGGGTCCGCCGGCTGCTGCCGGCCGCCCTGCTCGTGCTGATCACCTGCCTGCTGCTGACGGTCCTGTTGCTGCCCCGGTCGGGCTGGTCGGCCACCGGCTGGGACGCGATGACCGGGGCTCTGCAGGTGCTCAACTGGCGGCTGGCCGGTCAGCCCGCCGGCCCGGTCGCCGACCCCGGCATCCTGCGGCACCTCTGGCCGCTGGGGGTGGCGGTTCAGGCGTACCTGATCTGGCCGCTGCTGCTGGCGCTGGCCCTGGTCGGCGTGAACCGCTTCGCCGAGACCCTCCGGGCGCAGCGGATCCGGATGCTCACCGCGCTGACCCTGGTCGGCGCGGTCTCGTTCGGCTGGGCCGGCTGGCTCGCGGCGGCGGGCGGGCAGCGGGCGTACCTGGGCACCGCCCCCCGGCTCTGGGAGCTCGCCGTCGGCGGCGCGGTGGCGCTGCTCGGCGCGCGCCTGGCCCGGCTGCCGCGGGCCGCGGCGGCGGCCCTGGCCTGGGCCGGCCTGGCGGCCATCGTCGGGGCGGCGCTGCTGGTGCGGCACGTCGACGGCTTTCCGGGCTGGCCGGCGCTGGCGCCGGCACTTGGCGCGGCCGCCGTGCTGGCGGCCGGTGTTCCGGTCGGGGGCGCGGGTCCGGGCCTGCTGTTGGACCGGCGTCCGCTGCAGGCCGTCGGCGCCGTCTCCTATCCGCTCTACCTCTGGCACTGGCCGCTGCTGGTCGTCGCGACCGCGCGGTTCGGTGCGCTGAGCGCGCCCGCGGGGTTGCTCGTGGCGTTGGCCGCGGCCGTGCCCGCGGTGCTGACCCACCGGTACGTCGAGCAGCCGCTGCGCCGGTGGCCGGTCCTGGCCGACCAGCCGCGGATCGCGCTGCAGCTCGGGGCGGTCTGCACCAGCGTGGCGGCCGCGGCCGGGCTGCTGTTCCAGATCACGCTGTGGCCGTCGGCGTCGCCGGCCCGGGACGAGGCCGCGCCGCCGCCCGCGCCCGCCGCCGCGGTCAGCCCGGCGCCCGACGACGGGCCGCCCGGAGCGGCGGTGTTGGGCGCCCAGCCGCGGGACGACCGGCACGGCGCTCCGGTGGACCGGGTGGCGCGGATGGTCCCCGATCCCCGCTCCGCCGCCGAGGACCGGTCCGACGCCTACCGGCACGGCTGCGTCGCGCCCGTGCCGGAGACCAGGCCGCTCTCCTGCGGGTACGGGGACCGGGACTCGAAGGTCACCGTGGCGCTGGTCGGGGACGGTCAGGCCGCCGCCTGGTTGCCCGCGCTGCAGGCCGTCGCCGCGGCCCGGCACTGGTGGGTGGTCACGTACCTCAAGGAGGCGTGCCCGTTGACCGCGGGCGCCGTGGCGCTGACCGCGGTGCAGACGTACCGGGAATGCGCGGACTGGAACGCCAACCTCCGGACGGCCCTGGCCGCCGACCACCCGTCGTTGGTGCTGACCAGCAATTCCCGGTTCGCACCGACCCGCGACGGCAAGAGGGTGACCGGCCGGGACTCCGGCAAGCTGACCGCCGACGGCCTGCGGCGGGCGTGGTCGGCCATCGCCACCGGGGCGACCCGGCTGGTGGTGCTCCGCGACACCCCCGTGTTCTGGTTCAACCCCGCCGACTGCGCGGCGGAGAACCGGAACCGGCTGACCCGGTGCGCCGCGCCACGCAAGGCCGCCCTGGCGGCCGGGGCCGGCGAGGCGCAGGAGCGGGCGGTCAAGGGACTCCGCAACGCCGCCCTGGTGGACCTGAACGATGCCGTCTGCCCGACGGACCGGTGTGCCCCGGTGATCGGCGGGGCGCTGGTCTACCAGGCCGCCAACCGGATCACCGCGACCTACGCCCGCACCCTCGGGCCGCGCCTGGCGGCGGCGCTCGGGCGGCAGGTCGGCTAGCGGAACCGGCTCAGCCGGCAGGTCGACCGGCGGAACCGGCTCAGCCGGCGGATCGGCTGGCGGAACCGAGCCGGGTCCGCAGCCGGGCCTCGGCGCGCGGGTGGACGTTGGCCAGCGAGAGGTCGCCGCCGTAGTGCGCCAGCACGCGGTGATCCATGAGCCGGTGCCAGAGCGGCGGGATCAGCGCGGACACCACCATGCTGGCGTACCCGGCGGGCAGTTGCGGCGAGCTGTCGAAGGTGCGCAGGGTCTGGTAGCGACGCAGCGGGTTGGCGTGGTGGTCGCTGTGCCGTTGCAGCTGGAACAGGAAGACGTTGGTGACGATCCGGTCGCTGTTCCAGCTGTGCCGCGGGTCGACCTTCTCGTACCGGCCGGCCGCGTTCCGCTGCCGGGCCAGCCCGTAGTGCTCGAGGTAGTTGACGGCCTCCAGCAGCGAGAACCCGACCACCGCCTGAAGCAGCAGGAACGGCAGCACGCCGGATCCGAAGGCGAGCGCCAGGGCGCCGAACAGCAGCACGGTCATGGCCCAGGCGTTCAGCACGTCGTTGCGCCAGGTCCACGGGTTGCGGTGGCGGAGCCGGAACCGGCCGGTCTCCAGCCGCCAGGCCGAGCGGAGGCTGCCGCGGACGGTCCGCGGCCAGAACGCCCAGAAGCTCTCCCCGAGCCGCGCGCTGGCCGGGTCCTCCCGGGTGGCCACCCGGACGTGGTGCCCGCGATTGTGTTCCACGTAGAAGTGCCCGTAACCGGTGGGCGCGAGCGCCACCTTGGACAGCCAGCGTTCGGCCCGCTCGCGCTTGTGCCCGAGTTCGTGCGCGGTGTTGATGGCGATGCCGTTGACCACGCCGACGGTGGCGATCAGGCCGGCCGCGCCGGCGACGCCGAGGCCGCCGCGCTGCCACACCGCGCAGCACAGCACCAGGGCGGCGTACTGGGCGGGCAGCCAGAGATAGGTGAGCCAGCGGTAGTAACCGGCGGCCTGCAACCGGGTGAACTCGGCATCCGGCGGGTTGCGCCGGTCGTCGCCGATCAGCAGGTCCACCGCCGGGATGGCGCCGAAGACCACGGCCGGGGTGAGCCACCAGGCCAGCGCGCCGCCGGTCCCGCGCCAGAGCGCGAAGCCGAGGAACGGCAGCACCGGTACGACCAGCGCCAGCGGCCACAGTGGCTTGCGGACGTCCCGCCAGGTGGTGCTCGTGGATGCCGTACCGGTCACGATGGCCATCTCCGCCTCCCAGGCTCGGCGAGCGTTGGGATCGACTGTGGCACGGATCGATGCGCTTTACAAGAGTCTAGATTTTGTAAAGGAGGGCGCTGGGACGTCCCGGCCGGCGCGCTGATAGCGCGCGGGAGTGGTGCCCACGTGCCGGGTGAAGTGCCGGTTCAGGTGGGCCTGGTCGTGGAAACCCACGGTCGCCGCGACCTCGGCGGGCCGGTGGCCGTCGAGGAGCAGCCGGCGCGCCCGCTCGATCCGCCGACCGGTGAGATAGGCGTGCGGCGGCAGGCCGTACGTCCGGGTGAAGCAGCGGATCAGGTGGGTGGGGTCGGCGTGCAGGACGCTGGCCGCCTCGCCCAGCGAGACGCCGGCGGCCGTCCGGGCGTCCAGCAGCTCCCGCAGCGCGACCGCGAACCGACTCGCCTCCCGCCCCGGCGCCCGGGGCCGGAGCGCGTCGAGGTGGACGCGCAGCCGTTCCCGGACGAACGAGAGCCGGGATTCGGCCTCGAAGCCGTCCCCGGGATGGCGCAGCGCGACGTGCAGGTGGTGGATCCGATCGCGCAGCGGCCCGTCGATCAGGATCGGCGCGTCCACTGCACGGCCGGTCAGCCGGTGCGGGAGCACGGACTCGTCGAGGTAGAGGTTGCGCTTGCGGAAACCGGCAGCGGTTACCGTCCGGCCGTCGTGAGGGACGCCCGGCGGCAGCAGGAGGACGGTGGCCGTACCGGTCGCGCCGTGCCGGCTGCGGTCGAGCGCGAAGTCGACCGAGCCGTCGTCGAGGATCATGAGGTCCCACGTGTCGTGGGTGTGCGCCGGGTACGCGTAATCGGTGAAGTGCGCGTGGAAGACCTCGGCGATCCCCGGAACCGGCGGCCGCCATGCGTTGACGGACGTGCCCGGTCGGTCTCCCGCCATGCCAGGAACGTACAAGACCGGGGCGCGCCCGGACAGTCACGCTGGTTACGGCGGCCGGGCCCCACGGGGGTGGCCCGGCGGCCCGCCGACACCGTGAGAAGGGATGCCCGATGCCCAGATCCATCGTTCCGGTCAACCTGGCCGACAGGCTGTCGCAGTTCAGCGAGCTGTGGTCGCAGAAGACGGTGGCCACGCTCAACGACTACGAGATCAAGCTCGCCAAGGTGAAGGGCGAGTTCGTCTGGCACACCCACCCGGACACCGACGAGTTGTTCCTGGTCGTCAGCGGGCGGCTCACCATCCAGCTCCGGGAGGCCGACGTCGTGCTGGAACCGGGTGAGTTGTTCGTGGTCCCGCGCGGGGTCGAGCACTGTCCCGTGGCGACGGAGGAGACCGCGATCCTGCTGTGCGAGCCGGCCGGAACGCTCAACACCGGCGACGCGGGAGGCCCGCTGACCAGGGCGACCGAGACCCTCGACTGAGCCGGCGGCTCACCCGGAGCGCTACCGGCGGCCGCGGCGGCGCCGGCCGCCGGCCATCCCCGGGCCCATCCCGGCGAACTCCGGCTCCCGGTCGGAGCCGATCAGGTGCCGCATCCGCAGCAGCAGGCCGACGCCGAGGAAGAGCAGCAGGCCGCCGATCAGGAACGCCAGCTGCACCGCGCTGATCCCGCCGAGCAGCGAGACCGCGTCGCGGCGGCCCGTACCGGTGACGTCCCCGCCCGTGCCGCCGGCCGGCGGCGCCGCCGCGGCGGTTGCGGCCGGGTCGGGGGCCGGTCCGGTGCCGGTCTCCTCGGCCGCCGCGGTGGGCGCGCCGGAGGGCCCGGCGGTGGCCGGCGGCGGGGCGCCGCGGTCGGGCGGGGTGGGCGCCGCCACCCCGGTGGCCGGTACGTCCCGGGTCACGGCGGCCCGCGCGAGCGGCCGCCCGTTCTCGTCCAGCGCGTCGGCCTGCAAGGTGACCTGGGCGTCCACCACGTCGGCGGCGAAGGTCAGCCGGTACCGGGCCGTGTCGGTACGGCCCCGGCACAGGACGCCGGGGTCCAACGCCCGGTCCGTGAACCGGGTGGTGTTGCCGTCGGCGCGCACCTGCACCGCGAAGTCGCCGTTGTCCTCGAACCGCTGCACCCGCACCTGCTCGGGCCGCATCCCGGCCACCCGGAGCAGCATCGACCAGCGCACCTTGCGGCAGTCGCCGTCGGCCGTGGTGGACGCCACGGCCGCCACGATGGCCGTGCGGCCCGCCGCGAAGCCGGGGGCGTCGATGCGTACCGTGTCCGGACCCGCGGCCGCGACCGGGCCGCCGGTCGCGACGAGCCAGGCGCCGACCGGGACCAGGGCCGCCGCCAGCCGGACCGCCCATCGTCGCGTCATCGCCACCGCCTCGATCGGGAGAACAAATCGTCCCCCGCAACGCTAGGACGACCGGTACGTACGCAGAAGGGGGTCTTCTGCGCACCAGGCGACAATGATCGGGTGCACTTTCACCTGCCGTGGTGAACCGGTGACCGCCCGGGGCCGGCTGGCACAATCGGTAACCGTGTCCGACCCCGCCACCGCCTTCGTCCGCCGGCACGCCCGGCTCGCGCCGGTCGCCTTCATCCCGGAGCTCCGGCTGCACCAGGCCGACGAGCCGATCGGGCTGTGGGAGCTGACCGAGGGCGAGTTCCGCAGCGAGCAGCCCCCGCCGTTCTGGGCGTTCGCCTGGGCCGGCGGCCAGGCGCTGGCCCGGTACGTCCTCGACCACCCGGACACGGTGGCCGGCCGGCGGGTCCTCGACCTGGCCTCCGGCTCCGGCCTGGTGGCGATCGCCGCGGCCCGCGCCGGCGCCGCCGGGGTCCGGGCCGTGGAGGTCGACGCCCGGGCCGTGGCGGCCGTCGGGCTCAACGCCGGGGCCAACGGGGTACGGGTGGACGCCGAGCTGGCCGACCTGCTCGCCGGGGACGCCGGGGACGCCGAGGTGGTGCTGGCCGGCGACGTGTTCTACAGCGCGGCCATGGCCGAGCGGGTGCTCCGGTTCCTGCTGCGGGCCGCGTACGACGGCGCGAGCGTGCTGGTCGGCGACCCGGATCGGGCCTTCCTGCCACGGGACCGGTTCGACCGGGTGGCCGCGTACGAGGTGCCGGTGCCGCCGGCGCTGGAGAGCGTACGGGTGAAGCCCACCACGGTCTGGCGGCTGCGCCCGCCCCGTACCCGGCCCGGTGGCTAGGGTCTGCCCGTGCTGTTCCGCAGTTGGGACGCCGCGGTCGACCGGCCGTGGCCCGCCGTCGCCACCGTCACCGACCACGTGGGGGTGCCGCACACCCTGGTGACCCGGCACGCGCAGGTGCGCCGGGTGCTGGCCGAGCCCGAGACGTACCGGCCGGACAACGCGCTCGACGCGATGACGCCGATCCCGGTGGCGGCGCTGCGGATCCTGGCCCGGCACGGGTTCCGGCTGCCGCCCACGCTGGCCAACAACGCGTCGCCGTCCCATCCCGGCATCCGGGCCGCCGTGGCCGACGCGCTGCACCCGGACCGGGTGGCCGAGCAACGGCCGTGGCTGACGGGCGTGGTCGAAGGCCGGGTCCGCGAGCTGGCCGGGCGGCTGACGGCCGGCCGGCCCGTCGACCTGTACGCCGATCTGGCGGCCGACCTGCCGCTGCTGGTGCTGGCCCGCCTGGTGGACCTGCCGGCCGCCGAGGCGCCGGTGGTGAAGGAGTTCTCCCGGGCCGCCCTCGAGCTGTTCTGGGCGCCGGTGGACCCGGACCGACAGCGGAAGCTGGCCGGCACGGTGGGCCGGTTCGCGGCCGCGCTACGCGAGTTCGCCGACGCCGGGACCGGGCTGGCCGCCCGGTTGCGGGCCGCGGGGCACGGCGTGGACACGGTGGTGGGGGCGCTGTTCTTCCTGCTCGTGGCCGGCCAGGAGACCACCTCCCAGTTCCTCACCCTGCTGCTGCACCGGCTGCACGGCGAGCCGGCGGTGCTGGCCGGGCTGGCCGACGGCTCGGTCGGGGTGGACGACGTGGTCGAGGAGGGCCTCCGGCTGGTGCCGCCGATCGTGACCTGGCGCCGGGTGGCCGCCCGGGACACCGAGCTCGGCGGCGTGGCCGTGCCGGCCGGGCGCAGCGTGGTGCTCTGGCTCGCGCGGGCCGGCCGCGACCCGGAGGTGTTCGCCGTCCCGGACGGCTTCCGGCCCGGGCAGCGCGGCTCCCGGCGGCACCTCGCGTTCGGCGCCGGCGCGCACCGCTGCGTCGGCGCGCAGCTGTCCCGGATGGAGGCCGCCGTGGTGGTCGCGGCCGCCGCGCCGCTGCTGACCGGCAGTACCGTGGTGCGCGCCCCCCGCTGCCCCGACAACCTCTCCTTCCGCATGCCCGACGCGTTCCTGCTGGAAAGGAAGGGCCCCCTGTTATCGCCTCTGGTATAGGAAGGGTCCCCTCTTAACGGGCCCGCCGGGGCCCGACGGGGGCCGGCGAGCAGAGGCCGCCGGGCGGAGGCCGGCGGGCGGAGGCCGGCGGGCGGAGGCCGGCGGGCGGAGGCCGGCGGGCGGAGGCCGGCGGGCGGAGGCCGGCGGGCGGAGGCCCGGGACCGCGCCGGCGTCCGTGCGCTCACCGGTCCGGGCGCCGGTCCCGCCACGGCCGGGCCCGTTCGAACTGCGCGGCCACGGCCAGCACCAGCGCGTCGGTGTGCAGGCCGCCGCCGATCTGCAGCCCGACCGGCAGGCCGGACCCGGTGAACCCGGCGGGCACCGTGATGGCCGGGGTGGCGAGCATGTTGTACGGGTACGTCAGCAGCCAGCCGAGCACCCGGCGTTGCAGGGACTCCCCCAGCAGACCGTCCGGGCAGAACTGGTCCACCGGGAACGGCTGGCACGCCAGCGTCGGGCTGACCAGCACGTCGAAGCGGCGCATGAAGGCCGTGAACCGGTCCCACATGAGGCCACGTGCGGCGTCGGCTTGGCCGAACCGCGCCACCGACAGCTCGCGGGCCTGGCGCATCAGCTCGATGAAGCCGTCGTCGACCTGGCCCGGCAGCGAGTCCCAGTCGGCCAGGTCGACCTCGCAGGCGAAGCCGGGCACCCAGACGCTCTCCCACATCGCCTGCTCCGGGTTGTCCCAGTCCGGGCTGGCCTCCTCGACCCGGGCGCCCAGCTCGGTGAACGCCCGGACCGCGCGCTCGCAGACCGCGACCACCTCGGGGTCGACGTCGGCGTAGCCGAGGTCGGGCGACCAGGCGACGCGCAGGCCCTCGATCGGTCGGTCGAGGGCGTCGACGAATCGCCCCGGCGGGTCGGGCAGGGACAGGGGGTCACTGGCGTCCTCGCCGGCCGTGACGTCCAGCATCAGCGCGGCGTCGGCGACGGTCCGCGCGATCGGCCCGTGAAAGCACCAGGTGGCGTACCGGGACGGCAGCAGCGTCTGCGGGATCCGGCCGAGCGACGGTTTGAACCCGACGACGCCGTTGAACGACGACGGGATCCGCACCGAGCCGGCCCCGTCCGCGCCCTCGGCCAGCGGGGTGAGCCCGGCCGCCACCGCCGCCGCCGATCCGCCGCTGGAGCCGCCCGGGGACAGGCCCTGCCGCCAGGCATTGTGGGTGGGGCCGTAGAGGTGGTTGTCGGTCCCGCCGTAGTAGCCGCCCTCGGACGCGTTGGTCTTGCCCAGGAACAGCCCGCCGGCCCGCCGCATCCGGGCCACCACGGCCGCGTCGACCTCGCCCGTCCGGTCCCGGAACGGCGGCATGCCGGCGTTGAACGGCAGCCCCCGCATCTCGGTGAGCAGCTTGATCGCGTACGGGACACCGTGCAGCGGGCCGAGCGGCTCGCCCCGGGCCACCGCCTCGGTGAGCCGCCTCGCGTCCGATCGGACCTGCTCCGGGTCGTGGTGCACGAACGCGTTGAGGTCCGGATTGACCCGCCCGATGCGGTCGAGGAAAGCCTCGGCGATCTCGCTCGGCGAAACCTCGCGCGCCCGCACCATGGCGGCCAGCTCGGTGGCCGGCGTCCAGCACAGCTCCGCGGTATCACCGCCGGACCGCCGTTGCGACTCCCCCACCACTGCCGCCTCTCGACCGAAAATCGTGCATTCCGGTCGAATCTAACCCGGCCGGCCCGGCCCGGCGGCCCGTTCCGCCCGGTCAGCCGGGCCGGCCTCGATGGCGAGGATCGCGTCCTGACCCGATTGTCAGTGCACGTCCTCGGCCCAGGCGCGCCAGTCGTCGAGCACGCCGTACAGGGCGGGGGTCAGCCAGCCCGACGCCGACCGCCGGAACACGCCCGGGTCCATCCCGCCGGCGCCGTCCGGCAGCACCCCGAGCAGCGTGGGCACCAGGTCGGTCAGGTTGGCCCAGTGCACCAGCTCCGGCTCGGCCGGCCAGGCGCCCAGCACGACGCCGGCGGGCACCGCCCGCCGCTCCAGCGCCTCCAGGGTGAGGGCCGTGTGGTTCAGGGTGCCGAGCCCGGCGCGGGCCACCACCACGGCCGGGGCGCCCAGCGACACGGCCAGGTCGGCCACCGTCCAGGGCTCGCCGGACGGCCGCAGACCCATCGGTACGAGCAGCCCGCCGGCCCCCTCCACCAGCACGAGGTCGTGCCTGCCGGCCTCCTCCCGGATGGCGTCGACGGCCGCGTACAGCTCGAGCGGCTCCGCGGCCGCCACCCGGGCGGCAGCCAGCGGCGCGAGCGGGTCCGGGTAGCTCGCCAGGGTCCGCGCGGTGGCCGGTGCCGCCAGCCGGGTCACCGTGTCGGCGTCGCCGGGCTCGCCGGTGGCCGTGCCGGTCTGGCCGGGCTTGACCACCGCCACCTTGAGCCCGGCGGTCTGCGCGGCCGCCGCGATCGCGGCCGTGGTGATCGTCTTGCCGACCTCGGTGTCGGTGCCGGTGACCAGCACCGGGCCGCGCCAGCCGCCCGCGCCGCTCACCGTGGCACCGCCCCGGCCGGCACCGCCACGGCGGCCGTCTGGTCACCGCCACCGGCGTCCGCCTCGGCGCCGCCACCGGCGTCCGGCCCCAAGCCCATGGCGCCCGGCCCGGCACCCGCCGCGTCCGGCCCCGGCTCGGCGGCGGGGAACGACGCCGGCGCGCAGGCCACGATCGTCTCGACCGCCCGGTCGAAGTCGGCCCGCGGTATGCCGGCGTTGACGGTCAGCCGCAGCCGGGACCGGGAGTCCGGGGTCGACGGCGGCCGGAAGCAGCCCACCGCCACCCCGCGGTCCAGGCAGGCGGCGGCCCAGGCCACCGCGGCCTCCGGCCCCGGCGCGGTCACCGAGAGCACGGCCGCGTCCGGATCCGGCACGTCGAAACCGGCGCCCCGCAGCCGGCGCACCGCCGCGGACACCCGGTCGGCCAGCTCGGCCCGCAGCGCGTCGCCGGCGGCCGACCGCGCCCGGGCCGTCGCGGCCAGCACCCCGGCCGCGACCGCGGGCGGCAGCGCCGTGTCGTAGATGAACGTGCGACCGGTGTCGACCAGGTGGCGCACCAGCTCGGCCGGGCCCGCCACCACCCCGCCGGCGCCGCCCAACGCCTTGGACAGGGTGGCCGTGACCACGATGTCGGGGGCGCCGGCCAGACCGGCCGCGGCCAGCTCACCGGCGCCGCCCGGCCCGCGTACGCCGAGCGCGTGCGCCTCGTCGACCAGCAGCAGCGCGCCGTGCTCGCGGGCCGCCGCGTGCAGCTCGCGCAGCGGGGCCCGGTCGCCGTCCACCGAGAAGATCGACTCGGTGACCACCACGGCGGGCCGGCCCGGCGCGGCCGCCAGCGCGGTCCGCACGGCGGCGACGTCGTTGTGCGGCGTCACCACGGTCTCCGCGCCGGCCAGCCGGCAGCCGTCGATCAGCGAGGCGTGGTTGTGCGCGTCGGAGACCAGCAGCGCGCGCGGTTGCACCAGCGCCCGAACGGCGCCCAGGTTGGCCAGGTATCCGGAGGAGAACACCAGCGCGCGGGCCGTACCTAGCCAGCCGGCCAGCGCCGTCTCCAGCGCCTCGTGCCGGTCGGTCGAGCCGCGGACCAACCGGGACCCGGTGGCGCCCAGCCCGTACCCGGACAGCGCCTCGGCGGCCGCGGCGAGCACCTCGGGGTCGCCGGAGAGACCCAGGTAGTCGTTGCCGGCCAGGTCAACCACCCGGTCGGCCGCGCCGCGCGGCCGCAACCGCCGGCTCAGCCCGGCCCGGGCACGCAGCCCGGCACGCCGGTCCAGGGCCGCCAACCAGTCCGCCATCCGCCACCTCCGGGTTCCCGCGTCCGGAACGTACCATCCGGTCCCGACGCGGCCGGGGAGGCGGCCGGGCCGCCGTGACGCTGAGCGCGCCGGCCGCCCGGCGGCACCCGGCGACCGACCGCGGCCTTGTAGGGTACGGCCATGCTTCAGATCCTTGACCGGGCGCGCGAGCAGGTGCTGGAGAACGGGACCGGCCTCGACGAGGCCGGCGTGCTCGAGATCCTGCGGCTGCCCGACGAGCAGCTGCCGGCCGCGCTCCAGCTCGCCCACGAGGTACGCATGCGCTGGTGCGGCCCGGAGGTCGAGGTCGAGGGCATCGTGTCGCTCAAGACCGGCGGCTGCCCCGAGGACTGCCACTTCTGCTCGCAGTCGGGGCTGTTCTCCTCGCCGGTCCGCTCGGTGTGGCTGGACATCCCGTCCCTGGTCGAGGCGGCCAAGCAGACCGCCAAGACCGGCGCCACCGAGTTCTGCATCGTGGCGGCCGTGCGCGGCCCGGACGCCCGGCTGATGAAGCAGCTGCGCGAGGGCGTCGCGGCGATCAAGGCCGAGGTCGACATCCAGGTGGCCGCCTCGCTCGGCATGCTCACCCAGGAACAGGTCGACGAGCTGGTCGAGATGGGTGTGCACCGCTACAACCACAACCTGGAGACCTGCCGGTCATACTTCCCCAGCGTGGTCACCACGCACTCCTTCGAGGAGCGCTGGGAGACCCTGCGGATGGTCCGCGAGTCGGGCATGGAGGTCTGCTGCGGCGGCATCCTGGGCCTGGGCGAGTCGATCGAGCAGCGGGCCGAGTTCGCGGCGCAGCTGGCCGAGCTGGACCCGCACGAGGTGCCGCTGAACTTCCTCAACCCCCGGCCGGGCACGCCGTTCGCGGACCGCCCGGTGGTCGAGGGCAAGGACGCGCTCCGGGCCATCGTCGCGTTCCGGCTCGCGATGCCGCGGACCATCCTCCGGTACGCGGGCGGCCGCGAGCTCACCCTCGACGACCTGGAGACCCGGGACGGGCTGCTGGGCGGGATCAACGCGGTGATCGTCGGCAACTACCTGACCACCCTCGGCCGGCCCGCCACCGCCGACCTGCAGCTGCTCGACGACCTGAAGATGCCGGTCAAGGCCCTGTCCGCGACCATCTGACCTCCCGGGAGCGATCATGTCGACTGTCGGAGCCGCGCCGGCGGGCGCGGGCAGCGCAGGGCCGGCGGGCGCGGGCGCCAACACGGACAGCGCGGGCCCGGGCAGCGCAGGCCCGACGGGCGCGGTGTGGTGCGACCGGTGCGGCGAGCCGGCCGGCGACGGGTCGCACGCCGCCTGCCGGGCAGCGCGGGAGCTGGAGCCGCCGCGGTTCTGCCCGCGCTGCCGGCGCCGGATGAAGGTCCAGGTCGTGCCGACCGGCTGGACGGCCACCTGCGTCCAACACGGCGAACTGCGCGGCTGACGTCCGGCGGTCCCGGCTGCCGTGAAGCGTGGAGATCTTGGACCGAAACCGTTGGCTGCCAACGTTTTCGGTCCAAGATCTCCTTGTCTGCACCGCGGACGCTAGGGTGGCGGGCGTGCAGAGTGCCGCGCGTGGCCGGGTCGTACCGGCGACTCTGGCCGTGCTGGCCGTGCTGGCCGCGTCGCTCGGCGCGGTCGGGCTGGCCCGGGCCGACGACGGCCTCACGCACCGCTCGGTCACCGTGTCCGGCGTACCGCTGACCGAGGTCCGGGCCACGACCGCGCAGGCGACAGCCGGCGCCACCTCGCCGGTGAGCGTGGCGCCCACGGCCGGCACCACACCCACGGCAGGCGCCACACCCACGGCAGGCACCCCGACCACGGCAGGCACCGCCGGGCGGCGGCCCGGGGTGGTGGTGGCGCACGGCTTCGCCGGGTCGCGCCGGCTGATGACGCCGCTCGCCGACACCCTGGCCCGGCACGGGTACGTGGTGGTGCTGCTCGACTTCGCCGGGCACGGCGCCAACCCGGCCCGGCTGCCGGGTGCCGGCCAGGACACCGGCGCGGGCACGGCGGCGCTCGCTGCCGACCTCGACACGGCGGTGGGCTACCTGCGGTCCCGCCCCGATGTCGACCCGGCGCGGATCGGCCTGGTCGGGCACTCGATGGGCGCCGGCGCCGTGGCCCGGTACGCCGTGGCGCATCCGGAGATCGTCGCCACCGTGGCCATCTCGCTGCCGGGCGCCGACCCGGTGCCGGCCGGCGGGGATCGCCCGAGGGCGCTGCTGCTGCTCGTGGGCGGGAACGAGTTCGCCGGCTTCCGGGCGGCGGCCACCGAGGCCGTCCGCCGGGCGGGACCGGCCGGGGACCGGCGGGCCGTGGTCGTACCCGGGGTGGAGCACATCTCGATCCTGTTCGCCGGGCGTACCCATGCCGAGATGACGTCCTGGCTCGACGCCCGGCTGGCACCGCCACCCGGACCGCGCGCGCCGGCCCGGCCGACCGGCTACCTGGCGCCGGCGGGGCTGCTGCTGCTCGGCTTCGCGCTCGGACTCCAACCGCTGGCCCGCGTTCTGCTCGGCGCCGGGGGTCGCCGGGCGTCCGCGCGGACCCGGCTGCCGCTGGCCCTGCTGGCCACGGTGCTGGCCACCGGGCTGGGCGCCGTGCTCCCCCGGCTGCTGCCGTTCGACCGGCTGCCGCTGGCGGTGGGCAACTATCTGATCGGTCTGCTCGCGGTCACCGGCGCGCTGCTGCTCGGGATCGCCCGGCTGCCGCGCCTCGGCCGCGTCGACCCGGCCGCCACCGGATCCGACCAACGACCGGCCAGCGGCGCGGGACGGCCTGGGACCCTCCGGCTCGCGATCGCGGCGGTGCTGCTCGCCGGGTACGCGGTCGCGGCCGTCGCGGTGCCGATCTCGCTCGGCTTCACCTCGGCGGCGCCGACCGGCGCCCGCTGGTGGCTGCTGCCCATCGTGACGGCCGCGGCCTGGCTGTTCCTGCTCGGGGCCGAGCGGATCACCGGCGGCGGACCGGGACGGCTGGTGCCGTACGTCGTGGCGGTGGCCGGGGTCACCGTGGCCGCGCTGGTCGGCGTGGCCCCCGGGTTCGTGTTGCTGGTGGTGCCGCTGTTCGCCATCCTGCTGGCCTGGCAGTTCGGCTGGGCCACGGCGCTGGGCCGGCTGGCCGCCCCGGCCTGGCTGATCGCGCTGCCCGGCGCGGTCCTGCTCGGCTGGCCGATCGCCACCACCCTGCCGCTCACCGGCTGAGCGCCGCCAAGCCGCTCACCGGCTGAGCGCCGCCAAGCCGCTGACCGGCTGAGCGCCGCCAAGCCGGGCCCGGCGCCGGGGGGAGCCTCCCGGCGTCGGGCCCGGACACGCCGGCCGACGGATCGGCCGGCGCCGGTAGCTGCGTCGGCCGGCGCCGGCCCGTGGCTTAAGCCGCCCGTGGCTTAGCCGATCGTGCAGGTGGCGCCGTTGAGCGTGAAGGATGCCGGCCGCGGGTTGCTGCCGCTGTGCGTACCCTGGAATCCGAAGCTGGTCGACGCGCCCGGCGCGAGCGTGCCGTTGTACGACAGGTTGGTGGCCCTCACCGCGGTCCCGGTCTGGGTGACCGTGGCCGACCAGGCCGAGGTGACCTGCTGCCCGGCCGTGAACGACCACGCCAGCGTCCAGCCGTTCAGGGTGCTCGACCCGGTGTTGCGGATCGTGACGTTCGCGGTGAACCCGTTGCTCCAGTCGTTGGTGGTCCACCCGACCTGGCACGCGCCGGCCGGACCCGGCGTCGAACTGGGCGTCGGCGGCACCGTCGGGGAGGCGCTCGGCGACACCGTCGGCGAGGCGGTGGGGCTCGGCGAGACCGTCGGCGAGGCGGTGGGGCTCGGGGACGCCGTCGGCGAAGCCGTCGGGCTGGGCGTCGGGCCCGGGCCGGGCTCGGCGCCCCAGACCAGCTTGCCGGCCTCGTACAGCGGCACGTTCCGGTTGGGTCCGGTGGCGGCCTGGTACGACGGGTCGTTGGCCGGGTTCCAGGTGCCGCCCTCGGCGACGCCGACCTTGAACTGCACCTCCATCCGGTGCTGCGACTGCCCCGCGGGCGCGATGGTGTAGCCGGTGCAGTCGACCTCGACGTACCAGAGGGTGCCGGAGACCTGGTGCGCCGTACTCGGCGACGGGCAGCCCTGGGTGTAGCCGGGGGTCACCACCAGTGGCGACCCGTCGGTGTTGACGTAGTAGCGGAACTTGGCCTGGGTCAGCGCCCGCGCCGGGAACGCGGACTTGTTGTAGATGATCGCCTTGATCACGGTGTCCCGCGGCTCGTTCTGCATGACCGTGGTCTCCACGGTCAGCTCGTCCATGTCCGGCTTCTCGGCCACCGGGAAGCCGGCCAGCGGGCTGCCACCGTACTCGGAATAGAGCCTGACCAGCGCGGAGGTGAAGCCGGCGTTGTAGTCGGTGGCCACCTCGTTCATCACGTAGTTCGACCGGTCGTCGGTGTACGCGTCGTCGGCCGAGGACGGCCCGCCGACCAGCGCGCCGTAGAGCACGTGCCGGGTGTTGGTGGGCACGGTCATGCTGTCCCACCAGGATCCGTGCGCGGTGCGGTGGTGCGGGTTCTGCGGCGGGTTGGCGCCGAACCCGATCAGGTAGCTGGAGTGCCGCGGGTTGTCGCCGAGGGCGTACCCGATCTGCCGTACCGCGAAGTCGTGGTAGCGGGCCTTGCGGGTGGCGTCGGTGGTCTTGTCCGAGTAGACCAGCGCGGCGAACGCGGTGTTGGCGGCGTACCGCAGCGAGCCCCAGGAGTCGAGCACGGCCTCGCCGCCCGGCGAGTAGTTGACCCTGGAGCCGTCGACGCCGACGGTCCACCAGTCCAGCCACCGGTTGGCGTCGTCGACGTACTTCTGCTTGCCGGTCAGGTTGGCCAGCAGCACGTACGCGCCGAACTGCTTGTTGTCCCAGGCCAGGGTCCACTTGTAGGAGCGGGTGGTGGTCTGCGGCTCGGTGCCCAGCTTGTCGTACTCGGTCTCGGCCTTGGCGAGATAGCTCGCGTCGCCGGTGGCCCGGTAGAGCCAGATCGCGCCCCAGACCAGCTCGTCCTGGTAGCCGCTCCAGGACTTGTAGAACGCCTGCGCGTCGGTGATGCAGTCGCTGTACGCCTTGCGCACCGTGTCGGCGAACGAGTACAGCTGCTTCGCGTGCGTGATCAGCTTGTCCGCGTAGGCCGCGTCGGTGGAGCGGAAGACCATCGAGGACGCGGCCATCGCGGCCGCCGTCTCGCCGGCCAGGTCCGAGCCGCCACAGCTCGCATCGATCTTGTACGCGGGCCGCGCCATCGGCAGCACCTCCGCCGGGCCCCACCACTTGTGGTCGTCGTCGCCCTTGCCAATTTGTCCATACAGGACGTTGGCGGACGGGTGCGCCTTGATGAAGTAGTCGTTGACCCAGCGGAGGCTGCCGAGCAGGTAGGGCAGCTGACCGGAGTTCTGGTAGCCGGCGCGGTAGTCGACCGCCCCCCAGGCCAGCATCGTGGTGCTGAACGCCATCGGAAAGCCGAACTTGACGTGGTCACCCGCGTCGTACCAGCCGCCGGTGAGGTCCAGGCCCACGTCGGCGCCGTCCTTCAGCGCCGAGTCGCCGCGCCAGGAGACCCGGTTGTCGCTCGGCAGCTTGCCGGACCGCTGCGCCTCGTAGAAGAACAGCGACTTCTGTAGCGCCTCGCCGTAGTTGAACGCGGGGGCTGCGGCCGGCGCGGCGGCCCCGGCCGGGACCGCGCCGATCTGCCCGCCGGGCGGGGCCGCGCCGGCCACGCCGGCGGGCAGGGCGGCGGCGAGCGTGAGGGCGGCCGCGGTCGCCATCCGGCGCCAGCCGCGCCGGCTCACTGGGGGGTACGGGCCCTCCGGCCCGGGGGGAGTCGCCATCACGGGCTCCTTCAGCGGTACGCCCATGAGCTGCCATGGGAGCGCTTCCATAGGATTTCAACAATGTAGATGACGGGTTCCCACTTTGTGAAGCACCCGGCATCGGGCATCGACGACGGTCGCCGCCGTGGCCGTCCTCCCCTACTGGGCAACCCCGATGGACCGCTAATACCCCGGTGTATACCTTCAGGTAGTAATCCCCGCGATCGAGAGGCAGCTCATGACGCTCCATTCCCGACGGTGGCTGGCCGCCCTGGCCGCCGGCACCCTGACCGCCGGCGCCCCCACCGCTGGCGCCCTCACCGCCGGCGCCCCGACCATCAGTCTGGGCGCCGCGACCGCCGCCGCGACCCGACCGCTCGGCGCCGCGATCGGGTGGCGGCCCTGTCCGGACGCGCCGGCGGCCGACTGCGCCACCCTGCGGGTACCCGTCGACTGGGCCCACCCGGAGGGCGCGACGACCGACCTCGCGCTCGCCCGGCGCCGGGCGACGGATCCGGCGCGCCGCATCGGATCCCTGCTGATCAACACGGGCGGCCCCGGCGGGTCCGGGGTGGCCGACATCATCGACGACTCGAGCGACTTCTCCGCCCTCGTCCGGGCCCGATTCGACCTGGTGTCCTGGGATCCGCGCGGCTTCGGGCTCAGCCACCCCGTCCAATGTGACCCGGAGCTGCTGGCCCACCCGGTGTCCCGCTACCCCACCGACCGGTCGGGCTTCGCGGCTCTCATCCGGTACAACCGGGCGCTCATGACCAGCTGCCGGTCGGCGACCGGCCCGCTCTTCGACCACCTGGACACCGGCTCCACGGCCCGGGACGTCGAGGCGATCCGGGCGGCCCTCGGCGAGGACCGGCTGACCTTCTCCGGGCTCTCCTACGGCACGCTGATCGGCGAGCAGTACGCCGAGCTGTTCCCCGGGCGCATCCGGGCGATGGCGCTGGACAGCGACGAGGACCACAGCGTGGGCGCCACCCGGGCCGCCGTCAGGCTCAGCCGGGCCCTGGAGGGCTCCTTCGACCAGTTCGCCGAGTGGTGCGGACGGACGCCGGCATGCGCGTTGTATCCCCATGACCCGCGAGCGGCTCTGGACCGGGTCTATGCCCGGGCCAGCCGGGGCACCCTTTATGTGCCGGGCGCCCCCGACCAGCGGGTCACCGTCGAGGACCTGGCCGGCGCCCTTCGCGGTGAGCTGACCGGGGTGGGCGGGTGGCCCTCGCTGGCACAGAACCTCCGGACCATCGACGAGGAGCCGGCGGTGACCCAACGGCCCCAGCCGGGACCGGTCGAACCCTGGTCCGCCGAGGAGGCCGCCAAGACCGCCGTCATCTGTGAGGACCACGCCTGGAACGTGGCCGGGTTCGCCGACCTGAGCCGGCTGCGGGAGGCCATGCGGCGGACGGCGCCGCACACCCGGCTGTCGAGCACCGCGATCCAGGACGTCACCGGGTGCCTTGGCTTCCCCGGCCCGGTGCCGAACCCGCAGCACCGGCTGGTCGTCCGCGGCGCGCCCGCACTACTCATGGTCAACAGCCGGTACGACGTGGCCACCCCGTACCCCGGGGCGGTCGACGCCGGCCGGCAGATCGGGCGCAGCGCCGTGCTGCTCACCTACGACGGCGCCTCGCACGCCGACTACGCGGAGACGAGCTGCGTCCGGGCGGCTGTCGACGCGTACCTGATCTCGCTGCGCGCGCCCGGCCCTGGCGCCCACTGCCCGGCCATCTTCCCGGCATAGAATCCGTGGCAGCCACGCGGGGGAGGAACCATGACGACGACCGATGAGCCGGTGGCGACCGGCCCGACCGGGGCGCACCCGGACCATGTCGAGGTGACGTCGCACGAGGAGCTGCGCGAGCTGCTGGGGCAGCCCGGCCGGCGATCGATCACCAAGGAGCGCGCCCGGCTGCACGAGGTTGACCGGCAGTGGATCGGGGCGTCGCCGTTCTGCCTGGTGGCCACGGCCGGCGCGGACGGCGACTGCGACGTCTCACCCAAGGGTGACCCGCCGGGCTTCGCGCTGGTGCTCGACGACACCACCATCGCCATCCCGGAGCGACCCGGCAACCGGCGGGCCGACGGGTTCCACAACATCCTCGACAACCCGCACGTCGGGTTGCTCTTCCTGATCCCGGGCCGCGACGACACGCTGCGGATCAACGGCCGGGCCCGGGTGGTGCGGGACGCGCCCTTCTTCGACCGGATGGTCGTGAAGGGACACCGACCGCAGTTCGCGGTCATCGTGGAGATCGAGCAGGTCTTCTACCACTGCGCCAAGGCGTTCCTGCGCTCCGACCTGTGGCGGCCGGAGAGCTGGGCGCCGGACGCGCTGCCGTCCCGGGCCCGGATCACCAAGGCCGTGCAGCCGGACGAGGACCTCGCCCATCTGGAGCGGCACTACGGGCCGGACTACGTCAAGGGCCTGTATCGCTGAGCGCGGGCCGGGCCGGCGCCCGTCCGCCGAGGGCTCGCCAAGCGCCACGGGTGCGTCCGGTGTTACGCGGACACGCCGGGCGGGATTCGGTCGGCGGCCAGGACAGCCGAGGTGTTCCCGCAGGTGGGACTGTTTATCCGATGTCGAGGGTGGGCCACCCCGGTGCGATCATGTGCTGTCCCCCTCGACCCCTCGGAGGAAGCTCATGCAGCAGCGTCGGCAGGTGGCCCGGGTGGCCCTGTGCGCGGCAGCCACCACGGCCGCTCTCGGCCTCACCACTCCGGGCTGGGCCGGGGCGGTCGGCCCGGTCAAAGCCGCCGACGGCCACAACCCGAAGGGGGACAACGGCACCGTCAAGATCGACGGCGCGCCCCTGGACGACAAGGTGGACAACCAGCCCCACGTCGCCTGCGACTTCGAGATCGAATTCTTCAACTTCGACCTCAACCAGCGCGCCGACATCACCCTGACCGCCCAGCCGCCGTCGGGGACCGGCCAGGTGGTGCTCGCCATCACCAACCGGGTGATCAGCGATGACCCCGCGAGCGGCGCGGAGAACGACCACGACGCGGTCATCCCCCTGTCGGCGAACGACCTGCGGCTGATCGGGCTGGCCGCGCATCCGAAGCAGGGCTATCACCTCCAGCTGACGGTCGAGCTGACCGACGGCCACGGCGCCGGCAAGCACAAGGTCTTCTGGCTCCAGCCGTGCGCCACCGACAACTCCGGCGGCGGCACACCGTCCACCGACAACCCCGGCGGCGGGACCCCGCCCACGGACAACCCGGGCGGCGGGACCCCGCCGACCGACACCCCCGGCTCGGGCGCCCCCACCGGCGGCGCCGGTGGCGGGGGCGGTGACACCGGCGGCGGCTCGCTGCCGATCACCGGTGTCGCGGCCGGCGGCATCGCCCTCGGCGGCACCGCGCTCATCGCCGGCGGAGTGGTCCTCACGCTCGTCCGCCGTCGGCGGATCACCTTCACGAGCTGACCGGCCGGGTCATCCCACGTCAGGCGCCGGCGGCGGCCGGGGCGCCCGGGGCCGGGGCCCCGGGCGCCAGCGGGAGCACCACGGTCAGGAGGCGGCCGTCCCGGTCGGTGCGGGCCGCGGGCGCGATCCGGCGGAGCAGCCCGGGCAGCGCGGGATCACCCGCGGTGGCGTGCCCGACGAGCGCCACGTACCCGTGCCGGCGGGCATGCGTCACCAGCCGGCGGGCCAGCGCCGTGCCGAGCCCGCGCCGCTGCCAGGCGTCCTCCACCAGCAGCCCCGCCTCGGCCAGGTCGCCATCGGCGAGCATCCCGGCCAGCGCCACCACCCGGGGGCCGTCCTCGGCCGGGTCGTCCACCGTGGCCACCAGGCTGGCGCCGCGCGGCGGGTCGAGAAGCCGGCGCAGCTGCCGGTCCGTCGGGCCGGCGGGGTTGAGGTACCGACGCCGGCGGCTGCCGGCCGAGCAGCGGGCGTGCATCCGGCGTACGGCCGGCAGGTCGCTCTCGGCGGCGGCCCGGACCTCGGCCTCGGTCCCGTCGGGCAGCAGCAGGGTGACCCGGTCGACGGCCCGCTCGGCGGCCACGGCCGCGAGGTCGACCATGGCCTGCGCCCGCGCGTACTCGGCCGGGGTGAACCCCGGCGCCGTCCTGGTCACCTCGAAGGATCCGCCGGCCGGGTCGGCCAGCAGCATCGAGCCGTCACCGAACCCGGCGACCGGTGACCCCGGCTCGCCGTTGCGCGCCGTTGGCGATCCCGGCTCGCCGCCGCGGGGCGTCGGTGATGCCGGCTCGCCCCCGCGGGGCGTCGGTGATCCCGGCTCGCCGCCGCGGGGCGCCGGGGGCACCGGCCGCCAGGTGACGTCGGTGGCGCCCAGCAGGTCCCGCAGCGCCACGTCGAGCCGCTCCGGATCCCGCACCAGCCGGCCGGCCAGGGCCAGCGCCCGGGTGGGCTGGTCCATCAGCACCTTGGCATTGCTGCGCGCCACCCAGCAGGCGCGGCCGCGGCCGCGTTCCACGGCGGCCAGCAGATCGGCCTCGGTGAGCCCGTCGGGCGCGTCCACGAGGAAATCGTCCACCGCGCCGGCCTCGGTGGTGTGCACCTGCACGGTGAGGATGTTCACCGAGCGCAGCGCCAGGCTCGCGGTCAGGACGGAGAGATAGCCGGGCCGATCGTCCACGGTCGCCCGGATCCGCCACAGTGCCATCACGGCCTCCTTCCACACCACCGGCAGGGACCGCCGGTGGTCCGGTGGGGGCGACCGCGGGTGCGGCGCGCGCCCACCCAGCTCCAGCTTGCGCCGCCGGTGGGGTTTCCCGGGGCGATATCCGGTGGATAGTCGCCGGATGCCCGTACGGACAAGCGCGGGCATCCGGGATGACGCCCGTGCGGAACCGACCACCCGCCCGCACGGGCGCCCTACCCGGCGGTCCGGGCCACGCCGCCCGGCCCGCGGCGCCACCGCCCACCCCGCGTGGGCGGGCGCCACCGGGTCCGCGACGCCACCGCCCATCCCGCATGGGCGGCGCCGCTCGACCCGGGGCGCTGCCGCCCGGCCCCACCGACCGCGGGCGGCATCCGGCGCCACCTCCACCATCCGCCCCGCCGGCCCGACCCCGGCCGCCCCGGAAGGCGGCCGGCCGTCGCGCCGGCGGCGGCGGTTTCCACCCGGGCCGAGCTGGCCCTGCCGGCCCGGGAGTCGATCAGCGGCCGCCCGCCAGCGGCGGGGCGGTCACCAGGTCCAGCCGGTCGCCGAGGATGACGGCGACGGCCCGGACCAGCTGCGCGATCCGGTCGATCTCGGTGACGTGGAACGCCGCGGCCGGCAGCCCGTCCTCATCGCCGCGGGCCACCACCAGCACCAGACCGGCCCGCCCGAACGGGGCCACCGCGTAGTGCCAGCCGTCCGCGCCCTCGCAGGCGCGGGCCCGCAGCGGCGTCACGGCGGGCAGCCGCGGCGGATCGGGCACCCGCCAGCTGCCGTACGCGAGCGCCGGCTCGGCCCCGCCGCCGCCCGGCACCGCGTCCAGGTGCCGGCTCGCCCAGTCGGCCGGTACGACCGCCACGGCGGCCCAGTCGGCGGCCAGCAGCCCCGGCACGGCGTCGACCAGCGTGCCGAGCCCGTCCACCCGGTTGGCCGCCACCTGCGCCAGCAGCTCCGCGTCCGCCCCGCCGCCGGTCGGCGCGCCGACCGCCCGCCACACCCCGATCACGTGCACGCCGGGGATGGCCCCGAGGCCGGCGAGCAGCCGCTCCACCCGGATGCTGCCCGGCCAGACGACCGTGAAGTCGTCGACGGCGCGGCCCGCCAACCGCTCCAGCACCACCACCTGCACGATGTCGGCCCCGGACACGCCCATCGTGCGGGCCACCTGGCCGAGCGTGCCGGGCCGGTCGGGCAGGCTCACCCGAAGTCGCAACACCATGTCGTCCCCTTCCGCGGTCCGCCCCCGCGACCGCTGAAACCCACCCTGCCCGGTGACCGTTTCGTTCCTGTTGCACGGAGGTGTCCCAGCCGCAAAGCCTGGGGCCGGTCCACGCCGCGGCGTCCGGGCCATTCGACAGGTGGGTGAAGATCACGCCGGGTTGACACGGCGGCCCGGCTGACATCAACTGTCCGGATGGATGATCAGGCGGCCGGCTCCCCCGCCGGGCTCGATCTGGCCCGGCTCGCCGGCCACCTGCGCGAGCACCGGCCGGACCTGCTGGCCGGGCCGCTGCGGGCCGAGCTGATCGCCGGCGGCAGGTCCAACCTCACCTATCTGGTCTCGGCCGGCGACCGGGAGTTCGTGCTGCGCCGGCCGCCGCTCGGCCACGTGCTCGCCACCGCCCACGACATGGCGCGGGAACACCGGGTGATCTCATGCTTGGCGGGCACCGCCGTGCCGGTGCCGGAGGCCCTGCTGCTCTGTGCGGATCCGGCGGTCCTCGGCGCGCCGTTCTACCTGATGAGCCGGGTGCCCGGAACCGTGTTCCGGACCCGGCGGCAGACCGACCGGCTCACCGACGGGCAGCGGCGCGAGCTGGCGATGACCATGATGGACACGCTCGCCGCACTGCACCGGGTGCCGCCCGAGGCGGTGGGGTTGGCCGACTTCGGCCGCCCGGAGGGTTTCCTCGCCCGGCAGGTACGGCGGTGGGGCGGGCAGCTCGACCGCTCCCGCAGCCGACCCCTGCCCGGCATCGACGAGCTGCGCGACCGGCTGGCGGCCACCGTGCCGGCCGAGCGCCCGGGCCGGATCGTGCACGGCGACTACCGGCTGGACAACCTGCTGGCCGATGCCGAGCCGGTGGCCGTGCGGGCCGTGCTGGACTGGGAGATGGCCACCCTGGGGGACCCCCTCACCGATCTCGGCCTGCTGCTGACGTACTGGGACGTGCTCGGCGACAGCGACCTGGCCGCCGGCAACGCGGTGGCCGACGGGCTCGGGCCGCGGGCCGGCTTCCCGACCGGCGCCGAGCTGATCGACCGGTACGCGGACCGGGCCGGCGCCGACGTCGGGCCGCTGGACTGGCACGTGGCGCTCGGCTGTTTCAAGCTCGCGGTGATCTGCGAGGGCATCCACTACCGGCACACGCTCGGGCAGACCCTCGGCGAGGGCTTCGACCGGATCGGCCAGCTCGTGCCGCCGCTGGTCGAGCGCGGGCTGGCCAGGATCGGAGAACGCTAGATGGACTTCGGCTTCGACGCGCGGACGGCCGAGCTGCACGAGGCGCTCACCGCGTTCCTCGACGAACGGATCTACCCGGCCGAGCGGGTGCACGCCGAGCAGGTGGCCGCGGCCGGCGACCCGTGGCACCGCCCACCGGTCATGGCCGAGCTCACCGCCGAGGCCCGCCGGCGCGGGCTGTGGAACCTGTTCCTGCCCGACCCGCGGTACGGCGCCGGCCTCACCAACCTGCAGTACGCGCCGCTGGCCGAGCTGACCGGGCGCAGCCCGCACCTCGCGCCGGAGGCGCTCAACTGCGCCGCTCCGGACACCGGCAACATGGAGCTGCTGGCCGAGTTCAGCTCGGACGCTCAGCGCGAGCGCTGGCTGCGCCCGCTGCTGGACGCCGAGATCCGCTCGGCGTTCTGCATGACCGAGCCCGAGGTGGCCTCCTCGGACGCCACCAACATCGCCACCCGGATCACCCGGGACGGCGACGGGTACGTCGTCAACGGCCGCAAGTGGTGGTCCTCCGGCGCGATGGACCCGCGCTGCGAGATCCTCATCGTGATGGGCAAGACGGACCCGTCCGCCGAGCGGCACCGGCAGCAGAGCATGGTGCTGGTCCCCCGGGACACCCCGGGCGTGACGGTGCGGCGCGGGATGACGGTGTTCGGCTACACCGACGCGCCGCACGGTGGGCACGCCGAGGTGGTCTTCGACGACGTACGGGTGCCCGCCGCGAACCTCATCGGCGGCGAGGGTGACGGGTTCGCCATCGCCCAGGCCCGGCTCGGGCCCGGCCGGATCCACCACTGCATGCGGCTGATCGGGATGGCCGAGCGGGCGCTGGAGCTGCTCTGCCGGCGGGTCTCCACGCGGATCGCGTTCGGCCGGACGCTGGCCGAGCAGGGCGTGGTGCGGGACTGGATCGCCGAGTCCCGGGTGCGCATCGAGCAGGCCCGGCTGCTGGTGCTCAAGACCGCCTGGCTGATGGACACGGTCGGCAACCGGGGCGCGCACACCGAGATCCAGGCCATCAAGATCGGTACGCCGGCCATGGCCGAGTGGGTGATCGACAAGGCGATCCAGGCGCACGGCGGGGCCGGGGTCAGCCAGGACACCCCGCTCGCCGCGCTCTGGGCCCAGGCCCGCACGCTGCGCCTGGCCGACGGCCCCGACGAGGTCCACCGGGCCTCGCTGGCCAGGCGCGAACTGCGCCGCTGGGCCGCGCCGGACTGACCACCCTCGCGGGCGCGAGCCGTTAAGAAGGGGCCCTTCCTATACCGGAAACGATAAGAAGGGGCCCTTCCTTGCGCCTCAGGCGGAGGCGCGGGGCACCACGTGCGTGTCGAGCAGCACGTACGGGGTGGACAGGTCGTCGCCGCGGATCAGCGACACCAGCAGCCGGGCCATCCGCCGGCCCATCTCCTCGACCGGCTGGAAGACCGTGGTGAGCGGCGGGTCGGCCTGGCGCGCGATCGGCGAGTCCTCGAAGCCGACCAGGGCCACGTCCTCCGGCACCTGCCGGCCGGACTCCCGCAGCACCCGCAGCGCGCCGCAGGCCATCAGGTCGGAGGCCGCGAACACGGCGTCCAGCTCCGGGTCCGTTTCGAGCAGCGTACGCATCGCGGCCGCGCCGCTGGTCTCGCTGAAGTCGCCGTACGCGATGCGGTGCTCCGGGACCTGCTCGCCGGCCGCCTCGATCGCCGCGCGATAGCCGGCGAGCCGGGCGAGGCCGGCGCCCATGTCCTGCGGGCCGGCGATGGTGGCCACCCGGCGGCGACCCCGGCCGAGCAGGTATTCGACGGCCTGGCGGGCGCCGCCGACGTTGTCCACGTCGACGAAGTACGCGGGCGGGGCGCCGGGCTGCAGCATCCAGGCCGGCCGGCCGCCGAGCACGGCGGGCAGCCCGCGCTGCTGCAGCAGCGCGGGCAGCGGGTCGTCGTCGTGCAGCGACAGCAGCAGCACGCCGTCGACGTGCTGGCTGGTGAGGTGGTGCTCCATCCGCTCCCGCTCGGCCGGCGACTGCGCCATGGCCAGCCAGAGCTGCAACGGCGTCTCGAGCAGCCCGGAGCTGATGCCCCGGACGATGCCCGCGAAGAAGGGCTCGCCGAACACCCGGTCGCCGGACTCGGACACCACCAGCGCCACCGAGTCGGTGCGCTGGGTGACCAGCGCCCGCGCGGCGCGGTTCGGCACGTACCCCAGTTCGTCGATCGCGGCCTGCACGGCGGCCCGGGCCTCCGGGCTGACCTGTGGGGACCCGTTCACGACCCGGGAGACCGTGCCGCGACCCACGCCCGCCCGTGCCGCCACCGCGTCCAGTGTCGGCCGCCCGAGCGAGCGGCTTCGCGTAACCATCGTCCTGTGCTCCTTGCGACGTCGGCCTTCCCGGCGTCGGTCCGCACCGCGCCGTCAACGCCGGCCGGATCGGCGCCCGGCGTCGCTACCCTGCCGCCAGGCCGTTGTGCCGGATCACGTCGGCATACCACCTGGCGCTGGACTTGGGGATGCGGCGCTGACTGGAAAAGTCGACGTACGTGATGCCGAACCGCTTGGTGTACCCCCACGCCCACTCGAAATTATCCAGCAGAGACCAGAGGAAGTACCCGCGGAGTGGGACACCGGCCGAAATGGCGTCGTGGCATGCTCGCAGGTGGGCGTCGATGAAGGCCGACCGGTCCGGATCGTCCACCTCGTCGCCGACCAGCTTGTCGACGAAGGCGGCCCCGTTCTCGGTGATATAGAGCGGCACGTCCGTGTAGTCGCGGTGCACCCGCCGCAGCGTCTCGTCCAGGCCCGGGGCGTCGATCTCCCAGTCCATGTCGGTGACCGGGAGGCCGCGGGTGACGAACCGGACCGACTCGCTGCCCGGCCAGGTGGCGTCGCCGGGCTGGTCCGTCCCGTCGGCGCCCGGCTCGGGGGCGGCCACCACGTGCCGGCTGTAGTAGTTGATGCCCAGCATCGACAGCGGGGTGGCGATGGTGGCCAGGTCGCCGTCCCGGACGTGCCGGAAGTCGCTGACCTCGCGCAGGTCGGCCCGAATGTCCTCGGGGTATTCGCCGCGCAGCAGCGGGTCCAGGAAGATCCGGTTGGACAGGCCGTCGATCCGGCGGGCCGCGTCGGCGTCCGCCTCGCTGTCGGTGGCCGGCGAGACCGCGTACAGGTTGAGCGTGACGGCGAAGTTGTTCTCCGGCCGGGCCTCGCGCATGGCCTGCACGGCCAGGCCGTGCCCGAGCATCAGGTGGTGCGCGGCGCGGACCGAGGCCGCGCCGTCGGACCGGCCCGGGGCGTGTACGCCGGAGCCGTAGCCGAGGAACGCCGAGCACCACGGCTCGTTGAGGGTGGTCCAGTTCCGCACCCGGTCGCCGAGGGCGTCGTGGGTGAGCGCGGCGTACTCGGCGAACCGCTCGGCCGTGTCCCGCTCCGGCCAGCCGCCGGCGTCCTCCAGCTCCTGCGGCAGGTCCCAGTGGTAGAGCGTGGCCCACGGCTCGATCCCGTGCTCCAGCAGGTCGTCCACGAGCCGCCGGTAGAAGTCCAGGCCGGCCTGGTTGGCCGGGCCGCGGCCGCCGGGCTGCACCCGGGGCCAGGCGATCGAGAACCGGTATGCGGTGAGCCCCAGCTCCGCCATCAGCCGTACGTCGTCGGCGTACCTGCGGTAGTGGTCGCAGGCCACGTCGCCGGTGTGCCCCTCGACCACGCGGCCGGGGGTGTGGCTGAAGGTGTCCCAGATCGACGGGGTCCGGCCGTCCTCCGCCACCGCGCCCTCGATCTGGTAGGCCGCCGTGGCGGTCCCCCAACGAAAGCCGGACGGGAAGGTGAGCCGGGGCTCCGCGCCGAGCAAGGGCACGCGCTGATCGGTCGCTGGGTTCGTCACCACCTGAGGGTGCCGGTCCGCGCCGCACACCGTCAAGACTTCTTTGGGAGCGTTCCCATTCCGTGATCCTGATCGACTGTCATCACAGTGCTGTGCGAGCGCGCTTGCGGAAACCGGTTGGTCAGCTCATCCGGCGGGCCAGCGTGGTGGCCCGGGTGGCGTCGAAGGCGGCCGGATCGAAGGCCCGACCGACCCAGCCGAGCATGGCGGAGTGCTCCGGATCGTCCCGGTCGGCCAGCGCCGCGAGGAACCGCCGGTATCCGTACGGACCGCCGACGTCCTCCGGCGGCCCGGACCGTTCCCCGCCCAGGCAGAGCGGGTAGCGCTCGTCCGGATCGGCGGCGAACACGTCCTCCACCGTCACGTCGTGCTGCCACCAGTCGCCGAAGTCGTACGTGTAGTGGAACCGGCTGCCCTTGCCGGCCACCGCGTCCAGCCGGTGGTCCAGCTCGTCCCGCAGCACCAGCTCGCCGTCCGGATCGGGTACGCCGTACGACACCCCGTCGATCTCGAAGGAGTGCAGGTGGCAGTCCTGCCAGCCGAAGACGTGCTGGAACACCCGGTGTACCCGGTCCAGCGTGTAGCCGCCGGGGATCTGCACCCGGCGCCAGACCGGCGGCGAGACCTCCGCGAGGGACACCCGGAGCTGGTAGATGTGACGCGGCATGTCCCCCGCCCCCTTGGCATAGGCTCCCCGCATGATCTGCCGCGCGTGCCGGGAGCGCCGACACGACGACTGCCGGGGGGCCAACTGGTGCGACTGCCAGCACCGTACCCCCGTACCCGCGCCACCGGTCACCGGTCCGGCCAGCGAATGACACCGGTGGCGGAGATCCGACGGATCTGGCCGGAACCGTCGACCGGCGGCCTGGACGACGCGGGGATCCTCGCCGGGTACGGCCGACCGGCCCGGCCCGCGCTGCGGGTCAACTTCGTCACCAGCCTGGACGGGGCGGTCGAGCTGGCCGGATACTCGGCCGGGCTCTCCCCGCCGGCCGACCGCCGGGTCCTGCCGCTGCTGCGCCGGCTCGCCGACGCCGTGGTGGTGGCGGCAGGCACGCTGCGGGCCGAGGGCTACGGCGGGCTACGGCTGGGTGAGGCGGGCCGAGCGTGGCGGCGGGAAAACGGCCTGCCCGAGCAGCCCACCCTGGTCGTGGTGTCCGGATCAGCCCGGTTCGCGCCCACCGACCCGATCTTCGCCGACGCTCCGGTCCGGCCCGTGCTGCTCACCCGGGCCGACGCGGCGGTGCCGGCCGGGCTGGACGAGGTGGCCGACATCCTGCGCCTCGGGCACGGCACGGTGGACCTCGCGGCCGGCCTGGCCGCGCTCCGCTCCCGCGGGCTGGCCCAGCTGCTCTGCGAGGGCGGACCGCTGCTGTTCGGCTCACTCACCGCGGCCGACCTCGTCGACGAGCTGTGCCTCACCGTCAGCCCGCTGCTGGCCGGCCCGGGCGCCGGGCGGATCACCGCGGGCCCGCCCGCGCCGCCGCGCGGGATGGCCCTGCGGCAGGCGCTCGCGGCCCCCGACGGCACCCTGCTCCTCCACTACCGCCGACACCGGGACGGTTGAAAGGAAGGGCCCCTTCTTATCGCTTTTTGTATAGGAAGGGGCCCTTCCTAACATGTCGATCACCGCCGGCGCGCCGGGTGAGAGGTGGGCCGCGATCCGGCGAGGGATGGACGAGCGGCCTTCGCCTCCTGTTACCTTAGGCTTGCCTTATAACAGTGCACCCCGAGAGGCAAAGCGGATGAACCTCACCGAGGTCCGCGTCGGCGGCACCGCGCTGCTGAGCGCCGTGCGCGCTCCCCGCGAGCTGCGCCGCCGGCTGCTTGAGCTGGGTTTCGTGCCCGGACGCGGCATTCGCGTACTGGGCCGGGGAGCGACCGGCGGGCTGCTGCTGGCGCTCGGAGATGCCCGGCTGGCCCTGGACGTCGAGGCCTGCCGGGCGGTGCTCGTGTCGCCGGCGCCGGTGCCGGCCTGATGCCGCGCACCCGCCCGGCCAGCGCCACCACCCGCCCGGCCAGCGCCACCACCCGCCCGGCCAGCGCCACCACCCGGCCGGCCAGCGCGGCCACCGACCCGGCCAGCGCGGCCACCCACCCGGCCAGCGCCACGACCACCGGCGCGGCGCGGGGTCGGCCGGCGCCGTGCTGCGAGCCGGTCCTGGAGACCCTGCCGCCGGCCGAGCCGGTCGGCTCGCGCCCCGGGCACCTCGGCCGGATCGCCCTGGTGGGCAACCCGAACGTGGGCAAGTCCACGCTGTTCAACGCGCTGACCGGGGCCCGGCAGCACGTCGGTAACTGGCCCGGCAAGACCGTGCATGTGGCCACCGGCACCTGGCGGCTGCCCGGGCACACGGTCGAGGTGGTCGACCTGCCCGGGACGTACAGCCTGCTGCCGGCCTCGCCCGACGAGCAGCTCACCCGCGACCTGCTGGTGGACCGCGGCCTGACGGGCCGCCCGGAGCTGGCCGTGGTGGTGCTGGACGCGGCGAACCTGGCCCGCAACCTGTACCTGCTGGCGCACGTGCTGGCCACCGACATCCCGGTGGTGGTGGCGCTGACCATGGCCGACGTGGCGGAACACCGGGGCATCGGGATCGACCCGGCGGCGCTGGCCGGCCGGCTCGGCGTACCGGTGGTGCCGGTCGTGCCCCGGCGCCGGCAGGGCGGCGCGGAGCTGGGCGCGGCCGTGGTGTCCGCGCTGACCGCGGCCGGCCCGGCCCGCCGACCCGACCCGGTCGACCTCGGTGGGGCCGTACAGGACGCGGTGGCCGAGCTGACCGCCGAGCTGGCCACCCGGCCCTCGGTGGCCGGCCGGTTCCCGGCCCGGTGGCTGGCGCTGCAACTGCTCGCCGACGGCCCGGACAGCGACCATCTGGCGGCGCTGCCGCCGGACACCCGCGCCGAGCTGGCCACCCTGGAGCCCCGGCTGGCCGAGCTGCGCCAGCGGATGCTGGCCGACGAGCCGGCCGGACCGGCGGGCGGGCCGGCCGCACCGGCGGGCGGGCCGGCCGCACCGGCAGGCGGGCCGGCCGCACCGGCAGGCGACGCGGGCCTCGACGACCTGGCCGACATCGGCGACCTCGACGACCTCGACGTCGAGACACTGGTGGCCGAGCGCCGGTACGGCTGGGTGCACGAGGTGGTGACCGCCGCGGTACGCCGCAGCGGGGCCGGCGGCGTCACCTGGTCGGACCGGATCGACCGGGTGCTCACCTCCCGCTGGCTGGGATTGCCGGCCTTCCTGCTGGTGATGTGGGGGGTCTTCGTCGCCACCACCCGGGTGGCCGCGCCGCTGCAGGCGGGCCTGCAGGCCCTGCTGGACGGCCCGGCCCGGGACGGGACGTCCTGGCTGCTGGACTCCGTCGGCGTGGGGGCCCGCGGCTTCCTCGGCCGGCTGGTGCTGGACGGGTTGGTCTCCGGCGTCGGGCAGTTGCTCACCTTCGTACCGCTGATGGCCATCATGTTCGTGCTGCTGGCGCTGCTGGAGGACTCCGGCTACATGGCGCGGGCGGCGTTCGTGGTGGACCGCTTCATGCGGCTGATCGGCCTGCCCGGCCGGGCGTTCCTGCCGCTGGTCGTCGGCTTCGGCTGCAACGTGCCGGCCGTGGCCGGCACCCGGATCCTCGGCGACACCCGGCAGCGCCTGCTCACCGGGCTACTCGTGCCATACGTCACCTGCAGCGCCCGGCTGACCGTGTACGTGCTGCTGGCGAACATCTTCTTCGGCAGCGCAGCCGGCACGGTGGTCTTTGGGATGTACGTGCTGTCCATCGCGCTCATCATCGGCATCGGGCTGGCGCTGCGCCGGACGCTGTTCCGGGGACACACCCGGGAGGCGATGGTGCTGGAGCTGCCGCCGTACCGTCGGCCCACGATGCGGGTGATCGGCGCGCAGACCTGGCAGAAGCTGGCCGGCTTCCTGCGGACCGCCAGCGGAATCATCGTGGCCACCGTTACCGCCGTCTGGCTGCTCTCCTCGATCTCCGTCGGCGCCGCCGCGGCGGGCGAGAGCCCGGTCCGGCACAGCCTGTACGGCGTGACCGCGAACGCCGTGGCCCCGGTCTTCGCCCCGGCCGGGTACGCCGACTGGCACGCCTCCTCGGCGCTGATCACCGGCTTCGTGGCCAAGGAGGCCGTGGTGGCCACCTTCGCGCAGACGTACAGCGCCGCCGAACCGGCCGACCTGCACCACGCGGGCGGGCTGGGCGACCGGCTGGGGGCCACCTTCCAGGCCACCTCGCACGGGCACACCGGCGCGGCCGTGCTGGCGTTCATGGTGTTCCTGCTCGCATACACGCCCTGCATGGCCACGGTCGCCGCGCAGCGGCACGAGATCGGCACGAGGTGGACGCTGATCGGCATGGGCATCCAGTTCGTCGTGGCCTGGGTGCTGTCGGTGGCCGTCTTCCAGGTGGGGAGCCTGCTGTGGTGACAGCGGCGCCGGCGCGGAGCCCGCTGTGGTGAGCGCCTCGCCGCTGCGGCGGGTGCTCGCCGAGATCCGCGCGGCCGAGCGCGGCGGGGTGAGCCTGGACGACGTGGCCCGGCGGGTCGGGGTCGGCCGGGACGAAATCGACTCGATGGTCGACTACTGGGTCCGCAAGGGACGGCTCACGGTCGAGGAGATCGGTCGCGGCTGCCCGAGCGGCGGCTGCGGCGGCTGCTCGTCCGGCAAGGGCGGCTCGCCGGGCTGCGGCACGCCGACCGCCGGCGGCCCGGTCCTGCTCGGCATCACCATCGCCCGCCGCCCGGGAACGGACGGGTGATGGGCGACCATCCGTCGATGCCCCGGCACTACCTGCCGCCGGGTACGCCGCTGCCCCCGGATACGCCGCAACGTCTCGACACGCCGCGGCCCGGCCACGGAACCATCTTCGTTCACCTGAAGGACATCGGTACGTCGACGCCGGAGATCGTGTGGGCCGCCAGCTGGCAGGACCCGTTCGAATCGCCGGGCCCGAACGGCGAACCGGCCGGCATCGAGGAGGTCGAGGGAACCCGCGAGGACGTGCTGGCCTGGGTACGACGACGGCCCGCAGCCGCCTTCTACCTGCTCAGCGAGCCGGGGCCGGTACCGTTGCCGGACCGGGACGACGATGTCGTACTGGATGCGACGCGCCTTGAGCGGCCCCGTCCCTGCCGATTCGGCGAGTGATCCGCACGAGCGACCGTTCCAGTCCGCACGCCGAAAGGCACCACGGTCGCCCGCGCTGAGCGGGACCGGCGCGCCGATCCGCGCTGGGCAGTCGACATGCTCCCGAGCGGTAGATTCGAGCCCATGCCACACGAACGGATCACGGTCGACCCGGGCCGGATGGGCGGAGTGCCCTGCATCCGGGATACCCGGGTGACCGCCACCGCGGTACTGGGTCAGCTCGCCGCCGGTAGGTCCGTCGCCGAGGTCTTGGCCGACTACCCCTACCTCGACCGCGACGATGTCCTCGCGGTCGAGGGATTTGCCGCCGTTGCGATGCAGGAGCGAGAGCTTCCCCTCTCACCACCAACCGCCGCATGAAGCCGCTGGTAGATGCCAATCTTTCCCCGAAATCTAAGCCACCGACTGTGCGGCGACGGCGGCCAGCACCGACGCCTCGGATGAGCCGTCGAGCAGTCGTACCTCGTTGTCGGGATTACGCCGGGTGGCGCGGACGGTGATCGTACGCAGCCGGCGGTCCTCGATGGCGCAGTCCAGCAGCAACCCGTCGAGATGCCGGCCCGTCATCCGGGGCCAGTCGAACACCAGGTTGCCGAGGCTGTAGCAGATCGGCCGGCCGGCGTACGTCTCGATGCCGCCGATCGAGTGCGGGCCGTGCCCCATGATCAGGTCAGCCCCGGCGTCGACGGCGGCCCGGCCAATCTGCCGCTGGTAGTGGCACGGCGGCTGATCCGCCACACCCCAGTGGCACGAGACCACCAGCACGTCGCACCGATCCCGCAGCGCCGCCACGTCGGTCACCAACCGGGCGAGCTGGTCCGGGTACGCCTCGGTGAGCACCGTCGGCGGCCGGCCCGGCACCTCGGCCACGCGCGGATCCGGGATGTACGAGGTGGTCGCGCGGATCGTCGCCACACCCGGCGTCCCGGGCCCGGCGGCATGGCCGTACGGAAAGGCGATCGAGGTGTACGCGAGGAAACCGAACCGGGTCCCGTCGCGCTCGATGAGCAACGGCCGGTACGCGGAGTCCAGATCCGGGCCGGCGCCGCAGTGCCCGATGCGGGCGGCGTCCAGCGCCGACAGGCTCGCCAGCATCGCCCCGGCCGGGTAGGTGACGTTGTTGGCGCAGCTCACGCCGTCGATGCGGGCTGTGACAAGCGCCTCGACCATCCGTGGATCGGAGTGGCTCCAGCCGGGCTTGTGCGGAATGTCGACCCCGTCGATGGACGGCGCCGCCAGCGCGCCCTCCAGGTTGACGAACCGTACGTCGGCCGGCTCGAACACCTGCCGCAGTCCCGCGAACGCCTTCGCCGGATCGCGCCGGCCCTGGATGTTGACGTCCCCGCCGAGCACCATCCGCTGTCGCACTTGCCGACCCTAGCGACAGGCACTCGGGGCGGACCGCCCCGCAACGGTTCCGCCGGGTGACACGCCAGCACCACAGCGTGAACGAGGGGCCCTTCCTCTACAGAAAGCGATAACAAGGGTCCCTTCCTTTCATCCAACTCACGGCCGCGTCGCTTGGCGTCGGGCCGTACCGGTGGGGCAGGATGCAACAGGTGTGCGATGACCATGCGGACGGAAGGCCGGCGCGATGACCGACGAACCCACCACCGGTGAGCCGGCGGGCGAGGCGGTCGGCCGGGTCCTCGGCACCGCCGACGCCACTCCCCTGCAGTTCTGGACCGCGGTGGCGCCGGGCAGCTACCTCCAGCTCGACGACGTGGTGGTGACCCGGCGGGAGCTGCCCGACCGGGAGCCGGTGCTGATCGCCGGCGTCGTGACGCAGGTCCGGGCGCGGCACGAGGGCGCGCAGTTCGACTCAGACGTCTTCGCCATCGCCGACGGCACGCTGCCGGCCCTGGTACAGGAGGCGGCCGAGGTGACCACCACCCGGGTCGATCCGGAGCTGTACGTGCCGCCGGAGCCGGGCGCGCTGGTGCACCGCGCCGAGGGCGACGCCCGGGCCCGGGCGCTGCACTTCGACCGGATGGACCGTCGGGTGCCGATGGGGATGGGCCGGGACGGCGTGCCGGTCTACCTGAACGCCGACTTCCTGGACGGCAGCCGGGGCGCGCACGTCTCCGTCTCCGGCATCTCCGGGGTGGCCACCAAGACCAGCTTCGCCACCTTCCTGCTCTACTCGGTGTTCCGCTCCGGCGTGCTGGGCGGCGACGCCGTGAACGCCAAGGCGCTCATCTTCAACGTCAAGGGCGAGGACCTGCTCTTCCTCGACCATCCGAACACCCGGCTGGACCAGCCGACCACCGCGGCGTACGCCCGGCTGGGGCTGCCGGCCGGGCCGTTCGCGGACGTCCGCGTCTACGCCCCGCCGCGCGCCGGCGACTCGTCCGGCACGCCCGACGTGACCAGCCGGCTGACCGGGGTGGACAGCTTCTACTGGACGCTCACCGAGTTCTGCGCCGACCGGCTGCTGCCGTACGTCTTCGCCGACGCCGACGACGAGCGCCAGCAGTACACGATGGTGGTGCACTCGGTGGCCGCGCACCTGGCCCGGCACGCGCAGCCCGCGGACGGCGGCGTGAGCATCGACGGGGTCCGGCTGAATTCCTACCCCGACCTGGTCGACCATGTGGTGGCGCAGCTGTCCGACGACGAGACCCGAGCCGAGTGGGCCGGCAGCGCGGTCGGGCTCGGCACGGTGAACGCGTTCGCCCGCCGGCTCATCAACAGCAAGCGGGACCTGAGCCGGTTGATCCGCGGCGACCTGGCCACCCGCCGCCCGCACGCCATCAATACGGCAGCAAGTGCCCAGGTCACGGTGGTCGACCTGCACAACCTGCCGGACCGGGCGCAGCGGTTCGTGGTCGGCGTGACACTGAAAACCGAGTTCGAACGCAAGGAGAAGTCCGGCACCGCCAAGCCGTTGCTGTTCGTCGTGCTGGACGAGCTCAACAAGTACGCCCCGCGCGAGGGCTCCTCGCCGATCAAGGAGGTCCTGCTGGACATCGCCGAGCGGGGCCGCTCGCTGGGGGTGATCCTGATCGGGGCGCAGCAGACCGCCAGCGAGGTGGAGCGGCGGATCATGACCAACTCGGCCATCAAGGTGGTGGGCCGGCTCGACCCGGCCGAGGCGTCCCGCCCGGAGTACGGCTTCCTGCCGCCCGCCCAGCGCCAGCGGGCGCTGCTGGCCAAGCCGGGCACCATGTTCGTCAACCAGCCGGACATCCCGGTGCCGCTCTGCCTGGAGTTCCCGTTCCCGGCCTGGGCGACCCGGGTGGCCGAGGCCGGCGCCGCGCCGTCGGAGACGATGCGGTCGATCACCCAGGCGGCCGACCCGTTCGTGGTGGTGGGCTCGCGGGCCGGCGGCATCTCCGACGACGACATCCCGTTCTGAGCGGGCCGACATGAAGATCCTGCACACCTCCGACTGGCACGTCGGCAAGGTCCTCAAGGGGCAAAATCGCACGGCCGAGCACATCGCGGTGCTGGCCCAGGTGGTCGAGGTGGCCCGCGCCGAGCGGCCCGACCTGGTCATCGTGGCCGGCGACCTGTACGACACGGCCGCGCCCACCCCGGACGCCACCCGGCTGGTCACCCGGGCCCTGACCGCGCTGCGCAACACCGGCGCCGACGTGGTGGCCATCGGCGGCAACCACGACAACGGCGCGGCGCTGGACGCGCTGCGGCCGTGGGCCGAGGCGGCCGGGATCGTGCTGCGGGGCAGCGTCCGGGACAGCGCGGCCGACCACGTGATCGACGGCCACACCGCCGGCGGCGAGCCGTGGCGGCTGGTGGCGCTGCCGTTCCTGTCCCAGCGGTACGCCGTGCGCGCGGTCGAGATGTACGACCTCACCGCGGCCGAGGCCACCCAGACGTACGCCGACCACGTGGGCCGGCTGCTCGGCCGGCTCACCGAGGGATTCGACGAGCCCGGCCGGGTGCACCTGGTCACCGGGCACCTCACGGTGGTCGGGGCGCAGGCCGGCGGCGGCGAGCGGGAGGCGCACACGGTCCTCGGGTACGCCGTGCCCGCGACGGTCTTCCCGGCCAGCGCCAACTACGTGGCGCTCGGCCACCTGCACCGGTCGCAGCAGGTCATAGCGCCCTGCCCGGTGCGGTACAGCGGCAGCCCGCTGGCGGTGGACTTCGGCGAGGAGGAGAACGTGCCGTCGGTGACCGTCGTGGAGGTGACCGCCCAGTCGGCGGCCAAGGCGCGCGAGGTGCCGATCACGGCGGCCGCCACGCTGCGCACGGTCCGCGGCACGCTGGCCGACCTGACCCGGCTCGCCGACCGGTACGGCCCGACCGGCGGACAGGAGACGGGCCAGGACACCGGGGGCGCGGCCGGCGGCAATGCCGCGACCGGGTCCGGCGACGGGGCCGGCGCCGCGGATCCCATCGGCGCCGCGGATCCGGCCGGCACCGCGGATCCGGCCGGAACCGACGATCCGGCCGGAACCGGCGACGCCGCCGGCGCCGCGCCGGCCCGCTGGCTGCGGGTGTACGTCCGCGAGACCCCCCGCGCCGGCCTGCGCGAGGAGGTCCAGGAGCTGCTGCCGAACGCGCTGGAGGTGCGGATCGACCCCGAGATGCTGAGCGCGGCCGGCACCGGCAGCCGGGCCGCGCAGCGGGCCGGGCGGTCCCCCCGGCAGCTGTTCGGCGACTACCTGGACAGCCGCGGCGCGGCCGAGGACGGGGTGCGGGAGCTGTTCGACGAGCTGTACGAGGAGGTCGACCGGTAGTGCGTCCCCTGCGCCTGGACCTGCACGGATTCACCGTCTTCCGCGCCGACACGACGATCGACTTCACCGACGCGGACTTCTTCGCCCTGATCGGGCCGACCGGTTCGGGCAAGTCCACCGTGCTGGACGCGATCTGCTTCGCGCTCTACGGGCAGGTGCCCCGGTGGGGCGGCAGCCGCGGCATCGGCAACGCGCTGGCGCCGTCCACGGCCGAGGCGCGGGTCCGGCTGGTCTTCGAGTCCGCCGGCGCCCGCTACGTGGCCACCCGGGTGGTCCGGCGGGACGCCCGCGGCAACGCCAAGACCGGCAACGCCGGCCTGCAGCTGATGTCGCCCGGCTTCGACATCAACCGGCTGGACACCGGGATGAGCCCGGACGACCTCGGCGAGGTCCTGGCCGGCACGCCGGCCGAGATGGAGCAGGCGGTGCTGGACGCGGTGGGCCTGCCGTACGACCAGTTCACCAGCTGCGTGGTGCTGCCGCAGGGGCAGTTCGCCGACTTCCTGCACGCCAAGCCGGCGACCCGGCAGCAGATCCTGGTGAACCTGCTCGGCCTGGGGGTCTACGAGGAGGTCCAGAAGCGCGCCACCGCCCGGGCCGGCCAGGCCGACGAGCGGCTCGCCGCCGTCGACCAGCTCCTCGCCGGGCTGTCCGGGGCGGACGACGCGGCGGTGACCGAGGCCGAGCACCTGGTGGCGGCCCGGCGCGAGCTGGCCGCGACGGTGGCCGGCCAGGTACCCGAGCTGGACGGGCTGCGTACGGCGGTGTCGGCGGCCGAGGGCGAGCTGGTGGCGCTGGACGCGGAGCTGGCCGAGCTGGATCGGGTGGCGGCACCGGCCGACGCGGGCACGCTGGCCCGGGCCGTGGCCGACGCCCGCGCGGCCGCCGCCGCTGCGGCCGGTGCGGTGGGTCGGGCCGAGGAGCAGGAGGAGAAGGTGCGCGGCGAGCTGGCCGGCGCCGGCGACCCGGCGGCGCTGACCCTGCTGCTGACCGCGCACGAGGAGCGGGACCGGGTGGCCGGCGAGGCCGGGTCGCTGACCGGCGAGCTGGCCGCGGCCGAGGCGGAGCTGGCCAAGGCGGTCAAGGCCCGGGACCGGGCGCGGGCCGGCGCCGACCGGGCCACCGCCGAGCTGGAGGCCGCCCGGTCGGCGTACGCCGAGGCCCAGACCGCGGACCGGGCCGCGGCGCTGCGCACCGCGCTGGTGGCCGGGGCGCCCTGCCCGGTGTGCGAGCAGCCGGTGCATCGGGTGCCCGGGATGCCGGCCGGCTCGGCCGTGGCCGCCGCCGAGGCGGCCGGACACACCGCGCGGGCCGCGGCCGACAAGGCGCGCGCGGAGCTGGAGAAGCGCGACCGGGACGTCCGGGAGCGGGAGCGCCGGCTGGACCGGGGCCGGGCCACCCACGACCAGTTGGACGCTCGGCTGGCTGAGCTGACCGACCGGCTGGCCGACTCCCCCGGCCCGGCGGCGCTGCGCCGGGACCTCGACGCCGTGGCCGCGCTGCGCCGCGACCTCGAGGCCGCGGGCGGCGCGGTCCGCCGGGCCCGCGAGGACGCCCGCCGGGTGCGGGCCGAGGTCGAGGCCGCCGAGGATCGGGTACGCGCGGCCTGGCGCCGGTTCGACACCGTACGGGACGGGCTGGCGCAGTTCGCGCCGCCGGCCGCCGAGCGGGACGACCTGGCCGCCGCCTGGGCCGGGTTGTGCGGCTGGGCGGCCGGCGAGGCCGACCGGCGGCGGGCGGCCCGGGACGGGGTGGCCGCGGCGGTGGCCGCGGCGCACGCGGCGGTGGCGGCCGCCCGCGCCCGGATCGGGGCGCTGTTCGACGCGGCCGGGCTGGACGCCGGCGACGACCCGCAGCGATCCGCGGCCGTGGCCCTGGAGCGGGCCGAGGCCGACCTGCGCCGGGCCGCCGAGCGGCGCGAGCAGGCGCGGGAGCTGCGCGAGCGGCGCGCCGAGCACGAGCGGGCCGGCCGGGTGGCGCGCACTCTGGCCGGGCACCTGCGAGCCAACAACTTCGAGCGCTGGTTGCTGGCCGAGGCGCTGGACCTGCTGGTCGAGGGCGCGTCGCGGATCCTGCGCGAGCTGTCCGGCGGGCAATACGACCTGGTCCACGACAAGGGCGAGTTCTTCGTCATCGACCAACACGACGCGGGGCTGCGGCGGGGGGTGCGCACGCTGTCCGGCGGGGAGACCTTCCAGGCGTCGCTGGCGCTGGCGCTCGCCCTGTCCGAGCAGCTGGCCGGGCTGTCCACCACCTCCGCGAGCCTGGAGTCGATCGTGCTGGACGAGGGCTTCGGCACCCTCGACGCGGCCACCCTGGACACGGTGGCGGCCACCCTGGAAAATCTCGCGGCCCGCGGCGACCGGATGGTCGGGCTGGTTACCCACGTGCCCGCGCTGGCCGAGCGGGTGCCGGTGCGGTTCGAGGTCCGCAAGGACGCCCGGACGGCCCGGGTGGAGCGGGTGGGCTGAGGCGTGCCCCGGTTGTTCGTGGACGCCTGGGACCCGGCGTACGGGGCCTCGTTCGAGGCCGCCCCGGCCGGCCCGGCCGCGCCGAGCAGCGCGCAGGTCGATCCGGACGTGGAGGTGCCGGCCGCCGCGTGGCGCCCGCTGACCGCGCCCGGCGACGTGCGGGCGCCGGACGTGGTCCTGCTGGTGGACGGGGTACGCCGGATCGACGCCGGGATGTGGACCCGGGAGGACGACGGCACCTCGTACCCGGGGCTGGCCGCCTCGTACGCGGCCGGGGTGGTCCGCTGCGACCTGCGCCGCGGCGTGGCCGAGCTGGCCGGGGCCCGGGTGGCCCGCGGGCTGTTCACGGCGAGCCCGTCCGCGGCGGACGTGCGGTCGGGCGGGATCCACTACCCGGTGCACCGGGTGCGGCCCCCGGGCGAGCAGAGCAAGCTGCCGGTCGCCGTGCAGGGCCCGCTCACCGCGCTCGAGGTCGAGGTGTCCGGCGCGGCCCGCGGGGACGTCCCGGCCGCCGACGACGGCCGGGACCTGCTGGTGGTGGACGGCCCGCTGCGCAACCGCCGCCAGCTTCCGCGGACCATCGGGTACGTCAAGACCCAGCACAGCCAGTACCTCGACGGCCGGCTGGCGGCCGTGGTCACCGCGCTGGCGCCCGGGCAGCGCTCACCGGTGTTCCACCTCGGCACCGCCTGGGGCGGCTGGTCGTGGTATCTCCGCCTGCCCGGCTCGCCGGGCGCGCCGTGGGCCGGCATCGTCCGGGTGGAGTGCTCGCCGGACCTGCCGACCGGCGAGGCGGTGGCGCTGGCCGACCTGTCCCTGGTGACGCTGCCCCGGTTCGCCTCCACGCCGTACAAGGATCCCCGCGCGCCGCAGAACCTCATCCCGATCGCCGGGCTTGAGCGGCGGCTGCGCGGGCTGCTCGGCGACGCCCGGCTGCTGCACCGGGCCCTCACCATGGCCGCGTCCCGCTCCGCACGCTGAGTGTTTGGAAGGGCCCCTTCCTATACCAAAACCGATAAGAAGGGGCCCTTCCTTACACTTCCTGGGTGGCACGCAGGCGGGGGGACGACCGGATCGTCGCGCAGGTCGACACCGGCCGGGCGGAGATCGTGCCCGACCCGGGCCGGTCGACGGCGTACACCCTGCTGCTGGACGGGGCCCCGCAGTCGCACGTCGACCTGGCCGACCCCACCCACCTGGAGTTCGAGTACGTCCGCCGGATGGCCGCGGCGGTGGACCTGATCGCCCCGCCGGGCGCGCCGCTGCGGGTGCTGCACCTCGGCGGTGGCGCGCTCACCCTGCCCCGCTACGTGGCGGCCACCCGGCCGGGCTCGCACCAGCGGGTGGTGGAGTACGACGACGCGCTCGTCGACCTGGTCCGCGCCCACCTGCCGTGGCGGGCCGATCCCCGGCTGCGGGTACGGGTGGGCGACGCCCGGGCCGTGCTGGGCGGCCAGCGCGACGCCGGCTACGACGTCGTGGTGGTCGACGTGTACGCCGGCGACCGGACGCCGGCCCACCTCACCTCGGTGGAGTTCGTGGCGGAGGTGGCCCGGGTGCTCCGGCCGACCGGCGCGTACCTGGGCAACGTGGCCGACGGCCCGCCGCTGCGGTACGCCCGCGGCCAGGTGGCGACCCTGCGCTCGGCCTTCCCCCGGGTGTGCCTGGTGGCCGACGCGGCCGTGCTGCGCGGCCGCCGGTTCGGCAACCTGGTGCTGCTGGCCGGTCGCGGCGAACTGCCGGTGGCCGGCCTGGCCCGGCGGGCCGCCGGGGACTGGTTCCCCGGCCGGGTGCTGGCGGCCGACGAGCTGGACCGGTTCGCCGGCGGCGCCCGGGCGGTTCCGGACAGCGCCGCGCGACCCTCGACGCCGCCGCCCGCGGGAATCTTTCCGTAGCCTTAATCCGGCCGCCCCCGGCGTCCGTACCATGTGGCGGCGCCCGGTAGTGACAGCACACCGCACCGCCAGAACGGAGGGTCCGGATGCATGCGCTAGCGGGCGGGTGGCAAGCTGGCCGGATCGGAATGCTTGCCACCACTGGGCGGCGTCCGATCGAACGATGGACGGTTGTCGACGGAAGGGCCGCGGGCGGCAATGATGACCCGGTGATGCCACGATCTGCCGCCGGCAGGCACTCCGCCGGCTCAGGCGAAGCGGTGCATTCCGAGAACCTCGTCCGCCAGCTCTATGAGGAGCACTCGGGCCCGTTACTGTCCTTTGTGCTGCGGCTGACCGGCGGCGACCGGCAGCGCGCCGAGGACATCGTCCAGGAGACCCTGCTGCGCGCCTGGCGAAACGCCCACCGGCTGGGCGCGCAGGGTCAGTCGTCGCTGCGGCCCTGGCTGGTCACGGTCGCCCGACGGATCGCCATCGACGACCACCGCAGCCAGGGGGCCCGGCCGACCGAGACGTACGACCGGGATCTCGAGGCGTTCGCCGAGGCGGACGACACCGAGCGGGTGCTACGGACCATGACGGTGTCGGACGCGCTGCGCGCGCTGAGCCAGCCGCACCGGGAAATCCTCATCTCGACGTACTTCCGGGGCCGGACGGTGCCGGAGGCCGCCGAGGAGCTGGGACTGCCGCTGGGGACGGCCAAGTCCCGGGTCTACTACGCGCTGCGCGCGCTGCGCACGGCGCTCCAGGAGCGGGGGGTGACAGAATGAGCCGGGCCGACCACTCGGACGTCGGGGCGTACGCGATCGGCGCGCTCGACCCGGAGAACACCGAACGGTTCGAGGAGCATCTGGCGGGCTGCTGGGCCTGCGCCGCCGAACTGGAGACGCTGATCCCGGTCGTCGAGCTGCTGAGCGAGGTCGACCCGACGACGCTGCCGGCACTGGATCGGCCGCCGGCCGACGACGCGATGCTGGACCGGATGCTGGTCACCGTGGCCCGGGACCGCCGGCGCAGCCGCCGCCAGCAGTCCCTGGCCATCGCGGCCGGCCTCATCGTGCTGGTGATGGCCACCGGCGGCGCGCTCACCATCGGCCGGCACTCGGCCACCCGCACCACGGCCGCACCGCCGGCGCCCACCGCGACGACCAGCACGCCCGCGCCCGGCGACACCTGGGTCAACGGCGAGCCCGGGCCCGGCTTCGGCGGCCCCGACCTGGAGGGCGGAGAGAAGCACACGGCCACCGACGACAGCACGGGGGTCCGGGCCGATCTCATCCTGGCGTCGAAGCCGTTCGGTACGCAGCTGTCGTTCGCGATTTCCCGGCTGCCCGGGCCGCGCAACTGCCGGCTCGTCGTCCTGCGGCACGGCGGCGGCTCCGAGGTGGTCTCCACCTGGATGGTGCCGGTCACCGGGTACGGAACCGCCAGCCAGAGCATGCCGCTGCTGCTCCAGGCCGCCACCGCGGTGCCCCGAGAGGACATCGACCGGGTGCAGGTGCAGTCGATCGATCAGAAGGGCGTGGCCACGCCACTGGTCACCGTGCGGCTCTGAACGCCGCACGCAGAGTTTCAACAGCAGTCGGCGGACGCCCGGAAATGGCTGGCGTCCGCCGTTGCCGTACGCGTCGAAGCAATTACCCAAAGCGCCGAGCGCCGGCATTTCCGGTGCCCCCCTGCCCGTCCCGCCGCCCGGCCACACAAGGGCGTAACGGATGTACGTAGGAACGCCGGATGCGGTTCACCGAATCTCTGTGACTTTGTCCACTGTCTATCGCCTCATCCGGTCGGGACCGGTCCGCGTACTCCGATGCGACCTGACTTGACGAAGGAGGGCACGTGGCACTGATCAAGCGATCCGTCATCGTTGCCGGTGCGATGGCCACCCTCACCGCCACAGCCTGCGCCCCCGCGGGCTACAACCCCAACAACGCCAGCGGCGTACAGGCGGGCGCGTCGGGTGGGCCGGTGGCCGAGGCCGGCGCCTCGGCGGAGCCGACCGGCACGCCGGCGGTGGAGGGTTCGGGCGCGGCGCCCACGACGGAGAACGTCGCCCTCACCGACACGCTGGCCGCCAAGAAACTGCCCCGGATGGGCGCGGTGGTCACCGACCAGAAGGGCTGGGTGCTCTACCGCTTCGACAAGGACTCCGCCAACCCGCCCACGTCGAACTGCGTGGACACCTGCGCCCGGGTCTGGCCGCCGGCGCTGACCGACGGCAACCCGCAGTTGCAGGGCGTCAGCGACGACAAGATCGGAACCGTGGACCGCCCGGACGGCACCCGCCAGATCACCATCGGCGGCTGGCCCGTCTACCGCTACATCGGCGACAAGAAGCCGGGTCAGTGGAAGGGCCAGGGCGTCGGCAACACCTGGTGGGTGATCACCCCCGAGGGCAAGAAAAACCTCACCTGCGTACCGAAGACGCCGCCGAAGGCGGTGGCTCCGCCGCCCGCGGCCGACGCCGGTTCGGGCGACGCCGGAGGCTCGTCCTACTGATTGGGCGCCGAAAGCGGCGGCCGGCCACCGGCGCCAAGAGCGTGGCCGGCCGTGACGAACCGCCGGCATCGTCCGTTCGGAGGATGCCGGCGGATCAGAACTGCTCCCAAAAAATGATTCTTAAATTGGTCATAAATAATCGCCATCTCCTTAGAGAAGCGTTGACCAAGACCTGCGTGTTACCTACGGTCGTCATTATTCGAATGAACATGAAAGGGTTAGCAATGACGGCAACCGGCCCCTCCCGACGCCTGCGATTGGCGGCGGCTGTGGTCACCGGCCTGACCGGTGTCCTGCTCGGCGGACTGGTGGCGGCGCCCGGCCTGGCGGCCGCCGCCGACCGGACCGCGGCGGCCGGACCGCCGCTCGCCGGGACGCTCGGTGCCCACCTGCCGCAGGCCGCGCCCTCCGGAGACCCGAACGGCCCGGTGCCGAACCCGATCGAGCTGCTGCCGGGCAACCCCTCGGCGAACGGCCCGATCACCGCGGCCGACCGGGACTTCGTCGTCAAGGTGCGGCTCGCCGGCCTGTGGGAGATGCCGGCCAGCCAGATGGCCGTGCAGAAGGGCACCAACGACCGGATCAAGTACATCGGCCGGAACATCGGGCCGCAGCACAAGGTGCTGGACGCCATGGACCGGCAGGCGGCCGCCGAGCTCGGCATCGCGCTGCCGGACGAGCCGAACACCGACCAGCAGGGCTGGCTGAAGGAGATGCGCGAGTCCTCCGGTCCGCAGTTCGACCGGATCTACGTCGACCGGCTCCGGGCCGCGCACGGCAAGATCTTCCCGGCTATCGGGATCATCCGGGCCAGCACCCGCAACGACGTCGTCCGCCGGCTGGCCGCCCAGGCCAACGCGTTCGTGATGACCCACATGACGCTGCTGGAAAGCTCCGGCCTCGTCGACTACCAGTCCCTGCCGAAGGCCCCGCCGCCGGCGCCGGCCGGCGCGGCCGCCGAGGCCGCCGAGACGGCCAAGAAGGGCACCTTGTACTCCAGTGGCGGCCGGATGAGCCCGACCGTGATCTGGATCGTCCTCGCCGCAGCCGTGCTGGCCGGCGCGTACAGCACCGTTCGACTCGTCCGCCCCCGATGACGCGCTCAGCGTCCAGTCCCACACAGAAGATGGAAGGTGCCTTCCGGTGAACTCCACCAACCGCCGATACGCTCGCCGCAACCAGGAGCGTGACCCCCGCAAGCGACGCATCATCGCCGCGATCGCCACCGTCGGCGCGTTCGGTGCGCTCATCGCAGTCACCCAGGTCTCGCTGGCCAACACGCAGGCTCGGCGGCACCACGCCAGCTGCCCGCCGGCCACCGCGACCGCCGCCCCCGGCGGCGACGCCTCGGCGAGCGCCGGGTCCACCGGCGGCACGGGTGGCGCCGCCACCGCTCCCGCGTCCCCGGCCGCCGACGCCAGCGGCGCCGCCAAGGCCGACACCGCGAACAGCGGCAGCGCCACCGGTGGCGCCACGTCGGTGCCGCGGAACGGCATGAACCCGACCGGCGCCCCGTACAAGGACCACGGAGCTGTCCAGCACCCGGGCGACGGCCAGGAGGCCGGCTCGGCCACCGGGACCCGGAGCGGCCGGACCGGCAACTGCGCGCCGAGCAGCGGCGCCAGCGCCCCCGCCGCGGGCAGCAGCAGCGGCGCCTCCGCCGCTCCGCTGGAGGTGCTCGCCAACAACTGCGACAACAGCAAGTTCCCGCCGCACGACGGCTTCCAGAACGGCGACCGGTGCGTGACCACCGAGTTCGGCGAGGTCGGCAACGCGGCCAACAACCCGACCCTGCTGATCACCTCGGCGCCCCGGTCGGTCCGGACCGGCCAGACGTTCACCATCAAGGTGAGCACCCGCAACCTGGTCCGGGACCGGTTCCTCGCGGCCGGCAAGGGCGGCTACTACAAGGAAAGCTCGCTGCTGACCGCCGACGGTCTGGTCCGCGGCCACTTCCACACCGCCTGCCGGATGTTGGCCACCACCAACAGCGCCCCGGCCGCCGACCCGGTGCCGGACTTCTTCGTGGCCACCGAGGACAGCAAGGGCGGCGCCACCCCGGACGAGGTCACCATCACCGTTCCGGGTCTGACCAAGCAGGGGCTGGCGCAGTGCGCGGTGTGGGCCGGTGACGGTTCGCACCGGATCCCGATGATGCAGCGGGCCAACCAGATCCCGGCCTTCGACAGCGTCCGGCTCACCGTTCGCTGACCGCAGCACAGGCCCCCGGAGCAGCAGGGGCGTCGCCGCCGGAGTCACACCGGCCACGGCGGCGACGCCCGGTCCCCCAACCCGCAGGCGGATGAGCCCCGGCCACCGGCAACAGAGGAGGCCCGGACCGGCCGATCGGTCTCATCCGATCCGCTCCGGGAAGAGAACGGCGCCGAGACGCGACAGCGTCCCGGCGCCGTTCGCCGTCCCGGGTCCGGCCCGGTGCCGGTGTGTCGCGGGCGGCCGCCGGCATGGCAGAGTGAGCCGGTGACCGGGACCGGGGAGACCGCCGAGCGGGCGCTCACGCCGCCGCCCGGCTATCGCTTCGCCGGCACGGTCCGTGAGCTGGCCATGGGCGCCCACGACCCGTGCGCGCGGCTCGTCGACGGCCGGTTCTGGTGGTCGACCCGTACCCCCGACGGACCCGGCACGCTGTGCCTGCGCCCGGCCGGCCCGCGGCTGCTGGCCACCGGGTACGGGCCGGGCGGCGCGTGGCTGGTGGACCGGGCCGACGCGGTCGCGGGGCTCCGCGACGATCCGACCGGATTCCTGCCGCTGGCGGCCGGGCACCCCGTGGTGGCGCGGCTGGCGCACACCTTCGCCGGGCTGCGGATGCCGGCCACCGGCCTGATCTTTCCCCGGCTGCTCCGGGCGGTCTTCGAGCAGAAGGTGACCGGCACCGAGGCGTTCCGGGCGTACGCCGCCACGGTCCGCCGGTTCGGGTCGCCGGCCCCCGGCCCGGTGCCGAGGCTATGGACCCCGCCCGTTCCGGCCGAGGTGGCCGCCGCGCCGTACTGGGTGTTCCACCCGTTCGGGGTGGAACAACGCCGTGCCGACACCCTGCGCCGGGCCGCCGCCGAGGCGGATCGGCTGGAACGCTGCGCCGACGCGGCCGAGGCCACCCGCCGGCTCGTGGCCATCCCCGGCATCGGCCCGTGGACCGCCGCCGAGGTCGTCCGGACCGCGTACGGCGACCCGGATGCGGTGAGCGTGGGCGACTTCCACATCCCGAACATGGTCAGCTGGGCGCTGGCGGCGGAGCCGCGCGGTGACGACGCCCGGATGCTGACGTTGCTCGAACCGTTCCGCGGGCACCGGGGGCGGGTCTGCGTGCTGCTGGCCGCCGGCGGGCTGCACGCGCCGAAGTTCGGTCCACGGATGCCGATCCGCTCCTTCGCCCGGTTTTAGCCGACCTAGCCGCGTCACGGCGCCGCCAGCCCAGTCGCGCGGAGCGCGGCTACTGTGCGGGTCTGTCGGTACGCCAGACCCCCCCGCTCAGCAGCGGCCCCGGTCAGGCAGCCGGCCAGGTCAGGCAGCGGGCCGGGTCAGCCGGCGGGTCAGGCAGCGGGCCGGGTCAGCCGCGGGTCAGGCAGCGGGCCGGGTCAGCCGGCGGAGCGCGGCGGCGCAGCGGCGGGCGTACCCGTGCTGGAAGGCCACCACGAGCGGCCCGGCGGCCCGGGTGAACCAGCGGTCCGGCCGGCTGAACGCGGCCACCGTGAACCAGACCCGGCCGGCGTCATCGCGCTCGACGCAGAACGCCTCCTCACCGCGCTCGGGGTGGCCGGGCAGCGTGCCGTACCCGAAACCGGCCCGGCGGTCGTCGTCCACCGCCCAGACCACCCGGCACGGCGCGGACAGCCGTACCGGACCCACGCCCAGCCCCACGACGACCGTGACCCCGGCGGCGGCCCGGGGCGCGGATGCGGTGATCCGGATGCCCATGGCCCGGTGCATGCGCCAGCTCAGCACCGCGGCGCCGGCCGCCGCGAACGCTGCCGGGTCCAGCTCGGCGCGGTGCCGCAGGTGGCGGTATCCGGCCGGCAGCGGGCCGTGGCCGGTGACGGCCGGCTCCGTGGCGCCCACCTCCGGGTACGTGAGGTCGGCCATCCGGTCATCCCGCGTCATCCGGCGAGCCTACGGGCACGCCCACGATGTGGTGGACAGGGCGGCCGGGCAGCGGCGACGATGGCCGGATGGATCTGCCGATCATGCCGCCCGTCGCCCCGATGCTCGCCAAGCCGGTCGGGGACATCCCGGGCGGGCAACTGTACGAGCCGAAGTGGGACGGGTTCCGGTCGATCATCTTCCGGGACGGCGACGAGGTCGAGATCGGCAGCCGGAACGAGCGGCCGATGACCCGGTACTTTCCCGAGGTCGTCCGGGCCGTGCTGGCCAACTTCCCGCCGCGGGCGGTCATCGACGGTGAGATCGTGGTGGCCGACACCGAGCGCAACACCCTGGACTTCGAGGCGCTGCAGCAGCGCATCCACCCGGCCGCCAGCCGGGTGAACCTGTTGGCCGAGCAGACCCCGGCCAGCTTCGTGGCGTTCGACGTGCTGGCGCTGCGCGACGACGACCTGACCGAGCGGCCGTTCGCCGAGCGGCGGAAGCTGCTGGAGACGGCGCTGTCGAAGGCCGAGCCCCCGGTCCACATCACCCCCATCACCGGTGACGAGGCCACGGCCCGCCGCTGGTTCGCCGAGTTCGAGGGCGCCGGCCTGGACGGGCTGATCGCCAAGAACCCGGACCTGACCTACCAGCCCGACAAGCGGGTGATGGCCAAGATCAAGCACAAGCGGACGGCCGACTGCGTGGTGGCCGGCTACCGGCTGCACAAGTCGGGCGAGGACCGGATCGGGTCGCTGCTGCTCGGCCTCTACGACGACCGGGACGTGCTGGTGTCGGTGGGCGTCATCGGGGCGTTCCCGATGGCCACCCGCAAGGAGCTGTTCGCCGAGTTGCAGCCGCTGGTCACCTCGTTCGAGGGGCACCCGTGGAACTGGGCGGCGCACGCCGGCGGCGAGCGGACCCCGCGGCGCAACGAGCAGAGCCGGTGGAACGCCGGCAAGGACCTCTCATTCGTGCCGTTACGGCCCGAACGCGTCGTCGAGGTGCGCTACGACTACATGGAGGGCGAACGGTTCCGGCACACCACCCAGTTCGAGCGCTGGCGCCCGGACCGGGAGCCGCGCTCCTGCACGTACGCCCAGCTCGAGCGCCCGGTGCGCTTCAACCTCGCAGACGTCCTCACCGCGCGGCCGGGGGTGTAAGGAAGGGCCCCTTGTTATCGCTTTCTGTATAGGCAGGGCCCCTTCTTAACGCGAGGTCTGTGCCGAGCCGGTGGGTGCGCCCGCCGGCGGGTGTGGTTGTCGGGACCGTGGCGCGGTGCGGCGGGTGTCGCGAGTGACCGGCGGTCGCGGGGCGCAACGTCCCGGATGTCGGGTTCGCGGTGTGACCGGCGGCATCCCCCGGCCGGAATCCGGGGCGGGCCGCCCGCGTTACATCCCCCGTACGACCGAGGACCGGCGCGGGTGACCCGCGCCGAGCCGCGCCCGGCGAGGCGCGGTGCCGCCGCACGCCAGCGGTGATCGGGTCCGTTCGCGGAATGCGGGTCGGGCCGCGGTCGTTGTGGGTCGGGTGCCCGGGGCAGGAGCCCCTCCCCCCGGAGCCCTCTTCCGGGCACCTCCCACCCTTACCGGCGCGCGCCGCGCATTGCAGGCGCGCCCGTGCGGTGCGCGTCGCTGGCGCGCCCATCCGGTGCGCCCAGTTGGCGCGCCATCCCCTTGCTTCGGGCGCCTGGGCGCCCGTCCCGCCGTCGCGTGCGGTCCCCCCTTGATGCGTGCGTGCCGGCCCAACCCCCAAGGAGTTCTCATGAAGTCGACGTTGATGCGTAAGACGGTTCTGTCGGTTGCTGGTGTGGCGTTCGCCGGTGGTCTGGTCGCCGGCCCGGTCACGGGCGCGATGGCCGCCGACACTCACAGCGCCAAGCCCGCCGCCGCGGCGGTGCAGACGGTCTCGGACGACAAGCCCGACGCGGGCAAGTTGTCGCCGCACGGCACCCAGGGTGCGCAGTCGCGGATCGACCTGTCGGATGAGCAGAAGGGCAACGCGAAGGCCATCGTGGCCGCGACCAAGGCCAACGGTCTGGATGAGCGGGCCGCGGTCATCTCGATCGCCACCGCGCTGCAGGAGTCGAAGCTGCAGAACCTGGGCAACCTCGGTGACGCCAACGACCACGACTCGCTGGGCCTGTTCCAGCAGCGCCCGACCTCCGGTTGGGGCTCGCCGGAACAGATCACCAACCCGCAGTACGCCACCACCGCCTTCCAGAAGGCCCTCAAGGACGTGCCGGGCTGGCAGGACATGCCGCTGACCGACGCCGCGCAGAAGGTCCAGGTCTCGGCCTACCCCGACGCCTACGCGAAGTGGGAGTCCCAGGCCGCCGACCTGACCGCCCAGTACTGGAACAGCTGACCCAAGCCACCACCCCACGCCGCTGGCCGGGCCCCCACACCGGGGACCCGGCCAGCGGCATCTCCCGGACCCGTTAACAGGGGACCCCTGCTCTACCGAAAGCGATAACAGGGGGCCCTTCCTTCGGGTCCGGGTCGGCCGGGGGGCGTAGCCTGAGCCACGAAGACGATCACCGGGGAAGGACGTCCGTGGACCGCTCTGCCCGTACCCTCGCCGCCCTCGCCGGCGTCCTCGCCGCGACGCTGCTGGTGGGCGGCTGCACGCTCCCGCCGTTCGCGCCGGACACCGGCGGCCACTCGGCCGCGGCCAAGCAGCCGCCCGGGGCGGCGAACTGGAACCCGTGCCCCGACACCCCGCGGGAGCTCACCCACCACAGCCCGCCGCCCAACATGCGGTACGACTGCGCCACGATCACCGTGCCCCGACAGTGGCCGACCGGCGCGACCCCGGGCGCCTCGATCAGCCCGGGTGGGGCCGGTCCCGCGGGGACCTTCGACATCGCCCTGATCCGGGCCAGGTCCACCCGGCAGTCGGACCGGATCGGATCCCTGGTGATCAACCCCGGCGGCCCGGGCGCGTCCGGCGTCGACACGGCCGTCTACCTGTCCTACGGCGCCGCGTTCGGAGGCCTGCCCGACGAGGTCACCCGGCGGTTCGACATCGTGGGCTTCGACCCACGTGGGGTCAAGCGGTCCAGCCCGGTCAAGTGCATCTCCGACGCCGACCTGGACGCCAACTTCGGCGCCGAGCCGGACCCGGAGACCCCGGCCGAGTTCGCGGACGTCGCGGCCCTGGCCAAGCGGATCTCGGCCGGCTGCGGCGCCAAGTACGGCGACCAGCTGTCCCTCTTCTCGACCGAGCAGGCGGCCCGAGACATCGACGCGGTCCGCAGCGCCGTCGGCGACCGGCAGCTCAGCTACCTCGGCTACTCGTACGGCACCCTGCTGGGGGCCACGTACGCCCAGCTCTTTCCGCGGAACGTCCGGGCCATGGTGCTGGACGGCGCCGTGGACCCGAAGCAGGACGCCGTCGCCGGCTCCGAGAGCCAGGCCAAGGGGTTCGAGAAGGCCTTCGACGACTTCGGCGCCTGGTGCACGGCCACCCCGGCCAAGTGTCCGATCGCTCCGGACGCCCGGGCCGCGGTGACCGCCGCCCTGGAGAAGGCGCGGGTGTCGCCCGCGCGCGGCAGTGACGGCCGGACCGCCACCCCCGGCTGGATCTTCTACGGGATCGTCTCGTCGCTGTACAGCGAGTCCGGGTGGGAGCAGCTGGCCAACGCCGTGAAGCAGCTCGAGGGCGGCGATCCGAGCCAGATCTTCCAGCTCGCCGACCAGTACGCCGAGCGGGATCCGAACGGTCACTACTCGAACCAGTTCGACGCCAACCTCGTGGTGGGCTGCGCCGACGAGGCGAAGCGGCCGACGGCCGACCAGGCCCGCACCCTGCTCGGGCAGTGGCGCACCAAGTATCCGCTGTTCGGGCCACCGCTGGCCGCCGGCCTGTTGACCTGTGCCAACTGGCCCGCGCCGGCCGACCCGTACCCGACCGGCAAGGCCGACGGTTCGGCCCCGATCCTCGTGGTCGGTACGACCGGCGACCCGGCCACCCCGTACGAGCAGACCCAGCGGCTGGCCGACATGCTCGGCGTGGGCCGGGTGCTCACCTGGGAGGGCGAGGGGCACACGGCGTACCCGCAGACCACCTGCATCGCCGACGCGGTGGACGGCTACCTGGTGAACGGCACCCTGCCACCGGAGGGCAAGCGCTGCCCTGGCCGCTGACCGGGCCGCGGGACCGGACTGCGTGACCCGACCGCGGGACCGGACCGCCGGCCCGGCCGCGGGACCGGACCACTGACCCGGCCGCGGGACCGGGCCGCGGGACCGGCCGGCGGCGGCGGTAGCCTGCCCTGGTGATCTTCCGTACCGCTGTCCGCGCCGACCTGCCGGCGATCCTTGAGCTGCTGGTCGCGGACCAGCTCGGCCGCGCCCGGGACCGGGCGGTGGTGGACGAGACGTACGAGCAGGCGTTCGCGGCCATCGACGCGGACCCGCGCAACGAGCTGATCGTCGGCGACGACGACGGCACGGTGGTCGCCTGCATGCAGCTGACGTACATCCCCGGGCTGAGCCGGCACGGCGCCGAACGGCTGCAGGTGGAGGCGGTGCGGGTACGCGCGGACCGCCGCGGTCAGCGGATCGGCGAGCGCATGATGGCCTGGGCCATCGACCGGGCCCGCGACCGCGGCTGCGCGATGGCGCAGCTGACCACCGACAAGTCGCGGGCCGACGCGCACCGGTTCTACCTGCGGCTGGGCTTCGTGGCCAGTCACGAGGGCATGAAGCTGGCCCTCTGATCACCGGCGCGGGGTGCAGTCCTCGACCAGCAGCCCGTACCGGAGCGCGCGGACCCGGTGATCGCCACGAGCGCCGGGGCGTGGGTGGCCACCGGCGCCGTCATGGCGCGGCGGGCGGCGGTTGCCGCCCGTTACATGATCGTTATGGGCCGTCCGGCCCTTCGCCGCCCCCCACCGGCCGCGCCGACCGGCTATCTTGAGCGGCGCAACCGGTCGGCACGGGTCGACCGGACTGCCAGCGCCGCGGGTCGCGGCAGCCGGGGGAGCTGGAGGGCCTTGATGGACACACGGTTGATCGGCCGGAACGTGGTCGTGCTGGCGGCCGGCGCCGCGCTGCTGGCCGGCTGCGGCGGCACGAACGGCGCCGGGGCGGGGACCTCGGCCCCGCCCGCGTCGGCGTCGACCGCTCCGGAACCGTCGGCCTCGCCGACCCCCTCCGACAACGGGGTGGCCGCGCTCGCCCCGGCCGCGATCGTCGACCGCGCGAAGGCCGCGCTCAAGAACGCCAAGTCCTTCCGGATGTCGGGCACGACCAAGGAGGACGGGCAGAAGTTCACGCTGGATTTCAAGATCAGCGGTGCCAACCTCGTCGGCGACATGACGATCGGCAAGGGGAAGGTCCAGCTGCTACGCGTCGGCAAGAAGGGCTACATGAAGCCCGACGCGGCGTTCTGGAGGATGTCCGCCGGCACGCACGCCAACGCCATCGTCGAACTGGTCGGCGACCGGTGGGTCCTCGTGCCGGCGGGTGACAAGGATTTCGCCAGCATGTTCGGCGCGGCCGACGTCAACGAGCTGTTGAAGCCCGACGGCAAGGTCACCAAGGGACAGCCCAAGGACATCAACGGCACGCCGGCCATCGGCCTGGTCGACCACGCCAAGAGCGGCGGCACGCTGTACGTGGCCACGGTGGGCGAGCCGTACCCGGTGCGGATCCAGGGCAAGACGGCGGCCGACGGTGGCATCAACTTCAGTGACTTCGGCGCGACCTTCAGCGAGATCAAGCCGCCGGCCGCGGCCGACGTCGTGGACCTGTCCAAGATCCACTGAGCACCGGTCGGCCGTTCGCAGCGATCAGCCGATCCCGACTCATCGCTCACCCCGGGAGCCGCCCGCTCCCGGGGCGCCCTCCCCGGCGGAGCTGACCGATCAGCCGCCGAGGCCGGCGGAGCTGACGCGCGGTCAGCGCGGCCGGTCGCGGTCCTTGGAGGGCTGCACCCGCTTCGGCTCGCCGGGCATCTTCGGGTGATCCGGCGGGTACGGCAGGTCGCCCGCGCCGTCCCGCTCGTCCCGGGCCGCCCACTCCAGCAGCGGCGTGAGGTCCCATGGGTCGTCGTCGATGCCGGCGTGCGGATCGGCGCCGGCGGCCAGCCGCGCCGGGACGGTCCGCAGGTCGAAGTCGTCGGGCTCCACCTCGGCGAGTTCGGCCCAGGTCACCGGGGTGGAGACGGTGGCCCGGGCGTTGGCCCGCAGCGAGTACGCGCAGGCGATGGTCCGGTCCCGGGCCATCTGGTTGTAGTCGACGAACACGCGTTCGCCGCGTTCCTCCTTCCACCACGCGGTGGTGACCAGCTCGGGGCGCCGCCGCTCCAGCTCCCGGGCCAGCGCGATCAGCGCCCGGCGCGCCTGCACGAAGCTCCAGCGCGGCTGGATCCGCAGGTAGACGTGCACGCCACGGCCGCCGGAGGTCTTCGGCCATCCGGTCACGCCCAGCTCGTCGAGCACCGCGCGCAGCTCCCCGGCGGCCTCGACCGCGGTGCCGAAGTCGGTCCCGGGCTGCGGGTCGAGGTCGATCCGCAGCTCGTCAGGCTGGTCCGGGTGATCCGCCCGGACGGGCCACGGGTGGAAGGCCACCGTGCCCATCTGGGCCGCCCAGGCCACGTGCGCGAGATCGGCCGGACAGAGCTCTTCGGCCGTCCGGCCGCTCGGGAAGGTGATCTCGGCGGTCCGCAGCCACGGCGGTACGCCGCGGGTGGGCACCCGCTTCTGGAAGAACGTCTCCCCGCCCAGCCCCTCGGGGAAGCGCTGCAGGGTGGTCGGCCGGTCCCGCAGGGCGCGCAGGATCCCGTCACCGGCGGCCAGGTAGTAGTCGAAGACGTCCTTCTTGGTGAACCCACGGTCCGGGAACATCACCCGGTCCGGGCTGCTGAGGCGTACCGGATGTCCCGCCACCTCGATCTCGACGGGCTTTGCCTTGGCGGTGCCGACCATGCCGTAAGACGATAGGCCACCGGCGGTCCCGCCGGGGTCACCCGAGCGGACTCCAGCTCCGGTGGGTCTCCCACAGGTGCTGGATCAGGAACAGCTTCCGCTCGAAGCGGGGATCCCCGGCCAGCAGGTCGCCGTCGTACGGCGCGGGCAACCGCCGGATCGCCTCGTCGCCGGCGTACACCACCACCACGGTGCGCCGGCGCCGGCGCTCGGCACGGATGTCGGTCACCCGTTCCCAGGGCACCGGACCGGACCGCCGGACTCCATTCGCGCTCAGCCCCGCCGAGTTGACGCACGCGGCGGCCCGCCAGCGTGCCAGCCCCGAGCCGACTGCCACCAGCGGGGCCGCCGCGCCGGCCAGGCCGGCGGCGACCGCCGGGGTGATCCGGAAGCCGGCGCCGGCGCCGACCCGCGGCCGGAGGGCGCCGAACAGCGCGGCCGCCAGCAGCAGCCCGACCAGCGCCACCAGCCCGGTGGCCACGGCATGCACCACGATCTGCCGCCAGGTGGGTCGGAACATCGCCAGCACCGCCGTGTGGTGCCGGCCCCGATAATCCCCACCCGACCGGGTGGCCGCCCGCATAACTTGTCAACGACCGCCCCTCGTGGTGGTAATCGTCACATGCTCGCAATGGTCGCCGCCGTACTCTTGAGCGGTGGCTGTGAACAAGAGCGAGCTGCCCAGCAGCGAGGACGAATGGCGGGTCCGGCTCTCCCCCGAGGAGTTCCGGGTCCTCCGCGAGGCCGGCACCGAACGCCCGTGGACCGGCGAGTACGTCGAGACGAAGATCCCCGGCGTCTACCACTGCCGCGCCTGCGGCGCCGAGCTGTTCGCCAGCGACACGAAGTTCGACTCCCACTGCGGCTGGCCCAGCTTCGACAAGGCGCTGCCCGGGGCCATCCGCTATATCGAGGACCGGTCGCACGGCATGGTGCGGACGGAGGTCCGCTGCGCCACCTGCGACTCCCACCTGGGACACCGCTTCGACGGCGAGGGCTACACGCCAACCGACGCCCGATACTGCATCAACTCCGTGTCGATGCGGCTGGAGCCGGCCACCGACGCGGGTTGACGGGGCCGGCGGCCGGCGTCACAGCAGCAGCCGACCGCCGTGCTGGTCGATGGCGTCGGCCTGCTCGTCGTCGAGCCACACTCCCCCGTCGGCCAGGTAGCGGAACCGGTGCTCGCCCGGCCCGAGCCGCACCGAGACGCTCCGGCTGCCGTCCCGGCGAAGCACCAACTCGTGCCGGCCGGGCTCCCAGTCGTTGAAGCTGCCGACCACGCTCACCGGCCCGACCGGGGCGCTGCCCTTGGGCAGGAAGAACGTGACCCGGGTCTGGTTGCCGAAGAGCCTGCTGCGCTTGATCATGGCGATCCTCCTGAGCAGCGCGCCCGCGCCGCGGGCGGCGGCCGCACCGCGCTGTCGTCGCGGCGCGCTCGCGCGGGCGGGTGGGGTTCGATGCTGAGCTTCGCCCCCCGGAGGCGGATCATGGCGAACCGACACACACCCAGTTTTTCCCTCGGTTCCGACATTCCGGTTGCCGCCCCCGCCCGCTCCGCGCAGGCTGGTGGTGAGATGTCCGCGTACGAGGAGATTTGTGCCATGGCGACCTGCGAGGTCTGCGGCAACGACTACTGGATGGCCTTCGAGGTCCGGACCGTGAGCGGGGACGTGCACACGTTCGACTCGTTCGAATGCGCCATCCACAAGCTCGCGCCGGTCTGCGAGCACTGCGACGTGAAGATCGCCGGGCACGGCGTCGAGGTGAACGGCCGGTTCTTCTGCTGCGGCCACTGCGCCCGCTCGGTGGAAACCAGCCAGGGCGCCGAGATCCGGGACGCCGTTGGCGCCCGCCCCGCCTGAGCCCCGCCGGCCCGGCCGGCATGACCCGGTCCGGGCCGCATGACCCGGTCCGGGCCGCATGACCCGGTCCGGGCCGCATGACCCGGTCCGGCCGCCGCACTACCATCGCTGGAATGCCGCTGGAAGCCCACCTCGCCGGGTTCGCCCAACTCGACGCCCGCACGCTCTACGACCTGCTGCGGTTGCGCGTGGACGTGTTCGTGGTGGAGCAGGAGTGCGCCTATCCGGAGCTCGACGGGCGCGACCTGGAGCCGGACACCCGGCACCTGTGGCTGACCCGGGACGGCGAGCCGGTGGCGTACCTGCGGGTGCTGGCCGAGCCGGACGGTGGCCGGCGGATCGGCCGGGTGGTGGTGGCCCGCACGGCCCGCGGCGGCGGCCTGGCCGGCCGGTTGCTCACCGAGGCGCTGACCCTGGTCGGCGACCGCGCCTGCGTGCTGTCCGCCCAGTCGCACCTGGTCGCCCTCTATGCCCGGCACGGGTTCGTGCCGGTCGGCGCCGAGTATCTCGAGGACGGCATCCCGCATGTGCCGATGCGCAGGGCCGGTCACACCTCCACGTAGCCGCCGATCCGCCAGTAGAGGCCGTCCGCCCGGTCCAGCAGCCGTTCGTCGACGAGATACCGCCGCAGTGCCACCCAGTCCGCCGGGTAGATCGCGCGCAGCTTGAGGTTCACCTCCGACTCCGGATAGCGCACCCCCGGTTCGAAGAACGTGACGATGTGCTCCAGCAGCACCCGACGCTTTCCGGCCCGGGCCGGCATGCTCACCAGCCGACCGTCGGGGAGGAACGTCCGCAGCACGCGATCCCGGTCGACACTCATTCCCGCACCGTACCGGTGGCCGCAAGCCGGTATCCGCGGCCGCGAGCCGCCGCCAACCGCCGCTGCGAGCCGGTAGCGGCGGCCGCGACCCGGTAGCCGCTCAGCCTCGGGCGAACGCGGCGATGAGCGCGGCCGATTCCAATTCGGAGAGCGACAACCGGACGAGCTCCGCCCAGATGGCCGCGTGCCGGGCCACGTCCCCGGGCCGGTCCAGGTAGAGGGCGCCGGTGGGGCCGTCCCGGTGCACCACGCCGGACCGGCCGGGCGGTCCGGCGAAGTCGAGCAGGGTGAAGTCGCCGGCGGCCGGATGCGGTCCGGCGCGCAGCGTCAGCACCCGGAGCCGCACGGCGGGCCGCTGGGCCAGCCGGGCAAGGCGGACCAGCTGCGCTGCCGTGGCCCCGGCGACCGGGCGGCGCAGCACCGGCTCACCGAGGATGAACTCGGCGGGCGGGAGCCGACCGGACCGCCGGGCGAGGATCCGCTGCCGCCGCCCGGCGTCGGCCGCCCAGCGGGCTCGCCGGTCGGCCGGCCAGTCCGGGCGCTGGACCCGGAGCACCTCGGCCGCGTAGTCCGGCGTGCGCAGCAGCGCCGGCACCAGCTCGGCCGCGTAGCAGCGCAGCCGGACCGCCTCGGCCTCCAGCGCGGGGTAGGGGTCGAGCCCGTCCGGCGGGATCTCGTCGTCGGCCCGCCACCACCCGGCCGCCGGCGCCTGCCGGGCCAGGGCCAGCAACGGCCCGGTCACCTCCGCCGGGGCCCGGTAGTACGCGCACAGCCGGTGCACGTCGGTCGGGCGGACCGGGCCGACGCCACGCTCTATCCGCCACAGCTTCTGCCGCGAACACCCGACGGCGTCGCTCACGGCGCGCATCGACAGGTTGCCGCGGTCGCGCAGCTGTTGCAGGCAGCGACCCAGCTGTCGCCGCGGCACGGTCGAGACCGGCTGGTCCATCGGGCGATCCCCCTCGCACTCCCGGACCCGGGCCGCGCCGCGAGCCGCCACGGACCGCTGCCGGCGCCGCGACGGCCGGCGGACACGGCCGGGTCGACTGCGCCGACGCTATGGACCGGCACCGGCCCCGGGGAGGGGCCAGCACGGGAGGGGGCCAGCTACGGGAGCGCGGTGATCAGCTCGGCGACCGAGCGGCGCCGGCCGGTGTAGAACGGGACCTCCTCGCGCACGTGCCGGCGGGCCCGGGAGGCGCGCAGGTCACGCATCAGGTCGACGATCCGGTGCAGCTCGTCGGCCTCGAACGCGAGCATCCACTCGTAGTCGCCGAGCGCGAACGAGGCCACCGTGTTGGCCCGGACGTCCGGGTACCCGCGGGCCAGCCGGCCGTGCTCGGCCAGCATCTCCCGGCGCTCGGCGTCGGGCAGCAGGTACCACTCGTACGAGCGGACGAACGGGTAGACGCACAGGTAGGCGCGGGCCTCCTCGCCGGCCAGGAAGGCCGGGATGTGGCTCTTGTTGAACTCGGCAGGGCGGTGCAGCGCCAGCTGCGACCACACCGGCGCCAGGTTCCGGCCGAACTGGGTACGCCGCAGCCGGCCGTACGCCTCCTGCAGGGCGTCGCTGGACGACGAGTGCCACCAGATCATCAGGTCAGCGTCGGCGCGCAGCCCGGACACGTCGTACGTCCCGCGCACCGTCACGTCCTTGCCGGCCAGCTCCTCGACCAGCGACTCGACCTCGCCGACGAGCCCGTCCCGCAGCGCCGGCAGCGGGTTGCACACCCGGAACACCGACCACATCGTGTACCGGATGGTGTCGTTCAGCTCGCGCAGCCGCGCCGCGTTGGTCTGGCCGGCAGCGCCGGTGTCTTCCGCGGTCATGCCACAACCTCCAGGGCCTTGAGAATCTCTTCCGCGCCCGCCTCGCCGGAGCGGACGCACGCCGGGATGCCGACGCCGTCGTAACCGGCGCCGGCCAGGACGAGGGTGGGCGCCGCCGACCGCAGGGCGGCGCGCGCGGCGGCCACCTCGGCGAGGTGACCCGGCGGGTACTGCGGCAGCGCCCCACCCCAGCGCTGCAGGTGGCTGTCGACCGGCGCGGGCAGCGGCGCGCCGATCAGCTCCGCCAGCTCGCGGTGCGCGGTGGCCACCAGCTCGTCGTCCGGCCGCCGCAGCCGGTCGGACTCGCCGTACCGGCCCAGCGACGCGCGGACCAGCACGATGCCGTCCGGGCGGGCCAGGTGGCCCCACTTGGTGGTCACGAAGGTGGCGGCCTTCACCAGCGTGCCGGCCTCGGCCGGCACCAGGAAGCCGGAGAGACCCGGCAGGTCCGGCGCCGGCAGCGCCAGCGTGACCAGGGCGACGCTGGCGTAGTCCAGCCGGCCCACCCGGTCGGCCGCTGCCGGGTGCACCCCGGCCAGCAGCCGGGCGGCCGGTCGGGCCGGCAGGGCGAGCAGCACGGCGTCGGCCTCGACCAGCTCCGGCGCCGGGACGGGCCCGAGGACCAGCCGCCAGCCGGTGGGGGTGCGGCTCAGCTCCCGGACGCACGCGCCGAGCCGCACCTGCGCGCGGCTGGCCGCCGCAGCCGCCGCCACGAGCCGGCCGAGCCCGCCGGTGACGGTGGCGAAGATCGGCGCGCCGGGCCGGCGCGGCGCCGCGGCCTGGGCCGCGCGCACAGCGCCGACCAGGGTGTGTTCGGTACGGGCGGTCCGGGCCAGCGCCGGCATGGTGGCGGCCAGCGAGAGCTGGTCGGCGCGGCCCGCGTACACGCCGCCAAGCATCGGGTCGACCAGCCGGTCCACCACCTGGTCGCCCAGCCGCCGCCGGACCAGCTCGCCCACCGCCACGTCGGCGTCCGGCGCCAGCAGCGGCCGGCCCGCGTCCCGGTCGGCGTCCGCGGCCGGCCGGGCGACCGAGGCCACCGCGGCCAGATCCCCCGGTACGCCCACCAGCGTGCCGCCCGGCACCGGGCGCAGCTCGCCACCGAGCGCCAGCGCGGCCCGGCCGCTGGTCGGGTGCACCAGATCGGCGCCCAGGCCGGCCCGCCGGGCCAGCTCGACGGCGCCGGAGTCGGCGCCGGCGGAGTCGCGGAGCAGGAACGACTCGGCGCCCAGCTCCACGATCGAGCCGGCCAGGCTGCCCGTGCGCAGCTTGCCGCCGAGGGCGCCGGACTGCTCGTACACGGTGATCTCGGTGCCGGCCGGCGCCCGGTCCCGCAGCCGGACCGCGGCGGCCAGCCCGGTGATGCCGCCGCCCACCACCGCGATCCGCAGCCCGGCCCGCATGGTCAGCGCGCCGACGCGGCGTGCACCAGCTCGACCACCCGGGTCAGCACCTCCGGGTCGGTCTCCGGCAGCACGCCGTGTCCCAGGTTGAAGATGTGGCCGGGCGCGGCCAGTCCCTCGGCGAGGATCCGGCGCACCTCGGCCTCGATCACCGGCCAGGGCGCGAACAGCACGGCCGGGTCGAGGTTGCCCTGCACCGCCTTGTCGGCGCCGATCCGGACGGTGGCAGCGTCCAGCGGGGTACGCCAGTCCACCCCCACCACATCGGCGCCGGCCTCCCCCATGGCCGGCAGCAGCTCGGCGGTGCCCACCCCGAAGTGGATGCGCGGGATGCCGGCGTCGGCGAGGCCGTCCAGCACCGCCGTCGAGTGCGGCAGCACGAAGCGCCGGTAGTCGGCCTCGGACAGGGCGCCGGCCCAGGAGTCGAAGAGCTGCACGGCCGCGACGCCGGCCCGGGCCTGGATCCGCAGGAACTCGCCGGTGATCCCGGCCAGCCGGGCGCAGAGCGCGTGCCAGGTGTCGGGGTCGCCGTACATGAGGGCCTTGGTCCGGGCGTGCGTGCGCGACGGCCCGCCCTCGACCAGATAACTGGCCAGCGTGAAGGGCGCGCCGGCGAAGCCGATCAGCGGGGTGTCGCCCAGCTCGGCCACCAGCATCCGGATGGCCTCGTCCACGTACGTCACGTCGTCGAGGCCGATCGGGCGCAGCCGCTCGACGTCCGCGGCCGTCCGGATCGGCTCGGCCACCACCGGGCCGGTGCCCGGGACGATGTCCAGGTCCACCCCGGCGGCCGCCACCGGAACGACGATGTCGCTGAACAGGATGGCGGCGTCCACGCCGTGCCGGCGGACGGGCTGGAGCGTGATTTCGGTCACCAGCTCCGGCCGGCGGCACGACTCCAACATCGGCACACCGGCCCGGATCTCCCGGTACTCCGGCAGCGACCGGCCCGCCTGGCGCATGAACCAGACCGGAGTATGCGGTACCGGTTCGCCCCGGGCGGCCCGGACCAGCACCGAATCCGGCCGGCCGGGCCCGCCGGCGACATCTCCCGGGCCGGCGGCCCCGGTCGTGTCGGTGGGAACGGTCGCCCTGGCAGGGCCGCCCGTGCCGGTCCCGGCGGGGCCGGCCGGGCCCGGTCCGGGGTTCCCGGTGCTCGCGTCGCCGTCCTGGGCCGCGCCGCCCGTGGTCTTCGTGCTCATCGGCGCCATGGTGCCACGCGGCGCGCCCGCACCGACGGCCACGGCCCGGATTTGTGACGCCGTCGGCGCTCGGACCCGCCGGCCACGCCCCGCGGGCGCCCCCCGGGCCCCCTCGGGCGCCCGGCGCGCCGAGGGTGACGCCGGGCGGGATCGGCATAGGCTGCGTGCATGGCACCCCCGACCGCGCTCCCGGAGCTGTTCGCCCGCGCGGTGGCCGGACTGCGTGCGGTGGCGCCGCGGCCGGAGATCCAGATCGAGGAGGTCGGCGCGCCGCAGCGGCTCGCCCCGTACGCCTTCGCGCTCAGCGCCGCCGTGCTGCGCGACGGCGACGAGGTGGCCAGCGGTCGGCTCATCCTGCTGCACGACCCGGCCGGGCACGAGGCGTGGCAGGGCACGTTACGGCTGGTCACCTACGTCACGGCCGACCTCGAGGTGGATCTCGCCGCCGATCCGTTGCTGCCCGGCGTGGGCTGGACCTGGCTCACCGACGCCCTGGAGGCGCACGGCGCGACGCACCGGGCGCTGGGCGGGACGGTGACGCAGACGCTCTCGACCCGGTTCGGCGACCTCGCCGGACCGCCGGCCGCCGGGGACGTGGAGCTGCGCGCCTCGTGGACGCCGGTGAGCCAGGACTTCTCCGCCCACCTGCTGGCCTGGTGCGCGCTGCTGGCCTCCACCGCCGGGTTGCCGCCGCCCGGGGTGAGCGCCCTCCCGGAACGCCGGCCCGCCGGCGCCACCTGACCCGAGACCCCGCGGGAACGGCGGGTCGGCGTCGCCGGCGGCGACGCCGACCGACCATCAGTTCACGTAGTTGTCGGCCTCGTCGCAGGGCTTCGCGGCGGCCTTGATGGCCTTGTCGAACGCCGATTTCGTCCGCGCCTCGAAGACGTGGGTCAGCAGGTCGAGGCACTTGGCCACGACCTCCTTCTGCCGCTGCTGCTCGTCCCGGTCGTTGCGGGTGCCGGACAGGTCCTGCTCCGCCTTCTTCAGCCGGTCGTTGGTCGCCTGGAGGTCGCTCCTGAGCCCCTCGAGCTCCTTGTCCCGGGCGGCCACGGTCCGCTCGGACTTCGACAGCTCGCTCGAGCGCATCGCGAACAGCCCCGACATCACGCCGCCGAGGACGAACAGCGCCACGACGGCCAGCACCAGCGCCAGCAGCCGGACATCACGCCGCCGGGCCGGTGGCGTCGCGGGTGGGTACGGGACCCCGGCGCCCGTAACCGGGTACGCCTGGGCCGGCGCGGACACCGGGTAGGTCGGCGCGGACACCGGGTAGGGCGGACCGGACTGCGGCGGGTAGGTCCCGCCCGCGGCGGGCGCGGCGCCCGCGGCGCCCGCGGCGGGCTGCGAACCCTCGAATCCGGCCGGCGCGGCGAGCCCGGGCCAGTTGGGAACCGTGGCTGGTTGCGACGGCGGGTAGCCGCCCACCGGCCGCGGGCCGTAGTCACCGGTCGAGCGCTGTTCCGGATAGCCGCCGCCGGTCGGCCGCTGTTCCGGATAGCCGCCGCCGGGCGGCCGCTGTTCCGGATAGCCGCCGCCGGTCGGCCGCTGTTCCGGATAGCCGGCGGCGGGCGGCCGCTGTTCCGGCTGGCCGGCGGACGGCTGCGGGTAACCCGCCAGCGGCGCGAAGCCGCCGCCGGTCGGCCGCTGTTCCGGCTGGCTGGCGGGCGGCCGCGGGTAATCCGGCGGCGTCGCGAAGCCGCGGGCGGCCGGCCGCTGTTCGGGCTGGCCAACGGGCGGCTGCGGGTAGCCCCGCGACGACGCGAAGCCGGCGGCGGTCGGCCGCTCGGCGGGTGCGCCGCCGGACTCGTCCGGCACCCCCTGGTGGAGGGTCGGCTCGTCTGGATGGTGGGGTGGGTAGGACATGGGTTCTCCCGAGGGGATTGCCGGGACGTACGGGCCCGGAGACTGCTCAGCAGATGGCGAATCCCGTGCAGGCGACCTTGATCGGGATCGCCAGACCGATTCCCTCCGCGTCGCGGGCCTTGGCGGTGGCGATGCCCACGACCTGCTTGGCGCCGTTGATCACCGGCCCGCCGGAGTTGCCGGGGTTGATCGGAGCGTCGAACTGGATCATCGGTCCACCGTCCGCGTTCGCCTTCCGGGTGGCGCTGACCACCCCGGTGGTGACCGTGTCGGTCAGCCCCAGCGGCGCGCCGACGACCACCACCTGCTGTCCGGGCCGCGCCTCGGCGCCCGCCACGCCGAGCCCGGTGAAGGACGCGGTCGTCCGCAGTTGGGCAAGGTCGTTCTTCTTGTCGACCCGGACGATCGTGGCCGGAAACCGCTGGTCGGTGTGCTCGATGTCCACCCGGCGGCCACCGCCCTGCCAGACGGACTCGACGACGTGGAAGTTCGTCAGGAGGTTGCTGCCGCCGCCGGCGGCCGGCTTGCCCACCGCGAAGGCCGTCCCGATGAACCGACCCGCCCGCACCCGGAACACGCTGGGCAGCACCTGGCTCGCCACCGCCTCCGGCTGGAACGCCGAACCCGCCTGCTTCTCCAGCGCGCCGGTGCGGCCTTCGAGGTCCGTCGTCCGCCGGTCGCCGGCGTCGGTCCGCTCCGCCAGCCGGCGTTCGGTGCGGTCCAGCCGGGCGCCGAGGCGGTACAACTGCGCCGCCTCCGCCACGGAGGTAACCAGCAGGACCGCGAGGAGCGCCATCAGCACGGTGCGCACGCGGGACCGCGGCTCGGGCGCCGTTGCGCCGGCCGGTGGCTGCCCCGGCCAGCCCTCCGCCGGCGGAGGTGGGGTCGACAGCCCGGCCGGCGGGTGCGTGCCGACCGGCGGGTACGCCGCCGACGGACCGGCCGGTGGGAACGCGGCCGACAACCTGGCCGGCGGGTACGAGGTCGACGGCCCGGCCGGCGGGTACGCGGCCGGCGACCCGACGGGCGGGTGCGTGCCGGCCGGCGGGTACGCGGTCGACAGGCCGACGGGCGGGTACGTGCCGGCCGGCGGGGCGGTCGGCCGCGGATCCGGGTCCGGCGCCTCGCCGGCCCAGCGCTGCCGCGGCGGGGCGAACGAGCCGGCGTACGCGGAGCCGGGCGCGGCCGGATGGGGGCTGTCCCATCCGTCCGGGTCATGATTCGACGCCACCGATGTCCTCCCCCGTACCGGCTTTCGGGCTCAGCTTCGCACGAGGGGACAAATTACGGAGCCCCCGCCCCGGACCGAAGCTTCTCGGCCGTTCGGCGGCATCCCGGCCCGGGAGCCGTCCCCGGGAACCACGTGCCGCGGGGCGACGCGCCCGGGCGGGCCTGCGTGGGCTCGCCGCGCCGGGACGACTAGGGTTGTCAGGTGACCGACGACGAACCACCCCTGCGCCGTCGGGCCGCGCACAGCCGAGCAGGGGACGAGCCGTACCCGACGCCGGCGCCCGCGCCGGAAGCCACGGTGAGCCCCGAGCCGACCGTTCCGGGGCCCGTGCCACTGCTCACCCCTCGCGAGGGCACCCCGCAGCCCGTGACCACGGCCGGCGGCCTCGCCGAGGTCGTCGCCCGGTTCGCCGCCGGCACCGGTCCGGTGGCGTTGGACGCCGAGCGCGCCTCCGGCTACCGCTACAGCCAGCGGGCCTACCTCGTGCAGCTCCGCCGTGCCGGCTCCGGCACCGCCCTGATCGACCCGCTGCCACTGGCCGACCTGGCCCCGCTCGACGCCGTGATCGGCACGGCCGAGTGGGTGCTGCATGCCGCCAGCCAGGACCTGCCCTGCCTGGCGGAGGTGGGCCTGCGACCGCGGCGGCTGTTCGACACCGAGCTGGCGGCCCGGCTGGCCGGCTTCGAGCGGGTCGGCCTGGCCGCGCTCACCGAGCAGCTGCTGGGCTACACCCTGGAGAAGCATCACTCGGCGGCCGACTGGTCCACCAGGCCGCTGCCCGAGTCGTGGCTCACCTACGCCGCGCTCGACGTGGAGATGCTCACCGACCTGCGCGACGCGCTCGCCGCCGAGCTGGAGCGGCAGGGCAAGGACAAGTGGGCGGCCGAGGAGTTCGCGGCGCTGGTGGCGGCCGGCGCCCGGCCGCCGCGCCAGCGCGTCGACCCGTGGCGGCGTACCTCCGGGATCCACCGGGTCCGCGGCGCCCGGGCCCAGGCCCGGGTGCGTTCGCTCTGGTACGCCCGGGACGCGATCGCGGCGCGCCGCGACTCGGCGCCGGGCCGGGTGCTGCCGGACGCGGCGATCATCGCGGCCGCCGAGCTGGACCCGCAGGACGAGCGGACCCTGCTGACCCTGCCCGGGTTCGGCGGCCGCTCGGTCCGCCGGTTGGCTCGGACCTGGCTGGAGGCGCTGGCCGAGGCCCGCCGGCTGCCCGACGAGGAGCTGCCGGTGACCCCGGCGGTGGAGGGCCCGCCGCCGCCACATCGGTGGGCGGAGCGGGACCCGGTGGCCGCGGCGCGCCTGGCGCGCTGCCGGGCGGTGGTGACGACGACCGCCGGCGAGCACAACCTGCCGCCGGAAAATCTGATCAGCCCCGACTCGATCCGCCGGCTGGCCTGGACGCCGCCGGCGGAGGTGAGCGCCGCGACCGTCACGGAGACGCTGCGCGGTCTCGGCGCCCGCGACTGGCAGATCGGCCTGATCGCCGACGACCTGGCCGCCGCCCTCCCCGACACCGCCTGAGCCGCGCCGATATGCGATGCGATCGTGGACGGAGGTCAGTATGGGCAGGTCAGATCCCGCTCTTCCCGACCACCCACCGTTTCGACCGCGTCGGACGGTCGAAGAACTTCTAGCCGCCAAGAACACTCAGCCAATTCGCTCGGTCAGCGAACTCGCGGCCGACACATTCGAGTCGGATGAGGAATTGGAGCAGTTCCTGGCCTTCACTCACGCCGAGCGCCGTCGCGACGCTGCCTGATTCCGCTGCCCTGCCGCTAGCCACGCTGAACCTCAAGGACTACGAGGATTTCCGCACCCACCATGGCTTACGCATCCTCGGCAGTTCTTGACTCGACTGAAGTCAGTGCGTGCGGCGGGCTCAGGCGCCGTCCGGGGTGAGGGTTCGGGCCTCTACCAGTACGTCGGGGATCGAGTAGCTGGGACCGGGTGGGGTGGCGGCGGTCAGCCGGGCGTCCCGGACGGCCGCCCAGCGCAGCGCGTCGCGGATGCCGTCGACGAGGCTCAGCTCGGGGCGCCAGTCCAGCCGGGCCAGCGCCCGGTCGGTGCGGGTGTAGCAGCCGGCCTGGTCGCCCGGGCGGGGCCCGGTCTCGCGTACCCGCGGCGGATGGTCCACGACGGACCGGAAGGCGGCGACCAGCTCGCGCACGGTGGTGCCCACGCCGGTCCCGAGGTTGATCGCCGCCGTGCCACCGCGTGCCGACGGAACCATGCCGCCGGGCGACGTCGGGGCCGTGCCGTCGGGCGGCGGCAGGATGTCGTCGAACCGCAGCAGGGCCCGGACGTGCGCCCGGGCCAGGTCCCACACGTGGATGTAGTCCCGGATCCCGGTCCCGTCCCGGGTGGGCCAGTCGACCCCGGTGATCATGAAGTCGCCGCCGGTGGTCCAGGCCTCGATGAGCCGGCCGAGCGCGTGGCTGGGCCGGTCGGCGGCCAGCCCGGTGCGCAGCAGGGGGTCGGCGCCGATCGGGTTGAAGTAGCGCAGCGACACCGCCCGCAGGCCGGTGGCGGCCGCCGTGTCGGCGATGATCTGCTCCAGCATGGCCTTGGTCCGGGCGTACGGGCTGCCGGGCCGGATCGGTGACTCCTCGTCGATCCAGAGGTCGGGGCCCGGCGCGTAGATGGCCGCCGAGGAGCTGAACAGCAGCCGCCCGCAGCCGTTCCGGATCAGGTGCCCGAGGAAGTCCACCGACTTGGCCACGTTCTCCCGGTAGTAGCGCAGGGGCGCCTCGACCGATTCGGGCACCACCACGAGGGCCGCGGCGTGCACCGCGGCGGCGATGTCCGGGTGCTCGGCGAAGATCCGGTCCAGCAGCGGCCCGTCCGCGATGTCGCCGTGGTAGAAGCTCCGGTCACGGACGAACTCGGGCCGTCCCGTGCTGAGATTGTCCAGGATCACCGGGTGCAGCCCGGCGTCCAGGCAGGCCGAGGCGACGGTGCTGCCGATGAAGCCGGCGCCGCCGGCGATCAGGATCCGCACGCGCACCTCCGGCTCGGGTCAGCGCTGACCGGAGGGGCGATCGGCACAAATCGGACCGATCGTAACCGCTGTGGCCCGCACCACAGGAGGGGTTCTGCCACATTTAGTTACCGACGAGTAGCATCCGAGGGACAGCTAGAGCGGCCGCTCTGACCGGCAAGGAGGCTCACAAGTGCCCCGTGAAGTCCGGGATGTCGTCTTCGTCGACGGCGTCCGCACTCCGTTCGGCAAGGCGGGTGGCATGTACGCCAACACCCGCGCCGACGACCTCGTCATCCGCTGCATCCGGGAGCTGCTGCGCCGCAACCCGCAGCTGCCGCCCGAGCGGGTGGAGGAGGTCGCCATCGCCGCCACGACGCAGATCGGCGACCAGGGCCTGACCATCGGCCGCACCGCGGCGCTGCTGGCCGGCCTGCCCAAGACGGTGCCCGGCTTCGCGATCGACCGGATGTGCGCGGGCGCGATGACCGCGGTCACCACGGTGGCCGGCGGGATCGCCATGGGCGCGTACGACGTGGCCATCGCGGGCGGCGTGGAGCACATGGGTCGGCACCCGATGGGTGAGGGCGTCGACCCGAACCCGCGGATCCTGGCCGAGAAGCTGGTCGACCCGTCGGCGCTGGTCATGGGCGCCACGGCGGAGAACCTGCACGACCGGGTGCCGGGGGTCACCAAGCAGCGCACCGACGCGTTCGCGCTGGCCAGCCAGCAGAAGACCGCCAAGGCGTACGCCAACGGCAAGCTGCAGCCCGACCTGGTGCCCGTGGCGGTGCGCGACCCGGAGACCGGCTGGGGGCTCGCCACCGTCGACGAGGCGCCCCGGGACACCTCGCTGGAGAAACTCGCCACCCTCAAGACCCCGTTCCGGCCGCACGGCAAGGTCACCGCCGGCAACGCGGCCGGGCTGAACGACGGGGCCACGGCCGCGCTGATGATGGCCGAGGACACCGCCCGGGAGCTCGGCCTCCCGGTCGCCATGCGGCTCGTCTCGTACGGCTTCGTGGGCGTCGAGCCGGAGGTGATGGGCGTCGGGCCGATCCCGTCCACCGAGAAGGCGCTGCGGATCGCCGGCCTGTCCATCGAGGACATCGGCCTGTTCGAGCTGAACGAGGCGTTCGCCGTGCAGGTGCTCGCGTTCCTCGACCACTTCGGCATCGCCGACGACGATGAGCGGGTCAACCCGTGGGGCGGCGCCATCGCCGTCGGCCACCCGCTCGCCTCGTCGGGCGTACGGCTGATGACCCAGCTGGCCCGGCAGTTCGCCGAGCACCCCGAGGTGCGCTACGGGCTGACGGCCATGTGCATCGGCATCGGCATGGGCGGCACGGTCATCTGGGAGAACCCGAACTGGAGCGGCTCGGAGGCCACGGCATGAGCGACATCTCCTTCCCCAACGAGGTGGTCACCCGGTCGCTGCTGCGGCTGGTCACCGTGCCCGGTGTGGACCGGCCGGCCGCGCTGATCACCCTGGACAACGGGCTGGACCACACCAAGCCGAACACCTTCGGTCCGGGCGGGCTCACCAGCCTGGACGCCGCGCTCGACGAGGCGTTCGCGGCGAAGCCGGCGTTCATCGCGGTCACCGGCAAGCCGTACATCTTCTGTGTCGGCGCCGACATCACCGGCCTGCCGCTGCTGCCGGACCGCGACGCGGCGCTGGCGGTCGGCCGGCTCGGCCACCGGGTCTTCGCCCGGCTCAAGGACAGCGAGATCCCGACCTTCGCCTTCGTCAACGGCGCGGCCATGGGCGGCGGCCTGGAGCTGGCGCTGCACTGCCACTACCGGACCCTGTCCGGCGGCGCCGCGGCGCTGGCGCTGCCCGAGGTGTCGCTGGGGCTGGTGCCCGGCTGGGGCGGCACCCAACTGCTGCCCAACCTGATCGGCATCCCGGCCGCCACCCAGGTCATCCTGCAGAACCCGCTGATGCAGAACCGGATGCTGAAGCCGAAGCAGGCGGCCGAGATGGGCATCGCCGACGTGCTGCTGGAGCCGGCCGACTTCCTGGAGCGGTCGCTCGAGTGGGCCGCCGGCGTGCTGCGCGGCGAGACCACCGTGAACCGGCCCGAGGTGGACCGGGACATGTGGGCCGGGGTGCTCTACTTCGCCCGGCAGACGCTCGACCAGCGGCTGCACGGCGCGGTTCCGGCCGCCTACAAGGCGCTCGACCTGCTGGAGACGGCCAAGGACGCCGACTTCGCGGCCGGCACGGCGGCCGAGGACGAGGCGCTGGCCGACCTCGTGTTCAGCGAGGAGCTGCGCAGCGGCCTGTACGCCTTCGACCTGGTGCAGCGCCGGGCCAAGCGCCCGGCCGGCGCGCCGGACCGGGGCCTGGCCCGCGAGGTCACCAAGGTGGGCATCGTGGGCGCCGGCCTGATGGCCAGCCAGCTCGCCCTGCTGTTCGCCCGGCGGCTCCAGGTGCCGGTGGTGCTGACCGACCTGGACCAGGCCCGGGTGGACAAGGGCGTGGCGTACGTGCACACCGAGATCGAGAAGGCCGTCGGCAAGGGCCGGATGGACAAGGGCACGGCCGCCAAGCTGTACGGCCTGGTCTCCGGCTCGGTCGACAAGGCGGCGTTCTCGGATGCCGACTTCGTCATCGAGGCGGTCTTCGAAGACCTCGACGTCAAGAAGCAGGTCTGGGCCGAGCTGGAAAAGATCGTCTCCCCCGAGGCGGTGCTGGCCACCAACACCTCGTCGCTGTCGGTGACGGCGATGGCCGCCGACCTCGAGCACCCGGAGCGGGTGGTGGGCTTCCACTTCTTCAACCCGGTCGCCGTGCTGCCGCTGCTGGAGATCGTCCGCGGCGAGCGGACCGACGACGCCACCCTGGCCACCGCCTTCGCGGTGGGCCGGCAGCTCAAGAAGTCCTGCGTACTGGTCTCCGACGCCCCGGCGTTCGTGGTGAACCGGCTGCTCACCCGGTTCCTCGGCGAGATCTTCGCGGCGGTCGACGCCGGCACCCCGCCGGAGCTGGCCGACTCCGCGCTGGACCCGCTCGGCCTGCCGATGCGCCCCCTCGCGCTGCTCCAGCTGGTGGGGCCGGCGGTGGCGCACCACGTGGGCGGCACGCTGCACGCCGCGTTCCCGGACCGGTTCGGGGTGAGCGACAACCTGCGCCGGATCGCCGAGTCCGGTCGGCCCGTCGTGGTGGACGACCAGATCAACCCCGAGGTGGTCGCGCTGCTCCAGGTGGGCGACCAGCCACTGACCGCCGAGCAGGTACGCCAGCGGGCGCTCGACGCGCTGGCGAGCGAGGTACGGCTGATGCTCGACGAGGGCGTCGTGGCCGAGCCGCAGGACATCGACCTGTGCATGATCCTCGGCGCGGGCTGGCCGTTCCATCTCGGCGGCGTCACGCCGTACCTGGACCGCACCGGCACGTCGGAGCGGGTCACCGGCGCCCGGTTCCTCCCGCTCGGCGCGGCCAGCCTGCCCGCCTGAGCCGGAAGGAAGGGCCCCTTCTTATCGCTTTTTGTATAGGAAGGGGCCCTTCCTAACGCTCGGGGCCGGGGCGCCGCGGGGCGGCGCGGGCTCGCGGCGCGGGCGGGGCGGCGCGGGCTCGCGGCGCGGGCGAGGCGGCGCGGCGCGGGTGGCGGCGCGGCACGGGGCAACGGAGGTTGCGGCAGGTCACTATGATCACCCGGTCGATTTCCCCTCGTGGAGAGTAGTCAGCATGTCGCAGCCGCCCGTCCACCCCACGTCGGGAAGTCCCGCCGGCGGCCCGTCCCCGTCCCCCGGCACGCCGGGGCGGGACGGAGACCGGTACGGCAACCAGCAGCCCTACGGCGAACAACCCACCCAGGCGTACGGCGCCGCGCCCGGCCAGGGCCACGGCCAGCAGCCGTACGGCGAGCAACCCACCCAGGGGTACGGGCAGCCGGACCGCCAGCCGTACGGCGAGCAGCCGACCCAGCCGTACGGCGCCGCGCCCGGCCAGCCCTACGGTCAGCAGCCGTACGACGCCCAGCCGGGCCAGGGCTACGGTCAGCAGCCGTACAGCACCCAGCCCGGCCAGCCCTACGGCCAGCAGCCGTACGGCCAGCCCGGCCAGCCCGGCCAGCCCTACGGACCCACGTCCGGCCAGCCGTACGGGTCCACGCCCGGTCAGCCGTACGGCGGCCAGCCGGGCGATCCCTACGGCCAGCAGCCGGGTCAGTCGTACCCGAACCCGTACGGCGGCGTGCCGGGCGCGACGCCGCCGAAGAAGTCCCGGGCCGGCCGCATCGTCCTGATCGTCCTCGCGGTCGTGGTGCTGCTCTGCGCGGGCGGCGGCACGGCGGTCTGGTTCGCGGTGAAGGACGACGTCGGTGACGTGGTCTCGGCCACCAAGATTCGAGTGGCGGCGCCGGACCAGCTCAACGGTCGGCCGAAGTCGACCGAGCCGCAGGTGCAGAAGCTGGGCGACCAGATGAAGAGCGGGATGGAGAGCGCCCTGCCGCAGTCGACCAGCACGGTCGGGCAGTTCTACGGCAGCATCGCGAAGCGGAACCTGGTGATGGTCACCGCCGCGTCGGGCCGGGTGATCGACAAGAACAAGCAGGTCGACGACGCGATCCGGGAGTTCGGGCAGTCCGGCCCGAAGATCAAGGACGTGCACACCATCGAGCCGGGGCCGCTCGGCGGGGTGGTCAAGTGCGGCGACGCCGACGCCTCCTCGGACGTGCCGGTCGGCGTGTGCGTGTGGGCCGACGGCGGGAGCGTCGGGCTGATCGGGATGTTCTTCAAGAGCGCCGACGACGTCGAGAAGGAGTTCGTGGACATGCGCGGCCAGATCGAGCAGCGCTGAGGCGGAACACCGCTTCGGGGCGTACCGCGGGAAAGGGGTGCCGGGCACGAGCCCGGCACCCCTTCGCGTAGGCCCGGATCAGCCGGTCGGGGCCGTCTTCGCCCGCTCCGCGGCACTGCGCAGCACGCAGAACTCGTTGCCCTCCGGATCGGCGAGCACCGCCCAGCCCGTGCCGTCCGGCCTGCGCCGGTCGTACGCCATGCTGGCGCCCAGGGCCAGCAGCCGATCGACCTCCTCGTCTCGGGACCGGTCGGTCGGCTGCAGGCAGAAGTGCAGCCGGTTCTTCACCGTCTTGCCCTCCGGAACCTGCTGGAAGAAGACGACCGGACCGACACCGTCCGGCGGCACCAGCAGCGCCTCCGGGTCGCCCGGGAAGTCCTCGGGGTGCCGGGGGTAGCCGAGCACCTCGGCCCAGAACCCGGCCAGGGCGTACGTGTCCGCACAGTCGATGCAGACGTTCTCGATTCGTGAAGTCATGAGAGATTTCCTCCACCATGGAGTCGAAGGCGCCCCGCGGGAGAAAGGTCAGCGGATGCGGCGGGGCGCGGCGAATGTCGAGTACATGACCGCACCTCCCTCCCACATCCTGGGCTGACGGCGGAAGCCTCGCACGCCTCCCGACGGTTCGCAACATCATTTGGACTCGCCCGGCCGCGCGGCGGCCCGGAGCGCGTAGCCGCTCAGCCGCGGCCGGGCTCGGGTCCGCGCGCCGGCGCGGCGGCCGACCCGGTCGCCACCGGGGTGGCCTCGGCGGCCGGCAGCGTCACCGTCACCTCGAGCCCACCGCCCGGCTGGGCGGTGGCGGTCACCGTGCCGCCATGCGCCTGGCAGACGGCCCGCACGATGGACAGTCCGAGACCCGAGCCGCGGGCCCCGGTCCGTTCCCGGCCGCCCCGCCGGAACGGCTCGAACAGCCCCGGTACGTCCGCCTGCTCGACCTCGAACCCGGTGTTGCCGACCACCAGCCAGGCCCGCTCGGCGTCCGCGCCGGTCCGCACCCACAGCCGCCCGTGGCCGTGGTTGTACCGCACCGCGTTCTCGATGAGGTTGCCGGCGAGCCGCTCCAGCAGCCCCGGATCCCCCACCACCAGGGCCGGCGCCAGCGACACCCGTACCTCCAGCGAGAGCCGTTCGGTCTCGCGCCGCATGGCCGACAGCGCCGCGCCGGCGCCGGCCGCGAGGTCGGTGGGCACCCTCCGGCCCAGCCGGCTGCCCGCCTGGGCCTCGCTGCGGGCCAGCACGAGCAGCGCGTCGACCAGGCCGTTCGCCCGCTCCGAGGCGTCCCGCACCACGGTGGCCATCCGGCGGTACTCCGCCACGTCCGCCTCGTCGTCGGCCATCGTCACGTCGATCTCGGTACGCATCACCGCCAGCGGCGTACGCAGCTCGTGCGAGGCGTTGGCCACGAACCGCCGCTGCGCCTCGAACGCCTCGGCCAGTCGATCGAGCATGGCGTCGAAGGTGGCCGCGAGCTCCGCCACCTCGTCGTCGGCGCCGGAGTACCGGATCCGCTGGTCCAGCGTGGCCTCGCCGAGCCGGCGGGCGGTCTGGGTCACCTGGTGCAGCGGCCGCAGCGACCGGCCGGCCACCGCGTACGCCCCGGCCACCCCGATGATGCTCACCGCGAGCAGCGCCACCAGGCCCTTGGTCAGCAGTTCCCGGCTGGCCGTGTTGGCCGCCAGCCGCTGCCACTGGATGGCGTCCAGCTGCCGCCCGTCCCGCAGCACCACCGTGGTGCCCGGCCGGAGCAGATCGGCCGGGTGCAGGGCGTCGGCGAGCAGCACCCAGGCCAGGATCAGCAGGATCGCGCCCGCGCCGACCAGCAGCATGCCGTTCAGCAGCGTGAGCCGGAGCCGGAGGGTGGGCCGCAGTCGGGGCCGCCGGGGGCCGGCCCGGCCCGCGAACGGGCCGGCGGGCGGCCCCGCGGCGCGGCCGCCGACGGACGGACCGGCCTCCGCCACCGGCGCCCTCATGCCGGCGTCCGGTCCGCGTCCACGGCCGGCACCCGGTACCCGACGCCCACCACCGTCTCGATCAACGGCGGGTCCCCCAGTTTCTTCCGCAGCGTCATCACGGTCACCCGGACCGTCGTGGTGAACGGGTCGGCGTTCGCGTCCCAGACCCGCTCCAGCAGCTCTTCGGTGGAGACCACCCCGCCGCGCGCCTTGAGCAGCTCCTCCAGCACCCCGAACTCCTTGCGGGTGAGGTCCACCGGGGTACCGGCGCGGGTGGCCAGCCGCCTGGCCGGATCCACCACCAGATCGGCCACGGCCAGCACCGGCGGGGCCGGCGGGGTGGCCCGCCGGCCAAGCGCCTGCACCCGGGCCACCAGCTCGTCGAAGGCGAACGGCTTGGGCAGGTAGTCGTCCGCGCCCAGCCGCAGCCCCTCCACCCGGTCGGCCACCGTGCCGCTGGCGGTGAGCATCAGCACCCGGGTGAGCGCGCCCGAGGCGACCAGGTCGGCGCAGATCTCGTCGCCGTGCCGGCCGGGCAGGTCGCGGTCCAGCACCACCACGTCGTACCGGGTGACGAAGGCCATCTCGTGCCCCTCGTCCCCGTCGTACGCGACGTCCACCGCCATGCCCTGGCGGCGCAGCCCCCGACCGATCGCGTCCGCGAGGGCCCGCTCGTCCTCCACCACCAGCACCCGCACCCGGGCCTCCCTGCCTACGCCGTTGCCAGCCAAGTTAGCCGGGCCGGCCAAACGACCGCCAGGGCCGCCGGGCCGCCGCCAGGGCCGGCGGACCGAACATCGACCCATCCCCGTGCCGCCGCTAACCGGTCAGCCGCCAGATGCCCAGCCGGCTGTCCGTGCGGAGGCAGATCAGCAGATCCCACCGGGCCTGGCAGCTGCCCACCAGGTCCCGCAGCGCGCCGAGCACCCGCACGGTGGCCCCGATCGGGTCCAGCACGGCGACGAGGCTCACCCCGTCGTGGCCGTACCGCACCCCGTAGACCCGACGGCCGTCGCCGGACGTACCCACCAGGGCCCATCGGCCCAGCTCGGCGCGGACGTGTCCGGTGTCCCGGTCGAGCACGGCCACCGGAAAGGTGCCGGTCGGGTCCCGCCCGTCCTGATCCACCACGAGTAGGGCGTTCCCGTTGTGGAAGGCCAGCCGCGAGGGCCGCTGGCGCCACCGGGTGAGGCCGGTGGCCGGGTCCAGCGCCTCGAGCTGCTGGTCGGCGAGGCAGAGCAGGCCAGCGCAGTCGGTCCACTCCGACTGCCGGCCGACGAGGCCGGTCCGGCGCCACCGCCGATCCAGCCCGTCCAGGCCGTACGCGGTGGTCACGCCGTCGGGCGTGCCGACCAGCACGAGGCCGGCGGCCACCGACAGCTCCCCGTCCGGGGTGGGTGGCGGCACGTCACGCGCGCCGACCTGCCGCCCCGAGTCCGGGTCCAGCAGCACCAGCCGGCCGGTGGGCAGCCAGTGGACCAGCAGCGACACCCGCTCGGTGAGCGGGTCCGACCGGCCCGAGGCCATGGTGCCGCCCGGCAGGTCCACCGACCACTGTTGGGCGCCGGTGACCGCGTCCACCGACCACAGCCGGCTCGGCGCCGGCTGTTCGGCCGGCCCCGGCGGCGCGAGCAGCACGTGGCCGGCGGTGGTGATCCCGGCCGGCCGGGCCGGCTGCCGCCAGCGGAGGGCGCCGGTGGCTGCGTCCAGCGCGAACACCTGCTGCGGGTCGGACTGCCAGGAGGTGAACAGCAGCATGTCGCCGACCCGGCCGACCAGATCCGGCGGCCCGAGGGGTGGCAGCGCCAGCGGCTGTTCGGTCAGTTTGCGGCCGTCCGGCAGCCGGTACACCGTCAGCCGCGACGTCCGCGGCCGGCTGGGATCCTCGACGCTCGGGTCGGCCACGAACAGCCGGTCCCCGCCCAACACCACCAGGGCGCCCACCGGCGCCGCCACGTCGGTACCGGGCAGCCCTCGGGGGTCGGGACCGGAGCCGGCCAGCGCGGCCATCAGCGCCAGCACCGCGAGCACGGCCGGCCAGCGCGGCCAACCGCCCGGGGCGCCCGGCAGCAGCTCCGGCCGGTCGGGCGTCAGCTCCCCCAGCTCGATCGTTGCCATCCGGCACCGCCGTCCGCCGTCCGGAGGCCCTCGGCCGGTTGCCCGGACGCCGGCCGCCCGACCTGGTACCACCTGTACGATGTCGCGTCGTGCCAGTTCCGGTCGTAGCCAACCCGTCCGACGCCGACTCCGGGTCCACCGAGCCCGGCCCCCGGACGTCCCGGCGCCGGCTCGACCGCGCCGACCTCCTGGCCTTCGCAGCGTACGTCGTCCTCGGCGTGTTCGTCTGTGCCGGTTACTGGGCGGATGTGCAGCACCGGATCTCGTCCCACCTGCCCACCGACCACAGCTGGTTCGAGTGGCTCTTCGCGCACGGCGCCTACTCGGTGCGCCACCTGAGCAACCCGCTCTTCTCGGCCCGGCAGAACGCCCCGGACGGGGTGAACATGATGGCCAACACCTCGCTGCTGGGCGTCACGCTGCCGCTGTCGCCGATCACGATGCTCTTCGGGCCCCAGGTGACGTACGCGCTCTATCTCGGCCTGGCGCTGGCCGGCACCGCCGGGACGGCGTACTGGGTGCTGCGCCGGGACCTGGTGTCCAGCCGGGCGGCCGCGTTCCTCGGCGGCGCCTTCCTGGGCTTCGCGCCGGGGGTCATCCACCACGCCAACGGGCAGCCGAACTTCGCCTCGAACTTCCTGCTGCCGCTGATCGTCGCCCAGGTCTTCCGGCTGGGCGCCCCGGGCCGCCGCTGGCGCTCGGACGGCGTGCTGCTCGGCCTGCTGGTCGCGTACCAGATCTTCCTGAACGAGGAGATGCTGCTGCTCACGGCGCTGGCCTGCGCGGTTGGCCTGGCCGCGTACGCGGTGTTCCGGCCGGCCGCGGCGCGGGGCCGGCTGGTCCCGTTCGGGCTCGGCGCGGCCGCGGCCGGGGCCGTCACGCTGGTGCTCACCGCATACCCCCTGTGGTTCCAGTTCTCCGGCCCACAGTCGTACCGCGGCCTGCAGGGCGGGGTGTTCCACGGCTGGGGCGAGGACCTGGCGGCCTTCGTCACCTACTCCCGGGACACCCTGGCCGGCAGCCCGGCCGTGGAGAAGACGATCGGGGTGACCGAGCAGAACACCTGGCTCGGCTGGCCACTCGTGCTGCTGGCCCTGGTGACCGCGGTGGCGTTGTGGCGGCGCTCGGTGCCGGCCCGGGTGGCCAGCGTGCTGATCGTGGTGTTCGGCATCGCCGCGCTCGGGCCCGAGGTGCGGGTGAACGCCCACGACACCGGGGTGCACGGGATCTGGCACTACATCTCCGACGACCTGCCGCTGGTCGAGATGATGATGCCCACCCGGCTCAGCCTGGTGCTGGTGGCCGCGGTCGGCGTGCTGATCGCGCTGGCCTGGGACGCGGTGCACCGGGCCCGCCGGACCGCGCCCGCTCCCGCCCCCGCCGACGCCGGCGCCGACGACCCGGCGGAACCCGACGGCGCGCCAGACCCCGCGCGCTCCGGCGGCGTCGGCCGCTGGCTCCGCCGGCCTTCCTGGATCGGGTACGCGGCCGTGGCGCTGGCCCTGCTGCCGATCGTCCCCCGGCCCCTGCCGGCCATGCCGGTGGACCCGCCGCCGCACTTCATCACCGCGGGCGGCTGGCGGCCGTACGTCCCGGCCGGCCGCTCGCTGGTGCCCGTCCCGCTGCCGAACAACGTGCAGGGGCTGTCGACGCTGCGCTGGAGCGCGCTCACCGAGCAGGAGTTCCCGGTTCCCGGCGGGTACTTCATCGGCCCGGGGCCGAACGACGAGGGGATCTTCGGGGTGGCGCCGCGGCCCACCGCCGCGCTGTTCTACGCGGTGGCCGACGGCCAGCCGGTGCCGGCGGTCGGCCCGGCGCAGCGCGCCCAGGCGCTCGCGGATCTGCGGTACTGGCGCGCCTCCGTGGTGGTGCTCGGTCCGCAGCCCCGGCACGACGCCCTGCTCGCGCTGGTCACCGATCTGCTCGGCCCCGGCCGCCGGGTCGACGACGTCTGGCTCTGGGACGTGCGCCCCCAGGTGCCCTGAGCGCCGGCGGACGCGTGGGGGTCGTCGCGCCGGTCTCGGATCCCGCTGCTAGGAGTCGCGCGGACCGGGGCGCTGGGCCGGCGGCTGCGGCTTGAAGCGGCGCACCTCGTGCGGCCAGCCGCAGGCCTCCGCGACCTTGCCGGCCCACATCTTGGCGGCCTCGTCGTCGGCCACGTCCACCAGGGCGAAGCCGCCCAGGAACTCCTTCGTCTCGACGTAGGGCCCGTCGGTGATCAGCACGGTGCCGCTGGTCGGGTCGGCGCTGTAGATCGGGCCGTCCTCCTCCTCCAGCCCGCCGGCGAAGACGTACACGCCGGCCGCCTTCATCTCCTCCGTGACCGCCCTGGCGAGCGGTCCGCGCCCGCGGAACCACTCCTCGGTGTGGTCGCCCACCCACTGCTGGTTGAAGTAGATGAGGTACTGGGTCATGACTGCTCCTCTGCTCCGGGCGGATCCCGCTGGCCGCCTCCAGTCACTCCACGAACGGTGACCGGAGAGTACGACAGCGCCGGCCCGGAAACCCCGCAACGATTTCGAGGTCGACGGTCAGCCGGTCAGCGGACGGACGTCCCAGACCCAGGCCCCGGCGATGAACCGGCCCGGGCCGAGCAGCCGGTCCAGGGTCTCCTTGACCGGCGCGCCGCGGGTCAGGCCGCCCTGCACCACCACGGCGGCCCGCCAGTAGCGCAGGTCGTCGACCGCCTCGGCCCGCTGCTCGGGGCCGACCGCCGGGATGTCGCCGGTGAACGCGACCCGGTCCAGCAGCACGGCCGTGGGCCGGTCCGGCGCGCCCCACCGGGCCTGCCGGTCGGCCGGACCGGTCGGGCCGATGAAGTAGCCGCCCGGGGTGGTGAACGCCAGGCCGGTACGGGCCGACCAGTACATCCCGTTGGTCGCCTCCCCGCCGCTGGTGGGCGGCACCGCCACCAGCGTGCGGCCGGGCGGCACGTACGACCGCCACTGGCCGCTGGCCACGAAGTCCGGCACCGGCCAGGCCGGCTTGCTGCGCAGCGGGGTCGGCACCAGCGGCAGCAGCACGGCCACCACCGCACCGGTCCAGAGCAACCGCACGGGCAGCGCGCCACCGCCGGCCAACCGGGGCAGCCGGTAGACCGTGTCGAGCGAGATCGCGAGCAGGATGGCCAGGACCGGTACGCAGATGAGCGCCAGCCGGGACGGCACCACCAGGTCCAGCACCGGCAGCTCGGACACCAGCCGGTACGGGCCGGGGATGCCGGTGTCCCGGTGCTCGAATCGGATCTCGGTGCCCAGCGACAGCGCCGCGAAGACGACCGCGGTGGCCGCGAGGGCCCGCACCAGCGGCCGGCGCCACTGCCACACCACGACGACGGCGGCCAGCACGATCAGGCTGAGCCCGAAGAACGAGCTCTCCTCGGACAGGTTCGGCGAGAGCAGCCCGGGCACCGCGTCGCTGCCGGTGATCGCCTGGCGCGACATGGAGGTGTACGAGGCCACGTCGAGCGCGAAGTTCGCCGTGCTGAACGGCATGCCCTGGTAGGAGCCGGGGCCGCGGAACTGGAACCACAGCGGGTACGCCAGCAGCACCCCGGCGGTGGGCGCCGCCACTGCCAGCCGGCCCAGCAGCGGCCCGGCCCGGCGTACCGCACCGGGTCGGGCGGCCAGGTAGGCCAGGCAGAACACCCCGAGGGCCAGCACCAGGAAGGCCAGCACCTCCTCGCCGAGGAAGACCTGGTATGCCACGAGCAGCCCGAGCAGCAGCCCGCGCCGGACGGTCCGGCCGTCGGCGGAGGGCAGCGCCACGGCAATGATCGCGGGCACCACGAACTGCGAGATCATGTGCAGGTGGCAGGTCGCCTGGGAGATCATCCCCGGGGCGAAGCCGCAGAAGAGGCCGCCCACCGCGGCCGCTCCCCGGGACGACACCAGGCGGCGGGAGAGCAGCAGGTACCAGGCGGCGGCGGTGCCGGCCAGGGCCAGCACGATGATCAGCCGGAGCGTGACGGTGGGGCCGAACGCCCAGGTGAGGGGCGCAAGCGGGATTCCCAGGCCGAGCACCGACGTGTTCGCCATCAGATTCACGCCGTCCGGCGCGTTCAGGTGGCTGCTGTAGAGCGGATTGTCCAGGTGCCGGACCGCCTGCGCGGCCCGGGCCAGCATCCATTCGAACAGGATCTGGTCGTTGTCCGTCAGCACCATCCGGTCGAGGTGCCGCCACAGCCGGGCCGTGACCGCCACGCCCGCCACGAGATAACCGAGCACGACGTACGCGTCAACCGCCCCGCCGTGCCGCCACCGGTCCCCCGGCGGCCAGCTCCCCGGCAGCCACCGTCCCGGCAGCCACCTTCCCGGCCGGCGCCGCGGGTCGTCCCCGGTGGTCGACGCCCGTGGTTCCGCCGGGCCCGCCCGCGACGGGATCAAGCCTGACCGCCCAGAGTGGGCGGGTCCGGCGGAACCACCCGCGTCGGACATCAGGTTCCTCGGGCCGTCAGCGGCCGCACGTCCCACAACCACACGTCGGACTGCCGGCGCGCCGGGCCGGCGATCTGCTCCACGGTGGCCCGCAGCGCGTCGGCGTTGTGCTCGTTGACCGGCAGGACCAGGATCGCGGCCCGCCAGTAGCGCAGCTCGTCGAGCGCCCGGCGGCGCTGCCGCTCGCCGGGCCGGACGCTCCGGCCGGTGCTGGCCACGTCGTCGAGCAGCTCGCCGACCCCGCTCGGCCGGCCGCCGAACCGACCCGGGTCGCCCGTGTTGCCGTTGCGCGGGGCGAGGAAGTAGCCCCCGGGGATCTTGAAGCCGAGGTCGGCCGCGGCGGCCCAGCGCATCCCGTTGGTGTGCCCCATGCCGGGCACCGGGATGGGGACCAGGGTCTGGTCGGCCGCCACGTACGGCTTCCACTGACCGGACGTGATGAAGCGCGGCACCGCCGGCCGGGCCGTCTCGACCAGCGGGATGGGCAGGATCGGCACCAGCGCGATGGCCAGCGCCGCGGCCGTGACGCCGCGGACGGCGCGCCGGTCACCGGTCTGCAGGGTCTGGGCCCGTTCGACCGCCTTGGCCAGCAGCACCCCGATGGTGACCGTCGTGATGAGGCCGAACCGGGTAGGCACCACGGCGTCCAGCAGCGGCGCGCGGACCAGCACGTCCCACGGCCCCCACACCGAACCCCGGTGCCAGTACGAGACCCGCTCGCCGAGCGACAGCACCGCGAAGATCAGGCCGGTTGCCGCGAGCGCCCGGACGATCCGGTCGCGGCGCAGCCACACCACGATGGCGACGGTGACGAGCAGCAGCCCCCAGCCGAAGAACGCGTTCTCCTCCGAGTAGTTCGGGGCCAGGTTGGCGTTGCCCCGCTCGTTGCCGCCCAGGGTGGCCGACCCGGGGTTGACGAACGCCGCCAGGTCGTTGCCGTAGTTCTGCACCGCGTCGCTGAGGCCGTGGTACGCCTGCGGGCCCGCGAACTGGATGCGCAGCGGGTACGCCAGCAGCGCCACCGCGAGCACGCCGCAGACCGCCAGCCCGACGGCCAGCGGTCGCCAGGCCGCCCGCCACCGGGCCGGCTCCTGCACCAGCACGGCCGCCAGGAAGACCAGGCAGGCCAGCGCCGTGAACAGCAGGATCTCCTCGTTGATGAACGCCTGATAGGTCACGAGCAGGCCGAGGACCAGGCCGTCCCGGACCGGCCGCCGGGACCGGGTCAGGGTGATGACCCGCCAGACGATGAACGGCAGGAGGAACTGACTGATGATGTTCGGATGCCAGTTGGCGTGCGACAGCATGGCCGGTGAGAAGCCGAGGAACCAGCCGCCCAGCGCCGCCGCGAGCGGCACCCGCACCACGTGCCGGGACAGGATGTAATACCAGGCGTACGCCGTGCCGGCCAGGCCGAGCGTCACCAGCACCACGAACGACACGGCCGGCCCGAAGAGCAGCGTCACCGGCACCATCGGGATGCCGAGCCCGAGGATGGCGGTGTTGGCCATCAGGTTGACGCCGTCCGGGTAGTTCAGCCGGTCGGTGAAGAACGGAAACTCGCCGTGCAGCACCACCCGGACCGAGTGGGAGAGGAAGAACTGCACCTGCGCCGGGTCGCCGCTGTAGAGCGGCGCCACCCGGCGGGCGGGGTTGAGCCAGATCTGCCCGGTGACCCAGACGCCGACGAGCAGGTAGATCCCGAGGATGGCGAGGTCGCGCCGCCAGGTCGGCCAGCGCCACCGGCGGGTCCGGGCCGCGGCCGTCGGGGCGGTGCCGGTGGCACCGTCCCGCTCACCGCCGCCGTTCCGCCGCACGCCTCCGCCCTCCGCATCGGGCCCCGCACCCGCGCGCTCGGCCTCGGCCGGGGCCGCGCCCTCCGCCCGACCGGCGCCGGCCGGAGCCCCCGCGCCGTCGGGGCGCCCGGCGGCCGCCGGGGCCGCGCCGGTGGCCTGCCCGGCGCCGGCCGGGCTCGCACCCGGGTCGCTGCCGGTCGATCCGTTCCGGCGCGGGTCGGCGGCCTCGTCGGTGACCGCGCCGCGCGTCGCGTGCCGCGAGTCCCCGGTCTCCTCCGGGTCCGGCGGGGTGTCGAGGCGGGGCTCGGCTGGAGTCACAGTCGGCGGAGTCTACCGGAGCACACGGACAGATCCGGCGCAGGAGTGCGCGTCGAACGGCCCGGTCCGAACGGACACCGGGCCGCCGCTCGGGCAGGCGTCCACCATGGGCCGAGCTTACCGAGGGGAGCACGGAGGCCGGTCGGGAATTGCGTACGATGTGGCTTCTGGCCGTGTCGATGATCGGGGGTGCCGGTGAGAGGCTGTCGGATGCGGCCCTGGGCCGTGCCGGCCGCGGCGCTGGCCCTCGGGCTCCTGGCCGGCGGTTGTGCGGCGGCGCCCGCGGCGCCCGCGACCGTGCTGCGGGCCGGGTTCGACACGCTGGACGGCACGCTGCCGGTCTGGCCCGCCCGTGGCGGTCTGGCCGGAGACCGGGCGGCCGTCGCGGCCGTGAGCCGGGCCGTCGCGGCCTGGCGGTCCCCCGCCGGCGACGGCGCCTACCTGCCGGCCTCCGGCATCCTCTGGCTGGGTACGGCCGACGGCGCCCGGTTGGCGCTGGTGGCCGCCGCCGTGCCGGGCAACGGCGCCTCGTGGCTGGTGCAGCTCTCCGCGCGCGACTCCGACTTCACCGTCGACCGCGCCGTGGAATATCCCGACCCGGGCTACCTGGTCTATTCCGACGTGCTGCCGGTGCCGCTGGCCAGTGGCCGGCACTACCTCACCTCGACCCGGGTGACCCGGCTCGCCGGTCCGGCCGGCGACGTCTCGGTGAGCGACGGCCTCAGCGCGCCGGTGACCGTGCCGGCGTGCGCGCCGGCCGCCCTCACGGCCGCGCTGCGGGCCACCGATTCGCTGCCGCAGGGCAAGGCCGCGGACCGCATGATCGACCTGGGCGCCGGCATCGCGGCGCCGCGGTACCCGCTGGTGGGCGACGACTCCGACACCGCCCGCGCGGCGTTGAAGGGGCTCGACACCTGCTCGTTGGGCACCCGGGAGGGCCCCTTCGGGAGCGTGGAACGCCGCATCGCCGGCCGGGAGGAGGCCGCGTCCATGCCGGCCTCGTGGCCGATCGACCGGCTCGCCAGCCGCTCCCTGGGTGACGTGACGTTGGGCTCCAACCCGAGCGCCGAGCTGGACCAGCTCAGCTGGCGGACCGACTCCGGCGTGATGACCGCGGTGGTCCTCCGGCCGCCGACCGGGCCGCCCAGCTTCTCGGCGGCGGACCGGTTCAACCCGCTGCAGAGCTACGAGTTCGAGGTCGGCGGCAGGACGTACGTGGCGCTGGTCTGGCGGGCCGCGCCGGACAGCTCGGTCTCGGTGCCGAGCGAGACGGCCGCCCGCCTGGTCGACCGGCCGGGCCTCGTGGTGGTCGCCAAGCCGGCGGGCGAGCAGACGTACAGCCTGGTCACCCCGGACAAGACCTACTACCGGTCGGTCGGCGGATAGCCGGTCCGCGGCGGTCGGACCGCCGGCGGCGCTCGTCGCCGGGCCACGGCCGGAGAAGGCGGTCGGGCAGCGGGCCGGCGGAAAGCCGCGCGGCGCCGCCCGGCCCGGTGCCGGACGACGCCGCGGATGGCGGTCAGTTCCGCGCGGCGCGACCCTTGGCGGCGCGCTCGGCGCCGTTGCCCATCCGGACCGGCTCGATCGGCTCCTCCAGCAGCGACACCCAGCCGGTGATGTCCCGGGCCACGTCCTGGGCGGTCAACCGCAGGTCGGCCAGGATCTGCGCCCGGGTGCCGAACTCGTGCCAGCCCACCGGCACACCGAGGTCGCGCAGCGGAACCCGCACATCGGCGTCGCGCAGCGCGGTGGCCAGCGCGTCCCCGATGCCGCCGGCCCGTACGCCGTCCTCGACGGTCACCACGAGCCGGTGCCGCTCGGCCAGCTTCACCAGCTCGGTCGGCACCGGACGGACCCAGCGCGGGTCCACCACGGTGACCCCGTAGCCGTGCTCGGCCACCCGGTTGGCCACCTCCACGCCGAGCTGGCCGAACGCGCCCACCGCGACCAGCAGCACGTCCGTACGCTCCGACTCGGCCAGCACGTCGACGGCGCCGCCGGGCCCGGTCGCCTCCGGGCCGCCTATCCGGCGCACGGCCGGCAGGTCGGCGGCCACCGAGCCGGTCGGGAAGCGGACCACGGTCGGTCCGTCGTCGACGGCAACCGCCTCGCGCAACTCCTCGCGCAGCGTGGCGGCGTCCCGCGGCGCCGCCATCCGCAGCCCCGGCACGACGCCGAGGATCGACATGTCCCAGATGCCGTAGTGGCTGGGCCCGTCGGGACCGGTGACGCCGGCCCGGTCCAGCACGAACGTGACCGGCAGCCGGTGCAGCGCCACGTCCATCAGCACCTGGTCGAAGGCGCGGTTCAGGAAGGTGGCGTACAGCGCCACCACCGGGTGCATCCCGCCCAGCGCGAGGCCGGCGGCCGAGGTGACCGCGTGCTGCTCGGCGATGCCCACGTCGTACACCCGGTTGGGGTGCCGGCGGGCCAGCGCCGCCACGCCGGTCGGCTCGCCCATGGCCGCCGTGATGGCCACCACGTCCGGCCGCTCGTCGGCGAGCGCGATCAGCTCGTCCCGGAACACATGGGTCCACTTCACCGAGGGCGCCGCCAGCAGCTTGCCGGTCTCCACGTCGAACGCGCTGCCCGGGCTGTGCAGGCAGTCCGCCTCGTCCTCCTCGGCCGGCCGGTAGCCGTAGCCCTTCCGGGTCACCGCGTGCACGATCACCGGACCGCCGAAGTTCTTGGCGGCGCGCAGCGCCGACTCCAGCGCGGCGATGTCGTGCCCGTCCACCGGGCCCACGTACTTGATGCCGAGGTCCTCGAACATCGCCTGCGGCGCGACCGCGTCCTTGATCCCCTTCTTGACCGCGTGCAGCACCTCATACATCGGGCGGCCGACCAGTGGGGTGGAGCCGAGGGCGTCCTTGACCGCGTCCAGCACCTTCTCGTAGCCCGGGTTGAGCCGCAGCGAGGAGAGGTGGTCGGCCAGGCCGCCGATGGTCGGCGCGTACGACCGGCCGTTGTCGTTCACGACGATGACCAGCGGGTTGCCGGCGGTGGCGATGTTGTTGAGCGCCTCCCAGCACATGCCGCCGGTGAGCGCGCCGTCGCCCACCACGGCCACCACGCTGCGCTGCTCGCCCCGCAGCGCGTACGCCTTGGCCAGGCCGTCCGCGTAGGAGAGCGCGGTCGAGGCGTGGCAGTTCTCGATGAGGTCGTGCTCGCTCTCGGCCTGGTTGGGATAGCCGGACAGGCCGCCGCGCTGGCGGAGCCGGTCGAAGGCCTCCTGCCGGCCCGTCACCATCTTGTGCACGTACGCCTGGTGTCCGGTGTCGAACAGGAAGCGGTCCCTGGGCGAGTCGAAGACCCGGTGCAGCGCCAGGGTCAGCTCCACCACGCCGAGGTTGGGGCCGAGGTGACCGCCGGTGCGGGACACCTTCGCCACGAGGAAGTCCCGGATCTCGGCGGAGAGGACCGCCAGCTGCTCGGCGGACATCCGCTTGACGTCCCGGGGTCCCCGGACCGAGCCGAGCAGCTCGGCGCCGGTGGCCGAATCCTCTACATCACTCATGACGGGGAAGTCTATCGGCCGTCGCCCAGGGCGCAGCTCGGGCCGCCGTTCGCCCGGCAGGCCGAGGACCGCGGGCCTATCATGCGCGCCGCCCCCGCCGGCACGCCCACGAGCCGCCCCCGCGGGCACGCCCACGAAGGGGGGCGCGGCGGCCCGGCGCCGGCCGGCCCGGCGCCGGCTCAGCCGACGAGCAGCCGCCGCGGCGGACGGGTCACCCCCGGCGCCGGCCGGTCCGCCGCCACCGCCGTTCCGGGGGTCCAGCTGCCCAGCACGGCGGCCTCGCGGGCGCCGGTGACCGACGGCAGCGCCCCGGGCAGGTGGTGCCAGGACAGCCAGCCCAGCAGGCCGAACGCGTACGCCTCCCGGGCCTGCGCCGGGATCCCCAGCTCCTCGGTGCGGGCCAGCCGCCAGCGGCCGGCCCCCAGCGCCGCCAGCCGGGCCATCAGGACCGGGTTCCGCACGCCGCCGCCCGCGGCCAGGACCTCGACCACGCCGTGCCGGCCGCAGGCGGCCGCCACGATCCGGGCGGTGAGTTCGGTCACCGTTGCCACCAGGTCGTCCCGGTTGACCGGTTTGCCGAGTTCGGCCAGCCGGTCGTCCAGGTAGCGGGCCGAGAACAGTTCCTTGCCCGTCGACTTGGGCGGCGACGCCGCATAGTAGGGCTCGGCCAGCAGCAGCGCCAGCAGCTCCGGCTGGACCCGGCCGGCGGCCGCGCGGGCGCCGTCGACGTCGTACGGCAGGCCGCAGCGCCGGGCGGCCACATCGATGAGGGCGTTGGCGGGCCCGATGTCGTACCCGAGAACCGGCGCTGGCGGCGCGACCACGGTGAGATTGGCGATGCCGCCGAGATTCAGCGCCGCCCGCGCCGCCGGCCCGCCGTCGTCCCTGGACAGGACCGCCCGCGCGGCCGGCTCAGCGACCCCCCTCGGCACGGCCTCCCGGGCCGGCCGGCCGGCCGGCAGCTCAGGGCCGGCGCCGGCGAGCAGCAGGGCGTCGAAGGCCGGCACCAGCGGCGCGCCCTGGCCACCGGCGGCGATGTCCGCGGACCGCAGGTTGGACAGTACCGGCAGCCCGGTGCGGCGGGCGATCCAGGCCGGCTCCCCCAGCTGGAGCGTTCCGGCGGCCCGGCCGCCGTCGATCCAGTGGAACACCGTCTGCCCCGGCGACACCACCAGGTCCGCCCGGCCGCCGGCGATCTCCAGGCCGCTCGCGGCCGCATCGGCGAACACCTGGCCCAGCCGGGTGTCCAGCCGGCAGACCGCCTCGATGGTGGTGGCCGCGGGCGGCAGCAGGGCCGCGATCGCCGCCGGCACGTCCGCCGGGTACGGCAGGCTCCGCTCGCCCACCGGGCGCAGCCGGAGCGTGTCGCCGGCCAGCTCCCAGTCCGCCACCGCCACGTCGATGCCGTCGTACGACGTGCCGGACATCAGCGAGACGATGCGCACCCGGCTCAGCCCGGCAGCAGCAGGCCCACGCACTCGAGGTGCTGGGTCATCGGGAACAGGTCGAAGCCGCGTATCTCGGCCAGTCGCCAGCCGCCCGCCCGAAACGTCCGCACGTCCCGGGCAAAGGCGGCCGGGTCGCAGGCCACGTAGGCCACGGCCCGGGCGCCGGACCCGGCCACGGCCTCGGTGACCTCCCGGCCGGCGCCGGACCGCGGCGGATCCAGCACCACCAGGTCCACCGGGCCGGCGATCCGGCGGCGCCGCAGCGCGCGCTCGACCGGCGCCTGCACCACCTCGACGCCGGCCAGGTCCGCCAGGTTTGCCCGGGCCGCGGCCACGAGCTCCGGGTCCGCCTCCACCACCGTCACCCGGCCGCCGTCGGCGAGCGGACCGGCGAGGGCGCCCGCGAACAGGCCGACGCCGCCGTACAGGTCCCACGCCGTCTCGCCGGGGGCCGGCCGCAGCAGCTCCAGCACCGCGGTCGTGAGCGTGTCGGCGGCGGCCGGGTGGACCTGCCAGAAGGCGTCGGCGGGCAGCCGCCAGTCCCGCCCGGCCGCCGTTTCGGCGACGGTCTCCGGCCCGTCGACCGTGCGGGTCCCGCCCCGGCCCAGCTCCCGTACCGCGACGTCGCCGCCGCTGCTGACCACCGTGGTCACCTCGTCGGCGTCCGGCCACCGCCGGCCCGAGGACGCCAGCACCGGCAGCTCCTGCAGGGTCGGGTGCGCGATCAGGCAGCGGTCGATCGGCACGACCTCGTGCGAGCGGTGCTTGCGCAGCCCGGCCCGGTCCGCGGCGTCGACCGCGTAGCGCACCCGGGACCGCCAGCCCAGCGGGCCGCCCGGCAGCGCCCGGACCGTGAGGTCGAGGGCGGCCAGCTCGGTCGGTTCGAGACCGCCCAGCCGCTCCAGCTGCTCGCGGAGCACCGTGGACTTCCATTCCCGCTGCGCGTCCGGCGCCACATGCTGCAGGTCACAGCCGCCGCAGCGCCCCGGACGGGCGTACGGGCAGGGCGGCTCCACCCGCTCGGCGGCCGCCTCGAGCACCTCGACCGCGTCGGCCCGGGCGAACCCGCGGTGCGTCTCGGTCACCTCGGCGATCACCCGCTCGCCCGGCAGGGCGTGCCGGACGAACACCACCTGCCCCTCGTGCCGGGCCACGCAGTGCCCGCCGTGCGCGGGCGCGCCGACGGTCACCTCGATCCGCTCCGCCTCCTCCACCGTCACCGCGGTTCGCCGCCCTTCCGGCCGGTCGGCGCGGAGCCTTCGGCGCCGCTCGTGGCGGCCCCCTCCGCGTCCTTGGTGGCGACGCCGCCGGCGCCCCTCGTGTCGGTGCGCCCGGCGCCCCTCGTCGCGGTGGGCTCGGCGCCCTTCGCGGCCGTGGCCTCGGCCGGTTCCATGCCCGTTGCGGGCGACGGGGCCAACAGGCCGCCCAGCATGGCGCCGCGGGGCCCCCGGGCCGGTCCCCGGGTGAGTGTGGCGTCCAGCCGGTCCAGGTTGCGGGCCGCGCTCGACTCCAGCTGCCACGGGACGCTGGTGACCATCACGCCCGGCTCGAACAGCAGCCGGGTCTTCAGCCGCAGGGCGCTCTGGTTGTGCAGCAGGTTCTCCCACCAGTGGCCCACGACGTACTCGGGAATGAAGACCGTGACCACGTCGCGCGGCGACTCGCGGCGGGCCGACGCCACAAAGTCCAGGATGGGCCGGGTGATCTCCCGGTACGGCGAATCGACCACGGTGAGCGGCACGGTGATCTCCCGGCGCTCCCACTCGGCCTGGATCGCCCGGGTGTCCTTCTCGTCGACGTTGACGGTGACCGCGGTGAGCGTGTCCGGCCGGGTGGCCTTGGCGTACGCGAGGGCCCGCAGGGTCGGCTGGTGCACCTTGCTCACCAGCACCACGGCGTGGTTGCGGGCCGGCAGCACCGGCCGCCCCTCGTCGGTGGGGGTGAGCTCGCGGGCCACCGTGTCGTAGTGCTTGCGGATGGCCAGCATCAGCCCGTACGCGCAGGCCATGGCCACGATGGCGATCCAGGCGCCCAGCGCGAACTTGGTGATCAGCACGATGATCAGCACGATCCCGGTGAGCACCATGCCGAACGCGTTGATGGCCCGGGAACGGATCATCCGGTGCCGGGTCGCCGGGTCCCGCTCGGTGCGCAGCAGCCGGTTCCAGTGCCGGATCATGCCGGCCTGGGACAGCGTGAACGAGACGAAGACGCCGACGATGTAAAGGTTCACCAGCCGGGTCACCTGGGCCTGGTACGCCACGATGAGCACGCCCGCGAAGACCGCCAGCAGGACGATGCCGTTGGAGAACGCCAACCGGTCGCCGCGGGTGTGCAGCTGCCGGGGCAGGTAGCGGTCCTGGGCGAGGATCGACCCGAGCACCGGGAAGCCGTTGAACGCCGTGTTGGCGGCCAGGAACAGGATCAGCGCGGTCATCCCGGCCACCACGTACAGCAGGATCGAGCCCGAGCCGAAGACGGTCTCGCCGAGCTGGGTGGTGACGGTCTTCTGCACGTAGTCGGCCGGCCCGTTGACGATCTGCGCGCCGCTCTCCACGAACTGCAGCCTGGTCAGCCGGGCCAGCGTGACGATCCCGACCAGCATGCTGATCGCCACCACGCCGAGCAGCAGCAGGGTGGTGGCGGCGTTGCGGCTCTTCGGCGGCTTGAACGCTGGTACGCCATTGGAGATGGCCTCCACCCCGGTGAGCGCCGCGCAGCCGGAGGAGAACGTGCGCAGCAGCAGGAAGACCAGCGCGAAGCCGGTGACGCTGTGCTCGGCGTGGATCTCCAGGCCCGCGCTCGGCGCCCGCAGGTGGTCGCCCAGGATGAAGATCCGGATCAGGCCGGTGGCGATCATGCTGAGGATGACGATCATGAAGCCGTACGTGGGGATGGCGAAGGCCGTGCCAGACTCCCGCAGGCCACGCAGGTTCGCCGCGGTGAGCAGGGCCACCGCGGCGAGCGCCACCCCCACCTTGTGCTGCGCCACCCACGGGACCACCGAGCCCAGGTTGGCCACCCCGGAACTGGTCGACACGGCCACCGTGAGGATGTAGTCGACCATCAGCGCGCTGGCCACCCCCACCCCGAACCGGGAGCCGAGGTTGACCGTGGCCACCTCGTAGTCGCCGCCGCCGGACGGGTAGGCGTGCACGTTCTGCCGATAGCTGGCCACCACCGTGAGCATGACCACGACCACGGCGAGCGCGACCCAGGGCGAGAAGACGAACGCCGAGGCGCCCGCGATGGAGAGCGTCAGCAGGATCTCGTCCGGCGCGTACGCCACGCTGGAGAGCGCGTCCGAGGCGAAGACCGGCAGCGCGATGCGCTTGCTCAGCAGCGTGTGCTGCAGCCGGTCCGACCGGAACGGGCGGCCGAGCAGCAGGCGCTTCATCAGAGAGGTGGGTCGGGCCACAGCCGTCAAGCGTACGGCGGGTCGCGATCATCCGCCGCCGGGAGGTGGATCGATTGCTGTGGCCACCGACACGGTACGGTGCGCGGCCGCCCGTGCCCCCGCCGTCCTGCCGGGCCGAAGGGCGGGACGCCGGCCCGGCGGTCGACGTCAACCCGGACCTCGGACGGCGGCCCGGACGGCGGAGCGGTAACGTCCCGCCCGGGCGGGTCGTCCGCCATGGCACGCTGAGCGTGTGCCAACCGGTCCCGGGCGGGGTCGGTGGTCGGTCCGGGAGGAATCGCCGTGCATATCGTGATCATGGGGTGTGGGCGGGTGGGTTCCACCCTGGCGCACAGCCTGGAGGCCCGCGGGCACTCGGTGGCGGTCATCGACCAGGACTCCGACGCGTTCCGCCGGCTGGGCCCCGACTTCGGCGGGATCACGGTCACCGGCATCGGCTTCGACCGGGATGTGCTCCGGGAGGCCGGGATCGAGCGGGCCGACGCGTTCGCCGCCGTGTCCAGCGGCGACAACTCCAACATCATCTCCGCCCGGCTGGCCCGGGAGACCTTCGGGGTGTCCCGGGTGGCGGCCCGGATCTACGACCAGCGCCGGGCGCAGGTCTATGAGCGGCTCGGCATCCCCACCGTGGCCACCGTGCGCTGGACCGCCGACCGGATGGTCCGGCACCTGGTGCCGGAGGGCGACGTGGAGATCTTCCGGGACCCGACCAGCACGGTCTCGATCATCGAGGTGCCGCTGCACAAGGACTGGGTCGGCCGCCGGCTGAGCGCCCTGGAGGAGGCCGCCGGCGCCCGCGCGGCGTACGTGATCCGGTTCGGCATCGGCACGCTGCCCACCGCGTCCGCGGTGATCCAGGAGGGTGACCAGCTCTTCATGCTGGTGACCGACGACATCGCGCCGGCGGTCACCGCCGCGGCGGGCACCTCGCCCGAGGGAGGGCACTGACCATGCGGATCGCCATCGCCGGCGCCGGCAACGTGGGGCGGTCGATCGCCCAGGAGCTGATCGAGAACGGGCACCAGGTGATGCTCATCGACCGGCAGCCCAAGATGATGCGCCCCGAGCGGGTGCCGGACGCCGACTGGGTGCTGGCCGACGCCTGCGAGCTGGCCAGCCTCGAGGAGGCCGACGTCGCCGGCTGCGACGTGGTGGTGGCCGCGACCGGTGACGACAAGGTCAACCTGGTGGTCTCGCTGCTGGCCAAGACCGAGTTCGCGGTCGGCCGGGTGGTGGCCCGGGTCAACCGGGCGGAAAACGAGTGGCTGTTCACCGACCAGTGGGGGGTGGACGTGGCCGTGAGCAAGCCCCGGGTGATGGCCGCGCTGGTCGAGGAGGCGGTCACGGTGGGCGACCTGGTCCGGCTGATGACCTTCCGGCAGGGCCAGGCCAACCTCGTCGAGATCACGCTGCCGCCCACCGCGCCGTACGTGGGCGAGCCGGTCCGGTCCGTCCCGCTGCCCCGCGACTCGGTCCTGGTGACGATCCTGCGCGGCAAGCGGGTCCTGGCGCCCTCCCCGGACGACCCGCTGGAGGCCGGCGACGAGCTGATCTTCGTGTGCACGGCCGAGGTGGAGGACGAGGTACGGGCCGTCATCCTCGGCGCCGCGGCTGAGCGCTGATCGCCTGCTCACCGTTGGGGCGGGTTCGCCGGTCCTGGTGGGGGTTCGCCGACCCTGCCCACTCTGGGCGGTCAGGCTTGATCCCGACGTGGGCAGGGTCGGCGAACCCCTGCGCACGTTGCTGACGTGACCTCAAGGAATACCCGGATCCGTCGTGCGTGGCCGCCGTCGGGGGGTGCGGCGGCGGGGGTGACGGGCTGGGTGGCGTGGGGCGGGCCGGGCTGCGGTGGGGCTGGCTTGCGGGCGGGCCGGCCTGCGGTGAGGCTGGCTTAAGCCTGCCTGGGGTGGGTCGCTGGGGTCAGACGGCGGGGTCGGGGGTGCGGAGGGCGGGGTCGCGGGTGGTGCGGCGGACGGTCCAGACGGTGATGACCAGCAGCAGCGCGTAGGGCGGGTAGCCGAGGACGAGCCGGGCCACCCCGAGCGCGGTGTCCATGTTGGCCGCCCAGAGCGCGGCCTGCGCGCCGACCTTGAGCACCCAGACGACGCCCCACAGCGCGGTCAGCCGGACGAAGACCCGGACCAGCCGCGGATCGTCCCGCCAGTCGGACCGGCCCCCGGCGGCGATCACCGACCAGACCCAGCCGACCACCGGTTGACGGACGGCCGCGGAGATTAGCAGGGCGGCGCCCACGGCCAGCCCGTAGATGATGCCGGGCAGGTAGAAGTCGCGGGCGTTGCCGGTGCGCAGCGCGATGACGGCGCCGATGGCGACGCCCAGCAGTCCGTTCACCGCGTGCCGGACCGGGCGGCGCTGGGTCAGCCGGATCACCGCGATGACGACCGCGACGGCCACCGCCGCGATCACCGCGGGACGCAGCGGACCGATCACGTTGGCCAGCACGAACACCAGCACCGGGATGCTGGACTCCAGCATGCCGCGCCAGCCACCGAGCTGGTCGGCGACCTGCTCGGCGAAGCTCGGCAGCGGCTCCTCCGCCGGGGCCTCCGGGTCGGGACGGGCGATCGGCGGTTGTCCAGTGGTCATCGCGGCATCCGTTCGCGGCTCGGTCGGTCGTCCGGCGTCAATGGGGCGGCTCCAACTCGTAGTACGGGTTGTAGATGACTTTACGGTCGTCCCGTACCGCCAGCCGCCCGCGCGCGACAAGTTGGCGCCCGGGCTCGATGCCCGCGATGTGCCGCCGCCCGAGCCAGACCAGGGTCACCACGTCGGTGCCGTCGTACAGGTCCGCCTCCAGGGTCGGCAGGTTGGTCCGCGGCGTGTAGACCACGGTGCGCAGGCGCCCCGAGATCGACACGACCTGGCCGCGCCGGCACACCTCGGCGGGCGTGCCACCGGCGCGGGCGCTCTCCCGTTGGAGCTCCTGCGCCTCGATCTCGGCCTCGCTCGCGGTCAGCCGCTGGAACAAGCGGCGGACCGACACCCGGCTTTCGTCGGTCGCCATGACCTCGACGTCACCCTCTCCCGAAAAGGCGCGCTCGCCCGGCCCGCCGACGCGGCGAACCCTACCCCAGGGTACGCCCGCGAGCCCCCCGGGCCGCTACCCGCGGGACCCGAGGACCCGCGGGACCCGAGGACCCGCGGGACCCGAGGACCCGCGGGACCCGAGGACCCGCGGGACCCGAGGACCCGAGGATCCGAGGACCCGAGGGGAAGGCCCGCGGAATCAGTCGGCGTTGCGGGGCCGCGGGGACGGGTTGGCCCGCAGCGGATGCTGCTGCCCGTTCACCACCCCGTCCACCGGCGCCGGCGTGCCGGCATCGGCGCCGGCGCCGGCCTGGTCGGCGACCTCCTTGGGCAGCCGCAGCGGCAGCCCCTCCCGGACCGGTCGCGGGTCCTGCCCGCGGTCCACCACGAGGCCGTGCAGGATCGCATCGAGCGGCCCGGCCACGCCCGGATCGGCGGCCGCGGCGCCCTGGTAGAGCGCCCGGACCATCCAGCGGGGCCCGTCGACGCCGACGAACCGCAGCTCCGCCGGCCCGTCCGGGGTGTCGACCCGGGCGAGCAGCTCGGTCCCGTACTCCCCGGTGCGGTGCGACGTGCGCGCCCCCTGCGAGCGCAGCGACTCCTCGATCTCGTCACGCACCTCGTCCCAGATCCCCTCGCTGCGCGGCGCGGCGAACGCCCCCAGCTGGAGCGCGTTCTCGCCGTGCACGAGCACCACCTGCTGGATGGTGCCGTCCGGGTCCGCCTGCACCCGCACCTCGACGTCCTCGACCGCCGGGATCTGCAGGCTGCCCAGGTCCAACCGCTGCACCCCGGCCGGCGCCTCGGCGGCGTCGTACGGGCCGCGGGACGGCGTGGCCGGGGTCTCCGGTACCCCGTCCTCCGGCTGGTTTGCCCGCTCGTGCCGGCCGGCCCCGCGGCGCCCCTTCGAGAAGATCACTGTCCCCAACCCTCCGTCATGCTGTCGTGCGTCGCCTCGTGCTGGACGACCAGGCTCGCGTGCCCGCCGGTCGACCCGTGCCCTCCGGTACCCCGTGGGGACGGTGGCAGCTCATCGACCTCGTGGAACCCGGCCCGCTCCACCCGTTGGACGAGAAGTTGCGCGATCCGGTCGCCCCGGCGGATCCGGGCCGGACTCGTCGGGTCGTGGTTCACCAGGTTCACCATGATCTCCCCCCGATAGCCGGCGTCGACCGTACCGGGCGCGTTGAGCACCGTCACGCCCAACCGGGCGGCGAGTCCGGACCGCGGATGCACGAGCCCGACGTACCCCTCCGGAACGGCCACCGCGAGCCCGGTCGGGACGAGCTCCCGGCCGCCGGGCGGGATCTCGACGTCGCGGGCCGCCACCAGGTCCGCGCCGGCGTCACCCGGATGGGCGTACGCCGGCAGCGGCAGCCCCGGATCGAGCCGCCGCACGGGTACGGGCAGGAACTCGGACACGCTTACCTCTTCCCTGACGATGTTCCCCCATCCTGCCCGGTCGATCCGCCGGGGCCGCGCCGAACCCTCGGATGCGCCGGGCGGGTCGGGCCGTACGCTCGCAGGTGTGGCCGCCCCGCACCCGCCCCCCGCCGTCCGACCCGACACCGCCGGGTACGCGGAGCGGCTCGCGCTGCCCTGGTGGCTGTGGCTGCTGGCCGTGGTCGTGACCCTGCTGCTGGCCGCGGAGGTCTGGCTCGGCGGCCAGGGCCTGCGGGCCTGGCTCCCGTTCGCCGTCCTGCTGCCACTGATGGGCCTGGCGCTGTGGTGGCTCGGACGGATCCGGGTCGCGGTGGTGGACGGGGTCCTGCACGTCGACGACGCGCGGCTCCCGGTCCGATACGTCGCCGACGCCGTCCCGCTGGACGCGTCCGGGCGGCGGGAGGTGCTGGGTGTGGCGGCGGACCCGCTGGCGTTCGTGGTGCAGCGCCCGTGGATCCCCGGCGCCGTGCAGGTGGTGCTGGCCGACCCGGCGGATCCGACGCCGTACTGGGTGGTCAGCTCGCGGCATCCGGTGCGGCTGGCCGCGGCCCTGCTGGCCGCCCGCGACGCCGGATGAGCCGGTCGCGACGCCGGATGAGCCGGTCGCGCCGGCGGCCGCTCGGTCCCGGCCCGGGCCCGCGCCGCCCGGTGGGCCGGTCGCTCAGTTTCCGTCCGTGCCCTCGATGGCCGACCGGTCGCGCCGGCCGGCCACCCGGCGATTCCGCAGGTCGTCGTGGACCCGTTCGCCGAGACCCCGGGTCGCCCGCCGGTTGAGATAGCCGGCCACCGCCGCGCCGCTGAGAAACGGTCCGAGCGTGGTGAGGTTGCGGCCAAACCGGCGCAGCAGCCGCTCCCGCAACTCCCGCCGGGCGGCGGTGCCGAGCACCGCGCCTACGCCGACGCCCGGCATCATCGGGTTGACACCGCGCTGGCCGGACCAGGACTGGATGAGGCTCATGGCGCGTTCCGGGCCGTGCCCCGGCACCGGCACGCCGTACAGCTCGTGCAGTTCCCCGATGAGCTTCAGCTCGATGGCCACCACGGCCACCGTCTCGGCCGCCAGCAGCACGGGCGCGGAGAGCAGGGTGGGGGTGACGGTCCACTCGACGGCCGCCACGCCGCCGCCGGCCGCGCCCACGCCCGCGGTCGCCCGCGCGGCGTTGCGGATGAGGCGCTCGGCCAGCTCGTGATCGTCCAGCCCGGCGAAGTGCCGGCGCAGCGTGTCCGCGTCCCGGACCGGAATGTGCGGGGCCACGTCGCCGACCGCCTCGGTGATCCACCGCAGCGCGGACTTCGGGCGGAACAGCTCGCCGACCCGGCGGACCCGCACCTGCTGGACCAGCCGGCCCAGCAGCCGGCGACGCTGGCCCTGCTCGAGGTCGTCGGCCGTGAGCGCCGCGACCGTGGCGCCCAGCCCGTCGTCGGCCCGGACGACCTCGGTTTCCTCGCCGGGTGCGCCCGGGATGCCCGCGAAGTCCACCGTGGGGTCGGCGCCGTCGCCGGCCCGCTCAGCGCCGTGCGTACCCGCGTCCTCGCCGCGCTTGCTCATCTCGACTCCTCGCTGCGCGTCCCGTCGTTACGGGACTCGGCACCCCGACCGCGGCGCCGAATGTGCGGCACCGAGTCTCCTGAAAAGGAGTCAAGCAAATAGCGGAGCGCTCCGCACGCCGAGCGTTCCGACGCGTACGCCGGACCGCGCCGTCGTGGCGCCGGCCCGGCCGGGCACCCCGCCGGGGTCGTTCCGGCGCCCGGCGGGACCGGGACCGGTCGGTGGCCGGTCGCCGGGCCCGTGGGGCGCGTCGACGCGTACGTGCGCCGCACGCACGCGTGGTGGTTGGATCAGACGCACTCGCGGCAGATCAGGTCGCCGTTCCGTTCCACCGCGAGCTGGCTGCGGTGGTGGACGAGGAAGCAGCGGGCACAGCGGAACTCGTCCTGCTGCATCGGCAGCACCTTGACGGTCAGCTCCTCGTCGGCCAGGTCGGCGCCGGGCAGCTCGAAGCTCTCCGCGACCTCCGCCTCGTCGACGTCAACGGCGCCCGACTGTGAGTCGACCCGCCGGGCCTTGAGCTCCTCCAGGCTGTCCTCGCCCAGGTCGACCTCGTCTCGACGCGGGGCGTCGTAGTCGGTGGCCATCGGTTTCACTCTCCCATGTCGATATAGTCGTTGCCGGTTGTAACGCCGGACGACGGTGTTTCGGTTCCCGCTGGCCGGTCACCTTTTCGACCGACACGGCGCCGGCACCAGCCGGGCCGCGACGGCCACGAAGAGAGACCCCGGGCGAGCGCGGTACCTTACCCCCCTACAGGCGAGGCATGTATACCGCTCTCATCGCATGCATGTACGCCCGAGTGCCGGAAGTTGTTCCCAATGTGACTCAGGCGACACGAAGATAGGTGCGTCAGCCGAGGGATCAACGCAGCCGCGCCGGAACGGACGCGGTTTCGCCGCTCGGCGGGACAACCGTTAGCCTCAGCGGGATACTCGATTGCCGGTCGCCGCGGCGTGCCGGTGGACGCGGCCGGACAAGGACGGGGAGCCAACCGGATGAGCTTTGCGCGGGTGCGGGCACTCGTCATCGTTGGGGCGTTGCTGATGCTCGCTCTGGTCTTCATCGTCGTGGCGCTGGTCCGGGACACGCAGGCCGACCAGAAGCTCGCGGGCGGCTGCCAGAAGGGTGAGATCCCGGCCAACGCCGAGCTGCCGGACAACAAGGACGTCAAGATCAACGTCTACAACGGTACGCAGACGCAGGGCCTCGCCGAGATCGTCGGCACCGACTTCGCCAACCGCAAGTTCCAGGTGCTCAAGAAGACCAACGACCCGCAGCACAAAAAGATCGACGCGGTCGCGGTGCTCCGGTTCGGCCCGAAGGGGCTCGGCTCGGCCCAGCTGCTGCGGGCGTACTTCCTCGACGAGGCCACCCCGGAGTTCGACCGCAACCGCAAGGACGCGGTCGTCGACGTGGTCATCGGCAACAAGTTCCAGCAGCTGGCCACGACGACCGAGGTCAACCAGGCGGTCGCGGCGCTCGGCGCCCCGTCGCTGCCGCCCGGCACGTGCATGAGCAACGGCAAGAGCTGACCGCGGCCGGCCGGCGACCAGCCGGCCCGATGTCACGGCATTCGGAGTTGCGGTCGCCCAGACCCCCGACTTCCCGGACATCGTGTTGATCAGGGACCGCCGGCCGCGCTCACGGACCACCGGCCGCGCTCACGGACCACCGGCCGCGCTCACGGACCGCCGGCGGCGTCGAGGCGGGCCAGCCGGTCGTGCAGCGGCGTGAAGAGCGCCGGCGGCGCCGCGAGGACCATGTCCGGCCCGGCCGGCGCGCCGGCCAGGCCGTCCACCCGCAGGCCCGCCTCCTGGGCGATCAGCCCGCCGGCCGCGAGGTCCCACGGCTGCAGACCCTTCTCGTAGTACGCGTCGACCAGCCCCTCGGCGGCCAGGCAGAGATCGAGCGCGGCCGCGCCGAACCGGCGGATGTCCCGGACCTGGCTGATCAGCCCGGCCAGCACGCCGGCCTGGTGCGCCCGCCGGCCCGCGTCGTAGCCGAAGCCGGTGGCCACGAGGCTCTGTGCCAGGTCGGTCTCGCTCGAGCCGGTGAGCCGCCGGCCCGCCCGGTACGCGCCGCCGCCCGCGGTGGCGGTCCACTCGTCGCCCGTGGCGCCGTTCACCACCACCCCGGCCACCACGATCCCGTCCCGCTCGGCCGCCAGCGACACCGCGTACTGCGGCAGGCCGTAGAGATAGTTCACGGTGCCGTCGATGGGATCCACGACCCAGCGGACGGCGCCCGTACCGGCCGAGGGATCGGCCTCACCGCCGCCAGCGCCGAACTCCTCGCCGAGCACCCGGTCGGCCGGCCGCAGGCGGCGCAGCTCGGCCACCACCTCCTGCTCCACGGCCCGGTCGGCGGCGGTCACCACATCGGTGGCGGTGCTCTTGGTGGCCACCGGCGACACCCCCTCGGCGCGCATCTGGCTCGCCGTCGCGGCCGCCCCCCGGGCCACGGTGACGGCGATCTCCAGGAGTTCCTCCGGCGTTGCTCCGGCGCCCGGCATGTGGTCCCTCTTTCCTCGGCCCAGGGGCCGGCGCGGGGAAGCGCCAGCGGATAACATCCTTCCAAACTCCACAATTTTCCGATGGCCGCGCCCCCACGGTCGTCGTTGCGGCGTGCGGCTCGGCAATCCGGCCCAGAACGGCGTTACAATTCACCCCTACCCACGCGCCACGAACCTCCGAAGCCGGACGGTACGGGCCGCGGGGGCGCCTAAACCACATCGGCCAGACTCGGTCGCCGCCCTGTGCTGGCCGGACCCGGCCGTGCTCGTTACCGCCTCGGGAAGGTCATTCGTGACAGATCCACGCCAGACCGGCGCCGATGTCCGCTCGCTCACCGATACTCTGATCGCTCACGCGCAGAACGCCGGCGGCCAGCTCACGTCGGCCGAGCTCGCGCGAACGGTCGAGTCAGCCGAGGTGACCCCGGCCCAGGCCAAGAAGATCCTGCGCGCGCTTTCCGAGGCGGGCGTGACCGTGGTGGTGGACGGCTCCGCGAGCACCCGCCGGCCGCGGGTGGCGGCGGCCCGTTCGGCCACCCCGGCATCGCGGGTGACCACGGCGAAGGCGACCAAGAAGGCCGCGCCCGCGGCGCCCGCTCCGGCGCCCAAGCAGGCGCCGGCCGCGGACGGCGCAGCGGCGCCGGCCGCCAAGGCCGCCACGGCGGCCGTGGTGGGCGGCGACGGCGGCTCGACCGTGACGGCCACCGCCGAGGCGCCGGCCAGGCCGAAGGCCGCCCGCGGGACCAAGCAGGCGGCCGCCAAGACCGCCGCGAAGCCGGCCAAGTCCGCGAAGGGCGGCAAGGCCGGCGAGGCGCCGGCCGACGGCGAGGCCGAGGTCGACCCGGAGGAGCTGGCCGCCGAGATCGAGGACGTCGTGGTCGACGAGCCGGCCGAGCTGGCGCAGGCCGCCGCGGCGGACGCCGCCGAATCGGCCACCGACAATGACTTCGAGTGGGACGACGAGGAGTCGGAGGCGCTCAAGCAGGCCCGGCGGGACGCCGAGCTGACCGCTTCGGCCGACTCGGTACGGGCCTATCTGAAGCAGATCGGCAAGGTCCCCCTGCTGAACGCCGAGCAGGAGGTGGAACTCGCCAAGCGGATCGAGGCCGGCCTCTACGCGGCCGAGCGGCTCCGGGCGGCCGAGGACGGCGAGGAGAAGATGGTCCGGGACATGGTCCGGGACCTGCTGTGGATCTCCCGCGATGGCGAGCGGGCCAAGAACCACCTGCTGGAGGCCAACCTCCGGCTCGTGGTCAGCCTGGCCAAGCGGTACACCGGCCGCGGCATGGCGTTCCTGGACCTCATCCAGGAGGGCAACCTCGGCCTGATCCGCGCCGTCGAAAAGTTCGACTACACCAAGGGCTACAAGTTCTCCACCTACGCCACCTGGTGGATCCGCCAGGCCATCACCCGGGCCATGGCCGACCAGGCCCGCACCATCCGCATCCCGGTGCACATGGTCGAGGTGATAAACAAGCTCGGCCGCATCCAGCGGGAGCTGCTCCAGGACCTGGGCCGCGAGCCCACCCCGGAGGAGCTCGCCAAGGAGATGGACATCACTCCGGAGAAGGTGCTGGAGATCCAGCAGTACGCCCGGGAGCCCATCTCGCTCGACCAGACGATCGGCGACGAGGGCGACAGCCAGCTCGGCGACTTCATCGAGGACTCCGAGGCCGTGGTGGCGGTGGACGCGGTGTCGTTCTCGCTGCTGCAGGACCAGCTCCAGCAGGTGCTCCAGACGCTGTCCGAGCGGGAGGCCGGCGTCGTCCGGCTGCGGTTCGGGCTCACCGACGGCCAGCCCCGGACGCTGGACGAGATCGGCCAGGTCTACGGCGTGACCCGGGAGCGGATCCGGCAGATCGAATCCAAGACCATGTCCAAGCTGCGCCACCCGTCGCGCTCCCAGGTGCTGCGCGACTACCTGGACTGATCCCATCAACCGGTTGTGCCGATCACGTCACCGGTCGTACGTCTTGCGGACGTGATCGGCCGGTTCCGCGGCCGAGATCGTTGACGTGGGCCCGGGGGGGCACTGCACACTGTCGGTACGACGTGTGACCTCGGTCCCCCGCGGGCACACTGGGAAGGCCGCACCCCCCGCGGGTGTTGCACGATAGGTGAGCAACAGAGGAATGTGTTCATCGGTGACGACCAGAGGAGGAAGGCGATGACCCCGACCCTCACGCCGCCGCCCGAGACGGTGGCTCCCCCAGCTGCCGATGAACGGTGCGACCGCTGCAACGCTGCCGGTAAGCTCCGTATCACGCTGGCGGGCGGGGGCGAGTTGGTGTTCTGCGGGCACCACGCCAACAAGTACGCCGAGGATCTGGTCAAGATCACCGTGCGGTACGTGGCGGACCCGGAATTCACGTGGCGTGGCGCCGACATGATGGCGAACTAACCAGCAATCCGACATAGCCGGCCGGAGGCACCCGAACAGGGTGCCTCCGGCCGTCTGTCTGTCCGCGCCCGCTGCCCGGCACCGGCGTACGAACGCCGCCGGGCGGTCGTCGCCGCGGCCCGCGCGTCCCCGGCGCGCCGGTCGTCGCCGACGGCCGATCGTCCCCCGGCGGCCGATCGTCCCCGGCGGCCGATCGTCCCCGGCGGCCGGTCCTCGCCGACGGCGGATCGTTCCCGGCGCGCCGATCGTCGCCGACGGCCGGTCGTCAGAGGGTCTGCACGGTGGCGATGCGCTGCTCGAGCTGTTCGATGGTTGCCTGCGCGCTGGGCGGACCGCCGCAGAGCCGGCGCAGCTCGGCGTGGATCTTGCCGTGCGGCAGCCCGGTCCGGTGGTGGTGCGCGGCCACCAGGGTGTTGAGCTGGCGGCGCAGCGCCACCCGGCGCTGGGCCGCGCTCATCGGCGCGCTCTCGGCGCGCGGTTCCGGCACCTCTGGGTTGTCTGCCCGGTTCCGCCGCTGGGCGGCCAGCTGGGCTGCCTGCCGCTTGCTGAGCAGCACCGCGACCTGGTCGGCGGTGAGCAACCCCGGCAGCCCCAGGTATTCCTCCTCCTCCGGGGTGCCGGCCTGGGCCGCCGTGCCGAAGGACGCGCCGTCGAAGATCACCTGATCCAGTTCGGCGGTGGCCGAGAGCGCCTCGAACTGCTTCTCCAGCTCGCCGCTGGCCTGCTCGTCCCGCTGGGCCCGCTCCAGCAACGCGTCGTCGAGGCCGTCCTCGTCGCCCTTGGGCTTGCCGAGCACGTGGTCCCGCTGTGCCTCCATTTCGCTGGCCAGGCCCAGCAGGTGCGGGACGCTGGGCAGGAACACCGAGGCGGTCTCGCCGGGGCGGCGGGCCCGGACGAACCGACCGATCGCCTGGGCGAAGTACAGCGGCGTGGAGGCGCTGGTGGCGTACACCCCGACCGCCAGCCGGGGGATGTCGACGCCCTCGGAGACCATCCGCACGGCCACCAGCCAGCGTTCGTCGGAGGCCGCGAACGCGGCGATCCGGGCCGAGGAGCCGGCGTCGTCCGAGAGGACCACCACCGGCCGCTGCCCGGTAAGCGTGTTGATCAGCTTGGCGTACGCCCGGGCGGACTGCTGGTCGCTGGCGATGACCAGGCCGCCGGCGTCGGCCATCCCGCCGGCGCGCTTGGCCTGCAGCCGGGCGTCGGCCGCGCGCAGCACCTGCGGCATCCACTGCCCCGCCGGGTCGAGCGCGGTACGCCACGCCTGGCCGACCAGGTCCCGGGTCATCGGCTCGCCCAGCCGCGCCGCCAGCTCGTCGCCGGCCCGGGTGCGCCACCGGGTCTCCCCGGAGTACGCCAGGAACATCACCGGCCGCACCACCCCGTCGCGCAGCGCCTCGGCGTACCCGTACACCGAGTCGGCGCGGGACCGCAGCAGGCCGTCCTCGCCGCGCTCGTACTCGACGAACGGGATGGGGTTCTCGTCGGACCGGAACGGGGTGCCGGTGAGCATCAGCCGGCGTACGGCGGGTTCGAAGGCCGCCTTGACGCCGTCGCCCCAGGTCCGCGAGTCGCCGGCGTGGTGGATCTCGTCGAGGATGACCAGCGTCCGGCGGGTCATGGTGCGCCGCCGGTGGACCTGCGGGGCCATGCCGACCTGCGCGTACGTCACCACGGCCCCGTGGAAGTCCGCCGAGGAGCGCAGGTCGGCGTTGCGGAAGGCGTCATCGAGCTGGATGCCCACCCGGGCCGCCGCCAGCGACCACTGGGTCTTCAGGTGCTCGGTGGGCGCCACCACGGTGATCGCCTCGACGGTGCCGTCGGCCAGCAGCTCGGCGGCGATCCGCAGCGCGAAGGTGGTCTTGCCGGCGCCCGGGGTGGCGACGGCGGTGTAGTCGGCCGACCGGCGGCGCAGGTACTGCACAAGGGCCTTCCGCTGCCAGTCCCGCAGCGCCGGGAAGGTTTCCGTCGAGACTGCCCCGGCACCCAACGCGACGCTCCCCCCTCCGGCGGCCCGGCCGTCCGGGACGGGACCCGGTCGCGGCTGACCACGAAAACGCCTCCGCGTCCGGCTGGCCGCGAAGGCCGTACCAGAATAACCAGCCCGTCCCGGCGGCCCCAGCCGACACAGCGGGCTCCTTCGTCACACCCGCCACCCGCCACCGCGGGTGACCGCCGTGGACGCGGAGTCGGGCCGGTTCGGGCCCGCGCCGGGACGTCCAGCCGTCAGCCGGTGGGCGTGCGCTGCCGGAGGGGGCGGTCGGTGGCCACCGGGGCCGACCAGCGGCGGCGCAGGGCGACCAGCCGTACCCCGAAGACCAGCAGCGCCCCGGCGACCAGCGCAAGCGGGCCATCCCCGCCCAGCCGGGCCGAGCCGGCCACCGTGACCGCGCCGGCCAGCGCGGCCACCGCGTAGATCTCGCGCCGCAGCACCGCGGGAATCTCGCCGGTGAGCAGATCCCGGCCGAGACCGCCGCCGATGCCGGTGAGCATGCCGATCAGGCAGGCGCCCACCGCCGGCACGCCGGCCACGAGCGCCGCGGTGGTCCCGGTCACGGTGAAGAGGCCCAGGCCGGCGGCGTCCAGCACGAGAACGGTGGTACGCAGCCGGCTGAAGTGCGGGTGCAGCCAGAAGACCGCGGCGGCCGCCAGGGCCGCCGTGGCCGGATAGCGCCAGTCGGCGAAGGCCAGCGGCGGGGCCTTGTCGATCACCAGGTCCCGGAAGATGCCGCCGCCGAGGGCGGCCACGATCCCGACGAACACCACACCGAACAGGTCGAGCCGCTTGGCGACCCCGGCGGAGGCGCCGGAGGCGGCGAACACCGCCACCCCGGTGAGGTCGGCGACCAGCAGGGCGGTGGAGGTGTGCACCGCCGCCGACTACTCGCCCGACTCGGGCTTTGGATCGAAGAAGCGCTTGTCGTCGGAGAAGATCTCCTTGCACTCGGGGCAGACCGGGAACCGGCTCGGATCCCGCGAGGGGATCCAGACCTTGCCGCAGAGCGCCTTGATGGGAGTGCCGAGGACCATGGCCTCGGTGATCTTGTCTCGCTCGGCATAGTGCGAGAACCGCTCGTGGTCACCGTGCTCGATCGGACGCTCGACGGGGCGCTCGAGGATGGTGCCACTGGTTTCCGGAACGGCGGGAGATGTCACGTACCCATTCTGCCAGCCGGTCCTGGGTGTCGCACAGCACGTTTGCCGGCGGCGCCACCACACGGGGCGGCGTCGACCTTGACGCATGCCGAGCCGGCCGCGCGAGCCGACCCCGCGCCCCGGCCGGCGGTCAGGAGTCGGCGTCGATGACGCGGTGCGCGCGCTCCTCCGCGGTCAGGCTGAGCGCGGGCGCCTCCTCCGGGGGCGGCCGGTGCCGCAGCTTGTTGCGCAGCCGCTCCTCCTCGCGGGGCGGCCGGTCGTTGGCCAGCAGGACGGCCAGCCACGGGATGAGCACCATCCCGACCAGGCAGAGCGGCAACCACAGCCAGAGCAGCGGGGCCTTGACGCTGATCAGGATGGCGCCGACGATCAGGCAGAGCACCCGGATGCCCATCATCACCACGTAGCGGACCTCGCGGCTGTGCAGCTGGTCGCTGGGGCTGCGGGACGCATCGGTGATCAGGATGGGGCGGTTTGCTGGTTCCTTCGCCACACGTTCCTCCTCCGGGGCCAGTCCATCCTTGCACCATCCGGGGGCGGCAACCACGTGCCGGGCATGCGAATCCGTCCGTGCCGGGTCCGCGTACCACGCCGGTGGTACGCTCGATGCATGCGCGGCCGCTTCAGCTTCACCCCCGAGGCGCTGCGCAACCTGGCGGTCTACGGCGTGACCACCGGCGAGGTGTGGGCCGCGCTGCACGGCGGGCGGCGGGTCATCCGGCATCTCGGCGATGACGCGGTGATCGTCTACGCGGCCATCGGTCGCGGCCGGCGGATCGCCGTCCTGCTGGCCGAGGCCGGCGGCCAGGACAACGACTGGGACGTCCTCTCGGCACGGGAGCTCAGCGAGGTCGAGGCCAAGCGTCTCGATGAGGCCCTGCGGCGGGGACGACGGTGAGGAGCGCAGCCATGCACCGACGGGATGCCATCGATCGGTTCCACGCCGGAGACGATGGGCTCGGTGAGCTCGTCGACGAGGGCCAGCCGGTCGAGCTGCCCCGGCCGGACACCGACGAGCCGATGGTGAGCCGGTCCGTCCGGTTGCCCCTGGAGACGTACGAGCGGGTGCGCGCCGCGGCCGACGCCCGGGGCATCGGGGTGACCACGCTGATGCGCCAGTGGATCGAGACCGGCCTGGCGGAGCTGGACGACAGCGCGACCGTCTCGCTGGCCGACGTCCGGCGCGCCCTCGCGGCCCTGGCCGGCCCGCGCGCGGCCTGAGCCGTCCGCGGCCAGCCCAACCGGCGTCGGCCTAGCTCCGCGCGGCTGCGGCGTCCCGCGGTCGGCAGGCTGGTTCGCGGGCGGCCCGAGGCGTGCCGGGTCAGCCGACCGGGCCGGCCTTGGCCGCCGCCTTCAGCTGCTGCTTGTACGCCCGGACCCGGGCCAGTGAGTCGGCGTCGGTGATGTCGGCCACGGAGCGGTAGGCGTCCGGTTCGCCGTACGCCCCGGCCGCCGCCTGCCAGCCCTGCGGCCGGACGTCGTACCGCTTCCCGAGCAGGGCCAGGAAGATCTGCGACTTCTGAGCGCCGAACCCGGGCAGGTCACCGATCCGGGACAGCAGCTCCTGGCCGGTCCGCGCGTCCGCCCACAGCCCGGCCGGGTCGCCGCCGTAGCGTTCCACCAGGACTCGGCACACCTGCTGGACCCGGTCGGCCATGGCCTTGGGAAAGCGGTGCAACGCCGGCGGCGTGGCGAAGATCTGCACCAGCGCGTTCCGGTCGTATCCGGCGAGTTCCGCCGCGGTCGGCTCGTGACCGAGCCGGCGGGTCAGCACGTACGGCGAGGTGAACGCCTTCTCCAGCGGGATCTGCTGGTCCAGTACCATCCCCAGCAGCAGGGCCAGCGGGCTGGAGTTGAGCAGGTCGTTCGCCGGCGGATCGATCGGCAACGAGAGCGTCATGGCTGCCATGGTCCCCCATCCGGGCCCGGCGACACGACGCACCCGCCGGACCCGCGACGGTGGGCCGGCGCGGCGCGCTCGGCTGACGGAACGGAACGGAATTGCGCGATGGATCCGCAGCTGGGGCCCGGTCGGCGGGAATTCGGGCGAGAATGGGTCCGTACGCGGATTCCCGCGGCGCTCACGGCCGGCCTCACCTCATTCCTTCGCCGCTCGCCCAGAATCGCGACCGACCCCGGTGCGGGTGGGGTGGCGGCCGAGCGCTGAGCCCGCTCCGCCGTACCACCAGGAACGCGCGGCGGGCCCGCCAGCCGGCGTGCCGTCGACCGTCCGAGCTGGACGGTGCGCATCTTGCACTTCGCAAAAGCGATTATCAAATGGCAATCACAAATCGCGTCCGTCGTCGAAGTAATCAAATAGACATTGTGCCTTCAGTCAATATCTCGCATTCTGTAGAAGGGCCCGTTCAACGGCGCTTAGCCACCCGCATCGGCGCACGGAGGGAGGGAGCGTGGCACCCGCACCCGAGCTGTCGGAATTCGCTCGACTCGCCATCGAGTTGGCGAACCGGCACCGACCGCGCTGGACCCGACAGGGCCTGGTCCTGCGCCGCCGGTGCTCGTGCGGGAACCCGCTGCCCTGCCGCCAGCTGACGGCCCTGCCGACCGACCGCTCGCTGAGCCGCCCGGACGACCCACCACCCGAGACCCGATAGCCGGACCGCCACATACGACCTGAGGTAACCGCCCGTCCGAGGCGAATGGGCGGTATGTCGGATATTTGGCCGGCCGCCCGACGCCACATCGCGGGAGCGAGGCAGGATGGCGGCGTGAACGGATACGAGATGCTGCTCTCCCCGGCCGGTGTCGACCAGCTCCGGAGCGCCCTGGAGGCCGCGGACTACACGTCGAACGGCATCGCCGGGCGGCTGGGGCCGGCGGCCACCGGCGGGATGGCCCGCAACGACCACCGGGCCGCGCTGCGGGCCACCGAGGACCGCGACCCGCTGGCCACGCTGATCCGGCTGTTCCTCTGCGCGGCCACCGAGCCGGAGGCCGCGGTGGCCGCCGCGCTGGCGCCGCTGCCGCTGGCCGACGCGCTCGCGGCCGGTCTGGTCGAGCGGCACGGCGAGGGCCTGCGCCAGGGGATCGACCTCGAACCGTACGGGGATGAGTGGTGGGTGCTCTCCGACGTTCCGGCGGGTTCCCGCCCGGGCCAACCGCTCGCGGCCGAACACGTGCTCGGGGTGGGCGGCGCGACCAACACGCTGATCGGGGCGACCATCCGTCGCCCGGTCGGCTCGGCGCTCGACCTCGGCACCGGATCCGGGGTGCAGGCCCTGCACCTGGCCACCCACGCCGGGACGGTGACGGCCACCGACCTGTCCGACCGGGCGCTCCGGTTCGCCGCCACCACGGCCGCGCTGAACGGGCAGGACTGGGACCTGCGCCGCGGCGACATGGTGGCCCCGGTGGCCGGCCGCCGCTTCGACCTGGTGGTGAGCAACCCGCCGTTCGTGGTCGGGCCGGGCACCACCACGCACACCTACCGGGACTCGGGTCGGGTGGGCGACGGGGTCGGCGCCGAGCTGGCCGCGGCCGCGCCGGACCTGCTCACCGAGGGTGGCACCATGCAGTACCTGGCCAACTGGGTGCACGTGGCCGGCGAGGACTGGGCCGAACGGGTGACCGGCTGGATCCGCGGCACCGGGCTGGACGCCTGGGTGATCCAGCGCGAGGTGGCCGAGCCGATGGCGTACGTCAACCTGTGGCTGGCCGACGCGGGCGAGGTGGCCGATCCGGCGCGGGTGGCGTCCTGGCTGGACTGGTTCGACGCGCACAAGGTGGAGGCGATCGGCTTCGGGATCATCTCGCTGCGCCGCGCCGGCCGGACCCAGCCGCTGATCCGGGTCGAGGATCTGCGCCAGTCCGTCGAACCGCCGATGGGTGACCAGATCGCGGCCTGGTTCGATCGGCGGGACTGGCTGGCCGTCCGGTCGGACGCCGAATTGCTGGCCGCCCGCTACCGGCTGGCCGAGGGCCTGCGGCTGACCCAGGACGCCACCATGGGTGACGAGGGCTGGGCCGTGGACCGCCAGGTGCTCACCATGCCGCGCGGGCTGCGCTGGTCCGAGGAGGTGGATCCGCTGGTGCTGACGCTGATCAGCGGGTGCGACGGGCGGGTGGCGCTGCGGGACCAGCTGACGGTGCTGGCCGCCGCGAACGACGTACCGGAGGAGGATCTGGCGGACGCGGCCGGGCCGATCGTCGCGCACCTGGTGGAGCGCGGCCTGATCCTCCCGGCGGGCTGACCCGGTGCGCGCGGTGGTCCAGACCGTCAGCCGGGCCAGCGTGACGGTGGACGGCGAGCGCGTCGGCGCGATCGCCGGCGGGCTGCTCGTGCTGCTCGGCGTCACCCACGCCGACACGGCGGCCACCGCCGCCGCCATGGCGCGGAAGGTGCACGAGCTGCGGATCCTCGACGACGAGCGGTCGGCCGCCGACGTGGCCGCGCCGATCCTGGTGGTCAGCCAGTTCACCCTGTACGGTGACGCCCGCAAGGGCCGCCGGCCGAGCTGGACGGCCGCCGCCCCGGCCGAGCTGGCCGAGCCGCTGGTGGCCGAGTTCGCGGCGGCGCTGCGCGAGCGCGGGGCGACCGTGGAGACCGGCCGGTTCCGCGCGCACATGCTGGTGGAGAGCGTGAACGTCGGTCCGCGCACGGTCCTGCTGGAGCTGTGACACCTTACGGTCGCTTAACGCCCCGATCGGCAAGCTGATGTTCGTACGGCGCAGTCGCGTCGTACGGGCAACACCAGATGTTGACGCGGGGAGGCGACTTCGGTGGTTTCGCACCTGATCGCAGCAGAGCAGCAGTTCACCGGCGACGACGCCGAGGAGCAGCCGACGCAGCCGGACCTGGACGCCGCCGACGAGCGCGGTGTCTCGGCCGACCTGGTCCGGGCGTACCTCAACGGCATCGGCCGGACCAAACTGCTCACGGCGGCGCAGGAGGTGGAGCTCGCCAAGCGGATCGAGGCCGGTCTGTACGCCGAGGAGAAGCTGGCAGCCGCCGGCGGCGCGGCGGGCCAGGCGGCCCGGACCGAGCTGGCCGTGGTGGCCGACGAGGGGCGGGCGGCCAAGAACCACCTGCTGGAGGCCAACCTCCGGCTCGTGGTCAGCATCGCCAAGCGGTACACCGGCCGCGGCATGGCGTTCCTGGACCTCATCCAGGAGGGCAACCTCGGCCTGATCCGCGCCGTCGAAAAGTTCGACTACACCAAGGGCTACAAGTTCTCCACCTACGCCACCTGGTGGATCCGCCAGGCCATCACCCGGGCCATGGCCGACCAGGCCCGCACCATCCGCATCCCGGTGCACATGGTCGAGCAGGTCAACCGGATGGTCCGGACCCGCCGGGACCTGTCGGTCACGCTCGGCCGCGAGCCCACGGTGGCCGAGGTGGCGACCGCGCTCGGCGTGCCGGAGTACCAGGTGATCGAGCTGATCTCGTACGACCGCGAGCCGGTCAGCCTCGACCAGGCGGTCGGCGAGGACGGCGAGAGCGCGCTCGGCGACTTCGTGGCGGCGACCGGACCGACCGGCCAGCCCGACGCGGCCGCGGGCGGCCAGCTGCGGGACGAGGTGGAGATCGTGCTGGCCACGCTGTCCCAGCGGGAGCAGGCGGTGATCCGGTTGCGGTTCGGGCTCGACGACGGCCGCCAGCGCACCCTGGACGAGGTGGGTCGCGAGTTCGGGCTGTCCCGGGAGCGGATCCGGCAGATCGAGAAGGTCACCCTGACCAAGCTGCGGCAGCCGGCCCTCTCCCAGCGCCTGGAGGCGTACGCCAGCTGAGGTGCAAGGAAGGGCCCCCTGTTATCGCTTTCTGTATAGCAGGGGGCCCCTCTTAACGCCCGTGCTCCCGGGCCGGAGAATGTCCGGATGCTGCGTGGACTGAATCTCACCCTGCGGTTCCTGCTGGAGCTGGTGGCGCTGGCCGCGCTCGGCTACGGCGGTTGGCAGGCCGGCTGGTCCGGCTGGAGCCGCCCGCTGCTCGCGGTGCTCCTGCCGGTAGCCGGCGCGGTGCTGTGGGGGCTTTTCGTGGCGCCCCGCGCCCGCTACCCGCTGCCGGATCCGCTCCGCCTGCTGCCCGAGTGGGTGGTGTTCGGCGGTGCCACGCTCGCATTGCTGCTCACCGGACACCCGGTGCTCGCGGTCGTGTTCGCGGTGCTGGCGGCCGCAAACCGGGTGGCGCTCCGGCTGCTGGATACCAGCACAGGTGGGGCGACGCTGCCCGGCTGATGCTGCCTATGTTAAAAGGGGGCCCTTGCTATACAAAAAGCGATAAGAAGGGGCCCTTCCTTACAGTCGGCGGGGGCCGGTGTCCGGACGCAGCGCCGCGGGCCGCAGGGTGGCCTCGGCATGGAGCACGGTAAGGCCGTCCGGGCGGGCCAGCACCGGGTTGAGGCGCAGCGTGCGCACCTCCGGGTGGTCGTCCACCAGCCGGCCCACCCGCAGCAGCAGGTCCACCAGCGCGGCCCGGTCGACCTGGTCGGCGCCCCGGTAGCCGTGCAGCAGCGGCGCCAGCCGGGGCTCCTCGATCAGCCCCGCCGCGTCCCGGTCGGTGAGCGGGGCGGCTCGCCACGCCCGGTCGCCGAGCAGCTCGGTGGCCACGCCGCCGAGCCCGAAGCCGACCACCGACCCGAACGCCGGGTCCACCACGGTCTCCACCACGCACGCCACCCCGGCCGGGACCATCGGCTGCACCAGGACCTCCGGGCCGAAGCCGGCGGCCAGTTCGGCGTACGCGCTCCGCAGGGCGCGCTCGTCGGCCACCCCCAGCCGGACGGCGCCCAGATCGAGCCGGTGCCGCAAACCGGGACGGGCCGATTTGAGCACCGCGGGGTAGCCGAGCCGACCGGCCACGCCGGCGGCCTCGTCCGCCGTACCGGCCAGCCCCGACGGGGTCACCTCGATCCCGTACGCCCGCAGCAGCGCGGCGGTCATCCCCGGCCCGCCGGCCGCGATGGCCGACCGCCCGGCCTCCTCGGCGATTCCCGGCAGCTCGGGCAGCTCCCCCGGGGGGCGCCGGCGCCACTGCGCGTACTCGACCACCCGGGCCAGCGCCCGGACGGCCTCCTCCACCGACGGGTACGACGGCACCCCGGGCGGGAGCCGGCCGGCCAGGTACGTGGCGACCGTCGGCCGGTCACCGGCCAGCGCCACGCTGGTGAGCGCGGTGACGAAGTCGGCGTCCTGGTCGGGGAACTGGCCGGGCAGCGGGGGCGCGAAGACCACCACCAGGGCGTCGACCCCGGGGTGCACGGCCGCGTCGGCCACCGCGTCGCCGAACTCGTGCGCCGTTGCCTGCGGGCCCACGTCGGCCGGGTAGCCCCGCGCCACCACGAGGCCGCGGGACCGGCAGGCGGTGGCGGCCAACCGGGTCAGCGCGGACGAGTTGCCGACGATCCCGATCCGGCGGCCGGCCGGCAGCGGCTGGTTGGCCAGCAGGACCCCGGCATCCAGCAGCTCGGCCACGGTCTCCACCCGGACCACCCCGGACCGGGCGAACAGCGCCGTGACCGCCGCGGCGTCCGGCCCGACGACCCCGACCGGGTCGGTCGATCCGGCCGGCTCCCCCGATCCCGCCGGCTCCCCCGATCCCGCCGGCTCCCCCGATCCCGCCGGCTTCACCGATCCCGCCGGCTCCACCGATCCCGCCGGCTCCACCGATCCCCCCGGCTCCACCGGTGGGGCGGCGAGCGCGACGATCGGCTTGGTCCGGCCGATCTCCCGGGTGAGCCGGGCGAACTTGTGCGGGTTACCGAACGTCTCCAGGTAGAGCAGGATGACGTCGGTGCGCGGGTCGTCCCGCCAGTACTGCAGCAGGTCGTTGCCGGAGACGTCGGCCCGGTTGCCGGCCGAGACGAAGCTCGACAACCCCAGCCCGCGCCGGTCGGCCTCGGCCAGCAGCTCGACACCGAACACCCCGGACTGGCTGAACAGGCCCACCCGGCCGGGGGCCGGTAGCCGGGGCGCGAGGGTGGCGTTGAGCCGTACCGTCGGGTCGGTGTTGGCGATGCCCAGGCAGTTCGGTCCGACCACCCGCATGCCGGCATCGTGCGCGGCGCGGACCAGATCGTGCTGGGCCCGCTCCCCCGCCGGGCCGGCCTCGGCGAAGCCGGCCGAGACCACCACCAGGCCGTGCGCGCCGGCGGCGGCCGCGTCGGCCAGGACCCCGGGCGTCGCGTCCGGGGCCACCGCGACCAGCGCGAGGTCCACCGGCGCGCCCACGCCGGCCGCGGACGGGTACGCGGGCAGCCCGGCGACCGTGCCGGCGGTCGGATGCACCGGTACGACCGTCCCGGTGTAACCGCCGTCCCGCAGGTGCCCGAGCAGCGCCGCGCCCACCCCCTGGCCGGTGGTGCTCGCGCCGTAAACGGCCACCGCGCGCGGGGCGAGCAGCCGGGCGATCGACCGCGCCTCGGTGCGCTGCTCGCGGCGGCGCTGCACGGCCAGCGACTGCTCGGTGGGGGCGATCGGGAACGTCAGGTGCACCACGCCGTCGGCGTACTGCCGCTGCACCTGGTAGCCGAAGTCGGCGAAGACCCGCAGCATGGCGCCGTTGGTGGGCAGCACCTCGGCCACGAAGCCGGCGATGCCCTCCTGGCGGGCCGCCTCGGCCAGGTGCTCCAGCAGCACCGAGCCGATGCCCCGGCCCTGGTGCGCGTCCTCCACCACGAACGCCACCTCGGCCTCCGGCGCGGCCGGGCCGAGCCGCTCGTACCGGCCGACCGCCAGGATGCGGTCGCCGGAGGTGACCACGAACGCCTCCCGGTCGTGGTGGTCGACGGTGACGAAGCGGGCCAGGTCGCGTTCCGGGATCCGCGGGTACGGCGAGAAGTAGCGCAGGTAGCGGGTGCGCTCGGAGAACCGCGAGTGCATGGCCACGATGGCCGGCGCGTCGGCCGGGGTTATCTGTCGCAGGTGGACGGTGGACCCGTCGGTGAGCAGCACGTCCGCCGACCGGTCGGGGACCTCCACGGCGCCGGTCATCGGCTCAGTCGCGCGGGTCGTGCGGGTCGAGGCCGTGCAGCGGGAACACCGCCTTGCGGGTGGCCATGATGGCCCGGTCCACCGCGTCGGGCTCGCCGCCCGGCTGCCACGGCTCGTACGCCGGATCGGCGTCGTCGGTCATCCGCAGCGGCACCTCCCGGCCCGGGCGCCGGCTCTCGGCCAGCTTCCGCCAGCGCGCCGGGGTCAGCTTCGCGGGCTTGACCGGCTCCCCCGTCACGATGGCCAGCAGGTGGGTCCAGGCCCGCGGCACCACCTCGACGAGCGCGTACCCGCCGCCGCCGAACGCCACCCAGCGGCCGTCGCAGAGCTCGTCGGCCAGGTCGCGCAGGGCCAGGTAGGCGGCTCGCTGGCCGTCCACCGACAGCCGCAGGTCGGCCAGCGGGTCGAGCCGGTGCGCGTCGGCCCCGCACTGGGTGACCAGCAGCTGCGGCCGGAACGCCCGGAGCACCGACGGGACCACCGCGGCGAACCCGCGGTGCCAGCCGGCGTCGCCGGTGCCGGGCGGCAGCGGCAGGTTGACCGCGCTTCCGTCGGCGCCCGGGCCGCCGGTCTCGTCCGGGAAGCCGGTGCCGGGGAACAGCGCCAGCGGGGTCTCGTGCAGGCTGATCGTGAGCACCCGCGGGTCGTCGTAGAAGATGTGCTGCACCCCGTCGCCGTGATGCACGTCGATGTCCACGTAGGCGATCCGCTCGGCGCCCGAGTCGAGCAGCCGGGCGATGGCCACGGCCGGGTCGTTGTAGACGCAGAACCCGGCGGCCCGGTCCGGCATGGCGTGGTGCAGCCCGCCGGCCACGTTCACCGCCCGGCGCGCGTCGCCCCGCCACACCGCCTCGGCCGCGGCCAGGCTGGCGCCGGCGATCAGCGCGCTGGAGTCGTGCATGCCGTCGAAGACCGGGTTGTCCGAGGTGCCGAGGCCGAACCCGGCGAAGAACGGGTCGTTGGGCGCGGCCCGCACGGCGGCCAGGTATTCCGGGCTGTGCACCCGGGTGAGCGCGGCGTCGTCGGCCGGCGCCGGCGCGACCATCCGGACCCCGGGCCGGTCGAGGATGCCGTATTCCCGGGCGAGCGCCATGGTCAGCTCGACCCGTACCGGATCGAGCGGGTGCTCGCCCAGGTCGTACGCCAGCAGGCTCTCGTCCCAGACCACGACCGTGCCGTCGGACATGGCGTCAGTCTCGCACGCGACCGGGCCCGCGCCCCGGAGGCTTCACGTTCACCCGCGCGGCGGTTCGTCCCCGGTCGCCACCGGCCGGTCGGGGTCGCCGATCCAGTCGCTCCACGAACCCACGTACAGCGCCGCGTCGTCCCGGCCGGCCAGGTGCAGCGCCAGCACGGCCTGCGCCGCGGTCACCCCTGAGCCGCAGTACGCGCCGACGCGTACCCCCGGTTCGACGCCGACCGCCGCGAACCGCGACCGCAGGTCGGCGGCCGGCAGCGGCCGGCCCGGCCCGGCCAGCAGGTCGCCGACCGGCAGGTTGCGGGCCCCCGGAACGTGCCCGGCCACCGGGTCGATCGGCTCGGTCTCGCCGCGGTACCGCTCCGGAGCGCGCACATCGAGCAGCGCGCCGTCGCCGGCGGCCAACCGGGCGGCCGCCGCAGCGTCCAGCACCGGCAGCGCGCCCGGCCGCACGACCACGTCCCCGGGCGCCGGCTCGGGGACGTCGGTGTCGGTCGGCCGGCCGTCGGCGAGCCAGGCCGGGTAGCCGCCGGTCAGCACCCGCACCGGCCGGTGACCGGCCCAGCGCAGCGTCCACCAGGCCCTGGCCGCGGCCAGGCCGTCGCCTCCGTCGTAGACCACCACGGGATGGTCGCGGCGGACGCCGGCCGCGCGCAGGGCCGCCTCGAGCGTGTCCGGGTCGGGCAGCGGGTGCCGCCCACCGTCGCCCGGTGGGCCGCACAGCGCGGTGTCGAGGTCCACGAAGACGGCGCCGGGCAGGTGCCCGGCCCGGTAGTCGTCCCGGCCGGGCGGCCCGGCCAGCCGCCAGCGGACGTCGAGCAGGGTGGGCGGGTCGCCGCCGGCCAGCTCGGCGGCGAGGGCGGGCGCGTCAACCAGGAGATCACCGACACCGGACATAGGGTCAGTGAACACCATCCGGCGCGCGGCGCCGCGTTGTGGCCGATCGTCCGGTTCCCGCCGCGCGGTAGCATCGACAACCGGGGAGGGCCTGACGTGAACGAGCTGGTCGACCGGTGTCGAGTCGCCGCCGTCGCCGGAAGGGGACGGCAATGAACAGACACGACCTAGTGGACACTACGGAAATGTATTTGCGCACCGTCCTCGAGCTGGAGGAGGAGGGTGTGCCGGCCCTGCGTGCCCGGATCGCCGAGCGGTTGCGGCAGAGCGGCCCGACGGTGAGCCAGACGGTCGCCCGGATGGAGCGGGACGGGCTGCTCACGGTCGAGGGTGACCGGCACCTGCGGCTGACCGACCTCGGGCGCAACACGGCCGTCTCGGTGATGCGCAAGCACCGGCTCGCCGAGCTGCTGCTGGTGAACGTCATCGGCATGCCGTACGAGGAGGCCCACGACGAGGCGTGCCGGTGGGAGCACGTGATGAGCGACGCCGTCGAGCGGAAGGTCTACGAGCTGCTCAACCGGCCCACCCGGTCGCCGTACGGCAACCCCATCCCCGGGCTGGAGGCGCTCGGCAGCCAGCCGGTGGGCGAGCCCCGGCCGGTCGCCGAGACCGAGCGCAACCTGGTGTTCCCGGGGCTGAGCGGCGCGGTGACGGTCCGCCGGATCTGCGAGAGCGTGCAGACCGACGCCGACGTGCTGCGCCAGCTGCACGCCGCGGGCGTCGACCCCGGCGCCACGGTCACCGTCGAGCAGGAGCGCGACGGGGTCACCATCGACCGGTCCGGCGACAAGATCACCCTGCCTCGCGAGGTGGCGTCCCGGGTGTTCGTGGCCGCCTCCTGAGCCCGGCCGGCCCGCCGCCGGCGCCACCCGGATCCCCTGCGTCAGCTCGGCGCGCCCGCCAGCTGCCCGCGCCCCTCAGCTCGCGCGCCCGTCAGCTGCCCGCGCCCGTCAGCTCCGCGCATCGATCTGCTTGGCCAGCGACACCAGCCCGGGGATGAGCCTTTCGGTCGCCGCCCGATCGTCCGTCGGCGTTCCGGAGTAGCGGACCGTGAACAGCTGGTGGTCCTGGCTGAGCCAGCCGACCTCGGCGGTGGCCGGGCGGCCCTTGGCCGGCGCCGACGTGGTCTGGTAGGCCGCCTGACCGAGCCCGTCCAGCTTGCGACCGCCGCGCGGCACCGCTGTCGCCCGGAAGATCGCCGGATCGGCCTCCGTCTCGGCCACCGACAGCGCCAGGTCCGGCAGCGCGCCGGCGGCCGACCGCAGCACGCAGCTGCGGGTGCCCTGCACGGCGGTGGCACCGGAGACGTCGAACGGCACGCCCACGGCCGCCCGCACGGCGGCGAAGTCCAGCAATTCGCAGGCGCCGCCCGCGCTGGCCGCCGGCATGTCGGCGAAGGTGGGCGGCGGGATGTCCGCCGGCTCGGCCGGCGCCTCTTGACCGCAGCCGGCGAGGGCCAACAGGCCGACCCCGATCAGGCACGCACGCGCGCGCACGGCATCCTCCCCATCATCCTCGTCCGCTCGTACCCGAGAATCCGTCGCACACCGTACTGGCGGGCGCGGCCGAGCGGAAGCGGTCACCGGGGTACGGGTCGGACGCACGCGTCCTGGGCAGTACACCTAGCTGGGCAACTCCGCGACGATGTGTTTGGCGATCTCCAGCGAGCTGGTGGCGGCCGGTGACGGAGCGTTGAGCACGTGCACCTGTCGGTCACCGCGCACGATCAGAAAGTCGTCGATGAGCGCGCCGTCCGGCGCGATGGCCTGGGCCCGTACGCCCGCACCGGCCGGCCGTATGTCGGCGGCCGTGACCTCCGGGACCAGCCGGGCCAGGCTGGCCGCGAACCGCCGCCGGGACAGCGACCGGGTCACCTCGGCCGCGCCGTACCGCAGGTGGCGGCGGGCCAGCCGCCACAGGCCCGGGTACGTGGCCAGGTCCAGCGCGTCCCGGCCGGCCACCCGGCGCCACGAGTAGCCCTCGCGGTGCAGGGCCAGCACGGCATTCGGGCCGGCGTGCACGCTCCCGTCGATCATGCGGGTGAGGTGCACGCCGAGGAACGGGAAGCGCGGGTCGGGGACCGGGTAGATCAGCCCGCGGACCAGGTCGCGACGCTCCGGACGCAGCTCATGGTATTCGCCGCGGAACGGCACGATCCGGGCCGGCGGATCGACGCCGGCCAGCCGGGCGATCCGGTCGGCGTGCAGGCCCGCGCAGTTCACCAGCACATCCGCCGGCACGTCGCCGTCGGTGGTGTGCACGACGGCGGCCGGCCGCGTCCCGGCGGTCGGGCCAGCGGCGCTGGCCGGGCCGGACGGACCGCCTGCGCCCGTCGTGCCGGGCGTGATGCCGGCGCCCGTCGTGCCCGCGCCCGTCGTGCCGGGCGTGATGCCGGTGACGCGGACGCCGGTGCGGACCCGCGCCCCGGCGGCCGCGAGCAGCCGGCCCAGCGCGGCGCAGACCGCCCGGAAGTCCACGATGGCCGTCGGCGGCACCCACATCGCGCCGGCGCAGCGGACCGCCGGCTCGTGCTCGCGGGCCTCATCCGGGCCGATCAGCCGGACCGGCAGGCCGTTGGCGCCGGCCCGCTCGTGCAGCGCGCGCAGCCCGGGCAGCTCGACCGGCTCGACCGCCACGATCAGCTTTCCGCACACCCTGGTCGGAATGCCCTGCTCGGCGCAGAAGTCCAGCATGGACCGGGCGCCGGCCCGGCAGAGCCGGGCCTTGAGGCTGCCCGGGCGGTAGTAGACGCCGGCATGGATCACCCCGGAGTTGTGCCCGGTCTGGTGGGCGCCGAGCGTGGGCTCCTTCTCCAGCACGGTGACCTCGGCGCCGGGCCGGTCGGTCACGATCCGGTGCGCCGTCGCGAGCCCGACGATCCCGCCGCCGATCACCACGTACCTGGTCACGGCCTCGAACCTACCGGCGGGGCGGCCGGTGGGCGGTCAGGCGCGGGCCGCGTACCGCCAGAAGTCGTGCAGCCAGTCCAGCGGCGCCGGGGAGTCCACGCCCACCTGGGTGAACAGGATGGCCACCGTGCCGGCGGCCGGGACCAGGTAGGCCGATGTGCCGGTGCCACCGACCCAGCCGTACCGGCCGGGCACGTTCCACTCGTCGGTGCGGGCGATGTCCACCGAGCCGCCCATCCCCCAGCCCTGGCCCCGCAGGAACAACCGGCCCATCTCGCGCTGCGCCGGGCTGGTGTGGTCGGTGGTCATCAGCCGCACCGACTCCGTCGACAACAGCCGGCGCCCGTCCGCGGCCGTGCCGCCGGCCAGCAGCATCCGGGCGAACGCGAGCCAGTCGTCCACCGTGCCGGCCAGGCCGCCGGAGCCCAGCGGGAACGCCGGCCGGGTGCTCCACTGCCCGTCCGGCGGATCGGCCAGCCGCAGGTCGCCCTCCGGATCGGCCTTGTAGAGGCTGGTGAACCGGTCCCGGCGGTCGGCGGGCACCTCGAACGCCGTGTCGGTCATGCCGAGCGGCGCGCAGAGCCGCTCGGCGAGGAAGTCCGGCAGCGACCCGCCGGCGGCCCGGGCGATCAGCGCGCCCTGCAGCGCCGAGCACGTGTCGTACAGCCAGCCCGCGCCCGGCTGGTGGACCAGCGGCACCTCGGCCAGCTCGGCCAGCCAGGTGTCGAGATCGGGGAAGGACTGCACCTCACGGCCGTCCCGCTGCACCGGAACCAGCCGCTGGACGGCCGGCAGGCCGAAGTCGGAGGCGAAGCCCCAGCCGGCGGTCGAGGTGAGCAGGTCATAGACGGTGATCGGCCGGTTGGCCGGCACCACGTCCTCGATCGGGCTGGTGGGGGCGCGCACCACCACCGGCTCGGCCAGCTCCGGCAGCCAGGGCCCGATCGGGTCGTACAGCCCCAGCACACCGTCCTCGACCAGCATCAGCAGCGCGGCCGCGGTAATCGGCTTGGTGAGCGACGCGATCCGGAAGATGCTGTCCCGGGCCATCGGCGCCGTGCCCGCCAGGTCCGCCGAACCCACGGCGGTCACCTCGACCCGGTCGCCGTGGGCCAGCAGCGCCACCGCGCCCGGCAGCGCGCCGTCGGCCACATATCCGGCCAGCAGACCGTGCAGATCCGTCACGTCGTTCCCCCTCCGGTCGTCACAGCTTCTCTGGTACTGACCGACGGTCGGGCCGGGAATCACCGGTCGGTCGGATTGTCGTACGGCCGGGGCACACTTCCGGGCATGGCGACCTTCGCGTTCATCCACGGCGCGGCCGATGTGGGCTGGTACTGGCACCTGGTCGAGGCCGAGCTGCGAGATCGGGGGCACCACACCGTGGCGCCCAACCTGCCCTGCGAGGACGATGCGGCGGGCCTGACCGAGTACGCCGACACCGTGCTCGGGGCCATCGGCGACCGTGCCGATCCGGTGGTGGTCGTGGGCCAGTCCTTCGGCGGCTTCACCGCCCCGCTGGTGGCCGAGCGCCGCCCGGTGGCCGGTCTGGTCCTGGTGGCCGCGATGATCCCCGCGCCGGGCGAGTCCCCGGTGAGCTGGTGGTCCAGCAGCGGCTACCCGTCCGCGTCCGGAGGCGACGGCGCGGATGGGGGCGGCGGCGCGGAGGGCGACGAGGGTGGCGGCGGCGCGGAGGGTGGCGGCGGCGCGCCCGACGGCGGCGACGGCGACGCCTACCAGGCGTTCTACCACGACGTGCCGCGGGAGCTGGCCGACGAGGCGATGCGCCGGAGCCGGGGCCAGTCCGAGGCCCGGATGGGCGAGCCCTGGCCGCTGTCCCGGTGGCCGGACGTGCCCACCCGGTTCGTGCTGGGCACCGAGGACCGCTCGTTCCCGCCCGCGTTCCTGCGCCGGCTGGCCGCCGAGCGGCTGGGCATCGTGCCGGACGAGCTCCGCGCCGGGCACTGCATGGCGCTCAGCCGCCCGCGGGAGCTGGCCGCGCTGCTCCACCGGTACGCCACGGAGTTCACCGCGGCGGGCTGACGACGGCGCGGTGGTGTCGGTGGGCGCGGTCCGGCTGGCCGGTTCCCTGGCGGCCGAGGTCCGCCGGGTCGACGTCTCAGCGGGCCGGCGAGGCGGTCAGGTGAGGTACGGGCAGTGCCGGCAGCCGCGGCCGCAGCAGGTTCCCCGGTCGGCCAGGAAGCCGGCCGTGAGCACGAACAGCCCGGTGGCCGGGTCGAGATAGCCGGCCTCCCCCGCCGCCAGCGCCGCGGCGTGCGCGGCGAGGATGCGCTCCCGGTCCGGGTGGTCGAGCGCCAGCCGCGACGGGTGCGGCTCCGTCAACGGTCGGTCGGCCAGCGGCCGGGCTTCGGGGCGCACCCGGCAAGTCTAGAAAATCGAAGATCGCCTGCGGCTGCGGCCGAAGCTCGGCGCTGCGGAAACTGGCTGGCGCCGCACCGGCCGGTCCGGTGATCCTGGCCGGATGGCCTATCACGGCATCGACGCGGACCCCGATCCGACGACCGTGCGCCGGCTGGTGTTCGTGCCCTTCCTGCCGGACGGCGCCTGCGCGGCCGTGCCCGACGGCGCGGGGCTCTGCTTGCCGGGCGGTGAGGTCCGGCCCGGTCAGCACTGGCTGCTCGACGCCGCGCTTCGGATCCCATTGCTGGTCGCCGGCTACAAGCCGCAGCGGGTCCACCCGTTCGCCGCCGACGGTGACCTGGTGTACGCCTGGCTGGACGGCGACCGCTACACCGGCCCGCGACCGCACAACCCCGTCCCCCTCATCACCGGCGACGCCGCCGGGATCGCCGAACGGCTGTCGTTGGCCGGCCGGCCGGACCAGGCGCTGGCGGTACGGGATGGGCACCGCTCCTTCGCCAGCCAGGACGAGGCCAGCTACTACGCCGACAACCGGCGGCTGCTGGAGCCGGCGTACCTGCGCGGCACCACCCCGCAGGCCGCCTCCGGCTTCGGCGGCGACGCCGCGCTGTGGCGGGCACGGCGCCGGATGCTCGTCGACGGGATCGACCGGGACGGCACCTTCCTGGACGTCGGCTGCGCCAACGGGCTGCTGGCCGAATCGGTCCGGACCTGGGCCGCCGAGCGCGGGCTGCGGATCGAGCCGTACGGGGTGGACCTGGCGCCCGGCCTCGTGGAGCTGGCCCGCAGCCGGCTGCCGCGGTGGGCGGACCGGTTCTGGGTGGGCAACGCCATCGACTGGCGACCGGCGGACGGGCGGCGGTTCACGTTCGTGCACCTGCTGCTCGACCTGGTGCCCGCGTACCGCGCCGCGGATCTGCTCCGGCACGCCCTCGCCGCGCTGGTCGAGCCCGGCGGGCGGCTGCTGACCAGCGCGTACCAGGGGCTCGGCGGGTCGCAGCCGGCCGCGGCCGAGCAGGTACGCCGGCTGGGATTCCCGGTGGTCGGGTCGAGCGCGGCCGTCGACGGCACCGCCTCGACCGCCTGGCTGGACGCCTAATCGGCCGCCAGCAGAGGTCAAGCCCAGCAGGCTAGGCCAAGCGGATCAGTCGCCTCCCGGTGGGCCGCTGGGCCCGGACAAGGGCCGCTGGGCCCGGACAAGGAGTGACGCCCGGTCCGCTGGAGATGCCTATCCGAACCAGGCGATTCCCTGACCGTGGCCGCGGGTCCAGGCGAGCGGCCGGCCGTCCAGGGCGAGCACGTTGTGCAGCCCCGGATCCGGCGGCGCCGGCAGGCCGTCGAAGCCGAGCACGTCCGGCGCCTCGACCGAGATCCACCGCGCGGGCAGCGCGCGTACCAGCTCGACGAAGGCCGCCCGGCGCGGCGCCGGCACCTGGTAGAGGACGCTGTGGTGGAACACCACCAGGGTGGCGTCGGCCGGCGCCCGCGCGGCCAGCGCGGGCAGGTCGTCCACCAGGTCGCCGCGGACCAGCAGCGGCGGGTCGGCCGACGCGACGGCCGCGGCGGCGTGCAGCCGGGCCCGCCGGTGCGCGTGCTCGGGCCAGACCAGCGCGTCCAGCCAGGCCACGTCGGCCGGGTCGGTCGCGTCGAGCGGGTTCAGGTCGAGGCCCGCCCGCCACACGACGTCGGGTACGCGGTCCGGCGGCGTGAGGTTGCTGGCCGCACACTCGAGGACCGGCTCACCGTCCCCGACGGCGTGCTCCCCGTACCGGTAGGCGTACCGGTCGGGATACAGGCACAGCCCGGCGGAGGCTCCCACCTCCAGCAGCGCGAGCGGCTGCGGCAGGCCGGCCAGGGCCGGCAGCAGCACCGCGCACCGCCCGGCCTCGTTGGTCTGGGTCGCCCGCGCACGCAGCTGCGCGGCGATCACCGGCCAGTTCGACACGGCAAAGTCGTGGAACGCCGCCGGGTCGTCCACCGGGCCACCAAGCAGCCGTACGACGCCGAACAGCAGGTTGGGCTGTCGCTTGGCGGCCGGCACCGTGTCCAGCAGGCCGAGCAGCTCGGCGTCCCGGGCCACGGCGGTCGCCAGCCGCTCGTACGTCGGCGACTGGCCCCGGGCCTCCCGCGCGGCGAACTCGGCGTACCACTCGGTGGTCGTCACGCACCGATGATCCCAGCGCGCCACGCCACGCGCCGTCCGGCCGCTCAGCTTTCCTCGGCCCAGTACCGGTTCATTCGCTCGACCGCCTGCTGCTTGGTCATGGCCGCGACCTCCGCGGGGTCGAGACGCACCCGATGGATGAGCAGATGGACAAGCTCGGCGGGAAGGGCCTCCGCCGGTACGACCGGCTCGCCCCGGTCCGGCCTGATCCCGTCCCGAGCGCAGCTCCAGAACTCGCGGTCGGTCACGTCGAGCTGGTCCCGGAGGATGTGGCTCCAGATGCTCGGCCCGTACGTCGTGCGGTCGACCGGGTGGGAGATCCTGGTTCGCAGAACCCGGCCGTCCTTGAGAACCAGCTCGTAGGTGACGTGGTGCGTCCCGGTGCGGCCCCGGCTGTCGCGTATCCGGGCCCAGCCCTCGACCTGGCAGAATCGATCATGAGCCTGCCGGGTCGGCTGCGGCCAGGTCACTGCCGGGCCCCCACCAGCCAGTCGCGCAACTGATCATCGTCGCTCAGGCTCACCAGCTGAACCAGTCCCCAGTTGTTGGCGTGGTTCGGCGCGTCGAGCAGGTGGTCCTGCCAGTCGTCGGCGTACTCGCGCAGGGCCGCGACCATCTCGTCCCTGGCCTCGTCGAAGCTCGCCCCGTCGGCGGCGAGAGGCAGGCCCGGAATGAAGATCGACCAGCCGCCGTTCTCGGCGACGACCTGGGCGTGTGACGGACACACGGCAGCGAGGAAGTGCCGCAGCCGCTCGCGATCGACAAAGGCGGTGGTCCGGCTGTCTCGGCGCACGGTCGCGACATGGCCCCGGTCCGCCGCATCCAGGAGGTCCTTCAGGTGCGCCCGCGCATCCGTATAGCTCTCATAATGGACACCCGACATGGCCTCTCCTCTCGCTCCCTCAGGCTTCCAGGCCGCCCCACGTACGTCAAGTACTTCACGTACTTACCGGCTATCCAGTGGCCCGGAACGAGCCGAGCGGGGCCGCCGACCTGGGTCGACGGCCCCGCTCGGCGGGTCACTTCGGAATTCCAGCGGTGCCTCGCTCAGCTGCAGCCGCTGGTGGAGCCGCAGCCCTCGCAGACGTAGCAGCTGCCGGCCGGGCGCATCTTCGTACCGCAGGTGAAGCAGAGCGGCGCGTCGGCGGCCTTGCCGAGCACGGCCTCCAGCAGCTCGGTGGAGGAACCGACGGCCGGCGCCGGCTTCGCGGCCGCCACCTCGGCGGACCCGGTGGCCGCCACGGCGTCCGACCCGGTCGCCACATCGTCGTCCGGCTTGGTCTCGACCGGCGCGGACTGGGCCATGGCGGCCAGGTCCACCCCGCTCTCGGCGTCGGCCTCGGCCCGCAGCTGGGCGGCGCGCTCCTTGGCGGTGAAGATGCCCAGTTCGGCGCGGGTCTCGTAGGGCAGGAAGTCCAGCGCCAGCCGGCGGAAGATGTAGTCCATCACCGAGGCCGCCATCCGCACGTCCGGGTCGTCGGTCATCCCGGCCGGCTCGAACCGCATGTTGGTGAACTTGCTGACGTACGTCTCCAGCGGCACCCCGTACTGCAGGCCGATCGAGATGGCCACCGAGAAGGCGTCCATCACGCCGGCGAGCGTGGAGCCCTGCTTGGACATCTTGAGGAAGACCTCGCCGAGGCCGTCGTCCGGGTACGACGAGGCGGTGAGGTAGCCCTCGGCGCCGCCCACCGAGAAGGAGACGGTCTCGGACGGCCGCTTCTTCGGCAGCCGCTTGCGGACCGGCCGGTACTCGACGACCTTCTCGACAACCTTCTCCGGCGCGGCCGGCGTCGAACCCGCGGCCGGCGCCGACTCGGACTTCGCCGCGGTCGCCTTGCCGGACTTGGCCACCGACAGCGGCTGGCCGACCTTGCAGTTGTCGCGGTAGATCGCCAGCGCCTTGAGGCCGAGCTTCCAGCCCTCGAAGTAGATCCGCTCGACGTCCGCGACGGTGGCGGCCTCGGGCATGTTGACGGTCTTGGAGATGGCGCCCGAAATGAAGGGCTGGACGGCCGCCATCATCCGCACGTGCCCCATCGGGGCGATGGACCGCTCACCCATGGCGCAGTCGAAGACCGGGTAGTGCTCCGGCTTGAGGCCGGGCGCGTCGATCACGTGGCCGTGTTCGGCGATGTGCTCGACGATGGCCTCGACCTGCTCCTCCGGGTAGCCGAGGCTGCGCAGCGCCCGCGGCACCGTCTGGTTGACGATCTGCATCGAGCCGCCGCCGACCAGCTTCTTGAACTTCACCAGCGCCAGGTCCGGCTCGACCCCGGTGGTGTCGCAGTCCATCATCAGCCCGATGGTGCCGGTCGGCGCGAGCACCGACGCCTGCGAGTTGCGCCAGCCGAACTTCTCGCCGGTCTTGTTGCCCGCCGCCCACTGCCGGCCGGCCTCCCGCACGATGGCCGTGGCCACCGGGCCCGCGGCGTCGATCTGGTCGTTGGCGGCCGCGTGCTTGCGCATGACCCGCTTGTGCGGCTCCGCGTTCCGGGCATATCCCTCGTACGCGCCGACCACGCCGGCCAGCTCGGCGGAACGGCGGTACGCCGTGCCGGTCATCAGCGAGGTGATGGCGGCGGACAGCGACCGGCCCTGCTCCGAGTCGTACGGCATGCCGGAGGCCATCAGCAGGGCGCCGAGGTTGGCGTACCCGATCCCGAGCTGGCGGTAGGCCCGGGTGGTCTCGCCGATCTTCTCGGTCGGGAAGTCGGCGAAGCAGATCGAGATGTCCATGGCCGTGATGACCAGCTCGACCGATCGGACGAACTTTTCCACCTCGAAGCCGCCGTCGGCGCGGAGGAACTTCATCAGGTTGAGCGAGGCGAGGTTGCACGAGGAGTTGTCCAGGTGCAGGTACTCCGAGCACGGGTTGGAGGCGGTGATCCGCCCGGTCTCCGGGCAGGTGTGCCAGTCGTTGATCGTGTCGTCGTACTGCAGGCCGGGGTCGGCGCACTCCCAGGCGGCCTGGGCGATGGTGCCGAACAGCTTCTTGGCGTCGATCGACTCGATCACCGCGCCGTCCAGCCGGCCGCGCAGGTCGAACGTCCCGCCGTTCTCGACCGCCCGCATGAACTCGTCGGAGACCCGGACGGAGTTGTTGGCGTTCTGGTACTGCACGCTGACGATGTCCGAACCGCCGAGGTCCATGTCAAAGCCGGCGTCCCGCAGCGCGCGCACCTTGTGCTCCTCGCGCGCCTTGGTGGTGACGAACTCCTCCACGTCCGGGTGGTCGACGTCCAGGATGACCATCTTGGCGGCCCGCCGGGTGGCGCCGCCGGACTTGATGGTGCCGGCTGACGCGTCGGCGCCGCGCATGAAGCTGACCGGGCCGGACGCGGTGCCGCCGGAGGAGAGCAGCTCCTTGGAGGAGCGGATCCGGGACAGGTTGACCCCGGAACCGGAGCCACCCTTGAAGATCAGACCCTCTTCCTTGTACCAGTCGAGGATCGAGTCCATCGAGTCGTCGACCGACAGGATGAAGCAGGCGCTCACCTGCTGCGGCGAGCTGGTGCCGACGTTGAACCAGACCGGCGAGTTGAAGCTGAACACCTGGTGCAGCAGCATCCAGGTCAGCTCGTGCTCGAAGATCTCGGCGTCTGCCGGGCTGGCGAAGTAGCCGTGCCGCTCCCCCGCCACCCGGTACGTCTTCACCACCCGGTCGATGAGCTGCTTGAGCGACCACTCCCGCTCCGGGGTGCCGACGGCGCCACGGAAGTACTTGGTGGTCACGATGTTGGCGGCGTTGACGCTCCAGGACTCCGGGAACTCCACCCCGCGCTGCTCGAAGTTGATCGAGCCGTCCCGCCAGTTCGTCATGACGACGTCCCGGCGCTCCCAGCTCACCTCGTCGTACGGGTGCACCCCCGCGGTGGTCCACACCCGGTCCACCGTCAGCCCCGTCGCCCGGTCGCTGGTCGCCTTCTCCCGCACCCGACCCTTGCCCGCTGTCACGCTCTCCCCCGGCATCTCTTCCGCCCCCTCATCACACGCCGCCGATGGCGGCGCGTCGGTTTCCCAAATATCAGCTGGTTGTGGCCGGCGACGTGTCGGCCGGCAGCCGCCCGTGATCGTCCGGATCACCCGACTGGTCGTCGGCGGCCAGCCGGGCCCGGGCCGCGGCCCGCAACGTCTCGATCTCGCGCTCGAAATCGGCCAACGAGTCGAACGACCGGTAGACGCTGGCGAACCGCAGATAGGCAACCTCGTCCAGGTCGCGCAGCGGGCCGAGAATCGCCAGACCCACCTCGTGGCTGGGCAGCTCGGCCGCGCCCTTGGCCCGGACCGTCTCCTCCACCCGCTGCGCCAGCAGGGCGATGGCGTCCTCGTCCACCGGACGGCCCTGGCAGGCCTTGCGCACCCCGCCGATGATCTTCGTCCGGCTGAACGGCTCCGTGACGCCGCTGCGCTTCACGACGGCCAGCACCGCCTCCTCGACGGTGGTGAACCGCTTGCCGCACTCCGGGCAGGAGCGCCGGCGGCGGATCAGTTGGCCGTCGTCGGCTTCCCGGGAGTCCACGACCCGGGAGTCGGCGTGCCGGCAGTATGGGCAGCGCATCACCGATCTCCCCTCTGCGCGATGTCGGATGTGTCCGCTTTTCAGGCGCACGACGAGCCCGCGTCGACCCGGGAACGGGCCGGCGCGGCTGGCCTGCATCTGAGAAGCGACTCGACGTCGAACCCAACCTATGGACGACTTACACCCTTGTCACTACTAGATGTTGGGGTCGACGTTATTCCGCAGCGGGGCCGCGGTCAAGTTCGTCGGCATGTTCCGGCGCGTCGTCACGCTGCCGCCTGCGACCGGCGGCGCAGCGTCACGGCAGGGCGTGCGGGGCGGTCATCGCCAGGCCGGCAGCACCAGCTGCTGGCCGGCATAGACGGTGTAGTCGTCCAGCCCGTTGAGCCGGCGTATCTCGGCCACCACGGCGATCGGATCGCGGCCGGGTAGTTGGCGCTCGGCGATGGCCCACAGGGTGTCGCCCTGGCGCACCACGGTGGTGGCCGGCGCGCCGGTGGCCGGGTCGGCGGCGCGGGAGGCCGGCGCGAGCAGCGCCACGAGACCGGCGAGCAGCAGCATGAGCGCGACGGCGAGCACCACCCGCCCCCGCCGGGTCAGCCGCAGCGGCGGCGGCTTCGGCCGACCCGACCCGCGCGTGAACCCCGGCCGGCCCGATGCCCCCGCCTCGACCATGGCGACCATGGCGACCCCCCAAGATCGAACAGTAGTTCGATAGTACGGACGTACGATGGTGTATCAGAACAGGCGTACGGATGTCGAGGGATCGGGGCGCGACACGCCGAGCCGAGGTCGTACAGATGTTTGAAACTGTCCGATCTTCCCGATACCGTCTTCACCAACCACCGGTGATCGCACCGGGTTGAACCCCGCACGAGGGTGAAACCAGGCGCATCCGGGCAGCTGGCAGCACCGCCGCAATACCGTCTACCAGGGAGGACGGACGTGTCGACCGACGAGGGCACCAACCGGCAGAAGCACCCGCAGAAGGGGGTCGCGAGCGCCGCCGGGTCCGCGACCCGTCGTCGAGCCGGCGCCCGCTCCCGGGGCGGTGACCCCGGCCTGCGGGCGGTCACGCCGGTGGTGAGCGCGTTCCCCGAGCCGAGCGCCGTCGACCTCACGGCCCGGCAGCGGCGGATTCTCGAGTTCATCCGCAACTGGGTCGAGCGCTACGGATACCCGCCCAGCGTTCGCGAGATCGGCGAGGCGGTGGGCCTGGTCTCCCCGTCGAGCGTGGCCTACCAGCTCAAGGAGCTGGAACGAAAGGGCTTCCTGCGCCGCGACCCCAACCGTCCGCGCGCGGTCGACGTGCGCCCGCCGAGCGACCTCATGGACGACGAGGCGGCCCGGGCCCAACGACCCAGGCCGGCGTACGTGCCCATGCTCGGCCGGATCGCCGCCGGTGGCCCGATCCTCGCCGAGCAGGCGGTCGAGGACATCTTCCCGCTGCCCCGTGAGCTGGTCGGCGAGGGCGAGGTCTTCATGCTCCAGGTCAAGGGCGACTCGATGATCGACGCGGCCATCTGCGACGGCGACTGGGTGGTGGTGCGCCAGCAGCCGACCGCCGACGCCGGGGAGATCGTGGCCGCCATGCTCGACGGCGAGGCCACGGTGAAGACCTACCGGCGACGCGACGGGCATGTCTGGCTGATGCCGCAGAACCCGGCCTTCGACCCGATCCCCGGCGACGACGCCACCATCATGGGTCGGGTGGTCGCCGTGCTGCGTCGGATCTGACCATCCCCGATCCCGGGCCGCCCACCTCAGCGGCGGCCCGGAGCAGCGGTAATCGGCCCTGACAGCGGTAATCGGCCCTGACCCAGGGCCAGGGTCCAGCCCGGGGCCAGCCGTCCCCGGGGATCAGCGTGCGGGGCTGGCCGCCCTGGACGACGCGCGGGTGTGGTGATCGAGGACCGGGATCAGCGGTAACCGGGCTCATCGCCGTAGCCGCCGGCCGGTGGCGGGCCATACCCGCCCGGTCGGTCGGGGCCACGCCCGCCACCCCGGGGCTCGTCGCGATTGCCCCGGCGCCGGCCGCGCGGCTCGTCGTCGTCCTGTCCCGGGCCGCCGTAGGTTCCCGGCCGTCCTCCGCCGGGACCGTCACCCCGGCCACCGCCGTAGACGTTGCCGTTCATGCCGCCGCCGCGGGGACCACCCTCGTAACCGGCCGGTCCGCCGCCCTGCCGACCACCGGCGGCACCGCCACCCTGCCGACCACCGGCGCCGTCCTGCCGGCCACCGGCCGGTCCGCCTCCGTAGACGTTGCCGTTCACGCCGCCGCGACCACCCGGCCGGGCACCGGAGCCCGGTGGGTACCCCGGGCCGCCGGCCGGCGGTGGCACGGGTCGGCCCGGCGGGGGTGACCCGGGTCGCCCCGCCGGCGGCCGTGGCCGACCGACCGGCGCGCCGCCCGGCGGCACCGGTCCCGGCGCCCCGCCGTAGACGGCGCCGCCGGGGCGACCGCCGCCATAGACTCCGCCCGATCGGGACCCGTGCGCCGGCTCGCCCGCGCCGTACCGGCCGCCCGGACCTCCGGGCCGGAAGCCGGGCTCCGGCGGCGACGCCGGCCGGCCGGCCCCCGCCGCCCAACCGCCGCTGGGACCCTCGGCCGCGCCCCAACCGCCGCTGGGGCCCTCCGCCGCGCCCCACCCGGCGCCCGGGCCCTCGGCCGCCGCGCGGTCGGCGCCGGAACCGAGGTCCGCCTCGTCCGACCGGCGCCGGCGGGACTGGATGATCCCGAACACGCCCGCGAGCACCAGGATCAGCCCGAGCCCGCCAACGGCGGCGATCAGGTACGTGATCTGGTCGAGACTGCTCAACGCGACGACCCGGGGCGCCGACGCCAGCGGGGCGCCGACGCCGCCCAGGGTCGCTCCCGGTCCCGCCTGCGCCGGCCCGGCGAACAGGACGGACCCGCCCAGAACACCCGTGGCAGCCGCGGTCGAGGAGAGGGCACGACGCATCGGACCAGTGTCGCATGCCGCGGCGGCCACCCGAGAGACCCGGGCGCTCCTCACTCGCCGTGCTCGGCCGGATCCGGCGCGCCGGGGACCCTCGTGTACGGCGCCAGCCGTGCGGCGAGGGATTCGGTCACCCGTACGTGCAGCTCGGTGCCCTCGCCGGTGTGCGCCGAGCTGAGCACCTCGCCGTCCCGGTGCACCAGGGCCACGAGGTCGCCCCGGGCGTACGGGAGGACGGCCCGGACCTCGACGGCGGGCCGGGGCAGCCGGGCCTCGATGGCGGCGCGGAGGTCGTCGGTCCCGCGCCCGACCCGCGCCGACACGAGGATGGCCTCCGGCCAGGCCCGCTTCAGCCGCAGCAGCGTCTCCTCGTCGGCCGCGTCGATCTTGTTGACGACCAGCAGCTCGGGCAGCCGGTCGGCGCCGACCTCGGCGAGCACCTCGCGGACGGCCCGCACCTGCTCCTCCGGGTCCGGATGCGCGCCGTCCACCACGTGTACGACCAGGTCGGCGTCGCCGACCTCCTCCAGCGTCGAGCGGAACGCCTCGATGAGCTGGTGCGGCAGGTGCCGGACGAATCCGACGGTGTCGGAGAGCGTGTAGACGCGGCCGTCGGCCGTCCGGGCGCGCCGGGTGGTCGGATCGAGCGTGGCGAACAGCGCGTCCTCGACCAGTACCCCCGCCCCGGTCAGCCGGTTGAGCAGGCTGGACTTGCCGGCGTTGGTGTAGCCGGCGATGGCCACGGCCGGCACCGCGTTCCGCGACCGGCGCGCCCGCTTGGTGTGCCGGACCAGCCGCATGCCCTTGATCTCCCGCCGCAGCCGGGCGATCCGGGTCCGGATCCGGCGTCGGTCGGTCTCGAGCTTGGTCTCACCGGGCCCGCGCAGGCCCACGCCGCCGCCGGCGCCGCCGCCGCGGCCGCTGCCGCCGGTCTGCCGGGACAGCGTCTCGCCCCAGCCGCGCAGCCGGGGCAGCAGGTATTCCAGCTGGGCCAACTCGACCTGGGCCTTGCCTTCCTTGCTCTTCGCGTGCTGAGCGAAGATGTCCAGGATCAGCGCCGTCCGGTCCACGACCTTGACCTTGGTCCGCTGCTCGAGGTTGCGCAGCTGCGAGGGAGACAGCTCGCCGTCGCAGATCACCGTGTCGGCGCCGGTGCTGGTCACCACCGAGCTGAGGTCGTCGACCTTGCCGCGGCCGATGTAGGTGGCCGGATCCGGCCGGTTTCGGCGCTGGATCAATCCCTCCAGGACCTGCGACCCCGCCGTCTCGGCGAGCGCGGCCAACTCGGTGAGGGAGTTCTCGGCATCGGTGACGGTGCCCTCGGCCCAGACGCCGACCAGGACGACCCGCTCCAGCCGGAGTTGCCGGTATTCGACCTCGGTGATATCTGTGAGCTCGGTGGACAGGCCCGCGACGCGACGCAACGCCTGACGGTCTTCCAGTTCCAACTCGCCGGTGGTGGCGTCGAGGTCTTCGTCCGCCGACCGGACGAAGCTCTCCTGTTCTCGCAAGCCGGGTCTCCTGTCGATAAGGGTTGTCCGGGTCAATCGTGACACGCGTACCCGTCACCCGCACCCGCTATACCCGCCGGCGCGTCACCCCAGCGGCGGCCCGGCCGGGCGGAGGCGGGAGAATGCCCCTCGCGGTCGCTGGCGACCGCCGCAGCCAGACAACGGAGGAACCTCGTGGCCATCAGCCGACTGCCGAGCGCCGGATTCTCGATCACCATCCGGGTCAGCGTGACCGCGGACGCCTCGGCCATCGGGCGACTGACCACCTCGGTGGGCTCCTCGGGGGCCATCGTGACGGCGCTGGACGTGGTGGACTCCGACCACACCTCGGTGACCGTCGACCTGACCTGTGACACGGCCGACTCCGGGCACGCCGACCAGGTGGTGGCCGCGCTGCGCGAGCTGGACGGCGTCAACGTACGGAAGGTGTCCGACCGGACGTTCCTGCTGCACCTGGGCGGCAAGATCGAGGTGACCCCCAAGGTGGCCCTGCGCAACCGGGACGAGCTGTCCCGGGCGTACACCCCGGGGGTGGCCCGGGTGTGCCTGGCGATCGCCGAGAATCCCGCCGATGCCCGGCGGCTCACCATCAAGCGCAACGCCGTGGCGGTGGTCACGGACGGCTCCGCCGTGCTGGGCCTGGGCAACATCGGCCCGGCCGCGGCGCTGCCGGTGATGGAGGGCAAGGCCGCGCTGTTCAAGCGGTTCGGTGGGGTGGACGCCTGGCCGGTGGTGCTGGACACGCAGGACACCGAGGAGATCATCTCCATCGTCCGGGCGATCGCTCCCGCGTACGGCGGGATCAACCTGGAGGACATCGCGGCGCCGCGCTGCTTCGAGATCGAGGCCCGGCTGCGCGACCTGCTGGACGTGCCGGTCTTCCACGACGACCAGCACGGCACGGCGATCGTGGTGCTGGCCGCCCTGACCAACGCGCTCCGGGTGGTGAACAAGCGGCTGGCCGACGTGCGGGTGGTGGTGTCCGGCGCCGGCGCCGCCGGCACGGCCATCATGAAGCTGCTGCTCCGCCAGGGTGTCGGCGACATCATCGCGTCCGACCGGTACGGCGCGCTGCACCGCGGCCAGGCCGACCTGAACCCGGCCTGGCAGTGGCTGGCCGACAACACCAACCGGGACAACTACTCCGGCGACCTGGCCGGAGCGCTCCGGGACGCCGACGTGTTCATCGGGGTGAGCGCGCCGAACCTGCTCACCGGGGACGACATCGCCACGATGGCCAAGGACGCCATCGTCTTCGCGCTCGCCAACCCCGACCCGGAGGTGGATCCGCGGGAGGCCCGCAAGCACGCGGCCGTGGTGGCGACCGGACGCTCGGATCAGCCGAACCAGATCAACAACGTGCTGGCCTTCCCGGGCGTGTTCCGCGGCATGCTCGACGCGCACGCCGAGGAGTTCACCGACGAGATGGCGCTGGCGGCGGCCCGGGCGATCGCCGACGTGGTGGGCGAGGAACGGGTCAACCCCACGGTGATCGTGCCCAGCGTCTTCGACTCGCGGGTGGCGCCCGCGGTGGCCGCGGCCGTCCGCACGGCCGCGCAGACGCCCGCGCCGCCGCCCGCGGCCGACCCCGGCCCGGCCGACCTGCCGCAGATCGCCGCCCAAACCAGCGCCAACAACCCCCCACTGCCGCACTGACCGGCCCACCCCGCCCCGCCTCCCCGTCGGTTCCCGGCAATCACGGAGTTGTGGTGGCGACGAAGCGGCCATCACCGGACGGAACCCCCACCCCGACTCCATGATCGACCCGGACGGGCGGGCGGACGGACGGACGGGCGGGGGCGGGTCAGCGCGGCAGGGCGGTGGGGTTCACCTCGCCGGCCGCGACCAGCACCGCGGGGCCGGCCAGCCAGCAGGCCGCCTCCTCGATGGTGACGGTCAGCCTGCCCCCGGGCACGTCCACGGTCACCGTGCCGGTCTCCCGGCCACGCTCGCGGAGCGCCACGGCGGCCACCGCGCACGCGCCGGTGCCGCAGGAGAGGGTCTCGGCGGAGCCGCGCTCGTACACCCGCATCCGCACGTGCGCGTCCGTGGCGGCGGCCCCGACCGGCCCCGCGGCCCCGACCGGTCCGGCGGCCGCGACGGGCTCGGGCGAACCGGACGGGGAGCCCACCGGCTCGACGAACTCGACGTTGACCCCGGCCGGGAAGCGGGCCGCCGCGAAACCCGGCGCGCGGGTCAGGTCCAGGTCGTCCAGCCGTACGTCCGGCGGCACCGGGCAGACCAGGTGCGGGTTGCCCACCTCGACGGCCGTGCCGGCGAAGTCACGGCCACCGACCCGGGCCACGGCGCCCTCGGACAACCGGGGCCGGCGCATCCGGACCGAGATCTCCCCCCGGTCGACCCGGGCCCGGACGAGCCCGGCCCGGGTCGCCACCGGCAGCTCCGGCCCGTCGGTGAGGCCGGTGGCCAGCAGGTACCGGACGAAGACCCGGGCGCCGTTGCCGCACATCTCGGCGACCGAGCCGTCCGCGTTCCAGTAGTCCATGAACCACTCGGCGTCCGGGGCGTACCGCGCCGCGTCCGGGTGCGCCGCCGAGCGGATCACCCGGAGCACCCCGTCGGCGCCCACGCCGAACCGGCGGTCGCAGAGCCCGGCCACCAACGCCGGGGTGAGGGTCAGCCCGCCGTCCGGATCGGGGATGATCACAAAGTCGTTGCCGGTCCCGTGGCCCTTGGTGAACTGCACGATCCCATTGTCCCTCGGCCGCCCGACGGGGCCCGGCCAAGCCCCCACCCAGGCCCGTCCACCACGGCCGGGCCGACCAAAAACGGGCCCGGGCGGGCGATCCGCTCAGGGCAGGGCCGCGAGGGCGGCGCGGACCAGATCCGGACGACCGGCGTCCAACCAGGTGATCCGGTCATCCCGGCGGAACCAGGACCGCTGCCGGCGGACGAACCGGCGGGTGGCCCGCACGGTCTCGGCCCGGGCCTCGTCCAGCGACACCGCGCCGTCCAGGGCCCGGAGCACCTGCTGATAGCCCAGCGCCCGGCCGGCCGTACGCCCCGACCGCAGGCCCTGGCCGGCCAGCCGGTCGACCTCGTCGACCAGGCCCAGCTCCCACATCCGGTCCACCCGCCGGGCGATCCGCTCGTCCAGCAGCGGTGTGTCGAGGTCCACTCCGAGCTGCACCGCCGGATAGTGCGGTCGCGGCTCGGGCAGGACGGACCGGAACGGCCCACCGGTCAACTCGATCACCTCGAGCGCGCGGACGATCCGCCGGCCGTTTCCGGGCAGGATCCCGGCGGCCGCGGACGGATCCGCCGCGCGGAGCCGGTCGTACAACGGCGCCGGGCCGACCACCGCGAGCTCGCGCTCGAGCCGGTCCCGGACCGCCGGATCGGTGCCGGGGAAGTCGAACTCGTCCAGCACGGCCCGGACGTACAGCCCGGACCCGCCGACCAGCAGCGGCGTCCGGCCGCGGGCCAGGACGTCGTCCACCGCCGCCCGGGCGAGCCGCTGGTACGCCGCCACGCTGGCCGGCTCGGTCACGTCCCAGATGTCCAGGACGTGATGCGGTACGCCCATCCGCTCGGCCGGGGTGAGCTTCGCCGTGCCGATGTCCATGCCCCGATAGAGCTGCATGGAGTCGGCGTTCACCACCTCCGCGCCGAGGACCTGGGCGAGCTCGATGCTCAGGCCCGACTTACCGGCGGCGGTGGGACCGACGATGGCGACGACCAGGGACACGTCCATACCGTATCGGTCGGGGCCGGCGGCCCCGGCCGACCCGGGGCGCCGGTCGACGCCGCACCGGTGGGACGTCCGGTGGCGGGGTAGGACACCATATGGTCACGGTCGGCGACAGGCGCTCGACGGGAGCGGGGGCACACCTGTGACAATGCCGGGTGGAAACTTCCGTGCAATAAGACTGCGCTGTGGCGGCGCCCCGCGGTTTCGCGGTGGCTCCGGGAGAACGAGGATGGGCACATGACTGACTGGACTGCCTTCGGACGGGTGGACGCGGACGGCACGGTCTATGTCAAGACGGCCGAGGGCGAACGACAGGTCGGTTCGTGGCAGGCCGGCTCCCCGGAGGAGGGACTCGCCCACTTCGCCCGCCGGTTCGCCGACCTGGTGACCGAGGTGGACCTGACCGAGGCCCGGCTCAACTCGGGCGCGGCCGATCCGGGCCACTCGCTCGCCACGTTCCGCCGGATCCGCGCCTCGCTGCCCGAGGCACACGTGGTGGGCGACATCGACGCGCTGGCTGAGCGGCTGGACAGGCTCGGCGCGCGGGCCGAGGAGAAGGCCGGGGAGGCCCGCGCCGCTCGCGACGCCGCCCGGGCGGAGGCCGTGGCCCGCAAGACCGCGCTGGTGGAGGAGGCCGAGAAGCTGGCCGCCGAGTCCACCGGGTGGAAGACGGCCGGGGATCGGTTCAAGGAGATCCTCGACGAGTGGAAGACCATCCGGGGCGTCGAGAAGAAGGTCGACGGCGAGCTGTGGAAGCGGTTCGCGGCGGCCCGGGACGGCTTCACCCGCCGCCGGGGCGCCCACTTCGCCGGCCTGGACGCGCAGCGCAAGCAGGCCCAGACCATCAAGGAGGACCTGGTCGGCCAGGCCGAGGCGCTGGCCTCCTCGACCGACTGGGGCCCGACCGCCGGCGCGCTGAAGGACCTGATGGCACAGTGGAAGGCCGCGCCGCGTGCCTCGAAGGAGGCCGAGCAGCGGCTCTGGGACAGGTTCCGGGCCGCCCAGGACGCCTTCTTCAGCAACCGCAGCGAGGTCTTCTCGGCCCGCGACACCGAGCAGCGGGACAACCTGGAGCGCAAGCAGGCGCTGCTCGGCGAGGCCGAGGCCCTCGATGTCGAGGCCGACCCGCGGGGCGCGCAGAACCGGCTGCGGGAGATCCAGGGTCAGTGGCACGACATCGGCCGGGTGCCGCGGGAGGCGGCCGCCGGCCTGGACCGCCGGCTGCGCGCGGTGGACGACAAGGTACGCCAGGCCATGGACTCGGCGTGGCGGCGCACCGAGCCGTCGGCCAACCCGTTGCTGGCGCAGATGCGCGACCAGGTGGCCGAGGCGGAGCAGCGGCTGGCCCGGGCCCAGACGGCCGGCGACACCAAGCGGATCCGCGAGGCCGAGCGCGCCCTCGAGTCGAAGCGCCAGTTCCTGAAGTTGGCCGAGCAGGCCAGCTGAGGGCCGCCGCCGGCGCGCCGACCGTTCGGTACGGCGCGCCGGCGACCCCCCGTTGCCGGCGTGGCCCGCGGCGCCGTACGGCAGCGGGTCACCCGGCCGACCGCGTCGAACGCCGAGCCCCGGGCCGGTTCCGCACGGACTCGCCGCCCGGCAAGCCTCAGGCCGGCGTGGCGGGCGCGCCGAGCGCGGCCAGCTCGGCCGGGTTGGCGTTTCCGCCGCTACAGACGATGGCGACGGTCTGGCCGGCCAGCTCGGCGCGCATCGCCAGCAGCGCCGCCAGCGCCGCCGCTCCGGCCCCCTCGGCCAGGGTGTGCGCGTGGCTGGCGAGCAGCCGCTGCGCCGCGCCGATGGCCTCGTCGGAGACGAGCCGGAAGTCGGCCAGCCCGGACCGCATGAGCCGCTGCGGCAACTCGAAGCCCCGCCCGGTGGCCAGACCCTCGGCGGAGGTCCGGTCGGGCCGTCGCAGGCACCGGCCGGCTCGCCACGAGTCGTGCGCGGCCGGCGACGCGCTCGACTGCACGGCGATCACCCGGCAGCCCGGGGCGAGCGCCCGGGCCACCACGACGGCGGCCGCCGCGCCGGTCCCGCTGCCCACCGGCACGATCATGGCGTCCAGGTCCGGCACGGCCTCGAGGATCTCCAGGTACGCGGTGCCCACCCCGGCGATCAGCTCCGGCGTCTCGCCGGGGCTGACCAGCCGCAGTTCCCGGCTCGCGGCGATCCGTTCGGCCTCCTGCTGCGCGCCCGCCAGGTCGGCGCCGTGCAGCAGCACCTCGGCGCCGAGCGCCCGCGCGGCGCGTACCTTCGCGGGGTTGGCGCCGGCGGGCATCACCAGCACGCACGGCGCGTCGAACGCCGCGCTCGCGTACGCCAGCGACTGGGCGTGGTTGCCGGTCGAGTAGGTGACCACGCCACGGGCGCGCTCGGCGTCGGTCATGCCGGCCAGCAGGTGCAGGCCGCCCCGGACCTTGAACGCGCCGACCGGCTGAACGTTCTCGTGCTTGACCTGCACGCTTGCCCCGGTCTCGGCATTGAGCGCCGGATAGCTCCACATGGGTGTCACCGGCAGCCGCGGTGCGAGAGAGCGGCGGGCCTGCATGACGTGATTGATGGTCACGGCTTCCATTCCGCCATGCTGTCCGGTGACCCATGCATCGGTCCAATACCAATATCCGTCGACAATGATAGACGCCATCGATACATTGACCGCATGCTCGATGTCGCCCGGCTGCGGGTGCTGGTCGCGGTGGCCCGGCTCGGCTCGGTCACCGCGGCGGCCCGGGAGCTGCGCTACGCCCAGCCCTCGGTCAGCCACCACCTGTCCCGGCTCGAGGCGGAGACCGGCGTGCCGCTGCTGCAGCGGGTCGGCCGGGGGGTCCGGCTGACGCCGGCCGGCGCGCTGCTCGCCGAGCGGGCCGCGGAGATCCTCGGCCGGCTCGACGCGGTGGAGACCGAGCTGGCCGCGCACGCCGGGCTGCGGGCCGGCCGGGTCCGGCTGGCGGCCTTCCCGTCTGCCCTGGGGACGTTCGTCCCGGACGCGGCCGCGGCGTTCGCGACCGCCCATCCGGACGTCGAGCTGGTGCTCGTCGAGGCCGAGCCGCCGGACGCGGTCCGCGCGTTGCGGGCCGGCGAGGTGGACGTGGCGCTCACCTTCGCCCATTCCGGCACGCCGGCCGAGCCCGACGGCCTGCGCCGGACGCGGCTCCTGGTGGAGCCGCTCTATCTGGTCACCCGGGCCGGCCCGGGCCGGCAGCCGCGGCTGGCCGACCATGCCGGCGACCGCTGGATCGCCGGCTGCGAACGGTGCCGCGAACACCTGGTACGCGCCTGCGCCGCCGCCGGGTTCGTCCCGCGGGTGGCCTTCACCACGGACGACTACGTGGCCGTACAGCGGTTGGTGGCCGCGGGGCTCGGGGTGACCACGCTGCCCGCGCTGGCCCTCGCGGCGCATCGCGATGCCGCGGTCCGCGCCACCCGGCTGCCGGCCGGTGACCGGGTGATCAGCGCGGCGGTCCACGGCTCGCCGCCGGACCCGCCCGCGACCGTGGCGCTGCTGGCCCACCTGGCCAGCGCGGCCGACCGGGTCCGGGAGCTCACCACACCCGTTGACGTGGGCATCGACGGCGATCAGAATGATGTGCGGAGCCAGGGCAGTGGGACAGGTACGCGGTCGGCGGGGATGATGCCACACGGCGCCCCCGCCCGTTGAGCCATCGCGCCCTGACGCGAGCGCCGAGCAGGACTGGTCCGGGCACTCCGACCAGCTCAAGGAGCAACGCGCAATGTCACGTACCCCCCGGTCGGCCCTGCTTGCCGGCCTGCTCTCCGCGGCGCTCGCCGCGGCCGGCGGCGTGGTCGCCGCCGTGCTGGCGCCGGTCGCCGGACCGGCCGTCGCCGCGACCGGCGGCACCGGCACCGGCTACCTGCACACCAACGGCAACAAGATCGTCGACAGCACCGGCGCGACCGTCCGGCTGACCGGGTTGAACTGGTTCGGCATGGAGACGGACAACAAGACCTTCCACGGCCTGTGGTCCAGCAACCCCTGGCGGGGCCAGCTCGACCAGATGGCGCAGCTTGGCTACAACACCATCCGGGTGCCGTTCTCCGACGACGCGCTCAAGCCCGGCGCGCAGGCCACCAGCATCAACGACTACGTGAACCCGGACCTCATCGGGCTCAGCCCGATGCAGATCCTCGACAAGATCGTGGGCTACGCCGGGCAGAAGGGGATGCGGATCATCCTGGACCGGCACCGGCCCACGGCGGCCGGCCAGACGGCCCTCTGGTACACCTCTGCCGTGCCGGAGAGCACCTGGATCGCCGACTGGAAGTCGCTCGCCCAGCACTTCGCCGGCAACACCACGGTGATCGGCGCCGACCTGCACAACGAGCCGCACGCGGAGGGCACCAACCCGGCCGCCACCGGCTCGTGCTGGGGCTGCGGGGACCAGGCCCGGGACTGGCGGCTTGCCGCCGAGCGGGCCGGGAACGCCATCCTGTCGGTGCAGCCGAACTGGCTGATCTTCGTCGAGGGCGTGAGCTGCCCGAGCGGCGGCCTCTCCAACGTCTGGGACAACGACCCCAGCAACGACGAGGACTGCGGCTGGTGGGGCGGCAACCTGTCCAAGGCCGGCCAGTACCCCGTCCGGCTCAACGTGGCCAACCGGCTGGTCTACTCGCCGCACGAGTACGCGATTTCGGTCTACCACCAGACCTGGTTCGACGACCCGTCGTTCCCGGCCAACCTGCCGGGCATCTGGGACAAGTACTGGGGCTACCTCTACAAGCAGAACATCGCGCCGATCATGATGGGTGAGTTCGGCAGCACGTTGCAGGACCCGAAGGACAAGGTGTGGCTGCAGAACCTGCTGGCCTACACCGGCACCGGCGTGAACGGCATGTCCTTCACCTACTGGTCGTGGAACCCCGACTCCGGTGACACCGGCGGCATCCTCAAGGACGACTGGATCACGGTCGACCAGAACAAGCAGTCCATCCTGCAGCCGTACCTGATCCCGCCGGTCGGCGGCGGACCGACCGGGGGTCCCACGGGCGGACCGACGGGCGGCCCCACCGGCGGACCGACCGGCGGACCGACCGGCGGCCCCACCGGCGGACCGACGGGCGGCCCCACCGGCGGACCGACGGGTGGACCGACCGGCGGACCGACCGGCGGCTGCACCGCGAGCTACAAGCAGGTCAACGCGTGGCAGGGCGGGTTCCAGGGCGAGTTGACCGTGCAGAACAGCGGCAGCTCCGCCGTCAACCCGTGGTCCGTCACCTGGACCTGGCCGTCCGGGGTGACCCTGCAAAGCGGCTGGAACGCCACCGTCACCCAGTCCGGCACGACGGTCACGGCGGCGGCGCCCAGCTATGCCCCGTCGCTCGCCGCGGGCGCCTCGGTGACCATCGGCTTCACCGCCAACGGCGCCGCCAGCGCCCCGGCGTCGGTGAAGCTCTCCGGCACCGCCTGCTGATCCGCCGAAGGAAGGGCCCCTTGTTATCGCCTTTTGCATAGCAGGGGGCCCTTCTTAACAGGTACGACGGCGCCGCGGGAGTGCGGGCCGCACGAGCCAGGCGGCGGCTCCACCCGTACGCTTGATTTACAGATCTCGATGGGCGTGCTTCCATCGAGACAGCCACGTGCTGGGCCGGACGCGGGAGCCACCGCACCTCAAGGATGTCCGACCGGCGGGCTCGAGCCGCCAGGACCGGCCGATCCACCGGCGTCGCAGGGCACGACGCAGCCACGGTGGGAGGCCGATCCGCGCCGGGCCGCCGCCCCGCGAAGGGAAGCACCATGCTCGTACGACGGCGTCATCCGGCGCTGCTCGCCAGCGCCACCGTCATCGCCACCACCGTCGCCCTCGCCACCGCCGGCGTGCTGATCGCGGACGCCGCGAACGCGGCCGCCGGCTGCCGGGTCGACTACTCCGTGGGCGGCCAGTGGCAGGGCGGGTTCACCGCCAACGTCACGGTCACCAATCTCGGTGACCCGGTCTCCGCCTGGACGCTGCGCTGGTCGTACGGGGCCGGGCAGCAGGTCAGCTCCGCCTGGAACGCGACCGTGACGCAGAGCGGCAGCCAGGTCACCGCCACCAATCTGGGCTACAACGGCGGCGTCGGCACCAACGGCACGGTGTCGTTCGGCTTCAACGGCAGTTGGACCGCCAGCAACCCGACCCCGACCAACTTCACGCTCAACGGCGTCGCCTGCACCGGGATCGTGCCCAGCACTCCGCCCACCAGCCCGACCACGCCGGGCAACCCCACCGACTATCCGCCGACCCCTTCGCCGACGCCCACCGGCCCGCCCACCGCGGGACCGCCCACCACCGGCCCCACGCCCGGGCCGCAGACGCTGGTCGGTTGGGCCGCCCAGAACGGCGGCACCGTCGGCGGCGGCAGCACCCCGGCCACCACGGTCAGCACCGCCTCGGCGCTGACCACCGCCGTGGGCGCCACGAGCTCGGCGGTGATCCGGGTCTCCGGCGCCATCTCCTGCTCGGGCATGCTGCGCGTCCGATCCAACAAGACCATCATCGGCAACCCTGGCGCGACCATCGTGGGCTGTGGCTTCACCATCAGCGGCGACCGCAACGTCATCATCCGGAACCTGACCTTCCGGGACTGGAGCGACGACGCGATCAACGTGCAGGAGTCGGCCACCAACATCTGGATCGACCACAACACCCTGAGCCACGGGTACGACGGCGCGGTGGACATCAAGCGCGGCTCGGACTTCGTCACGGTGTCCTGGAACCACTTCTTCAACCACGACAAGACCATGCTGCTCGGCCACAGCGACGACAACGGCGCCCAGGACATCGGGCACCTGCGCGTGACCTATCACCACAACTGGTTCGACGGCACGACGCAGCGGCACCCGCGGGTCCGCTTCGGAAACCCGGTGCACGTCTACAACAACTACTACTTCAACAACAGCGGCTACGGCGTCGCGTCGACGATGAGCGCCGGCGTGCTCGTGGAGGGCAACTACTTCGACCACGTGAACGACCCGTACCACCTGGGCGAGGCGGACTCCGGCCCGGGCAGCCTGGTGGCCCGGAACAACTACTTCGTCAGTTCGGGCAGCGGCCAGGCCGGCGGCAGCGTCGCCGGCATCCCGTACCTGTACCCGCTGGACAGCGCGAGCACGGTGAAGGCGGTCGTGACGGCCGGTGCCGGTGCCGGCCGGATCACGCTCTGACCGGTTAGGAAGGGCCCCTTGCTATACAAAAAGCGATAACAAGGGGCCCTTCCTTTCAACTGCCGCAGGCGGTGGTGGGCGCCGGCGCCGCGGGCGGGGCGCCGACGGCCGGCAGCCCGAGCAACACCCCGGGGGTACGCGGGGAGCGGCCGGCCTCGGCCGCGTCACCGGCCCGGGTCCGGCGGTGTGCCATGGGCGCGCCGTCCGCGTTCAGGTGATGCGGTGCCGCGTACGTGATCTCGGTGTGCACGACGTCGCCGGGCCGGATCTGCCCGGCCAGGTCGCCCGTGGCGAAGTGCACCAGGCGGCCGTCCCGGGCCCGCCCGGACATCCGCCCGGTCCGCTCGTCCTTGCGCCCCTCGCCGACCGCCACGAGCACCTCGACGGTCTGCCCCACCAGGTTCCGGTTTTCCGCCCAGGTGATCTCCTCGACGCAGGCCAGCAGCCGTTCGTACCGCTCCTGGACCACCTGCTTGGGCAGCTGGTCCGGCATCGTGGCGGCCGGCGTGCCGGGGCGCTTGGAGTACTGGAACGTGAACGCCGAGGAGAACCGCGCCTCCCGGACCACGTCGAGGGTCCGCAAGAAGTCCGCCTCGGTCTCGCCGGGGAACCCGACGATGATGTCGGTGGTGATGGCCGCGTCCGGCATGGCCGCGCGGACCTTCTCGATGATCCCGAGGTATTTCTCGGCCCGGTACGACCGGCGCATGGCCCGCAGCACGTCGTCGGAGCCGGACTGCAGGGGCATGTGCAGCGAGTGGCAGACGTTCGGCGTCTCGGCCATGGCCGCGATCACGTCGTCGGTGAAGTCCCGCGGGTGCGGGCTGGTGAACCGGACCCGCTCCAGCCCGTCGATGTCGCCGCAGGCCCGCAGCAGGTCGGCGAAGGCGGACCGGTCCCCGCTGCGCCTGCCGTTCGGCTCGCCAGCGTCGCCGAAGGCCACCCCGTACGAGTTGACGTTCTGGCCCAGCAGGGTGACCTCGAGCACGCCTTCGGCCACCAGCGCCCGGACCTCGGCAAGCACGTCCCCGGGGCGGCGGTCCTTCTCCCGCCCCCGCAGCGACGGCACGATGCAGAACGTGCAGGTGTTGTTGCAGCCCACCGAGATCGACACCCACCCGGCGTACGTCGACTCGCGCCGGGCCGGCAGCGTGGAGGGGAAGACGTCCAGCGACTCGAGGATCTCCACCTCGGCCTGGGAGTTGTGCCGGGCTCGCTCCAGCAGCACCGGCAGCGAGCCGATGTTGTGGGTGCCGAACACCACGTCCACCCAGGGCGCGCGCCGGACGATCTCGCCGCGGTCCTTCTGCGCCAGGCAGCCGCCGACGGCGATCTGCATGTCGGGCCGCTTCGCCTTGGTGGGGCGCAGGTGACCGAGGTTGCCGTACAGCCGGTTGTCGGCGTTCTCCCGCACCGCGCAGGTGTTGAAGACCACGATGTCCGAGTCGTCCGCGCTGGTGGCGCGGACGTACCCGGCGTCCTCCAGCAACCCGGAGATCCGCTCGGAGTCATGCACGTTCATCTGGCAGCCGTACGTGACGACGTTGTAGGTCCTTGCCACCGGTGCTCGCGCCCCTTCCGCTTCAACCCTGCCAGCTTACGGCGTGCTGCGCGAAGGGCCGCCGGCCCGGGCGCGCTTCGGCCGGCGCGACCGGCGACCGGCCGGCGGATCCGTTCTGTCACTCGCACGTGTCAGGATCTGCGGAGACGGACGCCGACCCGGGAGAGATCATGTGCCGGAGCATCAAGACCCTGCGTGAGCCGTACGCCGAGCGGGTGACGCCGACGGACATCGAGGCCGCGGCGCTGCAGTACGTGCGAAAGATCAGCGGATTCCGGCGCCCGGCGCCGCACAACGCGGCGGCCTTCGACGCCGCGGTGGCGGCGGTGACCGCCGCGACGGCCGAGCTGCTCGACCAGCTGGTGGTGCGCCGGACCGGCGCCGCGGCGGCGACCGCCCCGGCCGGACCGACGGACTGACCCGAGCCGCCCCGCCGGCCAACTGAGCCGAGCCCGCCCCGGTCGGGCCAACTGAGCCGAGCGGCCCCGGTCGGGCCAACTGAGCCGAACGGCCCCGCCAGCCAACTGGGCCGAGCCGGCCCGCCGGCCAAGCCGGCCGGGCGGCGGTGCCCCGCGGGCACTCAGGCGGGGACGAACGCCGGGCGGCGGCACCCCCGCGGGCGCTCAGGCGGCGAGGAACGCCGGGCCGCGGCGCCCCGCGGGCGCTCAGGCGGCGACGAGCGCCGGGAGGACGGAGTCCGGCGCCCAGCGCGACTGACCGCACTGCGACCAGCCCCGGCAGTCGGGCTCGGCCGTGCTGCACAGCCGCTCGTTGCGCAGCACCTCGCCGTCCTCGGTCTCCTCGACGTCGAGGTGCACCGGCCGCACGGTGCCGTCCGGGCTCACCAGCAGGTGGCGGGTTCCGTCGTACGTGTCGTCGGCCAACAGGCAACGCCGACCGAGCCGGCGGGACAGCGCCGCCACGGCGGTGTGCTCGGCCAGCCCGACCGGCGGGCCGTAACAGTCGATCGACAGGGCGAACTCGCCGGGCCGCCGCCACACGTCGGCCAGGACCGCGCCGACCGGGAGCCGACCGGGATCGTGGGCGCCGAGCGGCACCACCGGGCGGCCGAGCGACTCGGCCAGCGCCTGGTAGACCTCCACCCGGACGAGGTCGTCATCGACCTTCCAGTTCCAGAGTTCGGTCATGCCGTCCCCACCTCTCGTTGGTGCCTGCCGGACCGGCGAGGTCATGAAGCCCGTTCGCCGGTCCCGCCCCCCGCGAACCGGACGGTTCGCCTCCTGACACGATGGTGCGGTCGGACCGGCACGGCCGGGGGCGAAGTTACCGGTCTGTGACCAATTGGGCCTGAATTGTCCGTAGTTGGCGGTTGGGCCGTCACCTATCCGACCGTCACCAACGCCTCGCCGCGCGGGCGCAGCTCGCCGATCACCGTCCCCCCGGGCACCTCGCCCGCGACCAGCAGCCCGCCCGAGGTCTGCGCGTCCGCGAGTAGCAGCCGGTCCTCCTCGGGCGTCGCCCCGAACTCGGTCCATGGCGCGACCCAGGCAAGGTTGCGCCGGCTCCCCCCGCTGACGTATCCGCCCCGCACCGCCGACCGGGCACCGTCCAGATAGGGAACCCGAGCCGGATCCACGGCCGCGGTCAGCCCGCTCGCCCGGGCCAGCTTGGAGAGGTGGCCGAGCAGGCCGAAGCCGGTCACGTCGGTCCCGCACCGGACGCCGGCCGCCACGGCGGCCCGCGCGGCGTCCCGGTTGAGCGTGGTCATCGCCGCCACGGCCTCCGGAAACACCTCCCCGGTGGCCTTGTGCCGCGAGTTGAGCACGCCGACACCCAGCGGCTTGGTCAGCGACAGCGGCAGCCCCGGCCGGCCGGCGTCGAGGGTGATCATCTCCTCCGGCCGGACGATCCCGGTCACCGCGAGCCCGTACTTGGGCGCCTCGTCGTCCACGCTGTGCCCGCCGGCCAGGTGACAGCCGGCCTGCCGGGTCAGCTCGTACCCGCCCCGGAGCACCTCACCGGCGATCTCCAGCGGCAGCACCTCCCGCGGCCAGCAGAGCAGGTTCAGCGCCACCAGCGGCGTTCCGCCCATGGCGTAGACGTCGGAGAGGGCGTTGCAGGCGGCGATCCGACCCCAGTCGTACGGGTCGTCCACCACCGGGGTGAAGAAGTCCACTGTGGCCACCGCCGCCGTACGCTCGTCCAGCCGGACCACGGCCGCGTCGTCGCCGTTCTCCACCCCCACCAGCAGGTCGTCCCGCCCGCCGCCGGCCGGGATGCCCAGGCCGGCCACGACGGCCTCCAGCTCCCCCGGCGGGATCTTGCAGGCGCATCCGCCACCCCGGGCATACTGCGTCAATCGGACCGGTTCCATGGCCATTACCTCCGCACGGATCTGCCGCCGTACCCATCCTGCCCGGCGCCGACGCCGGAGTTTGCAGGTGGTTGGTGTTATTGCTCCGTGACCTCTTTCGGTTGCGCGCTGGTACACGGTCCCGCCTACAGTGACCGTTCATAGGTGAGGCAAACCTGAGCCAGCGCCGGGAACGGCGAGCAAAGGGGACGATGTGACGACGGGCGAGCCGCTCATCGTGCTCGAGGCGGTCAACAAGTGGTTCGGCCCGCTGCACGTGCTGCACGATGTGAACCTCTCGGTCGACCGGGGCGAGGTGGTCGTGGTCATCGGCCCGTCCGGGTCCGGCAAGTCGACCCTGTGCCGCGCCATCAACCGGCTGGAGCCGATCGACTCGGGCACCATCACCTTCGACGGCCAGCCGCTGCCGGCGGAGGGCCGCGCGCTGGCCCGGCTGCGCAGCGAGGTGGGCATGGTGTTCCAGTCGTTCAACCTCTTCGCGCACAAGACGATCCTGGAGAACGTCACGCTGGGCCCGCTGAAGGTACGCCGGGAGAAGCCGGCCGCCGTCCGGGAGCGGGCGCTCGCGCTGCTCGACCGGGTCGGCATCGCCAGCCAGGCGGACAAGTACCCGGCCCAGCTCTCCGGCGGCCAGCAACAGCGAGCTGCCATCGCCCGGGCGCTCGCCATGCAGCCCAAGGCCATGCTCTTCGACGAGCCCACCAGCGCGCTGGACCCGGAGATGGTCGGCGAGGTCCTCGACGTGATGACCTCGCTGGCCCGGGACGGGATGACGATGGTCGTGGTCACCCACGAGATGGGCTTCGCCCGGCACGCCGCCAACCGGGTGATCTTCATGTCGGACGGGCAGCTCGTCGAGGACGCGGCGCCCACCGAGTTCTTCGCCAACCCACGCAGCGAGCGGGCCAAGGACTTCCTTTCCAAGATCTTGACGCACTGACAGCCGGAGTGGACGGCTACCCCGACCATCGGGGTGGTTCCGTGCACGATGACGAAGGAGCACACAATGCGGATGACTCGTGTGGCGGCGGCGGCCCTGATGGCCACCCTCGCCGTTTCGGCGGCCGGCTGCGGCAAGTCGGGCGAACCGGCCCCGTCCGGAGGTAGCGGCTCGAACGCCGCGGCCGGGGACGCCTGTACGTCCTCGGGCGCCACCTTCACCCCGGCCGGCGACGCGAACGTCGCGGGCAGTCCGACCTTCTCCAAGATCAAGAGCGCCGGCAAGGTGACGGTCGGCGTCAAGTTCGACCAGCCCAACCTCGGCTACAAGGACGCCAGCGGCAAGCGGTGCGGCTTCGACATCGAAATCGCGCAGTACATCGCCAGCAAGCTCGGCGTCGACCCGGCAAAGATCGAGTACAAGGAGATCGCGTCGGCCAACCGGGAGACCGCCATCAAGGGCGGCGAGGTCGACTACTACGTCGGGACGTACTCGATCACCGACAAGCGCAAGAACGACATCTCGTTCGCCGGGCCGTACTTCATCGCCGGCCAGGACCTGCTGGTTCGCAAGGACGAGAGCTCGATCACCGGCAAGGACACCCTCAAGGGCAAGAAGGTCTGCTCGGCCACCGGCTCCACCCCGATCCAGCGGGTCCGGGACCAGCAGCTCACCGAGCCGGGCAACATCGTCGAGTTCAAGACCTACTCCGAGTGCGTGTCCCAGTTGCTGGACAAGAAGGTCGACGCGGTGACCACCGACGACGCCATCCTCAAGGGCTACGCCGCGCAGAACCCGGACGAGCTCAAGGTGGTCGGCCAGCCGTTCAGCACCGAGAAGTACGGGATCGGCCTGCCGAAGGACGACAAGGCGCTGCGGGACTACGTCAACAACCAGATCGAGGCGGCCGAGAAGGACGGCACCTGGCAGAAGATCTACGACGGCACGCTGGGCAAGTCCGGCTCGAAGGCCACCCCGCCGCCGCTCGAGCGGTACTGAGGCAGGACGGCGAGGGCCGGGCGGTGATCCCGCCCGGCCCCCCGGGACGTACGCAGGAAGGCAGGCATGGGCGACTTCTTTCGGGTGCTCACCGACAACGGTGACGTGTTTGGCCGCGGCTTCCGTACCACGGTCGAGCTGTTCCTGATCGCGGCGGTGAGCTGCCTGGTGCTCGGCACGCTGCTGGGCGCGATGCGGGTGTCCCCCGTGCCGGCGCTGCGCGCCTTCGGCGCCGCGTACGTCAACGTCGTCCGCAACACGCCGCTGACCCTGGTCTTCGCGTTCCTGGTCTTCGCCGCGCCGAAGCTGAACATCAACATCCCGTACTTCCGCACCGCGATGATCGCGCTGACCGTCTACACGGCCGCGTTCGTCTGCGAGGTGGTGCGGTCCGGGGTCAACACGGTCGCTCCGGGGCAGGCCGAGGCGGCCCGCGCGCTGGGCATGACGTTCACGCAGGTGCTCGGGCAGGTGGTGCTGCCCCAGGCGGTCCGCTCGATGGTGCCGCCGCTGATGAGCGTGCTGATCGCCATGCTGAAGAACACCACCATCGCGGCCGGCTTCTCGGTGGGGGAGGCCGGCGCCATCCCCGCGTACCTGTCCGAGCGGGGTGAGCCGCAGTTCTCGGTGCTGATCTGGATCACGCTCGGCTTCCTGATCCTGATCCTGCCGCTGGTCTATCTGCAGCGGTTCCTCGAGCGGAAGTGGGCCGTGGCGCGATGAACCAATCCTCGGTGCTGTTCGACCTGCCGGGCCCGCGCGCCCGGCGGCGCAACGCGGTGATCGGCGCGCTGACCGTGCTGGTGATCGTCGCCCTGATCGCGTTCGTGATCTACCGCTTCTACGCCACCGGCCAGTTCGAGCCGATTCGCTGGGAGCAGTTCCAGTACACGGCCGTGCAGCGGGAACTGCTGAACGGGCTGCTCGCAACGTTGAGGGCCGCCGGCCTCGGCGCGGTGTTGGCGCTGGCCTTCGGCGCCGTCTTCGCGGCCGCCCGGCTCAGCGACCGGGCGTACGTCCGCGCGCCGGCCACGTTCGTGGTCGAGCTGTTCCGGGCCATCCCGCTGCTGATCCTGATCTTCTTCTTCTACTACGGGCCGCTGCAGTTCGGCAGCCGGCTGCCCGCCCTGTGGGCGCTGGTGTTCGGGCTCACCCTCTACAACGGGTCGGTGCTGGCCGAGATCTTCCGGGCCGGCATCAACGCGATCCCGCGCGGCCAGTCCGAGGGCGCGTACGCGATCGGGCTGGGCAAGAGCCAGGTGCTGCGGCTGATCATGCTGCCGCAGGCGTTCCGGGCCATGCTGCCGGCCATCGTCAGCCAGCTCGTGGTGCTGCTCAAGGACACCGCCCTGGGCTTCGTCATCACCTATCCAGAGCTGCTGTACGCCGGTAGGGCCGTCGGGGGTCGGCTGCCGTTCCGGCTGCCCTATGTGCCGTCGTACCTGGTCGTCGCGGCCATCTACATCGCCATCTGCGGCGCGCTGTCCTTCTTCGCCTGGTGGCTTCAGCGCCGGCTCAACCGGCAGGGACGCAGCAGCGGCGTCGTGCTGCCGGCCCAGGACGCCACCGGGGAGGCCGCGCACGCGGTGTGACCCGCCCGCCGGCCTCCGCCGGCGATCGGCCGGACGCCGGCCTCCGCCGGAGGTCGGCCGGCGCGGCCGGCGCCGGTCCCGGCCGGCGTCAGCGGGCGATCTCGGTCACCCGGGACTCGCGCACGACCGTCACGCGGATCTGCCCCGGGTACGTCAGCTCCTCCTCGATCTGCTTGGCCACGTCCCGGGCCAGCACGGCCGCGGCGATGTCGTCCACGTCCTCCGGCTTCACCATCACCCGGATCTCCCGCCCGGCCTGCATGGCGAAGACCTTCTCCACCCCGGATTTGCCGCCGGCGATCTCCTCGATCCGCTCGAGCCGGTTGACGTACGCCTCGAGGCTCTCCCGCCGCGCCCCCGGCCGCCCTCCGGAGCAGGCGTCGGACGCCTGGGTGAGCACGGCCTCGATGGTCTGCGGCGGCACCTCGTTGTGATGCGCCTCGATCGCGTGCACCACGTCGTCGCTCTCGCCGTACTTGCGGGCCAGGTCGGCCCCGATGATCGCGTGGCTGCCCTCCACCTCGTGGGTGAGCGCCTTGCCGATGTCGTGCAGGAACGCCGCCCGCTTGATCGTGGGTACGTCCAGCCGGAGCTCGGCGGCCATCACACCGGCGATGTGCGCGGTCTCGACGAGGTGCTTGAGCACGTTCTGCCCGTACGAGGTCCGGTAGCGCAACCGGCCGAGCAGGTCGACCAGCTCGTCGTGGATCTCGGTGATCCCCACCTCGACCAGCGCGTCCTCGGCGGACCGCCGGCACAGTCCGGCGACCTCCTGGCGGGCGGTGTCATAGACCTCCTCGATCCGGTGCGGGTGGATCCGACCGTCCAGCACCAGCTTCTCCAGCGTGAGCCGGCCAACCTCCCGGCGTACCGGATCGAAGCAGGACAGCAGCACCGCCTCCGGGGTGTCATCGATGATCAGATTGACCCCGGTGACCGACTCGAACGCGCGGATGTTGCGGCCCTCGCGGCCGATGATCCGGCCCTTCATCTCGTCGCCGGGCAGGTGCAGCACGCTGACCACGCTTTCCGCGGTCTGCTCGCTGGCCACCCGCTGGATCGCGTCCACCACGATGTGCCGGGCCCGGTGCTCGGCGGTGGCCCGGGCGTCACTCTCGATGTCCCGGGCAAGGATCGCGGCCTCCCGCTTGGCCTGCCCCTCGATCGTCTCCACCAGCTCCTGCCGGGCCGCGTCGGCGGTCAACCCGGCGATCCGCTCCAACTCCCGCCGGTGCCGCTCCTCCCCCTCGGCGAGCGCCTCCTCCCGCTGCGCCAGCGCGGCCTCGCGGACGGCGAGGTCGGCGTTGGCCGCGGTGAGCCGGCGCTCCCGCTCGGCCAGCCGCTCCACCTCCTCGGTGTGCAGCCGCTCCCGTTCGTCCATCCGCTGCGCCCGGCGCTCGACCTCGGCCGCCTGCTCGCGGGTGGTGGAGGCCAGCATGGCCACCTCGCGCTCGCCGCTGCGCCGGGCGGCCGCCCGGACCTCCTCGGCGTCGCTCTCCGCCTGCCGGTGCGCGCGTTCCAGGACGTTGTCGGCCTCGGCCCGGGAGGCCTCGAGCACCCGGCGCGCCTCGGCGCGCGCGGCGCTCGCCTCCGCCTTGGCGGCGGCGGCCTCCGCACGGGCGGCGGCCGCCGCCGACTTGGCCACATCGATCGAGGAGGACGCCTCGTCGGCTGCCTCGCGCAGGGCCGCCAGCGACTGCTCCTGCCGGTCCCGCTCGGCCACGAACGCCGGGTCATCCGTCGCCGCGGCCGGCCGCACGGCGCCGAGCCGCCGGATCACCCGGGCACCGAGCACCAGGGCGACCACGACCACCGCAGCCAGCAGCACGATGGCGAGCAGCAGCACCAACTCCAGGCCGCTCATCGCGACGCTCCGCGGGGTCCCGCCCCGACCTGGCCGACCTGCCACCGGGTCATGCCGGCCTCCCCTCCACGACGCGGTACCGGAGGCGTGGGCGTCCGGGCCCGCTCTGCGCTTCGAGACGCCCGACCTGGGCGGGTGCTGCGGATAGGTGCCATCGGACGGCGCGGAGAGGCCGCGCCGCCGGTGGCCGACATCGCTGTCGACGCGCCCCCGGATCGGCCATCCGGGGGTTGGTGATCTGGCCACTGAGCTGGCCGAAACGTTGTCGTACTGTTATGCCATCTATGTTGCGCGCGTTGCCCACGCTGGTCGGACTGTTCTCACCTTTGTATGGCGAGGCTAGGTCGCAAGGGGCCGTTCGGTCAAGGAGTCATGATCGATCAGCCGGACGTCCCCCACCGATTGCCCCCGGCGCGCCAGGTCTTACCCGGGGACTCGCGGTGCACACTCTGAGTGATCCAAGCCAGGACGACCCTGATACCAGCGGCCGGAAGCCGGGGGCGGGGACCCGGCAGCCAGCAGCCGGTAGCCACGGGATGTGCGGCCAGGAGTCAACCGGCGCCGAGCGCCACGGCGGCCGCGACCAGCGCGGCGTTGTCGGGCGCCGGCGAGCCGTCCGGCAGCTCGGTGGTGTCCTCCAGGCCGATCCGGGTGTGCAGGCCGAGCCGTACGGCGAGCCGCAGGACCGGCCACGTTCCGGGACCCTCGGCGTGCAGCAGCACCGCGGGTGCGGCCGGATCCCGGCCGCCCGCTCCGACGCCCAGCGCCGACAACAGCTCCTCGGCCTGCCCCACGGCCGGATCGTCGGGCCGGCGCTCACCGCCGTCCAAGCCCGGCGCCGGCTGCGCCCCGGCGGACCCGTCGGGCAGGCATTCGAGCAGGATGCGGTCCACCGGCACCCGCCAGCGCCGGTACGCGATCACGGCGTCCGGCGTCCACAGGCCCGCCTCCACCCCGACCCCCAGCTCGTGCAGTGCCGCAGCCACCGCCTCGGCGCCCGGCTCGTGCGCGTTGACGGAGGCGAAATCGGGCGGCGTGGTCCAGCCGCGTACGGCGGCCACCCGGGCCGCCGGGTCGGGGGCGATCCAGGCGCCGGTGGTGACCCCCACCGGGGTGCCTGGACACGCCGCGCGGACCGCCGACACCGCCGCCGCCACGTAGGCAGCGTCCAGGGTCTCCGCCTCGTCGTGGCCGCGCGGGTGCAGGTGCACGGCGTCCGCTCCGGCCGCCACGCATCGGGCGGCGTCGGCCGCCAGCTCAGCCGCGGTCACCGGCACGGCGGGGTGGTCGCGCCGGCTACGGCCACCGTTGAGGCAGACCTTCAGCACCTAGCGGCCGTCCCGCTCGCCGTCGCCCAGCTCGGCGTCCGCCAAAGCATCCGGGTCGAGCTGGTCGGCGAACTCCGCCGCCTCGGCGCTCTGTGCGGCCAACGCCTCCTTCACGGCGCCGATCGCGACCCCGGGCGGGTATCCCTTGCGGGCCAGCATTCCCACCAGACGGCGGAATACCGCGTCCGGCTCGCCCCGGGTTGTGCGCAGCTTCCGATCCACCAGCGCCCGTGCCGTCTCGGCCTCGGTCGCCTCATCCAGCTCGCCGAGTGCCTCGGTGGCGACCTCCCGGTCCACCCCGCGCTGGCGCAGCTCGTTGGCGAGGGCTCGGCGCGCCAACCCCCGCCCGGTGTGCCGGCTGCTCACCCAGGCCCGCGCGAAGGCCGCGTCGTCGATCATCCCGACCTCGCCGTACCGGTCGAGGACCGTGGCAGCCACCTCCTCGGAGATCCCCCGCCGGGTCAGCGCGGTGGCCAGCTCGGCGCGGGTACGCGGCCGCACGGCGAGCTGACGCAGGCAGATCTCCCGGGCCAGCTCCGCCTCGTCGCGAGGCGGAGCTGCGGCCTCGGAACGGGGGCCCCCGGCCCCCGCCTCGTCGGCCGCCGCGCCCTCGGTCGACTGGCCGTGGCCGGCCGCCGGGCCGTCGGTCGGCTGACCGCGTCGGGCCCGCAGCGGTCGAGGCGGGGACGCGTCCCAGCCCCGACCGCTGCGGGCCCCCCGTCGTCCGGGCATGGCTCAGCGCGCTCTCGGGTCGGCGGTGCTCAGAAGTCCACCGGCGGAAGCTCGGGTCCACCGGCCGCGTCGCTGGCCCCGGTGCCGACGCCGAGCTTCTCGAGGATCTTCTTCTCGATCTCGGCCGCCACGTCCGGGTTTTCCTTGAGGAACTCCCGGGCCTTCTCCTTGCCCTGGCCGAGCTGGTCACCGTCGTAGGTGTACCAGGCGCCCGACTTGCGGATGATCGCCTGCTCCACGCCCACGTCGATCAGCGAGCCCTCGCGGGAGATGCCCTTGCCGTACATGATGTCGAACTCGGCCTGCTTGAACGGCGCGGCCACCTTGTTCTTCACCACCTTGACCCGGGTCCGGTTACCGACCACGTCGGTGCCGTCCTTCAAGCTCTCGATGCGTCGCACGTCGAGCCGGACCGAGGCGTAGAACTTCAACGCCCGGCCGCCGGTCGTCGTCTCGGGGCTGCCGAACATGACGCCGATCTTTTCCCGGAGCTGGTTGATGAAGATCGCGGTGGTGCCGGTGTTGTTGAGCACACCCGTGATCTTCCGGAGCGCCTGGCTCATCAGGCGCGCCTGGAGGCCGACATGGCTGTCGCCCATCTCGCCCTCGATCTCGGCGCGCGGCACCAGCGCCGCCACCGAGTCGATCACGACAATGTCGAGCGCACCGGACCGGACCAGCATGTCCGCGATCTCCAGCGCCTGCTCACCGGTGTCCGGCTGGGAGACCAGCAGGGCATCGGTGTCCACCCCGAGCGCCCGGGCGTACTCCGGGTCGAGCGCGTGCTCGGCGTCGATGAAGGCCGCGATGCCGCCGGCCCGCTGGGCGTTGGCCACGGCGTGCAACGCCACGGTCGTCTTACCGCTGGACTCCGGGCCGTAGATCTCGACCACGCGCCCCCGAGGCAGGCCGCCCACGCCGAGCGCCACGTCGAGCGCGATGGAGCCGGTCGTAATGACCGCGGTCTGCACGACCGGTCGCTCACCCAGCCGCATCACCGAGCCCTTGCCGAACTGCTTGTCGATCTGAGCGAGAGCCAGGTCGAGTGCCTTCTCCCGGTCAGGTCCTGCCGCCATGGTCGCCACCCCTGCCTTCGCCGGCGTCTTCGTTGCACCTTTAGTCACACGGACACGCTAGGCGCTGGGTACGACAGAAACGACTCCCCCCGGCCGTGTCCTGTGGACAGCGCCTCAGCTGTGGACAATAGCCGAACACCTGTACGAGATCGTGCCCGACACGCGATCCGGTCGAAAAAGCAGCTCACCGTAGCCGCGCGGGCACCCGATCGGGATAGGCCGCGCAGACCGCGCGCCACACCACGACGGTTTCCTCGCCGTCCGCGATGGCCTGCCCCACGGTCCGCCCGTTCAGCTGGGACAGCACCTGGTCGGTTGCGATGCTGGCGGCGTAGCCCGGACCGAACACCTGCTCCATCCGCGTCCAGAAGTCCGTCAGCCGCACGAAACCCCACGTCCCTTCGCTCCACGAACCGCCGGGCACGCCGCCCGAGCGCGGCCGCCGGCTCGGCGCCGGGCACCCGTTCCGGGCCGCCACGGCGGTCACCTCGCTCCGGCGGCTCCCGCCGGCACCGGCCGCAACGCTAGCGCCAGCAGCGGCACGACGGCGACCGCCGCCAGCGCGGTCAGTACGGGGTAACCGGCGAACTGCACCACAAACCCGCTGGCAGCGCCGGCGGACGCGCCGGCGAGGCCCATGATCAGATCGGACAGCCCCTGGGCCGCCGGCCGCAAGTCCACCGGCACCGACTCGGACAGCAGCGTCGACCCCGCGACCATGGTGCCGGACCACCCGAGGCCGAGCAGCGCGAGGCCGACCGCCAGGCGGGGCGTGTGGTGTCCGGCCGTGCCGGCCACGGCACAGGCGGCGAGCAGCACCATCACCGCACCGAGAATGACGGGTCGCCGGCCCGTGCGGTCGGTCAGCCAGCCGATCACCGGGGACAGCGCGTACATCCCGGCGATGTGCAGGCTGAGGACCAGCCCCACCAGTCGCAGCACGTCCGCCTCGGCGTGCGACTCGCCGATGCGTACCGGGGTCATCGTCATCACCGCGACCATCGCGACATGGCCAATGGCGACGGCCGTCACCCCGAGCCGAGCGTCGGGCCGGGACCGCACCGCCCGCAATCCGTCCAGCAGCCCCGCCCGGCGGGCCGGTCCGGGCCCGCCCGCCTCGGCGTCCGCGCCGACCGGCAGCTCGGCGTCCGCGCCGACCGGCAGCTCGGCGTCCGCGCCGACCGGCAGCTGGGCGTCCGCGCCGACCGGCGCCCCGGCCTGCGGGGTACGGGCCACCGCGGCGTCCGGCGCGCCGGTCGGCGCGGCGAACCGACGGGCCGTGAGCAGCGGGTCCGGTCGCAGCAGCACGAACAGCAGCACCGCCGCGAGCACGAAGGCCGCGGCGCTGAACCCGAACGGGCCGGCGTACTCCGGCAGTCCGGCCCGCCGGGTGGTGGCGTCGGCCGCGGCGGCGAAGTTGGGCGCGGCCACCGAGCCCACCGTGGTGGCCCAGACGATCAGGCCGAGTTGGCGGGCCCGGCGTGCCGGGTCGGCCAGGTCGACGGCGGTGTACCGGGCCTGGAGATTGGCCGTGGTGCTGCCGCCGAACAGCAGCATTCCGGCGAAGAGCAGCGGTACCCAGCCACGCACCGCCGCGAGCACCACGAACAGCCCGCCGACCGCGCCGGCCAGGTAGCCGAGCACCAGCCCCGGCCGCCGACCGTACGCCGTCATGACCCGGGTGACGGGCACCGCGAGCAGCGCGCCGCCCACCACGCTCGCCGCCTGGGTCAGCCCGGAGACCGCGGTGCCGGCGATGCTGCGGGCCAGCAGCGCGCCGACGGAGATCCCGATGGTCACGCCGATCCCGCTGATGATCTGGGTGACGAACAGCAGCCGGACGGTACGGCGTTGGATCGCTGGCGCGTCGACGCGGACGCCGGGCGGCGCAGTCAGCTCGGTGGCCAAGGAAGGGACCCTTCTCATCGGTTGTCCGGGCGGGGCCTGGCCAACCTCTCGCGTCACAGGCCCAGGCCGCGACCGATTATCTCCTTCATGATCTCGGTCGTCCCGCCGTAGATGGTTTGCACCCGGCTGTCCAGCCAGGCCTTCGCCACCGGATACTCCAGCATGAAGCCGTACCCGCCGTGCAGCTGGACGCACCGGTCGGCGACCTTGTTCTGCAGCTCGGTGGTCCACCACTTGGCCTTGGCCGCGTCGGTGACGGACAGCCGTCCCGCGGTGAACTCGGCCAGGCAGTGGTTCACGAACGTCCGCGCGATGGTGACCTCGGTGTCCAGCTCCGCCAGCAGGAACCGGTTGTGTTGGAAGGCGCCGATCGGGCGGCCGAACGCCTCCCGGGTGCGCGCGTACTCCAGGGTGGTGGCGAGCAGCCGCTCGGCGGCCGCCACCGCGGCGACGGCGATGCTCAGCCGTTCCCGGGGCAGGTTGCCCATCAGGTGGTAGAAGCCGTGGTTCTCGGTGCCGAGCAGGTTTTCCGCCGGCACCCGGCAGTCGGTGAAGAACAGCTCGGCGGTGTCGTTGGCCTTGAGGCCGACCTTGGCCAGCCGGCGGCCCCGGTCGAACCCGGGGGTGCCCCGCTCGACGGCGATCAGGCTGAGGCCGTGCGCGCCCTGCTCGGCGGCGGTCCTGGCCACCACGATCACGAGGTCGGCCAGCTCGCCGTTGGTGATGAAGGTCTTCTGCCCGTTCAGCAGGTAACCGTCGCCGTCGCGTACCGCGGTGGTGCGGACGCCGGCCAGGTCCGAACCGGCGCCCGGCTCGCTCATCGCGATCGCCGTGATCAGGTCGCCGGAGCAGAACCCGGGCAGCCACCGCTTGCGCTGATCGCCGGTCGTCAGCTCGGTGAGGTACGGCGCCACCACGTCGTTGTGCAGCCCGAAGCCCAGCCCGGAGCAGCCGGCCGCGACGATCTCCTCGACCAGCACGGCGTTGAACCGGAAGTCCCGTTGACCGCCGCCGCCGTACTCCTCAGGCACGTCCGGGCCGAGCAGCCCGGCCCGGCCCGCGGCCCGCCACACGTCGCGGTCGACGATGCCCTCGGCCTCCCACCGCTCGTGCCGCGGCGTCGCCTCGCGGGCCAGGAACTCCCGGCAGAGCGCCCGGAACTCGTCGTGCACCGGCTCGTAGAGATGCTGCTCCATGCGGCCAGTCTGGCACCCGGCGCTCGGGCTGTCCCACCGCGAGCGTTCGTGGCGGCACGGCCGGCGGTCAGCCGCCGGCTGGTCAGGACGCCGGCAGCGCCGCCGTGGTCAGCCGGCGGACTCGGGCCAGCGTGGACGGCGGGTCAGTGCCCGTTCAGTGCCCCGGCCGCCACCTTGAGGTCGGCCACCAGGCCCGCGTACGCCTCGTCCCGGTTGTCGGCGCGCAGCACCGCGGACGGGTGGATGGTGGCGAGCAGTTGGGCCGGCGGAGCGTCCGCACGGTCGCCGCGGGAGTCGACCGGCACCCGGCGGAAGTCGTCCGGGTTCTGCGCGGCGTCCGGCCAGGGCATCAGCGTGCCCCGGGACTGGGTCACCCGGAACGACGGGCCGAGCAGCGCCTTGCCGGCGGTGGCGCCGAGCACGATCACGACCTCGGGCTTCAGCTGCGCGAACTCCGCCACCAGCCAGGGCCGGCAGGCCACGATGTGGGTCCGGTCCGGGCTCTGGTGGATCCGCCGCTTGCCGCGCAGCTCGAACCGGAAGTGCTTCACGGCGTTCGTGATATAGACCGACCTCGGGTCGATCCCCGCGTCGTCCACGGCCTCCCGCAGCAGGTGGCCGGCCGGGCCCACGAACGGCAGGCCCTTCCGGTCCTCCATGTCGCCCGGCTGCTCGCCGACGAACACGGCCCGGGCCCCGGCGTCGCCGCGGCCGAACACGGTCTGGGTGGCCGGCTCGTACAGCTCGCACCCGCGGCATCCGCCGGCGGCGGCCTTGAGCGCCGCCAGGTCGTCGGCGTCGGGCGGGATGAACTGCTGCGCGCCGGGCGCGGTCCGGGTCTCGGCCATGCGCACAGTTCTACCCCGGCGGAGCCGCCGCACGCCTCCGGCCCGCCGGGGAGCGGCGGCCCGATCAGCCCGCGGAGCGCGACGGGTCAGACCGAGTAGCCGGCGTCGACCGCCGGCGCCACTGCCGCGGCCACGGCGTCGGCCAGCGCCGGCACGTCGGGCTCGTCCAGCGGGCTGATCGTGATCCGCACGGCCGGCGGGGCCGCGATCCGGTAGAGCGATCCGGGCGCCACGGCGTAGCCGGCGTCGCGCAGCACGGTGACCGCCCGGGTCTCGTCCGGCACCGGCACCCACACGTTGATCCCGGTGCGGCCGTGCGCCGGGACGCCGCGCGCGGCGAGCGCCGCCACCAGCGCCCCGCGCCGGCGGTCGTAGCTGGCCGCGGCCGAACCGATCAGCTCGCCGGTCGCCGGGTCGGACCAGAGCCGCAGCACCAGCCGTTGCAGCACCGTGGACACCCAGCCGGCGCCCAGCCGCAGCCGGCCGCCGAGCCGGGCCAGCGTGACCTCGTCGCCGGTCACCACCGCGAGCCGCAGGTCCGGACCGTACGGCTTGCTCATCGACCGCACGAAGGCCCAGCGGTCGGCGGCGCGGGCCAGGCTGTGCGGCGGGACCGTGGCCAGCTCGGCCGCGTGGTCGTCCTCGATCAGCAGCACGTCCGGGCGACCGGCCAGGGCCGTCCGGAGCCGCCGGGCGCGACCGGCCGAGACCGCCGCGCCGGTCGGATTGTGCGCCCGGCTGGTTATCACCACGGCCCGGACGCCCAGGTCGAGCGCCGCGCGGAGGCCGTCCTCGGTCGGCCCGTCGTCGTCCACCGGTACGCCGACCGGCCGCAGCCCGAGCGCGGCCACGAGATCGAGCAGGTTGGCCCAGCCGGGGTCCTCCACCGCCACCGCGTCGCCGGGTCGCAGCTGGACGGTGAGCAGCCGTTCGATGGCGTCGAGGGCGCCGCTGGTGAGCACGATCCCGCCCGCCGGGACCCCGTCGGCGGTCAGCCGCCGCCGGGCCGCGGCGGCCAGCTCGGGGAGGACGCCGGCCGCGCCGTAACCCACCGGCGCTCCGCCGGCCGCGGCCACCGCGGCCAGGTGCGGACCGGGGGCGGGCAGCAGCCGGGCGTCCGGATCGCCGACCGACAGGTCGCGCAACCCCGGGGGTACGGGAGCCCGCGCCACCGACCGCGCGCCGATCACGGCCGGGCGGGCGCGGACCCGGGTGCCGTTCCGGCCGGCGGTCTCGACCAGGCCACGCTCGCGCAGCCCCTGATAGGCCTTTGCCACCGTGGCCGGGCTGACCGACAACTCGCCGGCCAGGGAGCGGACCGCCGGGAGCACCGCCCCCGGCGGCAGCGCGCCGGTGCGGATGCCGGTTTCGACGCTCGCAGAAATCGCCCGCGCGCTGCCCCCAGCGATCTGATAACGTACTGCCACAGTTCCAGTATCGTACTAGAACAAAGCGGGGAGTGCCAGATGTACGCGACGACGAGCCGGACCACCGCCACCCGCGACCGCGGCCGGATGGACTACGGCCGGCCCACCGTGCACGCGGTGCTGGACGAGGCATACCACTGCACCCTCGGGTTCGTCGTGGACGGCGAGCCCCGGCTGCTGCCCACGCTGCACGTACGGATCGACGACACGCTCTACCTGCACGGCTCGACCGGGAGCCGGCCGCTGCTCGCCGCCCGCGGGCCGGACGGGCTGCCCGTCTGCGTGGCCGTCACCCACCTGGACGGCCTGGTCCTGGCCCGCTCCCAGTTCCATCACAGCGCCAACTACCGCTCGGTGGTGGCGCACGGCACCGCGCGGCTGGTCACCGACGAGGCCACCAAGCGGCAGGTGCTGGCCGCCCTGGTGGACAAGCTGGGCCGGGGCCGGTCCGCCGACACCCGGCCGCCGACCCGGCGGGAGCTGGCCGAGACGGCCGTGCTGGCGTTGCCGCTGCGCGAGGTGTCGGCCAAGGCCCGCTCGGGCGGCGTGCTGGAGGACGAGGCCGATCTCGACCTGCCGCACTGGGCCGGCGTGCTGCCGCTGCGCACGGTGGCCGGCCCACCGGAGCCGGACGCGGGGGTGACCGTGCCGCTGCCGAGCTACCTCCGGCCGTCCCGGTCGGTCTGGCTGACCGCCGAGCCGATGCAGGGGCAGCACGTCATCCTCGAACCGCTCGAACTCCGGCACGCCGAGGACCTGTTCCACGCGCTCGACGACCCGGACGTCTGGCGATACATCGGCAGCCCGCAGCCGCGGGACGTCGACGGCATGGCCGACTACATCCGGTCCGCCCTGGCCGCCGCCGAGCGTGGCGTCCGGGTGCCCTGGGCGCAGCGCTGCGCGGCCACCGGCGCGGTGGTGGGCACCACGTCCTACCACGAGCCGAGCGAGGCCGACCGGTCGCTGGAGATCGGCTACACCCAGCTTGGCCGTCGATGGTGGCGGACGGGCATCAACACGGAGGCCAAGCTGCTGCTGCTCACCCGCGCGTTCGAGGTGCTGGACGCGATCCGGGTGACCTGGCAGACCAATGTGCACAACGAGCGGTCCCGGCGGGCCATCGAGCGACTCGGCGCGACCCGCGAGGGCACCCTGCGGGCCAACCGGCGCCGGGCGGACGGCACCTGGCGGGACTCCGCGCTCTATTCCATGGTGGCCGACGACTGGCCGGAGGCCCGGGATCGGCTGCGCAGCAGGTTGTTGTCGCCCACGCGGTGAGCCGACCCGATCAGGGATCGGGAAACCGACTAAAACCGCAGGTCAAGCCGGCGCGCATCGAGCTGGTGTGCTCGATAGCCGTCGATCTACAATCACACCACTAAATTGACGGGCAAAGGGAGGCTGACCGTGGCCGTGACCGTCAGGATTCCGCACAACTTCGCCCACCTGGCTCAGGGTAAGGAGTCCATCGGAATCGAGGCGAACACCGTGGACGAGGTCCTGTCCAAGCTCACCACGCTCTTCCCGCCGCTTGCGCGGCTGGTCACCGCCTACCAGCACGGTGACTACACCCTCAGCCTCAACGGCGACACGGTGCACAGCAAGAGCGAAAGACTCTGGGATGGAGACCGGCTGGAATTCCAGAAGCACTACTGGGCCGGTTGAGTCGGCACGTCGGACCGACCCGCCGCAGCGCGCCCGCGATCCGCACCGGCGTCGTCCACCACCGCCGCGACGGCGCCGATCAGCCGGCCGTGGCGCCCGGGTCGCCGCCCTGTTCCTGCGGGTCTGGCCGGCGGCTCACCTGCGGCGACTCGGTCAGGTGTGGATGCGCCCGGAACTGGGACGCGGCCGCGGCGTGCCGATCGATCGCCCGGCGCAGCCAACCGTCCAGCACCTTCGACCAGTCCGTCCGGTCGGCGCCGACGTGGTTCACCCGGAACCGGCTGATGCTCGTATGGCCGCCGCCGGACAGCGCGAGCCGGCGGTCCAGCCAGAGGATCGCCTCCACCCCGTACGCGTCGGTCACGAGCGTCACCTCCAGCTCGTTCATCGGCCCCGCGTACATCGGCGCCGCCCAGTAGCCGATGACCTGATGGAATCCGAAGGCCTGGCGCACACCGGGCAAGCGACCCGCCCGCAGCGCCGCCTGGCGCAGCTCGAACCCGAGCTCGGCGAGCGTGTCGAGGATGCCGGCCTGGGCCGGCAGCGCGTGCACGAACAGCGGCCGCAGCTCGTCCGCGGCCACGGCCGGGCCCAGCGGCGCCCGGACCGGTTCCGAGCCCATCGGCACCTCGGTGCGCAGACCCATCCGCAGGCCCAGCGGCGCCTTGTCTGCCACCACGGTCAGCGGGGTCTCCCAGGGCACGGGCAGCGCGAACGGCACCACCCGGCGCTCCCCCGCCGCCAGCACGAACGGCCCGGCAACGGGGGCCCGGTGGAACTCCACGAGCGACTGTCCCCCGTCGGCGCCCTCGACCCGCACCACCAGGCCGAGGCGTACGCCGTCCACCCGGAGCGCCCCAAGGCTGGCGGTCAGCGTCACCCGCCCGGGCAGCCGGAGGCCGGGCCGGGTGCTCGGATTGGCCAGATCGGTCTGCACCGACAGGCCCGCATCCGCCGCCCAGCCCGGCATCGCCGAACCCCCTACCGCATCCGGCGCCCGCGTGGCACCGGATCCGTCTCGTCGTCGAACTCGCCGATGACCTCCTCCAGCAGGTCCTCCAGCGCCACGAAGCCGATCGGGCGGGCGGCGCCGCGACCGGCGGTGACCATGGCCAGCTGCGCCTGTCGGGCCCGCATGGCGGCCACCGCCTCGGTGACCGTCGCGGTGACCGGCAGGGCGAAGGGCGCGGCCATCAACCGGTCGGCCGTGGTGCGCCGGCCGGCCGTGGTGGCGCGGACCGCCTCCCGCACGTGCACCACCCCGGTCACCCGGCCCTGCCCGTCCATCACCGGCAGCCGGGACCGTCCGCTGTCCCGGGAAACCCGCTCGATCGCCTCGGCGGTGTCCCTCGGTCGGACCACCACCATCCGGTCGAGTGGTTCCATCACGTCGCGCAGGCAGGTCCCCTGCAGCTCCAGCATGCTGGTCAGCATGAGGTGCTGCTCGGCCTCGAGCAGGCCGTGTTCCCGGGACTGCTCGAGCAGCATCCGCAGCTCGCCCGGGCCGTGTACCTGGGCCAGCTGATCCTGGGGCCGCACTCGCAGCACCCGCAGCACGCTGTTGGACAGCCAGTTGAGGGCGGCCAACGCCGGCCGAGCCACCCGGGCGAACGCCCGGAACGGCAGCGCCAGCAGCAGCGCCGACCGTTCCGGATCGGTGATCGCCCACGACTTCGGGGCCATCTCGCCGACGACCAGATGTAGGAAGGTCACCACGGCCAGCGCCACCAGCAGCGCGATCAGGTGGCCGGTGCCGACCGGCAGACCCACCACGTGCAGCAGCGGGGCGAGCAGCCGCTCGATCGCCGGCTCGGCCAGGGCGCCGAGGCCCAGCGTGCACACCGTGATGCCCAGCTGCGCGCCGGCCAGCATCAGCGACAGTTCCCGGTTGCCGTGCAGCGCGGCCCGGGCCGCCCGGCTGCCGGTCGCGGCCGCCTGCTCCAGCCGGTACCGCTTGCTGGCCACCAGGGCGAACTCGGCCGCCACGAAGAAGCCGTTGAGCGCCAGCAACAGCACCGACAGCAACAGCGCCACCGGAATGCTCACGACGCCACCTCGCTGCGCTCGACGGCGCCCGGGCGCACGCGCAGGCGTACCGAATCGGCGACGTGCCGGTCGACGGCCAGCACCTCGACCTGGGCCCGGGGTGGCCGCTCGGGCTCGTCGGGCTCCGGTACGAGGTCGATCTCCAGCCGGTCGCCCACCTCGGGGATCCGGCCCAGCTCCCGCATCACGAGCCCGGACAGCGTGTCGTACTCGGGCGCCTCCGGCAGCTCGATTCCGGTGCTGTCGGCCACCTCGTCGATCCGCCACCTGGCCGGCACCACCCAGGAACCGTCGGGCTGCCGGACCGGCGACCGTTCCGGCGGATCGTCCTCGTCCCGGATCGGCCCGACCAGCTCCTCGGCGATGTCCTCCAGGGAGATCACCCCGGCGAAGCCGCCGTACTCGTCCACCACGCAGGCGAGCTGGCGGTGCCCGGCCCGCATCCGGTCCAGCACGGTGGGTAGCGGCAGGGTCTCGGGCACCAGCAGCGGCGGCACCGCCACCGCCGACACGGGGGTACGGTTCCGGTCCTGCGGCGGCACGCCGAGCACGTCGGCGATGCTCACCACGCCGATCAGATCGTCCAGGTCGCCCCCGTGCACCGGAAACCGGGAGTGCCCGGTGTCCAGCAGCTCGACCAGCCGGCTGACCGGTTCGTCGGCGCGGATGGCCTTGACGTCCACCCGCGGCACCATGGCCTCACCCGCGGTCAGCTCGCGAAAGTCGAGCCCCCGGTCCAGCAGGTCGGACATCTCGGCGTCCAGGTACCCCTCCTCGCGCGACGACGCGATGATCTGCTCGAGGTCCTCTGGGGTGGCCCCGGTGGGAAGCTCCTCCACGGGTTCGATGCCGACCCGACGCAGGAGCCGGGTTGCCGCCCCGTCGAAGAGTCGTACCAGCGGGCCGGCGGCGGTGAGGTAGAGGGTCGTCGACCGGCTCAGCGCCCGGGCCAACGCCTCGGGTCGGGCGATGGCCAGGTTCTTCGGGGCCAGCTCGCCGAGCACCATCTGGACGACGGTGGCGATCACCAGGGCGAGGACGACCGAGGCCGGCAGGCTCACCGTCTCGGGCAGACCGGCCGCCCCCAGCAGGTCGGCGAGGCCCGCGCCCAGGTACGGCTGGGCGGCGTAGCCGACGAGCAGGCCGGTCACCGTGATGCCGAGCTGCGCGCCGGAGAGCATGAAGGAGAGCCGGCCGGTCACGTCCAGCGCCCGCGCCGCGGCCACGTCGCCATCGTCGGCGAGCGTCCGCAGCCGGCCGCGGTCGGCGGCGACGTAGCCGAACTCCTGGGCGACGAAATAGCCCGTCGCCGCGGTCAACAACAGGATGAGCAGGAGGCCGAGCAGGATCAGCACGGGTACGTCAGGGCTCCCCGCGACCGGGCAGTGCTGGTGACGGTCGTGCCGGTCGCCCGTGGGGCGGAATGCCGGGTCCGACCCGGCCGGCTACAGCTGCCCTCCGGGGCAGGAGAGTCGATCATGGGGTCAAGTTTATCCAGCCTGGCTGCGAGTTCGCTGACGGTCAGCGCAAGGGACGGCTGCGACGGATGTGACAGGCCCGGCGGGCCGCCGTCCGTTTCGCCCACCGGTGCCCGGGTAACGGGCCGGTAGACGGACTCGACCTGAGGGGGTTTCCGGTGCGGATGGCAGGTGGAGACGGCCGGTCCGCGGTCCGCGGCGCGGCCCGGGGCGCGATCGGGGCGATGAGCATGTCCGGCCTGCGGCAGGCGACCACCGCCCTCGGCATGATCGGCCGGACGCCGCCGCAGTCGATACTGGAGCGTACGGCGCCCGGGTTGCTCCGGCGAGTGCCACCGGAGCGCCGCCCGGCCCTGCTGGAGGCCGTCCACTGCGCCGTGGGGGCGGCCGGCGGCCTGGCCTTCGGCGCCCTCCCCCGGCGGGTCCGCCGGATGCCGTGGGCCGGTCCGCTCTACGGCGTCCTCTTCTGGGCGGGGTTCCAGGCGCTGCTGGCGCCGGCGCTCGGCATCCACCGGGAGCACCACGGGACCGCGCCGCAACTCGCGGAACTGGCCGACCACATCCTCTACGGCACGGTGGTGGGCGTCGTCCCGGTGGAGGAGTGACCCGGGCGGCCGGCCCGCCGGCGCCGGCGGACCGGCCCCTAGCGTTCACGCGACCCGGCCGGCGGGGCGCCGAGTTCGTCGACCTCCAGCAGGTCCCGGCGCACCTTCCCGGTCCGGTACGCGGCCCGACCGATCATCTGGCCGGCCACCGGCGCCATGACCAGTTGGAACGCGGCCACCACCAGGAGCGTGCCCAGATCCGCCGGATCCCGCAGCCGCAGCCCGACGCCGGTCAGCACCAGCAGCACCCCGAGGGTCTGCGGCTTGGTCACCGCGTGGATCCGGGACAGCACGTCGGGGAAGCGCAGCAGGCCGATGGCGGCCAGCAGGCTGAACGACGCGCCGCCGACCAGGCACGCGGCCGAGAGCACGTCCAGTAGCGCGTGCGTCACGACTCCTCCCCGGCGGAGAACCGGACCACGGCCACCGAGCCGACGAACCCGAGCAGCGAGAGCACCATCAGGATCGGCAGCGTGGTGGCGTGCCGGGTGATCGCGGCCTCGGCGCCCACGGCCACCACGATCAACGACAGCAGCGCCTCGGCCGCCACGATCCGGTCGAGCATGGCCGGCCCGCGGGCCATCCGTACCAGCGTCACGAGCGCGGCCGCGGACAGCAGCAGCACCACCACGATTCCCACCACGGTCACGGCGTTCCTTCCCTTCCTGCGGCCCGTACGGCGGCCCGTTCCGCGCGCGAACCCAGCGCCCGGACCAGCCGGCCCTCCACCTCGGTGATGTGTCGGCGCTGCTTCGCCAGGTCCGCCGGCCCGCGTACGTCGAGGACGTGCACGAACAGCGTTCCGCTGCCGCGGTCGATGTCCACGATCAGCGAGCCGGGCACCAACGACAGCGCCTCGGCGGTCAGCGTGATGTTCAGGTCGGTCGGCACCCGCAGCCGCACCGCCAGGACGGCCGACCGGGGCGGACCACCCCGGCGGAGCGCGAGCAGGCTCAGCCGGAGGCTCGCGGTGACCAGGTCGGCGACGAACCACAGCGCAAAGGAGAGCACGGCCAGTGGCCGGACCCGGCCGCCGAACCGCAGCGGTGGCAGCGGATAGAGCACCAGCACGACCGCGCCGACCAGCGCCCCGCCGATGGTGTTGGCCCAGCTGAACTCGCCCCAGAACAGGCTCCAGATGACGACGAGCCCGACCAGGGCGATCAGCCGCTCCCGCCACCGACCGCGACGGCCGGTCGTGGCGCGCGCGGCAACGTCCGGGGTCACGGCGCACCTGCGGGCAGCACGGCCTCGACGTACGGTGTCCGCTGCCGCAACTCGGCGGCGGCGTCCCCGGCCACCCGGTAGAGCGGCCCGGCGATGACCGTGAAGGCCAGCCCCAGGGCGACCAGCGCGACCGTGGCGCCGAGCATGAGACCGGGCAGGCTCCGCCCCGCCGCATCGGCGCCGACCAACTCCGGCGCCGCGACGGTTGTGCCGCCGCCTCCCGGGCCGGCCGGCTCCGCGCCGCCGCCGGCCCCCGCCGGTACGGCCGGCTCCGCGCCGCCACCGACCCCCGCCGGCACGGCCGGCTCCGCGGTCGGTGCCGGACGCCAGAAGGCGAGGTTCCACACCCGGATCATCGCGTAGAGGGTGAGCAGGCTGGTGAGGCTGCCGGCCGCGACCAGGGCCCAGGGCAGCACGCCGCCCTCGGCCACGCCGGCCTGGAACAGTCCGAGCTTGCCCAGAAAACCGGAGAACGGGGGAACGCCGGCGAGGCTGAGGGCCGGCAGGCCAAGCAGCACGGCCAGTCCCGGCGCCGACCGGGCGAGCCCGCCGAGCCGTTCCAGGTCGGTGCTTCCGGCCCGCCGTTCCACCAGCCCGGCGGCCAGGAACAGGGTGGTCTGCACGGTGATGTGGTGCAGCACGTAGAAGATGGCTCCGGCCAGGCCCGCGGCCGAGGTGAGCGCCACACCGAACAGCAGGTATCCGATGTGGCTGACCAGCGTGAACGACAGCAGGCGCTTGATGTCGGTCTGCACCACCGCGCCCAGGATGCCGACCAGCATGGTCAGCAGCGCCACCATCAGCAGCAGGTCGGCTGCCCGACCGCCGGGAAAGAGCAGCGTCTCGGTCCGGATGATGGCGTACACGCCCACCTTGGTGAGCAGGCCGGCGAAGACCGCGGTGACCGGCGCGGGCGCGCTCGGGTAGCTGTCCGGCAACCAGGCCGACAGCGGGAACACGGCGGCCTTGATGCCGAACGCCAGCAGCAGCATGATCTGCAGCAACAGCCGGAGGTTGTCCGGCAGCGCGTCCAACCGGCCGGCCAGCTGGGCCAGGTTGAGGGTCCCGGTGGCCGAGTACACCAGGGCGATCGCGGACAGGAAGAGCATCGAGGACAGCAGGCTGACCACCACGTACGTGCTGCCGACCCGCAGCCGGGCCTCGGTGCCGCCCAGCATGATCAGCACGTAGCTCGCGGCCAGCAGCACCTCGAAGCCGACGAACAGGTTGAACAGGTCGCCGGCCAGGAAGGCGTTCGCCACCCCGGCCGTGAGCACCAGGTACGTCGGGTGATAGACCGCCACCGGCGCCTCGGCGTCCCCGTCGGCCAGGCCCTGGCCGACGGCGTAGCACAGCACCGCGAGGGTGACGGCCGCCGACACCACCAGCATGAGCGTGGCCAGCCGGTCGGCCACCAGCACGATGCCGACCGGCGCGGGCCAGGCGCCGATCTCGACCACCAGCGTGCCGTGCCGGGCCGTGGTCACCAGCAACGCCATGGCGACCGCCAGCGTGGCGGCCAGGACCAACACGCTGACCAGGCGCTGCAGCCGGGGCCGGCCGGCCAGCACCAGGGTGATTCCGGCGCCGAGCAGCGGCAGCATGACCGGGAGTACGACGAGCTGCCTCATCCGCCGGCACCCCGCTCCCGCGTACCGACGCTGCCGGACGTGCCGGACGACGGCCCGGCCGGCGCCGGCTCCACCTGTTCCGGGTCCGCGGCCGGGGCGTCCGGGCCGGTGTCGGGCGCCGGGGTCTCGTGCCCGCGGGCCAGCTCGACGATCCGCCGGTCCTCGGGATCGTCCTGCACCTCGTCGTCCCCGCGGACCTGCCAGTTCCGGTACGCCACGGCCAGCAGCAGGGCGGTCATCCCGAAGGTGATCACAATGGCGGTCAGCACCATGGCCTGCGGCAGCGGATCGCTCATCCGGTCCGGCTCGGTCACCCCGGCCACCGGTGCCCCACCGGGCCGCCCGCCCAGCAGGATCAGCAGGTTGATCCCGTTCCCGATGAGCACAACGCCGAGCACGATCCGGGTCAGGCTGCGTTCGAGCAGCAGCGTGACCCCCGTTCCGAACAGCACCCCGACGGCCAGTACGAGGACGAGCGCCGGCCTCATCGTTCTCCCTCCGTGCGGGTGGCCAGGGCCCGCTCAGGCCCGCCCCCGGTCTCGATCTGCCGGTCCACCTCGGCGCCGAGGCTGCGCAGGATGTCCAGCACCAGCCCCACCACGATGAGATAGACCCCGATGTCGAAGAACAGCGACGTCACCAGGTGCACGTCGCCGACCAGCGGCAGGTGCGCGTCGAACAAGGTGCTGCGCAGCGCCGCGCCCCCGGCGAACAGCGCCGCCAGGCCGGTGCCGACCGACACCACGAGACCGGCGCCGAGCAGCACGCCGGCATCCAGCGGGGCGGCCTCGTCGAGCTCGTGCCGCCCGCCCGCCAGGTAGCGCACCGCCAGCGCCAGGCCGGCCACCAGCCCGCCGGCGAACCCACCGCCCGGCGCGTTGTGCCCGCTGAACAGCAGGAAGAACGAGAAGAGCACGATCACGTGGAAGGTCAGCCGGGTGACGACCTCGAACACGATCGACCGGCGCCGGTTCACCAGCGTGCTGCCGCCGCGCAGCCAGACCGGTTCCCGGCGCCCGTGCGGTCGCGGCAGGTCGCGCCGGCCGGGCCGCCGCGTACGGGTCGGTCGTACGAAGATCAGGCTGGCCACCCCGGTGGCCACGACGACCAGCACGGAGATCTCGCCCATGGTGTCCCAGGCCCGGATGTCCACCAGGGTGACGTTGACGACGTTGCGGCCGTGCCCGGAATGCACGGCCAGCTCCGCGAAGTCCGCCGAGATCGACACGGCGCTCCGGCCCGCGGCCGCGGCCACGGCCAGGCCGGACATCACCAGCCCGACGCCCACCCCGATGCCCCGGCGCAGGCACCTGCTGCGGCGCAGCGGGCGGGCCGAGAAGGTGGCCGGCAGCCGGCGCAGCACCAGCACGAACACCACGATGGTGACGGTCTCCACCAGGAACTGGGTGAGCGCCAGGTCCGGAGCGCCGTACAGGATGAACAGCAGCGACGTGCCGTACCCGGTGACCCCGGTGAGGACCATGGCCGTGATCCGCCGGCGGGCCCGGACCGCGAGCAGCGCCGCGACCACCAGCACCGCCACGACCAGGGCCTGGGCCGGTCCGTCCCACGCGCGCACCGTGGCCGGCCATGGTCGGCCGACCAGCAGCACGGTCCCGGCGAGCACGACCAGCACCGTGAGGATGGTGCCGAGGTACTGCGGCAGCGAGCCGCGCTGGGTGGCCCCGGTGACCTCCAGGGCGAACCGGTCCAGCAGCTGCGTGGCCCGCGCGTACACCGTGCTGCCCGGCACCGGGGCGCGCAGCCGGTCCAGCACCGGGGCGAGCCGGGCCCGCAGCGCGAACAGCGCACCGCCGACGACCAGCGCCAGGACCGAGAGGCCGAGCGCCGGCGTCCAGCCCGGCCAGAGGGCCAGATGGTACGGCGTCCCGGGAAACCGGTCCGGGTACGCGGCCAACTGCCCGTCCAGCGGGCCGGCCAGCGCCCCGAGCAGCAGGCCTGCCCCGGCCAGCACGGCCGGCGGCGCCAGCAGCACCGGTCCGGGCCGGTGGACCGGGGTGGCCGGCCGACCGGGCCGGGTGCCGAAGGCACCCCAGACGAACCGGGCGCTGTAGGCCGCGGTGAGCGCGGCGCCGGCCAGCACCGCGACCAGCACCGCCGGTCGCGGCAGCAGCGCGTGCACCGCCGCCTCCTTGCCGACGAAGCCGAGCAGCGGCGGCACGCCGGCCATCGAGGCGGCCGCCAGCACGGCGCTCGTGGCCAGCAGCGGCATCCGCCGGCCGAGCCCGCTGAGCCGCTGGATGTCCCGGGTGCCGGTCGCGTGGTCGACCACCCCGGCCACCAGGAACAGCGCCGACTTGAACAGGGCGTGCGCCAGCACCATGACCAGCCCGGCCAGCGCCGCGGCCCGGCTGCCCGTGCCGAGCAGCACGACGAGCAACCCGAGCTGGCTGACCGTCCCGTACGCCAGCAGCAGCTTGAGATCGACCTGGCGCAGCGCCGCCCAGCCACCGGCCAGCATGGTGATCGCGCCGAGCCCGAACAGCACCGGATGCCACCCGGGCGCGCCGGCCAGCACGGGCGCGAGCAGCGCCACCAGGTAGACGCCGGCCTTCACCATGGCGGCGGCGTGCAGGTACGCCGACACCGGGGTGGGCGCGGCCATGGCGGACGGCAACCAGAAGCTGGTGGGGAAGATCGCCGACTTGGCGATGGCGCCGGCCAGGACCAGCAGAACGGCCGCGGTGCGCAGCCCGCCGCCCGGCAGGTCGGCCGGCACGATCTCCGACCACCGGTACGTCCCGGCGCTCTGGCCGAGCACGATGAAGCCGACCAGCATGGCGAGCCCGCCGAGGGTGGTCACCACCAGCGCCTGGGCGGCGGCCCGCCGGGTCGCCCGCTTCCCCGGGTTGTGCCCGATCAGCAGGTAGGACAGCACGCTGGTGAGCTCCCAGCACACGTAGAGCAGCAGCAGGCTGTCGGCCATCACCAGCGCCGTCATGGCACCCGCGAACCCCACGAAGGTGCCGGCGAACCGGCCGAGGTTCGCCTCGTCCGCCGGGAAGTACCGGGCGCAGTACACCAGGACCAGCGCGCCGACGCCGCCGATCACGAGCAGCATCAGCCAGGACAGGGTGCCGACCCGCAGGGCCACGTCCAGGCCGAGCCGCGGGATCCAGCCGTACGTCTCGATCAGCGCGCCGCCGTCGCGGACCGTGCCGGTCTGCGCGGCCGCCCACCCGAGCACCGCGGCCGGCGCCACCGCCAGCACGGCACACGCCGTGCGTCCCCACCGGCGGACCAGGACCGGTGCGGTCAGGGCGGCGGCGAGGTGCAGGATCAGCAGGACGAGCATGCGGGCTCCGTTCGGGCGCGCCCTCATCGGGGCGTCGGCTACGTGGAATCACACGGCAGTCCGCGCGGCGGCGGACGCCAATCGGGAAACCCGAACCTGTCGGCTCCCGTCGATCATGGACGTGGGGCCGGTCAGGCCCGATTGATGGCCCTGGCCAGCCGGCGCACCCGCGTGACCGACCGGATGATCGGCGACGGACCGGCCGCGGGAACGGCCGTGGCGACTGAATGCGCGGTTGACGGACCGGCTGCCCGGGTGAGCCGGGCCGGGGGTGCGTCAGACCGGCGCAGGCCCGGGTGCGTCAGACCGACGCAGACCCGAGTGCGTCAGAACGGCGCAGGCAAGGGGTGGGTCAGGCCGGCGCAGGTCGGCGGCGCGTGGGGCCCGGGCAGGCCGCCGCCTCGTTGGACCGGCGGCGCTTGGGGGCCGGGACGGGCCGGCGGCGGGGGTCAGGCGGGCGGGGCGCGGGGGCTGGCGCCGGAGACCGACCGGGAGGCCGGAATGTGCCCCGCGGACGCTGCGGAACGGGACACCAGGGAATCCGCCGCCACCGCCGGCGAGACCGGCGGTGGGACGACCGCCACATCGCCGGCCCCGGGGTGCGACGGGCCGCGGCCGGGCGCGCGCCAGCGGACCGGCACCGACCAGCCGGCGCCTTGGTCGAGTCGTTGACCCGGACCGGCGTACCGGTCCATGCGGGCCACGTGCGGCGTGGCGGCGATGGCGGGAGTGATGACGGCCACCGACGCGGGCGCCCCGGCGATGGGTCCCGGCGGCGTGGCCACCGACGCCGCGCCGTGTACGGCGGTGCCGGCGAGCACGAGCAGAACGAGCAGCCCGAACACGCGACGGAGGGCCTGCCTCAGCGGCGTGTCGGCGCGCATCGAGCCCCCTCCCGGCGTCGGAGCGGTAACTGTAACCGCCCACTGCGGTCGTTACCGAATCCTCGGGCGGATCTCCCAGCACGTGGGAGGCCCGCCCCGACCCTCGCCTTCCCGCCCCTCGGGTCGACCGGATAGGCGGACGGCCGGGGTCAGCCGGCGCGCCGGACCGGGGGATCCAGCAGGTCGGGCCGGCCCAGCAGCCGGGCGGTCTCCTCGACGAACACGGCCGCGGCCGTCAGCGAGCGGGCCGAAGCGAGCGGCCGGGATCGGGGGCCACGGACGAAGCGATGGACGGCGACCCGGACCCGGGCACGGTCCGCCGCGCTCGCCTCGGCGGTCAGCGTGACCAGCTGGCGCAGGCAGCCGGCCAACCGCTCGGCGAGAGCCAGATCGGACCCGGTCAGCACCGACCCGAGCTCGGCCACGTGATGATCCACCATCCGGATGAGCATGTCGGCGCCGAGCGGTGAGGTGCGCTCGACGACGGTCACCCGGCCTCCTCCGGTCCATACTCTGTGTTACCGAAGAACTTACGGTAAGTGCCGAGAATCCGGCAAGTAGTTAAGGGATAATTAATGCTTTTAGGTCGGTTTCTTTGGCTGAGGGTGAATCCAGGAATCCGGTCCGTAGGACTTCCCGCCGGACGGGCCGAGCAGGATGTCGTACGCACGGGGCAGGATTGAGGACGTGCAGGAGGCGTTGACGGGATTTGGGGTGGCGACCCGGGAGTGGTTCGCCGCCGCCTTCGCCGCGCCCACCGACGCTCAGGTCGGCGCCTGGCGGGCCATCGCGGCCGGCCGCAACGCGCTGGTGGTCGCGCCGACCGGCTCCGGCAAGACGCTCGCGGCGTTCCTCTGGTCGCTGGACCGGCTGGCCCGGGAGCCGGCCCCGGAGGATCGGCTGCGCCGCTGCCGGGTGCTCTACGTGAGTCCGCTCAAGGCCCTCGCGGTCGACGTCGAGCGCAACCTACGCGCGCCGTTGACCGGCATCCGGCAGGCCGCCACCCGGCTGAGCATGCCGCCGCCGGAGATCACCGTCGGGATGCGCACCGGCGACACCCCGGCGGACGAGCGCCGGGCCTTCGCCCGCACCCCGCCGGACATCCTGATCACCACTCCGGAGTCGCTGTTCCTCCTGCTCACCTCCGCCGCGCGCGAGTCGCTGCGCGGGGTCGAGACGGTGATCGTCGACGAGGTGCACGCGGTGGCCGCGACGAAGCGGGGCGCCCACCTCGCCCTCTCGCTGGAGCGGTTGGACGACCTCCTCCCGGCCCCGGCCCAGCGGATCGGGCTGTCCGCCACCGTTCGACCGGTGGCGGAGACGGCCCGTTTTCTCGGCGGTTCCCGGCCGGTCGACGTCGTCCAGCCGCCCACCGCCAAGACGATCGAGGTCAGCGTCCAGGTGCCGGTGGAGGACATGACCCGGCTCGACGAGGCGGCCGAGCCCGTCGACGACGAGCTGGGCGGGCCACGCCGGGCATCCATCTGGCCGGCCGTCGAGGAACGGGTCTATTCGCTGGTCCGGGCCCACCGGTCATCCATCGTCTTCGCCAACTCGCGGCGCGGCGCCGAACGGCTCTGCGCCCGGCTCAACGAGCTGGCGGCGGAGGCCGCCGAGGCCGAGCTGGCCGCCGCGGAGGGCCGGGATGGCGCACCGGCCGGTGCGCCGGCTCGGCCCGGCCGGCCCCCCGCGGAGATCATGGCGCAGTCCGGCGCGGCCGCCGGCGCGCCGCCGGTGATCGCCCGGGCGCACCACGGCAGCGTCTCCCGGGAGGAGCGCAAGCACATCGAGGAGGCGCTCAAGTCGGGCCAGCTTCCGGCCGTGGTCGCCACCTCGAGCCTCGAGCTCGGCATCGACATGGGCGCGGTCGACCTCGTGGTGCAGATCGAGGCGCCGCCCAGCGTCGCGGCCGGTCTGCAACGCGTCGGGCGGGCGGGCCACCAGGTCGGCGCCGTCTCCCGCGGCGTGGTGTTCCCGAAGCACCGTGGCGACCTGCTCTCCTGCGCCGTGGTGGCCGATCGGATGGCGGACGGCGCGATCGAGGAGCTGCACTACCCGCGCAACCCGCTCGACGTGCTGGCCCAGCAGATCGTCGCGATGGTCGCGCTCGACGCCTGGCGGGTCGGCGACCTGGCCACGCTGGTCCGCCGGGCCGCGCCCTTCGCCGAGCTGCCCGAGTCCGCGCTGGTGGCCGTGCTCGACATGCTCTCCGGGCGCTATCCGTCCACCGCCTTCGCCGAGCTCCGTCCGCGGCTGGTCTGGGACCGGGCCGCCGACGTGCTGTCCGGCCGCCCCGGCGCGCAGCGGCTCGCCGTGACCAGCGGCGGCACCATTCCGGACCGCGGCATGTTCGGGGTGTTCCTGGCCGGCGCCGAGCGCGCGGCCCGGGTCGGCGAGCTGGACGAGGAGATGGTCTACGAGTCGCGGGTCGGCGACGTCTTCATGCTGGGCTCCTCGTCGTGGCGGATCGAGGAGATCACCCCGGATCGGGTGCTCGTCTCCCCCGCCCCCGGTCAGGCGGCCCGGATGCCGTTCTGGAAGGGCGACGCCCTGGGCCGACCGGTCGAGCTCGGCCGCGCCATCGGCGCCCGGCTGCGCGGGCTGGCCCGCGCCGACGAGGACGCCGCCCGCGCCGACCTGGCCGAGCGCGGCCTGGACGAGTGGGCCGCCGGCAACCTGGTGAGCTACCTGCGCGAGCAGCGGGAGGCCACCCGGGCGCTGCCCGACGACCGCACCGTGCTGGTCGAACGGTTCCGGGACGAGCTCGGGGACTGGCGTCTGGCCGTGCACTGCCTGCTCGGCGCCCGGGTCAACGGGCCCTGGGCGCTGGCCATCGGGCGCCGGTTGGCCGAGCGGTACGGGGTGGACGCCCAGGTCATGCCGGCGGACGACGGCATCGTGGTGCGACTGCCCGACACCGCCGACGAGCCGCCGGGCGCCGACGTGGTGGCGTTCGACCCGGATGAGATCGTCCAGCTGGTCGAGGAGTCCGTGGGCACCTCGGCGATGTTCGCCAGCCGCTTCCGCGAGTGCGCGGCCCGGGCCCTGCTGCTGCCCCGCCGCGATCCGCGCCGCCGGCAACCGCTGTGGCAGCAGCGCCAGCGCGCCGCGCAGCTGCTCGACGTGGCCCGGGAGTTCGCCGACTTCCCGGTCACCCTGGAGGCGGCCCGGGAGTGCCTGCAGGACGTCTTCGACCTGCCCGGGCTGGCCGGCCTGATGCGCGAGCTGGCCGGCCGGAAGGTGCGGCTGGTCGAGGTGGAGACGTCCCGCCCGTCGCCGTTCGCCCGATCCCTGCTGTTCGGCTACGTGGGCGCCTTCCTGTACGAGGGCGACTCGCCGCTGGCCGAGCGCCGCGCCGCCGCGCTGGCCCTGGACTCGACGCTGCTGGGCGAGCTGCTCGGCCGGGTCGACCTGCGGGAGCTGCTCGATCCGGCCGTGGTGGCCGAGACCGAGCGCCGGCTCCGCTGGCTCACGCAGGAGCGGCGGGCCCGGGACGCCGAGGACGTGGTGGAGCTGTTGCGGCTGCTCGGCGACCTGACCGACGAGGAGCTGGCCGAGCGCGGCGCCCGCCCCGAGTGGCTGACCGAGCTGGAGTCCGCCCGCCGCGTCCTGCGGGTGCGGATCGCCGGCCAGGAACGGTGGATCGGGGTCGAGGACGCGGGCCGGGTCCGGGACGCGCTCGGGGTGGCCCTGCCGGTCGGGGTGGCCGAGGCGTACCTGGCACCGGTCGCCGATCCGCTCGGTGACCTGGTGGCCCGGTACGCGCGCGGCCACGGACCGTTCGCGGCGGCCACCTGCGCGGCCCGGTTCGGCCTCGGGGTGTTCGTGGTCGAGCAGGCGCTCCGCCGCCTCGCGGCGACCGGTCGGGTGGTCTCGGGCGAGTTCCGGCCGGACGGCGCGGGCGCCGAGTGGTGCGACGCGGAGGTGCTGCGGCTGCTGCGTCGCCGGTCGCTGGCGGCGCTGCGCCGGGAGATCGAGCCGGTCCCCCCGCGGGCGCTGGCCGCCTTTCTGCCCCGCTGGCAGCAGATCGGGTCGTCGGCTCGCGGCGTCGACGCGGTGGCCGCGGTCATCGAGCAGCTTCAGGGCGTGGCGGTGCCGGCCTCCGCGCTGGAACGCCTGGTCCTGCCGGCCCGGGTGGCGGACTATTCGCCGGCCTACCTGGACGAGCTGTGCGCGAGCGGCGAGGTGCGGTGGGCCGGCGCCGGCGCGATCAGCGGCGGGGACGGCTGGGTGACCCTCGCGTACGCGGACACCGCCCCGCTGCTGCTGCCGCCCCCGGACGACGCGCTCGCCGTCACCCCCCTGCACGAGGCGGTGCTCGCGGCCCTGGGCGACGGGCAGGCACTGTTCTTCCGGGCCCTGTCCGAGCGGTGCGCGTCAACCGACGACGCCGCGCTGGTGGCCGCGATCTGGGACCTGGTCTGGGCCGGTCGGCTGACCAACGACACCCTCGCGCCGCTGCGTACGGCACTGGGCGGTGGCGGCGCGCACCGGGCCCGGTCCGGCGGTCCCCGCACCCGCTACCGCCGGCCCGGTCGACCCACCCTGCCCGCCCGCAGCGGCCCGCCGACCGCGGCCGGCCGCTGGTCGCTGCTCCCGGAGCGCGACACCGATCCGACCCGCCGCGCCGCCGCCGTGGCGGACGCGCTGCTGGAACGGCACGGGGTGGTGACCCGCGGAGCGGTGGCCGCCGAGGGCGTGTCGGGCGGTTTCGCGGGCGTCTATCCGGTGCTGTCCGCGCTCGAGGAGCGGGGCGCCGCCCGCCGTGGCTACTTTGTGGACGGTCTGGGCGCCGCCCAGTTCGCCGTGCCGGGCGCGGTCGATCGGATCCGCGCCCTCGCCGAGCCGGCCACGCTGGACAGGTCCGGCTCGGCACCCGCGCTGGTGCTTGCCGCGACCGATCCGGCCAGCCCGTACGGCGCGGCGCTGCCCTGGCCCGACCGGGTGGTCGACTCCGGCGACGGCGAAACCGCGCCGGCCGGCGGGCACCGGGCCGGCCGGAAGGCCGGCGCCCTGGTGGTGCTCACCGGGGGCGCCCTCACGCTGTACGTCGAACGCGGCGGGCGCACCGTGCTCTCGTTCACCGACGACCCCGACGCGCTGGCGGCCGCGGCCAAGGCACTGGCCGACGCCGTGCACTCCGGGGCGCTCGGCGCCATCTCGGTGGAACGCGCCGACGGCGGCGCGGTCCGGTCGACGCCGCTGGCCGAGTCCCTCACCGCCGCCGGCTTCCGGGCCACCCCGCGGGGCCTACGGCTACGCGGATAGGCCGGCGAGCCACCCCGGCCGACCGCCGCCACGCGTCGTCCAGGCCAGACGCGCCGACCAGGCCAGACGCGCCGACCAGGCCAGACGCGCCACCCACGGCCGCACCACCCACGGACACGGCCTGGGTCCGCGGGCCGGTCACGGGCCGCCGATCACCGATCGCGGATTGCGGATTGCGGATTGCGGATCGGTCACACCATCACGCTGCCGCCGGCCACGTCCAGGACCGTGCCGGTCACCCAGGACGAGTCGTCGGAGGCGAGGTAGAGCGCCGCCCGGGCGACGTCCTCGGGCGTGCCGAGCCGGCGGATCGGCCGGGACTCGATCAGCGACCGCTGCTGCTCCGCCGAGATCAGCGCGCGGGTTCGCTCGGTGAGGATCGTCTCCGGCGCCACGCAGTTGGCCCGGATGCCGTACGGGCCCACCTGGGCCGCCAGGTCCTGGGTGAACAGCTGGAGCCCGGCCTTCGCGGCCGCGTACGCGATGGGGGCCAGCTCCGACCGCCGCCGGCCGGCGGACGACGAGATGGTGATGATGACTCCGGACCGCCGCGCCTTCATGCCCGGCAGGAACTCCCGGACGGTCAGGAACGGGCCGGTGAGGTTGCCCTCGAGGGCCGCCCGCCACTCCTGCGGGGTGATGTCCTCCACCGGCCTCGGCCGGTGCCCGCCGCCGGCGTTGACCACCAGGATCTCGACCGGTCCCAGCACCTCCTCCGCCTCGGCCCGCATGGCGGCCACCCGGGCCGGGTCGGTGACATCGCCCGTCACGGAGACCGCCCGGCCACCGGCCTCCCCGATCCGGTCCCGCACCGCGGCCGCGGCCGCCGCGTCCCGGCCGTGCACCACCACGCTCGCGCCGGCCGCGGCGAACGTTTCGGCGATCACCGCGCCGATTCCCCGGGAACTCCCGGTCACCAGCGCCACCCTGTCCCGCAGGCTCGACATGGTCCCTCCTCCCCGGCCACCGGTCGGTCCGCCGGCCGCGGATCGATCCTGTCGGCACAACGAGGGCGAGGCGTCCGTCCGGGGACGACGACACCGGTACGCGCCCGGGCGTAGACCGCGCGACGCCGGCCACACCGCCGGCCGGCCGAAATCGGCGCGCCCGGCCGTTGGCCGGGTCAGGGCAGCCGGGCGACCACGCCGAGCACCGACACGTCCACCGGGTCGGGGCGGTCGGCCCCGGCGACCGGGCGCCAGTCGCTCACCGGCACGACCCCCGGCTCGATCAGGTCGAGCCCGGCGAAGAGCGCGGCAAGTTCCGCCCGGCTGCGCGGGAACACGTCCGTCCGGCCCGAGGCCACCAGCATGTCGTACGTGGCGGCATCCTCGGGACGCATGAAGTCCTTGGTGGCATTGCTCGCGGCCGCATAGCTGCCCGGCGGCAGCGCCGAGACGAGCCGGCGCACGATCCGGGCGACCTCGTCGTTGTCCCGGATGAAGTGCAGCACCGCGATCAGCATGAGCGCGACCGGCCGGTCGAGATCGAGCACCCGGCGCAGGTCCGGATGGTGCAGGATCGCCTCCGGCTCCCGCAGGTCCGCCTCGAGATAGGCGGTGGCGCCCTCCGGGGTGCTCGTCATCAACGCCCGGGCGTGCACCCCCACCATCGGATCGTTGTCCACGTACACCACGCGGCTGTCCGGGGCGATGGCCTGGGCCACCTCGTGCGTGTTGTCGGCCGTCGGCAGGCCGGTGCCGATGTCGAGGAACTGCCGGATACCGGCCTGGCCGGTGAGGAACGCGGTGACCCGCTTGAGGAACCGGCGGTTCTCGATCGCCGCCGTCCGTACGCTCGGCCAGGCGGCCGCGATCTGGTCGCCGGAGGCGCGGTCGGCGGCGAAGTTGTCCTTGCCGCCGAGCCAGTAGTTGTACCGGCGGGCGGGGTGCGGCACGGAGGTGTCGATGGCGTGCTGCAGGTGCCGGGAGGTGGATGCTTCGCGCACGCCGGTCGCCCTCTCGTCGGTGGCCCGTTCCCACTCCTGGGCTCCCGAGGGCGTTCCACGGTGGTCCCGGAGGCGGGTTCAGTGTAGAGAGCGACCGGCGGCGCGACGACCCCGTGTGGCCGTGTCGCGACACCGGGTGTCGGCCGTGGTGATGCGGCGGGGTCGGCGGATCGCCCCACCCGACGCGGCTCAGAGCAGCGGCGCCACCTCGGCGGCGATCAGGTCCAGGTGGTCCAGGTCGGACAGGTCCAGCACCTGCAGGAAGAACCGGGACGCGCCGAGCTCGGCGTACGCGCGCAGCTGCTCCGAGACCTGCTCGGGCGTACCGACCACGCCCGCGCCGGACTCGCGCAGCTCGGCCGGGTCCCGACCGATCGCATCGGCCCGGCGGCGCACCTCGGCGTCGTCCCGGCCGCAGACCACGGTGAGCGCGGCGGACAGCGTCAGCGGCCGGTCATCGCCGCGGCCGGCATCGGCGCAGGCCTTCCGGACCGCGGCGTAGCTGCGCCGCACGTCCTCGACCGAGGCGAACGGCACGTTGAACTCGTCCGCGTACCGGGCGGCCAGCCGGGGCGTCCGGGTGGCGCCCTTGCCGCCGATGATCAGCGGCGGGTACGGCCGCTGGACCGGCTTCGGCAGGCCGGGCGAGTCGGCCACCTGGTAGTGCCGGCCGGTGTGCCGGAACGCGCCGCCGGGCTCGGTCCGCCACAGCCCGGTGATCACTTCGAGCTGCTCGGTGAGCCGGTCGAACCGCTCGCCGAGCGGCGGGAACGGGATGCCGTACGCCGAGTGCTCCTCGGCGTACCACCCGGTGCCCAGCCCGAGTTCCACCCGGCCGCCGCTCATGGCGTCCACCTGGGCCACCGAGATAGCCAGCGGGCCGGGCAGCCGGAAGGTGGCCGAGGTGACCAGCGTGCCGAGCCGGATCCGTTCGGTCTGCACCGCGAGCGCGGCCAGGGTCAGCCACGCGTCGGTGGGGCCGGGCAGGCCGTCGCCGCCCATCGTCAGGTAGTGGTCGGACCGGAAGAAGCCGTCGAAGCCGCAGTCCTGGGTGTGCCGGGCGACCCGGAGCAGGTCACCGTAGGAGGCGCCCTGCTGGGGTTCGGTGAAGACACAGAGTCGCATGCGGCCAACTCTGCCAGGCCGCCGCCCGTACCGCCCGGCGACGACGCCCGGGCGCGGCCCCGCGCGACCGGCCGCGCCCGGGCTGCCGGCCCGCGCTACCGTTCGGGCATGGCTGGCTACCCCTGGATCAGCTTCACGACCGACTACGGCCTCTCCGACGGTTTCGTCGCGGCCTGCCACGGGGCGATCGCCCGGCTGGCCCCCGCGGCCCGGGTGATCGACGTGACCCACCTGATCCATCCGGGAGACGTGCGGCACGGCGCCGCGGTGCTCTCCCAGACGGTCGCCCACCTGCCGCCCGCCGTACACCTCGCCGTGGTCGACCCCGGCGTGGGCACGGCCCGCCGGCCGGTCGCGGTGGAGACCGAGGGCGGCCTGCTGGTCGGTCCGGACAACGGCCTGCTGCCGTGGGCGGCCGACGTGCTCGGCGGGGTACGGACGGCGGTCGAGCTGACCAACCGGGACTGGTTCGCGCCCACCGTGTCCCGGACGTTCCACGGGCGGGACATCTTCGCGCCGGTGGCCGCCAGGTTGGCCGCGGGCGATCCGCCGGCCGGCGCCGGCCCGCAGATCGATCCGGACACCCTGGTTCGCCTGCCCGAGCCGCTGGTGACCGCCGGGGACGGCTGGGTGGAGGCCGAGGTGCTGACGGTCGACCGGTTCGGCAACGTCCAGCTCGCGGCCCCGGCCGGGGCGCTCACCGGGCTCGGCCCGCGGCTGCGGGTGGGTGACGTCCCGGCGGTGCTGGGCCACACCTTCGGGTCCGCTCCGGACGGTGGGCTGGTCGTCTACGCCGACTCGGCCGACATGGTCGCCGTGGCGGTCAACGGCGGGCGGGCCGCCGTGGTGCTGGCGGTCGCGCCCGGCGACGTCCTCCGGATCGCCACCACGCACACCGCCACCGCGCACGCCGCCACCGCGGACGCCGCGAGCGCGGCCGGCGACGACGACCCGTCCGGGGTAGCTCTCCCTTGATCCTGATCCGCTGTGACATGCTGGCCGACGTGGGTAAGCACTCCATCGACCTCGATGTCTGTCCCTGCTGCGGCTACCGCACCGGGGACCCCACCTGTCCGGTGTGCCGCTGGACGGACGACGGCCGGGCCGACGCGGACCCCGAGGTCGCGCGGGGCGGCCCCAACGGCCGGTTGAGCCTGGCCGACGCCCGGCTCAACTACCAGATCTTCGGCACGAGCCGGCCGGGCTGGCGCGGCGAGGGCCGGCCACCGGGCCGGGAGGACCTGCCATGACCGTCGGCGCGCGCCGCGGTGGTCGGACGACCATCGGGTACGGCGGGCGCGGCCAGGCGGGATGGGCCGTTGCCCGAGGGTGACACCGTCTGGAACACCGCCCGCGTCCTGCACCGGGCGCTGATCGGCGGGCGGCTGACGGCCAGCGACTTCCGGGTGCCGCAGCTGGCCACCACGGATCTCACCGGCGCGACCGTGCTGAGTTCCGGCAGCCGCGGCAAGCACCTGCTGCTGCGGGTGCGGACGCCCCGGGACGAGCGACTGACCCTGCACTCGCACCTGCGGATGGATGGGGCCTGGCGGGCGTACGCCCCGGGCGAGCGCTGGGCGGCCCGGCCCGCCCACCTCATCCGGGTGGTGCTGCGCACCGCCGAGGCCGTGGCCGTCGGCTACCACCTGCACGAGCTGGCCCTGGTGCCGACGCAGGACGAGGAGCGGTTGGTCGGGCACCTCGGCCCGGACCTGCTGGGTCCCGACTGGGACGCGGCCGAGGCGACCCGCCGGCTCGGCGCCGAACCGGACCGGGAGATCGCCGAGGCCCTGCTCGATCAGCGCAATCTGGCGGGCATCGGCAACCTGTACAAGTGCGAGCTGCTGTTCCTGCGCGGCGTCTGGCCGTGGACCCGGGTCGGCGACGTACCGGACCTGGCCGGGATGGTGGCCCTGGCCCAGCGGCTGCTGGCGGCCAACCGTGGGCGGTGGACCCAGAGCACCACCGGCTCGCTGCGGCGCGGCGAAACGAGCTATGTGTACGGCCGCCGCGCCCAGCCATGCCGCCGGTGCGGCGCCGCGATCGCCAAGCGGGAGCAGGGCGAGCGGGTCACCTACTGGTGCCCGCGCTGCCAGCCGGAGCCGGAAGGGTCCATACGGGACGAACTCGCCTCGGGCGGCGGGCCCACGCCGGGCCGGCCCACCGCGGACGGTGCGGCCGGCTAGGGTCGGCGCGTGCGACTCACCGTGATCGGTTGCGGCGGTTCGCTCCCGCCCCGGCCTCGGCCTGCTCCTGCTACCTGGTCGAGCACGAGGGGTACCACCTCCTGCTGGATCTCGGCGCCGGCGCGTCCGGTCCGCTCCAGCGGTTCGCCCGGCCGGTGACATCGACACCGTGCTGCTGTCCCATGCCCACACCGACCACCCGGCGGACGCCACCCAGCTGTGGCGGCTGCGAGTCGAGTCGGCCTCCCCGCCGCGCTCTGGACCCGCCGCCCGCCGTAAGCCCTCGGCCGCCCGCCGCCCGCCGCCCGCCGCCCGCCGCCGGCCGCCGGCCGGCGATCCCAGGTCGACCGATGCCATGATCAACACAATGTCGGTGATCCAGGGGCATCCCGGTCGCTTCGACCCACCAATGTCACCGATCTTGTGTTGATCATGAGCGGGCGCGGGGGTACCGATCCGTCGGGGCCGGCGAAGGTGCCGGTGGGAAGGGACGGGATCGGGCTCAGTGCGCGGCGCGGGTCCACTCGGCGGCGCCCCGAAACTCGGCGAGCCCGGTGGCCACGCCGTGCAGGAAGTCGCTGGCCTCGGTCAGCCGGGCCACCGAGGGATGATCGCCGACCGGGCTGGCGTCCTCGGCCACGTAACCGGCCGCGGCCGCGACCAGCCGCTCGTACGCCGTCACCCCGCCGTCGAGCTGCGCGAGCAGCCGGGCGTGCGCGGCCGCGAGGGAGGGCCGGGACTCGTCGGGGGCGATCCGGACGGCGCGCTCGATCTCGGCCACCCGGCGGGCCAGGTCCCGCAGCGAGCGTTCGGCGGCGGTCGCCTCCAGCAGCGCCTCGTCGCCGGCCCCGGTGAGCCGGCCGGCGAGCCCGGCCAACGCCTGCGCGGCCCGGTCCAGCCGGGCCCACGGGCCGGCCGCGGCCGACCCGCGCAGCGCCAGCCGGGACCGCTGCCGGCGTACCTCGCCGACGGCCATCCGGCCGGCCGGGAACCGTTCGACGGTGGCGATCAGCCGGGCCTGCGCCTGCTCGGCGGTCTCCGCGGGCGGCATCGGCTGCCGGGTGAGCGCCCGCAGGTCGGCCCAGCGCCAGGCGGCCAGCAACGCCGTGCCGCCGGCCGCGGCCGCCCAGGCCGCGTCCGGCAGGCCCACCCCGTGGTACGGGGTGAGCACCGCGGCCGCGCCGGTGAGGGTGCCGGCCAGCGTGCTCCAGCGCCGGGCACCCCGGCGCAGCCTGCGCACCTGGCGTAGGTATCGACTCCGCTGGTCGGCCACGTGTCCCCCCGTCGGTCCGTCCTCAGCCGGCGGCGCTGGTGTCACCACCAGCGGCCTTGTCCCTGGCCATGCTGGCCCTGATCTCGTCGAGCCGGGCCACCGAGGCGGCGTCGGCGCCGGACTCGGTCTGGCCGATCGCCGGCTTGCCCTGGCCGCCGGCGAGCTGGCCGCCGGTCATGCCGGCCCGGATCTGCTCCAGCCGCGACTCGCCGGCCAGGTCCAGGCTGGACTTCTGGATCTCCAGCATCCGGCCCTCGACCGAGTTGCCGGCCAGCTCGGCCCGGCCCATGGCGGTGGCGTACCGGGACTCGATCTTTTCCCGCACCTCGTCCAGCGAGGGGGTGTTGCCGGGCGCGGCGAGCGAGGACATCGACTCGAGCGAGCGGGCCACGCTCTCCTGCATCTTGGCCTGCTCGAGCTGGCTGAGCAGCTTGGTGCGCTCGGCGAGCTTCTGCTGGAGGATCATGGAGTTGTTCTCGACGGCCTTCCGCGCCTGGGCGGCCGCGTTCAACGCCTGGTCGTGCAGGGTCTTGAGATCCTCGGTCTGCTGCTCGGCCGAGACCAGCTGGGTGGCCAGCGTCTGCGCCGACTGCTCGTACTTCTGCGCCTCGGGTTCGTCGCCGCCGGACCGGGACCGGTCGGCGAGCACCAGCGCCTGCCGGGCCATCCCCTGGAGGCGCTCCACCTCGGCGATGTTCCGCGACAGCCGCATCTCCAGCTGCCGCTGGTTGCCGATCACCGCGGCGGCCTGCTGGACCAGCGCCTGGTGCTGCCGCTGGGCGTCCTCGATGGCCTGCTGGATCTGCACCTTCGGGTCGGCGTACTCATCGATCTTGGCGCCGAACAGCGCCATCATGTAGCGCCAGCCCTTGACGAACGGGTTCGCCATCTCCGCGGTATCCCCTCACACATCAATCGCTCGCCTCGACCACGCCGGCCGGGCCCGACCCTGGGCCGGCCGCCGCACGGCGTGGCCTCCATCGTCGCAGCCGCGCGCCACTCGCGGCAGAGGACCGGCGGTGCGAAGTTGAACCCGCCCGGTATCGGGAGATCAACCCTACGCTCCGCAGCGGTCCCCAGCCAGGCCGGAAGGGCATGCCGGCTGGGATGACGGCGCGGTCGGGCCTCAGCCCACGCAGACGACGTCGCGGTCGCCGCCGCGCTCCCGGCGGGGGGCCCGCAGGGTCGCCTTGAGCGGAAACTCCTGGCCGACCGACAGCGACACCCGGCCATCCGAGGTGACCGTACGCACGGGCGCCTCGGCGGACCGCTCGCGGCCCGGCAGGCGTTCGGCGGCGGCCCGGGCGACCTGCTCGGTGCGGCCAGCACCGGCCGGCGCGGGCGTCTTCTCCAGCGCGTCGACCTTCCGGTCCCGCGCCGGCAGGGCCGCGGGCTCGGGCTGGTGGGCCGGCAGCAGCACCCCGGGCACCTGCTCGGCCAGCGCCAGGGTGTCGCTCACCTCGCCCAGCACCTCGGAGAGGCGGGCGCCGAGGGCGTCACAGATCGCCGCGAGCAGCTCGCTGGACGCCTCCTTCTGGCCGCGCTCGATCTCGGACAGGTAGCCCAGGCTGACGTTGGCCGCGGTGGACACCTCGCGCAGGGTCCGGTGTTGTCCCTGTCGGCGCGCGCGTAGAGCGTCACCAATGACTCGGCGCAGCAGGATCATCGCACCTCCCCGTCCCGTGACACTCCGGTGGCTTCCACCGCTCGGCGGGCGGGCGGTGGACCCGCGCTCCGCGACCGGTGATCGGGAGCTTGCCCGCAACCGTACCCGGTGCGGGCCCGGACGACATCCCGCCCCGCCCGTGGGTACGTCGTCAGCGCCGTTCCGGTTCGACCCGCCCCAGCATGCGTTCCGGCGGGCGAGCGCGGCGCGGTCCGGGCGATCAGTGCCGCGACGGCTCCTCCGCGGCCGCGTGCAGTTCGGTGGTGAGCAGGTGCAGCGCCTCCACCATGGCGGCGTTGCGGATCGCGTGCCGGCCGCCCTCGAGGTCCAACCGCCGAATGGCCGTGCCGCGCGGACCGGCGCAGGCCACGTACACCTCGCCCACCGGGTGGCCGTCCTGCGGCTCCGGGCCGGCCACGCCCGTGGTGGCCAGCGCCCAGTCCGCCCGGCAGCGCCGCCGGCCGCCCTCGGCGAGCGCCACGGCCACGTCGGGATCCACCGGTCCGCGCGCGGCCAGCAGCTCGTCCGGTACGCCCGCCAGCCGCCCCTTGAGGTCGGTGGCGTAGACGATCAGCCCGCCCCGGTATACCGCGCTGACCCCGGCGATCTCCACGATCGTCGTGGCCAGCAGGCCGCCGGTCAGCGACTCGACGGTCGCGAGCGTCTGACCCCGCTCGGCGAGCAGGTGTACGGCGGCCGCGGCCGCGCTCCCTGATCCGTGGTCCGCGCCGGCGCTCATCACCCTCCCTGACTTCAGGCGGTGCCGGGGTCGAGGCGGTACCGGAGTGACTCAGGCCCGGCGAAGCCGGACGGCCCGGACAACGTAGTCCAATCCGGTCGCCACCGTTACGATAACCGCCAGGCCCATGATCCAGCCACCGATGCCGGCCGCCACGCCCGGCACCGGCCACAGGTACCAGACGATCGCGAGGATCTGCAGGGCCGTCTTGACCTTGCCACCCCGGCTCGCGGCGATCACGCCGTAGCGGATGACCCAGAACCGGATGAGGGTCACCCCCAGCTCCCGGGCCAGGATCACCACGGTGACCCACCAGGGCAGCCGGTCGTACCAGGAGAGCAGCACCAGGGCCGCGCCGGTCAGCGCCTTGTCGGCGATGGGGTCGGCGACCTTGCCGAACGAGGTGACCAGGCCGTACCTGCGGGCGATCCAGCCGTCCACCAGGTCGGTGGTGGAGGCCACCGCGAAGGTCACCGTGGCGGCGATCCGCCAGCCCGGATGCACCAGGGCCGAGGAGGCGACGAGCACCACGAACACGGGCACCAGCACGATGCGCAGCGCGGTGAGCGCGTTCGCCGCGTTCGCCACCGGCACCGGGGCCGGCAGGGGGTCGGCGACCGGCTCGGGATCGGCGACCGGCTCGACGTCGGCCGGTCCGGACGCCGGCGGCGCCGCGGCGGCCCAGTCCGTCCGCCCACTCCCCTCGGTCATCCCGATCCCCCCATCTCGGCGCCTCACCCGGCGGCGGACACCAGCTCGACGGGCTCGGCCACCAGGTCCACGCCCTCCGTGCCGGTGACCTTGGCCCGGACGAGGTCGCCGGGACGCAGCGCGGCCAGGTCGGCCGCGCCGTCCGGCGCCACCAGCGTGGTCGACCCGTCCACCTCGGGCGCCTGGTGCGCGGCCCGGCCCTCGACCACGCCGTCGGCCACCGTGTCCACCAGCACCTCGACCTCGGCGCCCAACCGCTCCTCGGCGCGCTGCGAGCACAGCTCGTCGGCCAGCCGGATCAGCCGGTCGTACCGCCGGCGCACCGTCGCGGCCGGCACCTTGCCGGGCAGGCCGGCCGCCTCGGTGCCGTCCTCGTCGCTGTAGTCGAACACGCCGATGGCGTCCAACCGGGCCTCGGTGAGGAACCGGACCAGCTCGTCGACGTCCCGCCGGGTCTCGCCGGGGAAGCCCACGATGAAGTTGCTGCGCGCGCCGGCCTCCGGGGCCAGCCGGCGGGCCGTCCCGAGCAGCTCCAGGAAGCGCTCGGTGGAGCCGAACCGGCGCATCCGGCGCAGCACCGGCTCGCTCGAATGCTGGAACGACAGGTCGAAGTAGGGCGCCACCCCCGGCGTGCCGGCGATGGCCTCCACCAGGCCGGGACGGGTCTCGGCCGGTTGCAGGTAGCTCACCCGGACCCGGGCGATGCCGCGCACCGCTGCCAGCTGCGGGAGCAGCTTCTCCAGCGCCCGCGGATCGCCGAGATCCTTCCCGTAGGAGGTGGAGTTCTCGCTGACCAGCACCAGCTCCCGGACGCCCGTGCCGGCCAGCCACTCGGCCTCGGCCAGCAGCTCGTCCGGGGTACGCGAGACGAAGGCGCCGCGGAAGGCGGGGATGGCGCAGAAGGAGCACCGCCGGTCGCAGCCGCTGGCGAGCTTGAGCGAGGCCACCGGGCCGGCGCCCAGCCGGCGGCGCAGCACCGACCGCAGGTGCGCCGGGGTGTGCTCGTCGGTCACCGGCTCGGCCACCGGGCCGCCGTGGCCGGGCAGCACCACCGCGTTACCGCGGCGCGCCACCGGGGTGATCGGCAGCAGCTCCCGCCGGTCCCGCGGCACATGCGAGTCGACCCGCTCGCCGGCCAGCACCGAGGATAGCCGGGCGGAGATCTCCGGATAGTCGTCGAAGCCGAGCACCGCCTGCGCCTCGGGCATGCTGTCGTGCAGCTCCCGCCCGTACCGCTCGGCCATGCAGCCGGCGGCCACCACCCGGGCGCCCGACTCGGCCGCCGCGAGCAGCGTCTGGATCGACTCCTGCTTGGCCTTTTCCACGAAACCGCAGGTGTTGACCAGCACCACGTCGGCGCCGTCACCGTCGGTGGTCACCTGCCAGCCATCGGCGTCCAGCCGCGCGGCCAGCTCCTCCGAGTCGACCTCGTTACGGGCGCAGCCCAGGGTGAGCAGGGCGACCCGGCGGCCGGCGGCGGGGGCACCGTCTGGGGAAGATGAGCTGGCGGACACCATCCGAGCCTACCGGGCCGGTCCGACGGGCCGCCCACCGTGCCGAGACCCGCGGGCCTCGTCACACCCGGCCCCCCGCCCCCCGCCCGGGGCCCGACCGTGCCCCGGGCCCTGACCGGGCCCCGGGCCCGACCGTGGCCGGGCGTCATCCCACCCGGGCGTTGGCCCGGGCCAGCCGGTCGAGCAGGAAGACCTCGGTGCCGGCCAGCCCGACCGAGCAGAACAGGCTCACCTCGTCGGCCCGGGTGCGGCCGGGCGCCGCGCCGGCCAGCACCGCGCCGAGCGGGACCAGCCGATCCAGGTACGGGGGCGCGGCCGCCAGCATCGGCGGGTCGTACCCGAGCACCTGCGCCGGCGAGTCGGTGGCCAGCACCTCCGCCCGGTCCAGCAGGTCGGCGCCGAACTCGGCCCGGCCGGCCTGCTTGAAGCCCACGGCGTTGACGTGGGCGCCGGGCGCCAGGTCGGTGGCCGCCAGCACCGGGGTGGCGCTGGTGGTGGCGAGCACCACGATGTCGGCGTCCCGGACCGCCGCCGCGGCGCCGTCGACGGCCCGGACCGGCACCCCGAGCTCGGCGCGGACCCGGGCGGCGAACCGGTCCCGGTGCGTCGCCGTACGGCTGAACACCCGCACCTGGCGCAGCGGCCGCACCGCCGCGGCGGCCCAGACCTGGGTCCACGCCTGTCCCCCGGCGCCGATCACGGCCAGGGTGTCCGCATCGGGCCGGGCCAACGCGTCCACGGCCACCCCGCCGATCGCCCCGGTACGCCGGGATCCGATCTCGGCGCCCACGGCGATCGCGCGGATCCGGCCCGTGTCGGACTCGTGCAGCACCACCAACTGCTCGCCGTCGGGCCGCCCGAACGTGTCGTAGCTGCGGTATCCGTACCATTCCGGGTCGAGCCGGCCGGCGGTGAAGACCAGCCGCCCCCCGTCGAGCGGCACGGCGGCCCGCGGCGGGGCCACCAGCCGGCCCTCGTACGCGGCAAGCAGCGCCGCCCGCATCGCGGCCACGGCCTCCGGGGCATCCAGCCCGGCCGCCACGTCGGCATCGGTGAACAGCATCGTCATCCCCGCATCCTGAAACCTCACCCCAACTTCAGGTCAACCCCGACCGTGGTCGGCCCGGACCGGGAGGCCGACTTCGGCTAGCGTGGGCGGCGGCGCACCCACTCCGCCCCGGACGAGGTGCGGGTCGTACCCGGTAATGCGAAGACGACCCGCGGACCGTGACCCGTCGTGGCTGGAAGGTGTGATCGTGATGGCCTGGCTCGTGTTGGTGCTGTCGGGGCTGCTGGAGACGACCTGGGCGATCGCCCTGGACCGCAGCCAGGGCTTCAGCCGGCCGATCCCCTCGGTGATCTTCGCGGTGACCGCGATCGGCAGCGTGGTCGGGTTGGGCTACGCGCTGCGGGAGATCCCGGTCGGCACCGGCTACGCGGTCTGGGTCGGCATCGGCGCCGTGGGCACCGCGGCGGTCGGGATGATCGCGCTCGGCGAGTCGACGAACCTGCCCCGGCTGCTCTGCCTGCTCCTGGTGATCGCCGGCGTGATCGGGCTCAAGATCTTTTCCTGACCGGCGGCGGTCAGGCCGCCCCGCGGACGCCGGACAGCGCGTCCTCCAGCTCGTCCGGCTTGACCAGCACGTCTCGGGCCTTCGACCCCTCGGACGGGCCCACGATGCCGCGGGTCTCCATCAGGTCCATCAGCCGGCCGGCCTTGGCGAACCCGACCCGGAGCTTGCGTTGCAGCATCGAGGTCGAGCCGAACTGCGAGGTGACCACCAGCTCGATCGCCTGGACCAGCAGCTCCAGGTCGTCGCCGATGTCCTCGTCGATCTTCTTCTTGCTCTCCTGGCCGACCGTCAGCACGTCCGGGCGGAACTCCGGCTCGCGCTGGTCCTTGCAGAACTTGACGATCCCCTCGATCTCCTTCTCCGACACCCAGGCGCCCTGGATGCGGGTGGGCTTCGAGGCGCCCATCGGCAGGAACAGGCCGTCGCCCCGGCCGATCAGCTTTTCCGCGCCGGGCTGGTCGAGGATGACCCGCGAGTCGGCCAGCGAGGACGTGGCGAACGCGAGCCGGGACGGCACGTTGGCCTTGATGAGGCCGGTGACCACGTCCACCGACGGCCGCTGGGTGGCCAGCACCAGGTGGATCCCCGCGGCCCGGGCCAGCTGGGTGATCCGGACGACCGAGTCCTCCACGTCCCGCGGCGCCACCATCATGAGGTCCGCGAGTTCGTCGACGATGACCAGCAGGTAGGGGTAGGGCCGGATCTCCCGCTCGCTGCCGGGCGGCGGCTTGATCTCGCCGGCCCGCACCCGCCGGTTGTAGTCGTCGATGTGCCGTACGCCGTTGGCGGCCAGGTCGTCGTACCGCATGTCCATCTCACGGACCACCCAGTCCAGCGACTCGGCCGCCTTCTTGGGGTTCGTGACGATGGGCGTGACCAGGTGCGGGATGCCCTCGTACATGGTCATCTCGACGCGCTTCGGGTCGATCAGCAGCAGCCGAACCTCGTCCGGGGTCGACCGGGCCAGGATGGACACCAGCAGCGAGTTGAGGCAGCTGGACTTGCCGGCGCCGGTGGCGCCGGCGATCAGGATGTGCGGCATCTTGGCCAGGTTGGCCACCACGAAGCCGCCCTCGATGTCCTTGCCGAGCGCCACCACCATCGGGTGGTGGTCGGCGGCCGCGGCCCGGGACCGCAGCACGTCCCCGAGCGCCACGTCCTCGCGGTCGGTGTTCGGGATCTCCACACCCACCGCGCTCTTGCCCGGGATCGGGCTGAGGATCCGGACGTCCGGCGACTTGACCGCGTACGCGATGTTGCGGGAGAGCTGGGTGATCCGCTCCACCTTCACGCCGTGGCCCAGCTCCACCTCGTACCGGGTGACGGTGGGCCCGCGGGTGAAGCCGGTCACCGCGGCGTCGATGTTGAACTGGTCGAACACGCCGGTGAGCGCCGCGATGACCTCGTCGTTGGCCCGGCTGCGGGTCTTTGGCGCGCCGCCCTTGCCGAGCATGTTGGCCGGCGGCAGCTTGTAGTCACCGGAGAGTGCCGTCAGGTCCAGCTGCTCGGCGCGGGTCGGCAGCGGCGAATGGTCGGGCGGCGCAGGCGCCCGGCGCGCCGGCACCCGCGGCCGGCGCGGCAACTCGACCGTCTCCTGCAGCGAGACGGGCTCCGCGTCCGCCACGTCCTCGTCGGACGGATCCTCCTCGTCGACCGACGGGCCGGGCCGGCGTACCGGCCGGCGCTTGCGGGGCGGCGCCTCGGCCGTCCCCGGCCCGACCTCGGCCTCCGGCGCGGCGCCGGTGACCGTCCCGGCGAGCAGGCCCAGCCGCTCGGGGATCTTGTTGATCGGTGTGGCCGTGACCACCAGCAGCCCGAACACCAGCAACAGCACCAGCAGCGGTACGGCGACCCAGGCGGTCACGCCGTGCTCCAGCAGATCGCCGACGCCGGCACCGAGCAGGCCGCCCGCGTAATCGCGCTGGGCGTTGTCGATCGGGTGCTGGGCGATGTGCAGCAGCGCGTCGGTGGCCACGATCAGCGCGGACCAGCCGACCATCCCGCGACCGCGGTGCTCCTCCTCGGGCGGCACCGGATGCCGCAGCAACCGGTAGGCCCCGACCCCCAGCAGCACCGGCAGCACCACGGAGACGGCCCCGATGAACAGCCGGATCGTGTCGGCCAGCCGCGCGCCCAGCGGACCGGCCGCGGAGAACCACACGGCCACCGCGGTCAGGATGGCGAGCCCGAGCAGCAGCAGACCGGCGCCGTCGCGGCGATGCTCCGGGTCCAGCTCGCGGGCGGTGGCGGCCCGCCGGCCGGCCGCGCGAACCCCCCAGCCCACGCCGTGCGCCAGGCCCATCCACACCGCTCCGATGGCGCGTCCCAGGTGGACCGCCGGGGAGGTGCGGGTGGTCCGGCTGGTCCGGCGCGCCGTGGACCGCCCGCGCGCCGGCTGCCGGCCGCGGGCGCTCGTGCCGCGGCCGCGCGAACTGGCACCACGCGTCGACGACGCGCCGCGTCTGCGACTCGTGGATGAGGTGCGGCCGGCCATAGAGTCACAGGGTAGTCGTGCGGTTGGCGCAATCCGCGGTTCTGCGGTCCGTGTCCGACCGCCGATGCATGCTGCATGGAAACGGCGCGAGCGTCGCCGCGCGGGCGACGCGAGCGACACTGCGGCGGCATGCGCGCCACCGCGGCGTGATGTGACCAACACCGCAACGGCACGGCGCGGCGTCGCCGGCACGGCGTCAGCGACGCGGCGGCGGCACGGCGCGGGACGCCGCGGCGGCACGATGGGACCAACGTCTCCAGAAGGGACGCCGCATGCGGGCATCCGGCACGGTCGCGGCGGCCCTGGCGCTGGCACGGGACCTGCCGGACGGCCCGCGCCGGCTGTTTGAGCTGGCCGCGGTGGCCGCCCTGGCCGATGCGGCGCGCGCCCCCGGGCTGGGCCTCGCCGCCCGGCTGGATCTGCTCGAGACGGCGCTCCGGTTGGGCGAGGGGCCACGTACGCCCGCATTGCTGCGCTGGTGCCTGACCACGGTGGAGCGCCGGCCCGGACTGCTGACCGGCGAGGACGACGAGCGGCTGCGCATCGCGCAGGAACAGGCGGTGGCGGCCACGCTCGACACGCCCCGACTCGACCTGGCCGACGCGGCCACTCTGGTGGACGACCTGTCCCGGTGGCTCCGGTCCCGGGGGCGGCCGCCCGGGCGGGCGTACCGGCTGCGGGCCAGGCTCGCCGACCACGTGGGGGACGCCGCGGCCGCGCGGAGCTGGCTGGCGCGGGCCCGCGCCGAGGGCGACGACGGCTGCCCGGCGTGCGTGGCGGTCACCGGGGCGGAGCTGTTGGGCGGCTGGGGCGACTGGTCGGGCGCGCTGCGCGGGCTCGCGCCCGCCCTCGTGGCGGGTTCCCCGTGCACCGCCGCGCCGGAGCGTGGGCTGGCCGCGGCGCTGCTGCCGTACCTGGGCGCCGGTCAGCCGGAGGCGGCGGCCCGGGCGCACGGGCGGGCCTGGCGACGGCATCGCCGGGAGCGTGCGGCGTCCCGGACGGTCGCCACCCACCTGCGGTTTCTGGCACTCACCGGCCGATACCGGCAGGGCTTCGCGGCGCTCGCGGCCCGGCTGCCCGGGCCGGACGAGCCGGGGTCGGAGCTGGCCGTCATGGAGCTGGCCGCGGCGGGCGCGCTGCTCTGCCGGCGGGCCGCCACCGACCCGCTGGCCGAGGTGTCCGTCCCGGAGCGGCTTGCCGAACCGGACCTCGCCGTGCTGGGCGGCCGGCTGCGGGACCGGGCGTACGGGCTGGCCGAGCGCTTCGACGCCCGGAACGGCACCCGGCACCAGTCGGACCGGATGGCCGACTGGCTGGCCGAGGCGCTCCCGGGCCGGCGTCTGGGACCGCCCGCCGCCGGACCGGCTGGGGCCGATTGACCGGATTGTGAAACTCCTGGTGTCGCCTCCGGCATGGCGGCAGGGCCACCGTCACCGATCCGCGCGCCAGCTGGCCTCGTCCATGCCGGGCCGTCGCCAGGGTCGGGAGGGTCCGTGCCGGCCGGTGGCTCATTGCCCGCACCGGCAGGGTGCGGCGCCGGATCCCGGTACGGGCTCCCGGGACGCCCGCCCGATCAGCGCCGCGGCACCTGGTGGCGGACCCGCGAGCTCGGCGCGGCCGGCGCGCCCGGTCCGTCGCCCGCCGCGTCGTCCGGGTTGGCCGAGCCGGCGCCGTTGGCGCTGGCGGCGGTCACCAGCGTGAGCCCGTTCGCCTGCAGGATCTCGGTGATCGGCTGGAAGAACGTCACACCGCCCCGGGTGCAGTCGCCGGATCCGCCCGAGGTGACCCCCTGGGCCTGGTCGCCGGAGATCCAGGAGCCGCCGGAGTCCCCCGCCTCGGCGCAGACGTTGGTCCGGGTGAGCCCGGTGACCGTGCCCTCCGGGTAGTTCACCGTGGCGTTCTTGGCCTGGATCACCCCGCAGCGCACCCCGGTGGTCGAGCCGGACCGGCAGATCGACGCGCCGACCGGCGCCTCGGTGGACCCGTTCACCGGCACCGTGCCGCCGTTGAAGTCGTTGACCACGCCCTGCGGCTGCCAGTCGCCGTTCACCCGGACCACCCCCCAGTCGTCGCCCGGGAACGAGCTGGCCGTGAAGACGCCCTGGCTGACCTGGTTGAAGCCGGTGGTGGTGCTGCCGCGCTGCCCGCAGTGGCCGGCCGTGACGAACCCGCCGGTCACGGCGAACCCGATGGAACACCGGGCCCGACCATCGATGAAGTACGGATCCCCGCCATGCACCGCGAACAGCGGACGGGGCGACTCGGCCGAGGTGACCATCCGGACGGCCGACGGGTCGACGCCGCTCCTGGTCACCAGCCGCTGGGCCGCGCGCTCGCCGCCGGGGCGGACCAGCATGGTGACCGTGTTGCCCGACACGTCGACGTACCAGCCGGTCGCGCCGCTGCCAGCCGCGGTGGGACTCGAGCCGGTGGAGTCGTCCAGCGCCCGGTCCAGGCGCTGCTTGGCCCGGTCCAGGTCGCCGGCGGTGCGGGCCACCACGACCGGATCGGCGCCGGCAGCGCGTACCCGGTCGACCTGCGCCGGATCGGTCACCGCCACGGTGAGCCGGGCGCCGTCCCGGCTCAGCCAGGCGCCGCCCCAGGCGCTCGCCCCGACCGCCGCCTTCAGGGCGCCGGTGGTGGCGGTCGCGACCCGTTCCCGCCGCAGCCGGGCACGGGCCTGGTCCGGCGAGATGGCCAGATCGTGGGAGAGCGCGGCCACGAGTTCGGGCGCCTCGCTCGCGGCCGGTGCGGCCGGACGGCCACCCGGGTGCTCGTCCGCGAGCGCCGGGAGCGTCACCACGCCCAGGGCCAGCAGCCCCGCCGCGGTCACTCCGGACAGGATCACCCGTCTGCGGTCCATCGTCGACTCCCTCCGGTCGCCAGGGGCGTGTCGGGCGGGAGTACGGCGCCCCGACGCCGCCCGGACGGGCCGGAACGGGGTGAGGAAAATCACTGCCGTCGGGTTGAACCACAGGCCATGGGCCGGCCGTACCAGACGCGGGCCGGCCCGGCCGGCGGTTCAGACCTCGACGCGACGAGCGGGGCGCGGTGACGGTCCGCTCAGACCTCGACGACGGTCGGGACGATCATCGGTCGGCGCCGGTACGCGTCGTTGACCCACCGGCCCACCGTGCGGCGCACGATCTGTTGCAGCTGGTGCGGGTCGGCGATGCCGTCGGCGGCGGCCCGGCCGAGCGCCTCGGTGATCAGCGGAATCACCGGGTTGAACGCGGCGGGATCGTCGGAGAAGCCCTTGGCGGAGATGGCCGGCCCGCCCACCACCTTGCCGGTGACGGAGTCGACCACCACGGTGGCGGAGATGAACCCGCCGTCACCGAGGATGCGACGCTCGGTGAGCAGCGACTCGCCCACGTCGCCGACGGCCAGGCCGTCCACGTAGACGTACCGGCTGCGCAGCCGGCCCACCACCGCGGCGCGGCCCTCGACGAGGTCGACCACGTCACCGTCCTCGCACAGCACCACCCGGTCCGCGGCGACGCCGGACTCCACGCCGAGCCGGGCGTGCGCGCGCAGGTGCCGCCACTCGCCGTGCACCGGCATGAGGTTGCTGGGCCGGGTCACGTTGAGCAGGTAGAGCAGCTCGCCGGCGGGGGCGTGGCCGGAGACGTGCACCTTGGCCACGTCCTTGTGGATCACGTTGGCGCCGGCCCGGGAGAGCTGGTTGATCACCCGGTACACCGCGGTCTCGTTGCCGGGCACCAGCGAGCTGGCCAGCACCACGGTGTCGCCCGGGGCGATCGTGATGTGCCGGTGGTCGCCGGTCGACATCCGACCCAGGGCGCTCATCGGCTCGCCCTGCGAACCGGTGGACATCAGCACGATCTGCTCGGGTGGCAGCTCGGTGGCCTCGTCCAGCGACACCACCAGGCCGGGCGGGATCCGCAGCAACCCGAGGTCGCGCGCGATGCCCATGTTGCGCACCATCGAACGGCCGATGAGGGCCACCTTCCGCCCGTGCTCGCCGGCCGAGTCCAGGACCTGCTGCACGCGGTGCACGTGCGAGGCGAACGAGGCCACGATGATCCGGCCGGTGGCCTTCGCGAAGATCGAGTCCAGCACCGGACCGATCTCCCGCTCCGGCGTGACGAAGCCGGGGATCTCGGCGTTTGTCGAGTCGGAGAGCAGCAGGTCGACGCCCTCGCCGCCGAGCCGGGCGAAGCCGGCCAGGTCGGTGATCCGGCCGTCCAGCGGCAGCTGGTCCATCTTGAAGTCGCCGGTGTGCAGCACCAGCCCGGCCGGCGTCCGGATGGCCACGGCCAGCGCGTCCGGGATCGAGTGGTTGACGGCGAAGAACTCCAGCTCGAACGGCCCGAGCCGCTCCCGGGCGCCCTCCCGGACGGTCAGCGTGTACGGCTCGATCCGCCGCTCGGCGAGCTTCGCCTCGACCAGCGCCAGGGTGAACTGCGAGCCCACCAGCGGGATGTCGGGCTTGTGCGCCAGCAGGTAGGGCACGGCGCCGATGTGGTCCTCGTGCCCGTGCGTGAGCACCACGGCCTGCACGTCCTGCAGCCGGTCGAGGATCGGCGAGAAGTCCGGCAGGATCAGATCCACCCCGGGCTGCTCGACGTCGGGGAAGAGCACGCCGCAGTCGACGATCAGCAGCTTGCCGCCGTACTCGAAGACGGTCATGTTTCGCCCGATGGCGCCGAGGCCGCCGAGCGGGGTGATCCGCAGGCCGCCCTCGGGCAGCGGCGGGGGAAATTCTGGTTCGATTCGCGTCATGCTTTTGCTCCGAGGGATGGGGTGGGCACGGTCATGCCGGCAACTCCAGGCCGGCGTCCGCGCAGTCCCGCCGGAGCTGCGCCACCTCGGCCTCGGTCGCGTCCACCAGCGGTGGGCGTACCGGGCCGGCGGGCAGGCCGGCGGCGGCCATGGCGGCCTTGACGAGAATGGTGCCCTGGGTCCGGAAGATCCCGGTGAACAGCGGCAGCAACCGGCGGTGCAGGGCCAGCGCGGCAGCCACGTCGCCCCGCTCGTACGCCTCGATCATCTGCTTGGCGAGCACGCCGGTGAGGTGCGTGGAGGTGCCGACCAGGCCGACCGCGCCGACGGACAGCAGCGGCAGGGTGAGCGCGTCGTCGCCGGAGTAGTACGCGAGGTCGGTGCGGCTGGTCACCCAGGAGGTGGCGGTCAGGTCGCCCTTGGCGTCCTTCACGGCCACCACCCGGTCGTGCTCGGCGGCCCGCACCAGCGTCTCCGTGGCGATCGGCGTGCCGGTCCGGCCCGGGATGTCGTAGAGCATCACCGGCAGGCCGGTCGCGTCGGCCACCGCGGTGAAGTGGCGCAGCAGGCCGGCCTGCGGCGGCTTGTTGTAGTACGGCGTCACGAGCAGCAGCCCGTGCGCGCCGGCCTTCTCGGCCGCGATGGCGAGCTCGATCGTGTGCCGGGTGTCGTTGGTGCCGATCCCCGCGACCACCCGGGCCCGGTCGCCGACCGCGGCCACCGCGGTCCGGACCAGGTGTTCCTTTTCGGCGTCGGTGGTGGTCGGCGACTCGCCCGTGGTGCCGTTGATCACCAGGGCGTCGTTGCCCTGCTCGTCGACCAGGTGCGTCGCAAGCCGGGCCGCACCGTCGAGGTCGAGTTCGCCCTCGCGGGTGAACGGGCTGACCATCGCGGTGAGCAGCCGGCCGAACGGGCGGGACGGGGTCCCGCCGGCCGGGTGAGGGTGGTGCTCGGTCATACCCACAACCTATCGGACCACCGGGCGGCGCCGATGAGGGAAGGTGCGGCTGCCGCACCTTCACCTGTCGTCAGGGTGACGTCATCCACCCCGAAAACTCCTCTTGCTATGACGTCATCATGATGCCATAGTGACGTCATGGAACTGGCACCGTACGTCGAAGCACTCCGGCAGGACCTGGCCGCCGTGGCCGCACCGGCCGGCGCCGACACCGCCCGCGCGGCCGAACTGCTCGCGGGCTCGCTCGACCCGTCCGTCCGGCTGTGCCTGCTCCAGGTGCTCACCGACGCGGCGGCCGAGCTCACCACGAAGCTGGACGGCGCGGCCGTCGAGATCCGGCTTCGCGACCGGATGGCCGACCTGGTGGTTGTCCCGGTCGAGCCGGCCGAACCGGTCGAGCCGGCGCAGCCGGGCCCGGCCGCGCCGGTCACCGAGCCCACCGGTGACGTCACCCGCATCACGCTGCGGCTGGCCGAGTCGCTCAAGGACGGCGTCGAACGCGCCGCCGCGGCCGAGGGCGTCTCGGTGAACGCCTGGCTGGTCCGGGCCGTCAGCACCGCGCTGACCGGACCGCCCATGCCGCCACCGCCGCCCCCGCCGCCCGGCTGGCCCGGCCCGCACCGCGGTCGGGGCTCGCGCCGGGTCACCGGCTTCGCCCAGGCCTGAACCGCCGGGCCGCCGGCCCGATCCGGCGCCCGTCACACCCCCACATCCCATTCCGATCCCGAACACAGACCCGGACCGGGCTCACCGCCCGGCGCCGCGGTCTCCCCTGCGCACCTACCAGTGAGGAGCAGTCATGACCGAGTTTCCGGTCACCGGTCCGATCACCCTGGTCATCGAGGTGGCCTCCGGCGACATCGAGGTCATCGCCGAGGAAGGGTCCACCGCCACCGTCGACATCCAGCCGAGCGACCGCCGGGATGCCTCCCGGGAACTGGCCGAGGCGACCACCACCGAGCTCAACGGCGACACCCTGCGGGTGATCGCGCCCCGGCGTTCCGGGGGGTTCCTCCGCCGCGACGGCTCGCTCCGGGTCCGCGCGATCGTCCCGGTCGACAGCACGGTACGGGTCGACTGCGCCTCCGCCGATGTGGCCCTGCGCGGCGCTCTCGGCGAGGTCCATCTGGACGGCGCCTCCTCGGACCTGCGCATCGAACAGCTGGCCGGGGGGCGGATCAAGACCGCCAGCGGCGACGTCGAGATCGGCCGGGCCACCGGGCAACTCAGCGTCGGCAGCGCCTCCGGCGACGTGGTCATCGAACACGCCGGCGGCGCCACCCGGATCAGCACGGCCAGCGGCGACATCAAGGTCCAGGAGGCCGGCGGTGACGTGCAGGTCAAGACCGCCTCCGGGGACACCCGGATCGACACGGCCCGGCACGGTTCGATCCGGATCGACGCCGCCTCGGGCGACGTCCGCGTCGGCGTGGTGGCCGGCACCGGCGTCTGGCTGGACCTGCACACCATGTCCGGGGACACCCGCAACGAGCTGGCGATGCACGACGGACCGGGCACACCGGCCAACGGCCATCAGCTCGGGCTGCAGGTGCGGACGATGAGCGGCGACATCGACATCCGACGGGTGGAGGTGCGGTGATGGGCGGCTCGAAGCGCTTCTTGACCAACCGGGGCGTGCGGTCGGCGGACGGGTGCCGGGCCGGCGGGCGGACCCGGGGGCGCAACTGCCGGTGCCTGCCGTCCCGCTGCTGCTGCTCGTTGCCACCCGAGCTGGCCTACCTGCCGATCCGACCCTTCCGCTGAGCCGCGACCCCACCGCGCGCCGCGCCGCCCGCCCCGGGCCGGTGCGGCGCGCGGGCATGTGCCGGGTCCGTGCGGTGGCCGTCAGCGCACCTGTGCACCCCGCCCCGGACCGAGCCGAATCGCACGCTGAGTGACGGCTGCGGTCGGCGGGACGTTGGGGGGCGAGGTCGGCCGGCCGACCGGTGCGATTCCCAGCTACCGCGCTGCCTAGACGTACAGCGCGGTGAACGGTGCCCACGGCAGGTTGCGGACCACCGAGAACACCGCCCAGACGATCAGCATCAGCCCGAGGGTGCGCGCCGAGATCCGCAGCTTGGGCAGCCGCCAACCGAAGCTGCGCTCCAGCGCCCAGGTCAGGTAGAGGTAGAGCAGGAACGGCAGCACGAACACCCAGAGCAGGTGGTGCCGGGCCGCCGCCGGCACGTCGCCGTGCAGCAGGTACCACATGGCGCGGGTGCCGCCGCAGCCCGGACAGTCCAGGCCGGTGGTCAGCTTGAGCAGGCAGGTCGGCGCCGCGTCCGGTGGGCTGCTGGTCGGATGGCTCAGCAGCGTGTACGCGGCGGCGGCCCCCATGCAGCCCAGGGCCGCGAGCGGCGCCACCCAGCCCGGGGCGCGCTCGTGCATCCGCAGCACCCAGCGGGTCAGCCGGTCCCGCTCGGCCACCGGCGGGACGGGCGGCCCGGTCCACGGCCCGCCGCCATCCCCGGGGCCGGCCGGCCATTCCGGGACACTCGCCGCGGCCACCGCACCGGACGGCCAGCCCGCGACACCCGCCTCGGCCACCGGGCCGGGGGTGCCGGCCTCCGGTCGGACCTGTGGTCCGCCGTCGTGCGCCATCGCCACCTCGCCTCGTCGATCGGCTGCTCTCACCGTACCCGGGCGATGCCCGGCGGCCGGGTCGTCAGCGTACTCCGGTCAACCCGGCCAGGGCGGCGGTCAGCGGGCCGGCCAGGTCACCGGCCGCCGGCGGCGCCACGGCGCCGAGCCCCAACCAGCCGGCCAGCCGGTGGAGCTCGGCGGCCAGCGCCAGGGCCGTCTCCCCATGGTCCGTCCCGGGCTCGGCCCACGCGGCCGGGACCAGCAGCACCCCGGCGCGGCGATCGGCCTTCAGGTCGACCCGCGCCACGAACCGGTCGCCGTGCAGGAACGGCAGGACGTAGTAGCCGTAGACCCGCTGCGGGGCCGGCACGTAGATCTCGATCCGGTAGGTGAACCCGAACAGCCGCTCGGCGCGGGCGCGTTCCCAAACCAGCGGATCGAACGGGCTGACCAGCGTGCTGGCCCGGATCCAGCGCGGCAGCCGGGCCTCGGCGTGCAGGTATGCCGGTTGCCGCCAGCCGCGTACCCGGACCGGCCGCAGCTCGCCGGCCTCCACCAGCTCGGCCACCGCGGTCCGGGCGCCGGCCACCGGCAGGCGGAAGTAGTCCCGCAGCTCGGGCTCCGCGGCCACCCCCAGGCAGCGCGCCGCGATGGCCACCAGGATCCGGTACGCCTCGGCGTCGCTGGGCGTCGGCGCGGCCAGCACGGCGGCCGGCAGGACCCGCTCGGGCAGGTCGTACCGGCGGGCGAACGAGCTGGTCCGGTCGGCCGCGGTGACCTCGCCGGCCCAGAACAGGTATTCGAGCGCCTGCTTGACCACCGACCAGTTCCAGCCCCAGTTGCCGGTCTCGCGGGGCGCGTCGTGCTCGATCTCGGCGGCCGTCAGCGGGCCCCGGGCCGCGACCTCGTCCCGGACCCAGCGAACCAGCCCGGGTTGCTCGTTGACGATCCGCCGCATCCCGCCCCAGGCGTGCTTCTCGGCGGCGGCCATCCGCCAGCGCAGCGCGGCGTGCAGCTCGACCGGCACCAGCGACGCCTCGTGGCCCCAGTATTCGAAAAGCTCGCGGGGGGCGCGGTAGGCCGCCCGATCCAGCAGGTCGGTGGGATAGGGACCGAGGCGACTGTAGAGCGGGAGGTAGTGGGCGCGCTGCAGGACGTTGACCGAGTCCATCTGGATCAGCCCGGTCCGGCCCAGCACCCGGCGCAGGTGGCGCCGGGTCGGCACGCCGGTCGGCGCGGGGTCGGCGAAGCCCTGGGCCGCCAGCGCCACGCGCCGGGCCTGAGCCACGGAGAGTTCCTCGGATGCCACCATCGCCCACGACGCTAGCGGAGCCGTCCGACACTCCGGCGCGCCGGCTGACCCGCCGCATCGGGGTGGGTGCTGGATCGGCCGCCCGGGGCGGGCTACAACTGAACCGGTGTACACCATCCGGCCGGAAACCCCCGACGACGCCGCGGCCATCGCCGCCGTACACGTCCGCGCCTGGCAGGGGGGTTACCGGGGCCTCATCCCCGACGAGACGCTCGGGCTGCTGAACCCCGCCGCCTGGGCTCAGCGGCGGCGGGACAACGGCACGGCCGACCCGGACCACCCGTTCCGGACCCTGCTGGCCTGCGACGCCGAGGGGACGGCCGGCTTCACCACCTTCGGCCCGTACCGGATCGACCAGGACTCCGACCGGCTCGACCACGCGTACGGTGAGGTGCTGGCGCTCTACGTGGACCCGGCGCGTTGGGGTCGGGGCGTCGGCGCGGCGCTGTTCGCGGCGGCTCGCGCGGGGCTGGCCGAGCGGGGCTGGACCGAACTGCGGCTGTGGGTGCTGGAGGACAACCACCGGGCCCGCGGCTTCTATGAGCGGGCCGGGCTGGTCGCCGACGGCGAGCGGTCGACGTACCAGATCAAACGGTCCGCGGGCCGTCCACCGCTGGGGTTGGTCGAGGTTCGCTACCGCGGCCGGCTGGATCAGGGCTGACCCGGCGCACCGGCAGGCCCACCAGCAGCGCGAGGCTGGCCCAGACGTACGCGTTGCTGCCGACGAAGCCGCCGATCCCGCCCGAGCCGTCCTCCCACAGCCAGACCAGGCGGCTGCAGAGCAGCACGTACAGCACGGCCGCGAAGCCGAGCAGGGCCCGCCGGCGCCGGCCGGTGGCCCGCACCCCGGCGTCGACCAGGAGGATCAGGGCGGGCAGCAGCCACACCAGGTGATGCACCCAGGTCACCGGGCTGACCAGGCAGCCGACCACGCCGGTCAGGGCGAACCCGGCGGCCTCGTTCCCGACCGCCACGGCGGCCCGGGCCCGCCAGGCCCAGACGGCCAGCGCCGCCAGCACCAGCACCAACCAGGCCAGCCGGCTCGGTTGCGCCGGATCGAGCCGGGCCACCAGGCCCTGCAGCGACTGGTTGGAGATGTAGCCCAGCGAACCGACCCGGTCGGTGTTCCATAGGGCCTCGGTCCAGAACACCCGGGAGGCGTCCGGCGCCACCGCCGCGGCCAGCACGGACGCGGCCGCGGCCGTCCCGGCCGCCACCAGCGCCGCCCGGATGCGCCGGGTGACCAGCAGATAGACGATGAACACGCCCGGCGTCAGCTTGATCGCGGTGGCCAGCCCCACGCCGATCCCGGCCCACCGGCGCCAGCGGGCCGGCACGCTCGTCCCGAACGGGGTACGCCCGGCCACCAGCCAGAGCAGGTCCGCCGCCACAAGGAACAGCAGCAGCATGTTGACCTGGCCGAACAGCACGGTCTCCCGCATCGGCTCGAAGGCGGCGGCCAGGCAGGCGGCCACGGCCAGGGTGAACCAGCCGGTCCAGCCGGCGTACCGGGCCAGCGGGCCGACCAGCCACCACAGCACGAGCCCGCTCGCGGCCGCGGTGGCCAGCACGCTCAGCACGATCACGACCGGCCACGGCAGGTACGCCATCGGCGCCATCGTGAACGCCGCGAAGGGCGGATAGGTGAAGCCGTACGTGCTGCTCGGCTTGAGGTAGTCGTAGATGTCGCCGCCGTCGCGTACCCAGTAGCGGATCGCCCCGGCGTAGACCTTGAGGTCGAAGAACCCGTGCCGCACCGCGGCGACCGCGATGAAGACCGCCACTGCGACGGCCAGGATGGCGACGGCGCCGGCCTGGTTCCGGGTACGCCCCAGGGCACCCTGCGCCACCACCCACCACCTCGCCTTGCGTACGCTTCCCAGTCATGGCTACGGGGTACGTCCGGCCGGCGCGACCGTCGGACGCCGATGAAATCGCACGCATCCAGCTCGCGACCTGGCGGGTCGCCTATCGCCGGCTGCTCCCGAAGCACGTGCTCGACGGGATGGACGAGGAGTTCCTGGCCCAGCGATGGCGCACCGCGGTGGCGACGCCGCCGTCGGACCGACACCGCGTGCTGGTCGCCGTCGAACAGGCCGAACAATCGTATCTGGTCGGATTTGTGGCGTCCGGGCCGGCCGATGAGCAGGCGCTGGCCCCCAACGAGCCGGCCGACGCGCTCGGGTCCGACGTGGCGGCCATCACCGACCTGCTGGTCGAGCCGCGCTGGGGCCGGCGCGGCCACGGCAGCCGGCTGCTCGCGGCGGCCGTCGACCTCTGGCGGGGCGACCGGCTGACCGCCGCGGTGGCCTGGGCCTTCGAGGGCGACGCGGCGACCCGCAAGTTCCTCGGCAGCGCCGGCTGGGAGCCGGACGGCGCGGGTCGGGCGCTGGACGTCGACGACATGCTGGTCGACCAACTCCGGTTGCACGTCGCGGTGCCGACCGAGCCGGCCCCGTCACCCGAGCCCGCCTAGGCTCGCGGCTCGCGGTCCGGGACCCCTCGGTTACCGGATGCGACGCGGCCGAAAGTGTCGGCCCCCCGGCGTAGCGTGCGGGCAGGACGACACCTTGAGGGGCGGAAGGACGGTGAGCCCGTGGCCACGCTCGCGACGGAGTCGGCGGCGGACCGGCTCGACCTGCGGTTGGACGGGCATCGGCGCGAGCTGACCGGCTACTGCTACCGGATGCTCGGCTCGCCGTTCGACGCCGAGGACGCGGTCCAGGAGACGATGGTCCGGGCCTGGCGCGGAATGGCCGGCTTCGACGGTCGGTCCAGCCTGCGGACCTGGCTCTACCGGATCGCCACCAACGTCTGCGTCGACCTGGCCCGGGGCCGGGCGCGCCGGGCCCTGCCCATGGACCTCGGCGGTCCCTGCGCGCCGGTCGAGTCGGCGGTGGGCGAGCCGACCCCCGCGGTGGAGTGGATCGAGCCGGCGCCGGATCCGGCCGTGCTGCCGGCCGAGGCCGACCCCGCCGAGCTGGCGGTGGCCCGCGAGTCGGTGCGACTGGCCTTCGTGGCGGCGTTGCAGCACCTGCCCGCGCGGCAGCGCGCCGTGCTGGTGCTCCGGGACGTGCTGCGGTTCAGCGCGGCCGAGGTGGCCGAGCAGCTGGACGCGAGCGTGACCTCGGTGAACAGCGCGTTGCAGCGGGCCCGCGCCACCATGGCCGCCCGGGCCGCCGAGGCCGGGCCGCCGGCCACGCTCGGCGCCGCCGAGGCCCAGCTGCTGGAGCGGTACGTCGAGGCCTTCGAACGGTACGACGTGGACACGCTGGTGGCGCTGCTGCACGCCGACGCCATCCAGAACATGCCGCCGTTCCGGCTGTGGCTGCGCGGCGCGGCGGACATCGGCCGGTTCCTCCGCGGTCCCGGCCGGGAGTGCCGTGGCTCCCGGCTGGTGCCGCTGGCCGCCAACGGTGTGCCCGCGTTCGCTCACTACCGCCGCGACCCGGCCGGTGGCTACCGGGCCTTCTCGATCGGCCTGGTGGAACCGGTCGACGGCCTGATCGCCCGGCTCAACCACTTCGTCCAACCCGCGCTGTTTCCGCTGTTCGGGCTCCCGGAGCGGCTGGAGCGCTGGCCGGAGACCGGCCGCCCGGCGCTGGCCGGCTGACGCCGCGAGCCGGAGCCGACCGACGCCGACCGGCTGACGCCGCGACCCGCCGACCGACGCCGAAGCCGGCCGACGCCACGACCCGCCGACCGACGCCGGGCCAAGCCGCAGCCGACCGACGCCGAAGCCGACCGGCTGTCGGCATGGCCGGCCGGAGCGCCCCGGGGCGCCGGCCGGCCGCGCCGCGGTCCGGATCAGCCCTTGTCGGCGCCCTCGTTGGCGCCACGGATGAAGTACCGCTGGAACACCACGAAGATGATCGCCACCGGGATGGTGGCCAGCATCGCCGCGCCCAGCTTGAGCGGATACTGCGTGCCGGAGCCGAGCGAGCCGCTGACCAGGTCGGCCAGCCCCCGCGGCAGGGTGAACAGGCTGGGATCCTGCACCGCCACGAGCGAGTGCGGCAGCTCGTTCCAGGAGCCCTGGAAGGACAGGATGGTCAGCGTGATCAGCGCCGGCCGGGCCATCGGCAGCACCACCGACCAGAAGGTCCGGAAGATGCCGGCGCCGTCGATCCGGGCCGCCTCCTCCACGCTCACCGGGATCGACTCGAAGAACTGCTTCATGATGAACACCCCGGCCGCGTCGGCCAGCAACGGCACGATGAGCGCGGTGTAGCTGTTGTAGATGCCGAGCTGGTTGAGCACCAGGAACTTCGGGATCAGCAGCACCACGCCCGGCACGGCCATCACGGCCAGCACCGCGCCGAACAGCGCGCCGCGACCGCGGAACCGCAGCCGGGCCAGGGCGTACCCGGCCATCGAGTCGAACAGGATCCGGCCGAGCGTGACCACCACGGTCACCAGCAACGAGTTGAACATCCAGGTCGGGAATTCCGTCCCGTTGAAGATCTTCATGAAGCTGGTCGTGTCGACCGGTTGCGGGATCGGCGACAGCGGGTTGGCCGTGGCGTCCGGCTCCGACTTGAAGGCGTTGCCGATCTGGATCACGAACGGGTAGAGGAACACCAACCCGAAGAAGATCAGGACGGCGTACCCGAGGAAGGTGTTCACCAGACCGCGAGGCTGGTTGCGCCGTCGCGGCGCAGCCCCCGACGGCGCGTCGGTCCGGGTCCGCGGCGGCTCGGTCACCAGGGCCATGTCAGGACCTCCCCACGGCCCGCCGGCGCCACCACGGTCGCCGGCCGGCGTCGTCCCGTTCCCGCAGCAGGTAGCGCTGCAGGAGCGTGAGCACGATGATGATCAGGAAGAGCACGAACGAGATGGCGGCGCCGGAGCCGTACTCGAAGTTCCGGAACGCGGTGCGGTAGGACAGGAACGCCGGGGTGAGGGTGGTCTTGGCCGGACTGCCCTGGCTCATCACGTAGATCTGGTCGAACACCTGCCAGGAGCCGATCAGCCCGAGCGTGAGCACCAGGAACATGGTCGGCTTGATCATCGGCAGCGTGACGTAGCGGAACCGCTGCCAGGTGGTCGCGCCGTCCAGCGTGGACGCCTCGTCCAGCGCCACCGGCACGTTCTGCAGGGCGGCCAGGAACATCAGCATGAAGGTCCCGGACGTGGTCCAGATGACCAGCGCGATGATCGCGCACATGGCCACGCTGGGCCCGGACAGCCAGTCCCACCAGCTCAGCCCGAACGGTCCGCCGTTGGCCAGCGCCGCCGGCGCGTCGTGCAGGCCAAAGACGCCGAGCACGATCTGCAGCACGCCGCGCGGGTCGGCGAACCACTGCGGCCCGCTGATCCCGATCGCCGAGAGCAGCTGGTTGACCGCCCCGGAGCTGCTGAACATGAACAGGAAGACCACGCTGATCGCGACCGAGCTGGTCACCGACGGGAAGTAGAAGGCGGTCCGGAAGAACCCCTTGCCCTTGAGCATCCGGTTGTTGACCACGAGCGCCAGGCCGAGCGCCAGGGCGGTCTGCACCGGCACCACGATGGCCACGTAGTAGATGTTGTTGCGGATGGCGGTCATGAAGTCCCGCCGGGCCAGGCTGTCCTCCAGGAACAGCTTGCTGTAGTTGTGGCCACCCACGAAGGGCACGCCGCTGGTGAACGGGCTGCCCTGCCCGTTCCAGCCGGTGAGGCTCACCCACAGCGCCATGAGGATCGGCAGCAGCAGGAACAACCCCAGGATCACGATCACCGGGGCCACGAACAGCCAGCCGGCGATCTGTTCATTGCTGCGGATCCCGCGGCCGCCACCGCCACCGCCACCGCGAACGCCGCGGCCGCCGGTACCGACGGCGGCAGCCGGCGGGCCGGGTGTGCCGCCCAACGCGTTGATTGCCACGCTCGCCCTCCTTGAAAGGAGGGGCCCCTTCTTATCGCCTTCCGTATAGGAAGGGGCCCCTGTTAACGCCCGAACCGCAGCGGCTCAGCCCTTGAGGGCGGCTTCGGTGTTCTTCTGCACCCGGGACAGCAGCGCCTTGGGGTCGGTGGAGGTGAGCTGCTGGATGCCCGTGTCGAAGTCGGCCAGCACGCTGTCCATCTTCGGCGCGTTCACCGGGCCCTGCGCGTAGTCGGCGCCCTCGACGAACGGCTTGTCGGTCGGGAAGGCCGACGTGTACTGGTCCTTGACCGACTGCCGGGACGGCATCACGCCGAACGCCTTGGCGAACGCCACCTGCTGGTCACCGGCGGTCATCGCCTCGACGAACTTGATCGCCTGGTCCTTGAACTTGCTCTTGGCGGCGATCCCCCAGCACTGCGTGAAGGAGAGCGTGGCCTGGCCCTTCGGGCCCGCCGGCAGCGGGTGCACGGTGTACTTGACGTTCGGGAAGTCGCTCTGCAGGGCGCCCTTGATCCAGTTGCCCTCGATGGTCATGGCGGCCTTGCCCTTGCCGAACGCCTCGCCGGCCCAGCCCGAGTCGAGCTGCTTCGGGTACTTGGCCACGCCGCTGGTGAGCAGCGACTTCACGTACTGGAGGGCCTGCAGGTTCTCCGGGCTGTCCGCGGTGGCGGACTTGCCGTCGGGGCTGACGATCCAGCCGCCGGCCTGCTTCATGAAGGCGCCGACCCGGTCGCGGGTGTCGCCGAGGGCGAGCGGGGTGATGCCCTTCGCCTTGATCTTCTGCCCGACGGAGGTGAGCTGGTCCCAGTTGGTCGGGATGTCCGCGTCGGTCAGCCCGGCCTTCTTCCACAGGTCGGTGTTGACCTCCAGCGCCAGCGTGGAGAAGTCCTTCGGCGCGCAGTACAGCTTGCCGTCGTACGTGAAGGTGGTGCGCAGGCTCTCGTAGAAGTCGCTCGAGTTGCTGATCTTGTCCCCGTACGGCTCCAGCGCGCCCACGCTGGCGTAGTCGGCGAAGCGGGCGGCGTCGACGTAGAACACGTCCGGCGGGGTGCCGCCGGCCAGCGCCTGGCCCAGCTGCTGGGTCAGGTCCTGGGCCGGGGTGACCGTGGCCTGGTTGCCCGACGAGCCGGCCCACTTGGCCGCCGCGTCCTTCACGGCCTTGGTCTCGGCGTCGCCGGACGAGCCGATCAGGATCTGCAGCGAGGCCGGCCCGCTGGACTGCTTGGCGCCGCCGCTCTTGTCGTCGTTGAAGCCATTGCCACAGGCCGCCGCGCCGAGCAGGGTTGCCGCGGTGAGGCCAGCCACGGCTACCCGGCCGAGGGTTCTTCTGGTTCGCATCCGGATTCTCCTGAGGGGTGATTGGGGGGAAATGGTGTAGCGGTCAGGCCGGCTGGCGGATCACCAGGCTCGGCCGGAGGAGGACCTGGCTCGGCGGCTGTCCGGCGGCCCGCGGGCCGCCGGACACGTCGCCGTCCAGTAGTGCGGTGAGCAGTTCGATGCAGCGGGCGGCGGCCTGGCCGAGCGGTTGACTCACGCTGGTCAGGCCGATGGCCTGGGCCACCGGGGTGTCGTCGAAGCCGGTGACGGCCAGGTCGCGGCCGTTCGGCGGGTACGTGCGGGCCGCCTGGAGGGCGCCGATCGCCAGGCTGTCGCTCGCGCACACGAGCGCGGTGGGCGGCTCGGCGAGGGCGAGGAGGTCCCGGGTCACCGCCGCGCCCTCGGTGATCCCGTCGACGGTGCGTCGGTCCAGCTCGTCGGCGTACGGCAGATCGGCCTCGCGCAGCGCCGCCAGCCAGCCGGACCGCCGGTCGTCGCCCACGCCGGAGCCGGCCGGCCAGCCCACGAAGGCGATCCGCCGGTGTCCCGCGCCGATCAGGTGCCGGGTCGCTTGGGCGGCGCCCGCGGCGCCGTCCACGTCGACCCACGGGTGCCGCTCCGGGCTGTCCCAGGGCCGACCGAAGGTCACGAAGGGCACGCCGCGCTCGGCCAGCCAGGCCGTCCGGACGTCACCGTGGTCGGTGCCGGTGAGCACGAACCCGTCCAGGTCGTACGCCCCGAGCAGGTCGTCGTAGGCGGCGATCTCGGCGGCCCGGTCGCCGGCGGTGTAGAGCAGGACCCGGTAGCCGGCGGCCTCGGCGGTCTCGGTGAGGCCGTGCAGGAAGCGGTCCAGCACCGAGCCGTTGATGCCGTCCCGGGTCGGCTCGATCCGCGCGGCCAGCAGCTTGGACCGGCCGGTCCGCATCTGCCGGGCCGCCTGGCTGACCCGGTAACCCAGGGTGGCGATGGCGTCCCGGACCCGTTCCCGGGTCTCCTCCCGGACCAGGTGCGGGCTGTTGAGGACGTTGGAGACGGTCTGCCGGCTGACCTGGGCATGCCGGGCCACTGTGGCGATGGTCACCTTCTCCGGCATTTCCACCTCCTGGCGGGCCTTGAACGATCCAACTGTGCTGCGGCATCATTGGATCGTTCAAGTTTCTGGGATGTTTCGCACTGTGCACTCAGTCACCCCCGTCTGTCAAGGCATCGATCCGCGGATGCCGTTCAGGAGCCACCGTGACCCCTCGCCTGCTCCAACCCCTGCTGCACGACCTGGTGAGCGTGGCCCACGCGCCCACCAGCGCGCTGAGCGACACCGCCGGTCAGATCCGCGCGGGTCGGGGCGTGCAGGGGGTGTTCCACGCGGACGCCCGGGTGCTGTCCCGGGCCGAGCTGCTGGTGGACGGGCGCGAGCCGGAGGTGCTCTGCGCGACCCCGGACGGCCCGCACGGCGCCCGGTACGTCAGCCTGGCCCGCTGGCTGGGCGATCCGGGCGCCGACCCGACCGTACGGATCGACCGGGTACGCCGGATCGGAGCGGGTGAGCTGACCGAGGAGATCCACATCGTCTCCACGGCCGCGAGCCCGGTGCGCGCCGAGGTGAGCCTCGCGGTCGCCGCCGACCTGGCACCGATCGAGGTGGTCAAGTCGGGCGGCTCGCCGGTTCAGCTGACCCCGGCGGCCGGCGCCGACCGGTTCACCTGGGCGGCCGACGGGACCACGGTCACGGTCACCGGCGCCGACGCGCGGGCGGAGGCCGCGGCGGAGGCCGGGCCGAACGGCACCGCCGCCCGGTCGCAGGCCGGGCCGGACGGCACCACCGTCCGGTCGCAGGCCGGGCCGAACGGCACCACCGTCCGGGCGGAGGCCGGGCCGGACGGCACCCCCGTCCGGGCGGAGGCCGGGCCGGACGGCACCACCGTCCGGGCGGAGGCCGGGTCGGACGGGGCCGGCGTGTCGGCGGAGGGCGCCGATCGGCTCTGCTGGTCGGTCGACCTGCCGCCGGGGGGCACCGCCGTGCTGCGCTGGCGGCTGCACGTCGATGACCCGCGGGCCGTCGTACAGGCCCCGGACGGCGAGCCGACCTGGTCCCGGCCCGCGGTCACCGCCGGTGACCACCGGCTGGTCCGGCTGCTCGACCGGTCCCTGGACGACCTGCGGGCGCTGCGGCTGGCCGAGCCGGCGGCGCCGGCGGACGTCTTCCTGGCGGCCGGGGTGCCGTGGTTTCTCACCCTGTTCGGCCGGGACAGCATGTGGGCCGCCCGGATGATGCTCCCGCTCGGCACCGAGCTGGCCGCCGGCACCCTGCGGGTGCTGGCCCGCCGGCAGGGCACCCGGCTGGACCCGCAGTCCGGCGAGGCGCCCGGAAAGATCATGCACGAGCTGCGCCGCCACGAGTTCACCGTCGTGGGCAACGGCCTCCAGCTGCCGGCCGCGTACTACGGGACGGTGGACGCCACCCTGCTCTGGGTGGTGCTGCTGCACGAGGCCTGGCGGTGGGGCATGCCCGCCGACGAGGTGGCGGCCCTGCTGCCCAACCTCGAGGCCGCGCTGGGCTGGCTGGCCGACTACGCCGACGCCGACGGGGACGGCTTCGTGGAGTACGTCGACACCAGCGGGCGCGGCCTGGCCAACCAGGGCTGGAAGGACTCCGGCGACGCCGTCCGGTTCGCCGACGGCAGCCTGGGCCGGCCGCCCATCGCGCTGACCGAGGTGCAGGGGTACGCCCACCAGGCGGCGCTGGCCGGCGCGGCGCTGCTCGACGCGTTCGACCGGCCTGGCGGCCAGCGCTGGCGGGACTACGCCGGCGAGCTGAACCGCCGGTTCCGGGAGCGGTTCTGGGTCGACGGCCCGCTCGGCGCCCATCCGGCGCTCGCGCTGGACGGGGACAAGCGCGCGGTCGACTCGCTCACCAGCAACATCGGCCACCTGCTCGGCACCGGCCTGCTGTCCGCGGCCGAGGAGGCCCAGGTGGCGGCCGTGCTGGCCAGCCCGGAGATGTCGGGCGGGTTCGGGCTGCGCACCATGTCCACCAAGGATGCCGGCTTCAGCCCGCTGTCGTACCACTGCGGGTCGATCTGGGCCCATGACACCGCGATCGTCCTCGCGGGCCTCGCCGCGGGTGGCTTCGCCGAGCCGGCCGGACGGCTCGCCGATGGGCTGCTCGGCGCGGCCGAGGCGTTCGACTACCGGCTGCCCGAGCTGTACGGCGGGGACGACCGGGCGCCGCTGGGCCGGCCGGTCCCGTACCCGGCCGCCTGCTCGCCGCAGGCGTGGTCGGCGGCCGCGGCCGTGGCCGTGCTGTGGGCGGCGCTGGGCTTGGACCCGGACGTGCCGGGCGGCGTCGTCCGGCTGCGCCCGATGGCCGGCCTGCCGCTGGGACCGGTGACCGCGCAGGGCCTGCGGATCGGCGGCGCGGAGGTGACGGTGTCCGTGGACGCCGGCGGCGTCTCGGTCACCGGGCTCCCGGCCGGGCTGCGGGTGTCCACCAGCCCGGTCACGCCGGCCGAGCCCCTCGCGCCACCGGCCGCGCCCACCGTGCCGGCGCAGCGCAGCGGCGAGCCGGAAACCCCCGTCCGGCACTGAGCGTCGGCCTGGCCGAGCGAACGGCGTTAAGAGGGCCCCCTGCCATACCGAAAGCGACAACGGGGGCCCGGCGGACCCGCCGGCGGCGCATGCCGCGCCGGAGCGCCCCCGGCGGGTCCGGCCTACATCTCGGCGAGCAGGGGGTCGAGGCCGACGGTGAGGCCGGGGCGGTTGCGCACCGCGCGCACGGCCAGCAGCACGCCGGGCATGAAAGAGGCCCGGTCGTACGAGTCATGCCGGATGGTGAGCGTCTCGCCGGTCGTACCGAACAGCACCTCCTGGTGCGCGACCAGGCCGGTGGCCCGGACGGCGTGCACGCGTACCCCGTCGATGTCGGCGCCGCGGGCGCCCGCCACCTCGTCCTTGGTGGCGTCCGGCATCGCACCGCGACCGGCGTCCGCGCGGGCCTGCGCGATCAGCCGGGCCGTGTGCGTGGCCGTGCCGCTCGGCGCGTCCAGCTTGCGCGGGTGGTGCTGCTCGATGATCTCGACCGACTCGAAGAACCGGGCCGCCCGCGCGGCGAACTGCATCATGAGCACCGCGCCGACGCCGAAGTTCGGCGCGATGACGACGCCGACATCGGGCTTGTGGGACAGCCAGGTGCGGACCCGGTCCAGCCGCTGCTCGGTGAACCCGCTGGTGCCGACCACCATGTTGATGCCCTGGTCGATGCACCAGTGCAGGTTGTCCAGCACCACATCCGGGGTGGTGAAGTCGACCACGACCTCGGCGCCGGCGTCCGAGGCGTTGAACAACCAGTCGCCCTGGTCGATCATCGCCACCAGCTCAAGGTCCTCGGCCGCGTCCACGGCCCGGCACACCTCGATGCCCATCCGCCCGCGCGCGCCCAGCACGCCGACCCGAATCGGTTCACGCTCGTCAGTCACGGGCCACAACCTATCCCAACCAACGTCCCAGGGCGCGCCGGCTACCGTCCTTGATCTAGCTCGACGAGGACGTCCCGGCCGGGAAGTCGGCCGCGGTGAACGGGCCCACGACGGCCAGCGACATGGGCTGGGCGAGCAGCTCGGCCGCGAGGGCGTTCACCTCGTCGACCGTCACGGCGTCGACCCGGGCCAGCAGGTCGTCCACGGCCAGCAGGTCGCCGTAGAGCAGCTCGCCCTTGGCCAGCCGGCTCATCCGGGAACCGGTGTCCTCCAGGCCGAGCACGTACGAGCCCTTGGTCATGCCCTTGCCCCGGGCCAGTTCGACCGCGGTGATGCCGTGCGCCGCCACCTCGGCCAGCTCGGCTCGGGCCAGGGTGAGCACCTCGTCGACCTTGCCCGGGGCGCACCCGGCGTAGACCGCGAAGAGGCCGGTGTCGGCGTACTGGCTGGCGTACGAGTAGACCGAGTACGCGAGGCCACGCCGCTCCCGGATCTCCTGGAACAGCCGGCTGGACATGCCGCCGCCCAGCACGTTGTTGAGCACCCCGAGCGCGAACCGGCGGTCATCCAGCCGGTCGATGGCGGGGCAGCCCAACACCAGGTGGGCCTGCTCGGTGTCCTTGTGCTCGACCACGGTGCCGCCGGTCCGGACCCGGACCAGCGGCCCGGTGGGCCGGATCGCGCTCGGCTGCGCCGGCCCGCTGTCCAGCGGGGTCCCGGCGATCGCCTGGCGGATCCGCTTCACCACGGCCGAGTGGTCGAGGTTGCCGGCCGCGGCGATCACGATCGCCGGCGGGACGTACCGGCGCCGGTAGAAGCTCTGGATCTGCCGCCGGCTCATCGGGGAGACGGTCTCCTCGGTGCCGGAGATCAACCGGCCCAGCGGGTGATCGCCGTAGAGGGCCTGGATGAACAGGTCGTGCACCTCGTCGCCCGGCTCGTCGTCGTGCATGGCGATCTCTTCGAGGATCACCCCGCGCTCGGTCTCCACGTCGGCCGGGTCAAGCACCGAGTCGGCCACCAGGTCGCACATGACGTCGACCGCCAGCGGCAGGTCGTCATCCAGGACCCGGGCGTAGTAGCAGGTGTATTCCTTCGTGGTGAACGCGTTGGTCTCGCCGCCGACCGCCTCGATCTCGGCGGAGATGTCCAGCGCCGTGCGCTTGTGGGTGCCCTTGAAGAGCAGGTGCTCCAGGAAGTGCGCGGCACCGGCCTGCGGACCGGTCTCGTCCCGGGAGCCGACTGCGACCCAGATGCCGAACGACACGCTGCGCATCGCCGGAATCGCCTCGGTGAGCACCCGGAGCCCGCTGGGCAGGACGGTCCGGCGGACCGTGCCACCCAGCGGATCGGAGGTCAGGGTACGGGTGACGGCCCGGGCCGGCGCCTGCGCGCCGGACCCGGAACCGTTCGAACCGTCCCGCGACGGAGGGGTCATCGGGCGGGTCAGCTGTGCCGGGTACGGCGACGTCGCTCGCCGCCACCCTCGCCGCCGCCCTCGCCGCCGCCGCCCTCGCCACGGTCACCGCGCGGACCACGGTCGCCGCGGTCCCGGTCGCCACGGTCACGCGGACCGCGGTCGCCGCGGTCCCGGCCGCCCGGCCGGTCACCGGCAGCGCCCTCCGCCGGCGCGCCGCCGGCCGGCGCCTCGGCGCCCTCCGGACGCACCTTGTCCAGGTAGATCTTGCCGCGGCCGTCGATGTCCGCGATCTGCACCTCGACCCGGTCGCCGACGTTGAGGAAGTCCTCGACCTTCTCCACCCGCTTGCCGTCGCCCACCTTGGAGATGTGCAGCAGGCCGTCCCGGCCCGGCAGCAGCGAGATGAACGCCCCGAAGGCGGCGGTCTTGACCACCGTGCCGAGGAACTTGTCGCCCACCTTCGGCAGCGTCGGGTTGGCGATCGCGTTGATCCGCTCGACCGCGGCCTGCGCCGACGGCCCGTTGGTGGCGCCGACGTAGATGGTGCCGTCGTCCTCGATCGAGATCTCGGCGCCGGTCTCGTCCTGGATGGCGTTGATGGTCTGACCCTTCGGCCCGATCACCATGCCGATCTTGTCGACCGGAATCTTCACCGTGGTGACCCGCGGCGCGTAGTCCGACATCTCGGCCGGCGACTCGATGGCTCGCTGCATCACGTCGAGGATGGTGTGCCGGGCCTCGTGCGCCTGCTGCAGCGCGGCGGCCAGCACGTCCGACGGAATGCCGTCGAGCTTGGTGTCCAGCTGGAGCGCGGTGACGAAGTCCCGCGTGCCGGCCACCTTGAAGTCCATGTCGCCGAACGCGTCCTCGGCGCCGAGGATGTCGGTGAGGGTGACGTACTGCGTCTTGCCCTCGACCTCGTCGGAGATCAGGCCCATGGCGATGCCGGCCACCGGCGCCTTCAGCGGCACACCGGCCGACAGCAGGCCCAGGGTGGAGGCGCAGACCGAGCCCATCGAGGTCGAGCCGTTCGAGCCCAGCGCCTCGGAGACCTGCCGAATCGCGTACGGGAACTCCTCCCGCGACGGCAGCACCGGGATGAGGGCCCGCTCGGCCAGCGCGCCGTGGCCGATCTCCCGCCGCTTCGGCGAACCGACCCGGCCGGTCTCACCGGTCGAGTACGGCGGGAAGTTGTAGTTGTGCATGTAGCGCTTGGACTTCTCCGGGGAGAGGGTGTCCAGCGCCTGCTCCATGCGCAGCATGTTCAGCGTGGTCACGCCCATGATCTGGGTCTCGCCGCGCTCGAACAGCGCCGAACCGTGCACCCGGGGCAGCACGCCGACCTCGGCCGACAGCGGGCGGATGTCGCGCGGTCCGCGGCCGTCGATCCGGACCTGCTCGCGCAGCACCCGGGCCCGGACCTCGGACTTGTTCAGCGCCCGGAAGGCGGCGCTGATCTCCTTCTCCCGGCCCTCGAACCGGGGCGCCAGCTCCTCGAGCAGCCGGGCCTTGATCCGGTCCAGCGCCTCCTCGCGGTCGGCCTTGCCGGCGATCTTGAGCGCCTCGGCCACCTCGGACCGGCCGCGCTCGGCGACCGCCTCGAAGACGTCGTCCTGGTAGTCCAGGAAGGTCGGGAACTCGGCCACCGGCTTGGCGGCGGCGTCGGCCAGCTCGCTCTGGGCCCGGCACAGCTCGCGGATGGCCGGCTTGGCGGCCTCCAGGCCGCTGGCCACGACCTCCTCGGTCGGCGCAGCGGCGCCGCCGGCGACCAGCTTCACGGTGTGCTCGGTGGCCTCGGCCTCGACCATCATGATCGCGACGTCGCCGTCCGGCAGCGCCCGGCCGGCCACCACCATGTCGAAGGTGGCCCGCCCGAGCTCCTCGTGGGTCGGGAAGGCGACCCACTGGCCGTCGATGTGGGCCATCCGGGTCGCGCCGATCGGGCCGGAGAACGGCAGGCCCGACAGCTTGGTCGACATCGAGGCGGCGTTGATGGCCACCACGTCGTACGGGTGCTGCGGGTCGAGCGCCAGCACGGTCTCGACGACCTGGACCTCGTTGCGCAGGCCCTTCACGAACGAGGGGCGCAGCGGGCGGTCGATCAACCGGCAGGTGAGGATGGCGTCCTCGCTCGGCCGGCCCTCGCGGCGGAAGAACGAGCCGGGGATCCGGCCGGCCGCGTACATCCGCTCCTCGACGTCGACGGTGAGCGGGAAGAAGTCGAACTGCTCCTTGGGCTGCTTGCCCGCGGTGGTCGCGGAGAGCACCACGGTCTCGCCGAGCTGGGCGACGACGGAGCCGGCGGCCTGGCGGGCCAGCCGTCCGGTGGAGAAGGTGATCTCACGGGTGCCGAACGACCCGTTGTCGATCACGGCCTTGCTGTGCTGGGTGCCGAGGCGGTTCTCGGTCATGGGTGTTTCGTACTCCTTCGGTCGTGGGCCTCACGACCTCGCCGGAGCTGCTCAGGCGGCCGGTCTTCGATCGAAGCGCCCGGGGTGGCCGGCGGTTGCCGGCGGCCCGGGGGCCACTACCGAGGACCGGTGCGCTGATCCGGCTCCCCTTGCGGGCGGTCGCGCTGGCCCGTTTTTTCGCCGGGACGGCGCGGGGGGAGCGGCGAGTCCGCCGTTCCCCCCGTCACGTCACCGCCGCAGGCCGAGCCGCTCGATGAGCGACCGGTAGCGGCTGATGTCTTCCTTCTGGAGGTAGTTGAGCAACCGGCGGCGCCGGCCGACCAGCAGCAGCAGACCACGACGGCTGTGGTGGTCGTGCTTGTGCACCTTGAGGTGCTCGGTGAGGTCGGCGATCCGCTTGGTGAGCACGGCCACCTGCACCTCGGGCGAACCGGTGTCACCCTCGGCCGTGGCGTACTCCTGCCGGATCTTGCTCTTGGACTCCTGGTCGAGCGCCATTTTCTCCCTGTTTCCGTGGGTTGATGGTAAACCTCGCACCCGCGGCGTCGTGCAGGCACGCGAGGCCATCCGTCGGTCACCCGACGTCCCTGCCAGGCTACCAGCTTCCGCGCCCGGCGCCCGGCAGGGGCCGCATCAACCCAGCAGGCGCCGGGTCTGCGCCACATCCTCGTCGATCTGCGCGATCAGCGGCTCGACCCCCTGGTAGGCGCGCTGCTCGCGGAGGTGCGCCACGAAATCCAGCGCCAGCTGCTCGCCGTAGAGATCGCCGGTGAAGTCCAGCACGTACGCTTCGACCCGCCGATCCTGGCCGGAAAAGGTGGGGTTTGTCCCGATCGAGACCGCGGCCGGGAGCCGGGTGCGCCCGTCCGACCCGGCCCGCGCCGGGTCCCGGACCAGCCAGGCCGCGTACACGCCGTCGGCCGGGATGGCCGCGTACCGATGGCAGAGCAGGTTGGCGGTCGGAAAGCCGAGCTGCCGGCCGCGCTGGTCGCCCCGGATCACCACGCCGGCCAGCCGGTGCGGCCGGCCGAGCGCCGCGGCCGCCGCCGACACGTCGCCGGCGTCGATGCACGACCGGATGTACGTGGAGGAGAAGACGGTGCCGTCGTCGGTGACCAGCGGGCCGCCCTCGACCGCGAATCCGAACGTCCGGCCGAGGCGCTCCAGCAGCGGCACGTCGCCGGCCGCCCGGTGCCCGAACCGGAAGTTCTCCCCCTCCACCACGACCGCCGTGTGCAGGTGCTCGACCAGGATGTCGTGCACGAACTCCTCGGCGGAGCGCCGGGAGAACTCCGGGGTGAACGGCACCACGCACAGCACGTCGACCCCGAGCTGCTCGATCAGCTCCGCCTTGCGAGCCGGCTCGGTGAGGATGGCCGGATGGGAGCCCGGCCGGACCACCTCGGACGGGTGCGGGTCGAAGGTGACCACCACCGACCGCACGCCCAGGTCGTGCGCCCGCTTGACGGCGTGCCCGATCGTGGCCTGATGCCCCTTGTGCACGCCGTCGAAGACGCCGATGGTGACCACCGACCGACCCCATCCGCGCGGCGCCGCCGCGTATCCCCGCCACCGTTCCATGGCCGTCCTCCCCGTAGCCGTCCGTTGGTCACGCGGGCGCCAGCACGATCTCCGGCCGCGCCCGACCGTCCCGTTCGCTGACGATAGCGATCAGCCGCCCGTCCCCGCCCAGCACGGCGTACGGGCCGGCGATCCCGACCGGGGTCAACGGACCGCCGTGCCCCAGCACCCGCTCCTCGGCCGGCTCGGCCTGCCGGACCGGCAGGAACCGCCGGGCCGCGTCGGCCGGCGCCAGCGCCGCCACCCCACCGGTCAGCTCGGCCCGCTCGGCCAGCGTCTCCAGGGTGGCCGCCTCGGCCAGGGTGAAGCCGCCGACCGCCGTGCGGCGCAGCGCCGTGAGGTGACCACCCACCCCGAGCGCCGCGCCCGCGTCCCGGGCGATGGCCCGGATGTACGTCCCGGACGAGCAGCGTACGTCGATGTCCACGTCCACCACCGCGCCCTCGCCCGCGGTCGCGACCCCGTCCCGGTCCCCCACCGCGGCGCCCCCGGTGACCGCGGCGTCCCCGGTGGCCGCGGTGGCGCCGGTGACCGCCGCGTCGCCGGTGGCCGCGGTGGCGCCGGTGGCCGCGGCGTCGCCGGTGGCCGCGGCGTCCCTGGTGGCCGCGGCGTCGCCGGTGGCCGTGGCGTCCCTGGTGGCTGCGGCGTCGCCGGTGGCCCCGGTGGCGCCGGTGGCCGCGGTGGCGGGCCGGCGGATCGCGAGCACCGCCAGCTCGGCGATGGTGATCCGCCGGGCGGGCAGCTCGACCGACTCGCCCTCGCGGACCCGCTTGTACGCCCGCTGGCCGTTGATCTTGATGGCGCTGACCGCGCTCGGCACCTGGTCGATCTCCCCGGCGAGGTCGGCGAACGCCGCGCGGATCGCCCCGTCGTCGAGCCGGCCCGCCGCCGCGCTGGCCGTCACCTCGCCCTCGGCGTCGTCCGTGACGGTCGACTGGCCCAGCCGGACCGTGGCGGTGTAGCTCTTGTCCGCCCCGAGGAGGTACGTGAGCAGCCGGGTGGCCCGGCCTATCCCGAGCACCAGCACCCCGGTGGCCATCGGGTCCAGCGTCCCGCCGTGGCCCACCCGCCGGGTACGCGCCAGCCGCCGAACCCGGGCCACCACGTCGTGCGATGTCATCCCGGCCGGCTTGTCCACCACGATCAGTCCGTCCACGCTCACGGTGACCAAGCCTGCCAGACCGGACCGGACCCCCCGCGTTCCCCCGCCACCCCTCGGCGATCTTGCACTTTTGGCCCCCTTTATGTGGCTTACCATGCGAAATGCCCGGGCCAATAGTGCAAGATCGCGGGTGGCTCCGGGGTCAGCGGACCGCGCCGGGGACCGCCCAGTGGCCGGAGCGCAGGCGCAGCAGCAGGGCGGCCAGGCGGATCATCACGAACAGCGTGAGGCCCGCCCAGATCCCGCCGAGGCCCAGATCCAGCGCGTACGCCGTCCAGATGGCCGGGAGAAAGCCGCCGAGGGCCGCCACGATGGTGAGGTTGCGCAGGTACCGCACGTCGCCGGCGCCGATCAGCACGCCATCCAGCGCGAAGACCACGCCGGCCAGCGGCTGCATGGCCACGAACCACGGCCAGGCCGCCAAGGTCTGCTCGCGCACCTGCGGGTCGTCGCTGAACCAGCCGGGAACGACGCCCGCGCCGGCGCCGATCAGCAGCGCGAAGACGATCCCGCACAGGCCGCCGGCCACCGCCACCCGGCGGGCCAGCCAGCGAGCCCCGGCCGCGTCGCCCGCGCCGAGCGCCGAACCGACCAGCGCCTGCGCCGCGATGGCCAGGGCGTCCAGCACCAGCGCGGTGAAGAACCAGAGCTGGACCGCGATCTGGTGCGCGCCCACCACCGCGGCGCCGAACCGGGCCGCCACGGTGGTGGCCGAAAGGAAGCTGGCCTGGAATGCCGCCCCGCGCACCAGCAGATCCCGGCTGAGCCCGAGCTGCCGCCGGATCACCTCGGCCCGGGGCCGCAGCGACACCCGCTCGGCCAGCAGGGCGCTGCCGAACAGCAGCCCCGACAGCGTCTGCGCGACCGCGTTGGCCACGGCGGAGCCGACCAGGCCCAGCCCGGCCGGATACACCAGCAGCGGGCAGAGCAGCGCCGAGAGGAGGTTCGGCGCCAGGACGAACCAGAGCGGCCGGCGAGTGTCCTGGACGCCGCGCAACCAGCCGTTGCCGGCCGCCGCGAGCATCAGGCCGGGCGCGCCGAGCGCGGCCACCCGGAGCCAGCCCGCGGTGGCCGCGGCCACCTCGCCGCCGCCGGCCAGGCCCCGGGCGAGGGGCCCGGCGGCGATCTCGAGCAGCCCGGTGACCAGCAGGCCGGCGGTCAGCGCCAGCCACGAGGACTGCACCCCCTCGGCCACCGCCGCCGATCGGTCGCCCGCGCCGTACCGCCGGGCCGCCCGCCCGGTCGTGCCGTACGCGACGACGGTGCCGAGCCAGGCGGCGATGGTGAGGACGCTGCCGCCGACGCCGAGCGCGGCTAGCGGCACCCGGCCGAGGTGCCCGACCACGGCCGTGTCGACGAGGACGTACAGCGGCTCGGCCGCCAGCACCACGAGGGCCGGCAGGGCGAGTTCGGCGATCCGGCGCGCGCCGGGGCGGCTCCGCGACGCGGCGTCGAGGCTGCCTTGGCTCACGGGGACCGATCGTGGCACGAAATCCGTAAGGAACACAAACCCTAGGGATGCTTACCGCACCGGCGGCTGCCGGTCCGCGCCGGGGCGTGTCCGCCGGGTCCGCCGGGGCGCGGCCGCTGGGGCGCGGCCGCCGGGTCCGCCAGGGCGTGTCTGCCGGGTCCGCCGGGGCGTGTCCGCCAGGGCCGCCGGGGCGTGTCCGCCAGGGCCGCCGGGGCGTGTCCGCCGGGTCCGCCGGGGCGCGGCCGCCGGGTCCACCGGCGCGACCGCCGGGGTCCGGCGCGAGCGTCATCGGGCGGGAATGGCGATCCGCCCGGGTCGCCATCGGCGGTCCGGGCGGATCACCCCCGACTCACTGCCGGGTGTCCATCGACGTCTGCAGCGCCTTCCGGGCCTGCTCGCGGGCGTCGTCGTTGGCGGTCTGCGGCTTGGGCTGACTGGCCATGTGGCTGCTCCTTCCAGGGCGCGTCGGGCCGGCACGGCCCGCCGCTGTGGTCTGCTGAACGCCCTCCGGCCGGGCCCGGGATCGCCGGGTGCGCAGACAGAGGCAGCGTGACCCAAGGTCGGTCTGACCCTGGAGGCAAGAAGGTGGCTCATCGGCCACCCCGCGGGACCCGGATCCGCCGGGCCACGCGTCGCGACATCACCCAAGCTATCGTTCAGGTCCACATGGTGCCCACGGTTCTCGGAATGTGGAACGAGGCCCGGCGCAGGCCGCCGATCACCGGGCGAAGAAGTGCCAGCCCACCCACCACCAGAAGCCAAACAGGCCGATCCGCCCCACCGGCACCGAGCCCACCTCGTAACCCATCACGTACGCGCAGGCCTCCCCGAGGGTGGGGATCCGGGAGCCCTCCCGGCGGGCGGCCCACTCCACCGCACCGAACAGCAGCAGCGCCACGGCGAAGCCGGCGACGGCCAGGCATCGGAGAATCATCGGCGGACCAGCCCCCAGAAGGCGCACAACCAGCCGAAATAGCCGGCCGACCGGGCCAGCTCGTGATCGAGAACCGGGTCGGCGAGCCGAGAGAAGGTCGGGAAGTCGTCACCCGCCCCGAGCACGAAGGTGGTGCCCTCGAATACGCCGAAGACCGCCACCGGCAGCAGCCACCAGTAGACGCCCGGACCCACCGGCCGGCCGGGCCGGCGCGGCGCCCGGTGCGACAGGCCGAACCAGATCAACGCTCCGCCGGTGCCGATCGTGTAGAGGTTGGCCTGCACCGAGAACGAGGGAAAGCTCCCACCGACCACGGACAGGACGGCCAGCACCGGCATCGAGACGGCGGGCCGGTCCCAGGCCCGCGGCGCCTCCGTGACCAACTCCGAGGGCTGCTCCATACCCTGATTGTCCCCGCCCGTCACGCTGCGCGGAAAGGGAGATACGCCCGGAGTTATCCCCGAGCTGCCCCGCCACCGGATCCACGCGGCAGTTCGGCGCGGACCGCCGCCAGCACCTCGTCCACCGAGCCGTACCCGGTGAAGCCGGCGGCGAGCCGGTGCCCGCCACCGCCCAGCGCCACCGCCACGGCGCTCACGTCGACCGCGCCCTTGCTGCGCAGTGAGACGGCCCACTCCTCCTCGGCCACCTGCTTGAGCAGGCAGGCCACGTCCGCCTCCGCGGTGCACCGGACCGGGTCGATCAGCGGCTCCAGCACGTACGGTCGCTGCCCGTGCCGCTCCAGGTCGGCGAGCGTGGCGTACGTCCAGGCCAGGCCGAGCCCGCCGGCGGCGGTCGGCTCCAGGCGGATCCGGGACAGCACGTCGGCGTGCAGCCGGATCGCCGCGTACGGGCGGGTGTCGAAGACCCGCCGGGAGATGTCGCCCGGGCGCAGGCCGGTGGCCAGCAGCCGGGCGGCCAGCTCGTGCACCAGCGGCGTCGTGACGTCGAACCGGAACGAGCCGGTGTCGGTGGTGAGCGCGATGTACAGGCACTCGGCGATCCGTGCGTCCAGCGGCACCTCGAGCAGGGCGAGCAGCCGCTCCGCCACCACGGAGGTGGCCGCGGCGGCCGGGTCCACCAGCCGGATGTCGCCGAACCCGGTGTTGGAGGCGTGGTGATCCAGCACCAGCGTCACCGGCCGCGTCACCCGATCCAGCAGGTCGCCCAGCCGGGACTCGCTGGCCGCGTCGAAGCAGACCACGAGGTCGGCCTCGGTCTCGACCCCGTCGGCCGGCACCAGCAGCTCCTCGCCGGGCATCCCGGCCAGCGGCAGCGGCACCTCGAAGCGGCCGGGGAAGGTCGCCGAGATCCGGCTGAGGCCGAGCTTGCGCAGCCCCAGCCCGAAGCCGAGCATGCTGCCGAGGGCGTCGCCGTCCGGATTGACGTGGCAGATCAGCAGCACCCGGGCGGTCGAGGGCAGGCCGCGTACCGCCGCCACGGCCGCAGCCCAGTCGGCCCGGTCGGGGGCGGTCGCCGTACCCGCCGGGAAGCGTTCCCCCGGTCCGGTCCCGCCGGCCCCGGGAAAAGCGGCCGCGGCACGGCCGGGGGCGTCGTCCCCCGGCGGCGACTCCGGCGCGCCGACCGGCGCCGCCGCACCGGTCACGGCCGGTCCCCGCCCCACCGGTCCGCCGTACCGTTCCCGGCCGACCGGTCGGACGGGACCTGTTGCGTCCCGCCGGCCTCGTACGCCTCATCGGCCGCGCGGACCTCATCGGCCTCGTCGTCCTGGATGCCGCCGTGCGCCTCCGCGGGCTGGCCGGCCTCGCCGTCCGACTCGTCGTCGTCATCCGCGTCCACCCGGTACGGCTGGGCGTCGCCGGCGTACCGGGCCCCGGCCGCCCGGCGCTGCACCTCGGCGTCGGCGTTCCGCGCCGCAGCCAGCAGGTCGTCGATGTGCTTGGCCTGGTCCTGCACGTTGTCGAGCACGAAGGCCAGCGTGGGCGAGTGTCGCAGCCCCAGCGCCTTGCCGACCGTGCTGCGCAGCATCCCCTTGGCGCTGTCCAGCGCGGCCGCCGTGGACGCCTGCGCCGCCGCGTCCCCGAGCACGGTATAGAACACCGTCGCCTCCCGCAGGTCCGCGGTGATCCGCGCGTCGGTGATAGTGATCATGCCGAGCCGCGGGTCCTTGATCTGGGTACGCACCACCGAAGCGACCAGCTCACGCACCCGCTCCGCGTGCCGGCGTACCCGGGCCGGATCCGTCATCTCGCACCTCCACGGCCTCCTGCGCGGACCGTCCCGCCGACGGCGGAACCGGCCCGACCAACGTCTGGAAACACTACCCGGGGCGCACCCCGGTCCGCGCGGCCCCGCCTCAGTCCTCCGACCCGTACCGGCGGCGCGGCCCCGCCTCAGTCCTCCGGCCCGTACAGGCGGCGGCGCACCGACAGCAGGTCGACCTCGGGCCGGCCGGCCATCAACCGCTCGCAGGAGTCGAGCACCTCCCGGACGTGGTCGGTCCCGGCCGCCACCACGGCCACCGCCAACTCGGCCCGGCCGTGCAGGTCCAGGGCCCCCACCTCGGCGGCCGACACCTCCAACCGGCGCAGCGCCGCCACGATGGGCCGGACGTAGGAGCGTTTCGCCTTCAGCGAGCGGGAGTCGGCGGGCAGCAGCAAATCGAACAGCGCGGTTCCGGTGTACACGGCGGACCAGCGTACGCGGGACGCGAAGGAAGGGCCCCTTGTTATCGCTTCCGGTATAGGAAGGGCCCCTTGTTAACGCCCCGGGTCGGGCGACGACGCCTGTTCGCGCCGCAGGTTGGGCGGCGACGCCGGTTGAGGCCCCGGGTCGGGCGCCGGCGCGACGGCCACCAGGACGTCCCGCTCGATGCCCTGGTCGACCCGGTGGGACAGCTCGGCGTAGCCCGGGCCGTCCAGCACCCGCAGGCCCGCGCCGGCGAGCACCTCGGCGGCCGCTGACCGCTGCGCCACGTGGGTGTTCCAGGACATCCCGAGCGCACCGCCGGGCCGCAGCAGCCGGGTCCACCCCGGTACGGCGGCGCGGAGCAGCTCGAGCGGGCTGCGGGACAGCCCCTGCGCGCCCCGACTGCCGTGCGCCACGCCGTACGGCGCGTCGGTGACGATCACGTCGGCGCAGGCCGGGCGGAGCAGCTCCGCGAGCCGGGTGGTGTCGGCGTTGAGCACGGTGACCTTCTGGGTGGCGCCGCTCCGGTACGCCTCGGGCGAGGGCGCCAGCACGGCCTCGAAGCGGCGCGCGACGAGCCTGCGTTCCCGGCGTACCGGGACCAGCTCCGCCCGGTGCTTGAGCCGCTTGCGCTTCAACCAGGTGCGCAGGAACGCCGCGTACGCGTCGACGTCCTTGTTGTCGATCTCCACCCCGAGCCCGTCGTGGCCGTACATCAACGCCTGGTTCAGCGTGGTGCCGCGGCCGCACAGCGGGTCGAGCACCACCAGCCCGCCGGCCAGCATGGCCGGGGCGGACGCCGAGGCCAGCAGGGTGATGTTCAACAGCAGCCGGGTGAACTGCTCGTTGGTCTTGCCCGCGTACTTCGGGATCGTGATCAGATCGGAGTCGTAGCGTCCGAGCGGCGCCAGCTCCACCGGCCGCAGCAGCTCGCCGCGGCGTTCGAACAACGCGTACGCGGCGGACAGGTTCGCCAGGTACGCGATGTCCTGCCCGCCCAGTCCCGGTTCCGGCGCCGCGAAGGTCAGGTAGGGCACCCCGCCGATTCGGCGCTCGCCGATGTCGGCCGGCTCGGTGCCGAGCACGCCGGAGCGGGCGAAGACGGCCAGCTCGGCGCGGGCCAGCCGGCCGGACGCGTCGGCGTACACCCGGTTGCTCGACGGGGCCAGCAGCAGCGCGTACTCGATCACCGGCCGATTCTCGCACCGGCCGGGCGGCCCACCGCCGGCCGGCCCACCGTCGGGCGGCCACCCGCCGGGCGGCCACCCGGCGCCCGACGCGGAATGGTTAAGAAGGGGCCCTTCCTATACAAAAAGCGATAACAAGGGGCCCTTCCTTCGGCTCCCGGCGGCGGGGACGCGGAACGGCCGGGACCCCGTGGGGATCCCGGCCGTTCACTTCACCGCACCGCGCGTCAGGCGCGCGGCTTCTCGCGCATCTCGAAGGTCTCGATCGTGTCGCCGACCTGGATGTTGTTGGTGCCGGACAGGGTCAGACCGCACTCGAAGCCCTCGCGGACCTCGGTCGCGTCGTCCTTGAACCGCTTGAGCGAGCTGATCGTGAGGTTGTCCGACACGACCGCCCCGTCCCGGATGAGCCGGGCCTTGGCGTTGCGGCGGATGAGGCCGCTGCGGACGATACAACCTGCGATGTTGCCGATCTTGGAGGACCGGAACACGTCCCGGATCTCCGCCGTGCCCAGCTCGACCTCTTCGTACTCGGGCTTGAGCAGGCCCTTGAGCGCCGCCCCGATCTCCTCGATGGCCTGGTAGATGACCGAGTAGTACCGGATCTCCACGCCCTCGCGGTCGGCGATCTCGCGGACCTTGTTGGCGGCCCGCACGTTGAAGCCGATGATCGTGACCGGCTCGGCCGAGGCGCTCGCGAGCATGACGTTGCTCTCGGTGATCGCACCGACGCCCCGGTCGAGGACCCGCAGCTGAACTTCCTCGGGGATGTCAAGCTTGAACAGCGCGTCCTCCAACGCCTCCACGGAACCGGAGACGTCGCCCTTGAGGATGAGGTTGAGCGAGGTCTTCTCGCCCTCCTTGAGCTGCTCCATGAGCGTCTCGAGGGTGGCCCGGCCGCGGGAGTTGGCGAAGCTCGCCGCCCGCCGCCGCGCCTGCCGCTGCTCGGCGATCTGCCGCACCGTGCGGTCGTCCTCGGCCGCCAGGAACGTGTCCCCGGCGCCCGGCACGGTGGTCAGACCCAGCACCATCACCGGACGGGCCGGACCGGCCTCGACCAGCTGCTGGCCGTTCTCGTCGAGCATCGCGCGGACGCGCCCGTGCGCCCCACCGGCGACGATCGAGTCGCCCGCCCGCAGGGTGCCCTTCTGGACCAGCACGGTCGCCACGGCGCCGCGGCCCTTGTCGAGGTGCGCCTCGATGGCCACGCCCTGCGCCGGCCCGTCGATCGGAGCGGTCAGCTCCAGCGACGCGTCGGCGGTCAGCAGGACGGCCTCGAGCAGCTCCTCGATGCCGATGCCCGGCTTGGCGGCCACGTTCACGAACATGGTGTCGCCGCCGTACTCCTCGGCCACCAGCCCGTACTCGGTCAGCTGCTGGCGGACCTTGTCCGGGTTGGCCTCCGGCTTGTCGACCTTGTTGACCGCCACCACGATCGGCACGTCGGCCGCCTTCGCGTGGTTGAGCGCCTCGATGGTCTGCGGCATGACGCCGTCGTCGGCCGCCACCACCAGGATGACGATGTCGGTCACCTGGGCGCCACGGGCACGCATGGCGGTGAACGCCTCGTGACCCGGGGTGTCGATGAAGGTGATCGCCCGCTCTTCGCCCTCGTGCGGCACCCGGACCTGGTAGGCCCCGATGTGCTGGGTGATGCCGCCGGCCTCGCCGGCCACCACGTCCGCACGCCGGATGGCGTCGAGCAGCTTGGTCTTACCGTGGTCGACGTGACCCATGACGGTCACCACCGGCGGCCGGCTGACCAGGCGCTCCGCGTCCACCGCGGCGTCGAGGTCGATGTTGAACTGCGCGAGCAGCTCGCGGTCCTCGTCCTCGGGGCTGACGATCTGCACGTCGAAGCCGAGGTGCTCACCGAGCAACAGCAGCGTCTCGTCGGAGCACGACTGCGTCGCGGTCACCATCTCGCCCAGGTTGAACATCTCCTGGACCAGCGAGCCCGGGTTGGCGTTGATCTTGTCGGCGAAGTCCGACAGCGAGGCGCCCCGGGACAACCGGACCACCTGACCGCTGCCCCGGGGAGCACCCGAGGACATGGTCGGCGCCGACAGGTTGTCGAACTCCTGTCTGCGCTGCTTCTTGGACTTGCGGCCACGGGTCGGCCGGCCACCCGGACGCCCGAAGGCGCCCGCGGCGCCACCGCCGCGACCGCGACCGCCGCCACCGGGACGACCGGCGCCACCGGCCGGGGCGCCGGGACGGAACCCGCCGCCAGCGCCGCCACCGCCACCGGGACCGCCGCGGTAACCACCGCCACCGCCGCCGCCACCGGGACCGCCGCGGTAACCACCGCCACCGCCGCCGCCACCGCCACCGGGACCACCGCGGAATCCACCGCCGCCGCCACCGGGCCGGCCGGCGCCACCGGGCCGACCGGCGCCACCGGGACCGCCGCCGGGGCGGCCGGGACGCTGGCTCGGCATGGAGGCCGGGCTGGGCCGCGGCGGCATGGAGGCCGGGCTGGGCCGCGGCGGCATGTTGGCCGGGTTCGGCCGGGGGCCGCCCGGCGCCGCCGGGCGCTGACCGCCCGAGCTGATGCCGAACGGGTTGTTGCCACCCCGCGCGGGCGGACGCCCACCGGGGCGACCCTGCCCCTGACCGCCAGCACCCGGACCGGGCCGGTTGGCCGGACCCGGCCGCGGAGCCACGGAACCGGGACCCGGCTTCGGACGCGGCGCGCCGCCGTCGGCCGGAGGCTCCCGGCGGACGGTCTCGCGCTGCTGTTGCTGCTGCTGGCGGGCCGCCTGAGCGGCCTTCTCCTGCTCGGCCTTCAACGCGGCGGCACGCGCCTCCGCGGCCGCCACCTCGATGTCATGGGCACTCGCCGGCTTGGCCACCGGAGCGGCCGGCTGCGGCGGGCCCGGAACGGGCGCCTTGGGGCCGGGACCGGGGCGGGTGGCCGCCGGACTCGGCGCGGTGGGCCGGCGCGGCGGGCCGGGCCGGGCCGCGGGCCGCGGCTCGGCGGGGCCGGGCCGGGGTGCGGCCGGAGCCGGCGCGGCCGCCGGCGCCGCCGGGGCGGCCGGGGCCGGTGCCGACGGGGCCCCGGAGGACGCTACGAAGGCGTTTCGCAGCCGTCGGGCGACGGGCGCCTCGACGGTGCTGGACGCTGATTTGACGAACTCGCCCATCTCCTTGAGCTTGGCGAGAACGGTCTTGCTCTCGACCCCGAGCTCTTTGGCGAGCTCGTGTACGCGGGCCTTGCCTGCCACTGCACTCCTCACTCCGAGGTCGTGCGGGCAGCACCCGCAGCGACCTCACTCGTGCACTTGAAGCCTGGTCATTTCAGGGACTTCATCGTGTGCTCATGTCGGTCTGCCTACCTTGCTTGCGACCCGCGCCCGGTCGGGGTGACCGGACGTCAGGGTTGACGCTTCGATGTGCCTCGCCAGCCCATCGGTGTCGGGAACTCCACCGATCCGCAACGCGCGCCCGAAGGCGCGGCGTCGCTGAGCGAGCGCGAGACAAGCCGGGTCTGGATGCAGATGCGCTCCCCGACCCGGCAGCCGGCGGTCCGGATCGGGTCGGAGGGCGTAACCGCCCTCGTCGCCAACCGCGGTGAACCGCAGCAACTCGTGGACGGACGCACGCTGACGGCAACCCACACAGGTGCGCACCGGCCGCGTACGTCGTACCACTGAGAAAGTTTACCCCTACCCGGCCGAGATCGCTCCGCCCGGTTCCGGTACGTGATCAGCATTGCTCCGTGCGCCGGCCGGTGCGGGCCCCGGAGCGGGGTCCGTATCCGGCCGGATATCGATCCGCCAACCGGTCAATCGGGCAGCAAGCCGGGCGTTCTGCCCCTCCCGCCCGATCGCCAGCGACAGCTGGAAGTCCGGCACGGTCACCCGGGCCGTCCGGGTGGCCGCGTCCACCACCTCGACCCGGAGCGCCTTGGCAGGCGACAGCGCGTTGCCCACGAAGGTGGCCGGATCCTCGGACCAGTCGATGATGTCGATCTTTTCACCGTGCAGCTCGCTCATCACCGCCCGGACCCGCTGGCCCATCGGCCCGATGCAGGCGCCCTTCGGGTTCACGCCCGGCACCGTGGAGCGGACCGCGATCTTCGTCCGGTGCCCGGCCTCGCGGGCGATCGCCGCGATCTCCACGGTGCCATCGGCGATCTCCGGCACCTCCAGGGCGAACAGCTTCTTCACCAGGTTGGGATGGGACCGGGAGAGCGTGATCTGTGGGCCGCGGAAGGTCTTCGCCACGTGCACGACCACGCAGCGCAACCGCTGCCCGTGCTCGTACCGCTCGCCGGGCACCTGCTCGGCCTGCGGCAGCACCGCCTCCAGTTTGCCCAGGTCGACGCTGACGATGCCCTTCTCGCTGCGCGCCTCGTGCGCCTGCACCACGCCGGTGACCAGATCGCCGTCCCGGCCCGCGTACTCGCCGAAGTGCACCTCGTCGGTGGCCTCGCGCAGGCGCTGCAGGATGACCTGCTTGGCCGTCATGGCCGCGATCCGGCCGAAGTCGTGCGGCGTGTCGTCCCACTCCCGGGTCACCGCGCCCTCGGTGTCGACCTCCTGTGCGTACACGGAGGCCGCGCCGGTCTTGCGGTCGATCTCCACCCGGGCGTGCGTCTCGGCGCCCTCGGTGTGCCGGTACGCGGTCAGCAACGCGGTCTCGATTGCCGCGAGGATGGTCTCGAACGGGATCTCCCGCTCGCGCTCCAGCGCGCGCAGCGCCGCGAGGTCGATGTTCACCTCTCCTCGTCCTCCACATCCTCATCGTCGGCCGGATCGTCAAAATCGTCGATGTCGGTGACGTCATCCGGACCGTCCGCGTCGTCGGCCTCGTCGATGGCCTCGTCCCCCGACTCCTCGTCGGGCTCGTCCAGCCGGGTGAACTCCACCTGCACCCGGCCGGGTCCGAGATCCGGATAGCTCCACCGTGCCGATTCCCCGGCGACCTCGAGGGTCACCCCGTCCTCGTCGGCGGTCAGCACCCGCCCCGCGACCTGGCGGTCCCCGGTCACCGGCTCCGCGCCACGCTGCGCGGGCAACCCGCCGGAGCCTCGTGCGGTGACCCGCACCAGGCGTCCGATGTTCCGGCGCCAGTGCCGGGGCAGCGTCAGCGGCCGGTCCACGCCCGGCGAGCTGACCTCCAGCTGATATTCCCCGGCCAGCAGGTCGCCGCCGGTCTCCTCGGCCTCGTCCAGCGCCCGGGACACCCGGCGGGACACCTCGGCCACCGCGTCCAGGCTCACCCCGCCGTCACCGTCGACGATCACCCGTACGACATGCCGGCGACCGGCGCGGGACACCGACAGATCCTCGAGGTCGTAGCCGGCGTCCGTGATCACCGGTTCGACCACCTCGCGCAGCCGCTGCCGCCGCGCCGACTGATCCACCCGGGGGCGGTCCGCCGGCCGGGGCCGCTCACCGCCCTGGGCGCGCGCCCCCGGTCGCGCGCCACCCGACGACCGGCTCGAGGCGCGGCCACGCTGCGTCATCTTCCGCACCCCTTCCGTGCTCGTGAAACCCTCGTCGGGCAGCCAGGCCAGTACGCCACCGGGCCTGGACGCGCCCGGCGGCTGCGCAGAGCGTAACGCGCTGGCCGGCGGACGGCCCCGTCGGCGCACCGACTGATCCCCCGCACGCCGCCGGCATGGTGTTGACTTGGCCGCGTGCGAACCGAGGTGTCAGCGCAGTCGGGGGGATGGTCGCGTCGCCGACTGTTGCGGGGGATGGCGGCGGCAACGGCCGCGGCGGGCACGATCCCGCTGACCGGCTGCGGGATCTTCAACAGCGATCCCGATCCCTCCCCGTCCCCCGATCCGCTCGTACCGCTGGTCGCCGAGGCGCTCGAGCTGGCGGCCCGGCACGACGCCGCGGCCACGGCGTTCCCCCAGCTCGCCGACCGGCTCGCCCCGCTGGCGGCCGCGCATCGCGCGCACGCCGCCGAGCTGGCCAAGGCCACCGGCACGTCGCTCCCGAGCGGTACGCCGTCGGCGCCCCCGCCCGGCGGTGACGCCGACGCCGAACTGGCGGCGCTGCGCGGGGCGGAACAGCACGCCCGGGACAACGCCACGGCCGCGTGCCTGGCCGCGCCGGCGCGGCACGCGGCGTTGGCCGGCTCGGTCGCGGCCGCCCGGGCCACCCACGCCGAGGTGCTGCAATGACCGAGCGCAGCGAGGAGCCGACATGAGCGCGGCCCTGGTCGCCGCGCTCGAGGCGGAGCACGCGGCCATCTACGCGTACGGGCCGATCGGGGTCCGGCTGGCCGGTGGGCAGGCGGCCGCGGCCCGGGCCGCCGAGGCGGCGCACCGGGACCGCCGCGACCGGCTGGTGCTGCTGCTCACCGCGCAGGGCACGCCGGCGCCCGATCGGGCCGCGGCGTACGCGCTGCCGTTCCCGGTGACGGACGCGGCGGCCGCGCTGAAGTTGGCCGTTCAGATCGAGGAGCGGACCGGTGCCGCCTGGCGGGTGGCGCTGCCGGGCCTGACCGGCGACCAGCGGCGGACCGCGCTGGCCGGACTCACCGACTGTGCCGTACGCGCCACCCGGTGGCGCCGGGCCGCGGGCGTCTCGCCGGCCACGGTGCCCTTCCCCGGTCGCCTGAGCTAGCAGCCGACGCGCCGGCCGCGAGCCGCGGCCCGTCCATACCCGGGGCTGTGCGCAACCTCCCGGCGGGGGCGAAACACACGAGAACCATGCCTGAAAGTCATCTTTATGACTGTCAGGCATGGCTTTTGCATGGCACTTGCCTTGGCGGAGGTGACTCCTCGTGACCTTCGACGCCCCTCTGGGCCCGGCGAACCTACGGCCGCGCCGGGGCGCGCCCGGCGGACTCGTCCCTACACTGGCGGCGTGTCGATGCTGCGCAGTCTCGCCCGCCGGTTGGGCCATGAGGCCTGGTTCGCGGCCGCCTTCCGCTGGCTGGTGCCGGCCGACCGCCTGGTCGGCCGGCTCACCGGGGGCCGGGTGGTGGCGCTCGGGCTGGTGCCGTCCCTGCTGCTGACCACCACCGGACGCCGTTCCGGGCAGCCCCGGGAAACGCCGCTGCTGGCGCTCCCCGATGGCGACGCGTTCGTGGTGGCCGGATCCAACTGGGGGCAGCAGCACCAGCCCGCCTGGGCGCTCAACCTGCTGGCCAACCCGGCCGGCACGGTGACCGTGGGCGGGCGGCGCATCCCGGTGCGCGGCCGCCGGGTGACCGGCGCCGAGCGGGACCGGTTGTGGGCCATGCTCGTGGCCGAGTGGCCGGCGTATCAGACGTACGCCCGGCGGGCCGCCGGCCGGGACATCGTGGTGTTCCGGCTCGAGCCGGCCTGAGCCACCGCGCGGACCGCGCCCCACCGCACGGACCGCGCCCCACCGCACGGACCGCGCCCCACCGCACGGACCGCGCCCCACCGCGCCGACCGCGCCCCACCGCGCGGACCGCGGCCGCCGCGGGACGGCGGCGGGTAGACCTGCGCCGATACCCTGAGCCGGTGACCGACATCCCGGCGGCCGTCCGGACCGAATCGGAACCGAGCGCCACGACGGCCGCGCCGCCCGTGGCCTGGCGGTGGCTGACCACTGTGGCCGGCGCCACGGCGCTGTTGCTGCTGGCCTTCGCCGGTCGGTACGGGTACCACCGCGACGAGCTGTACTACCGGGTCGCCGCCCGTCACCTCGCCTGGGGATACGACGATCAGCCGCCGCTGGTGCCGGCGCTGGCAGGGCTGGCCGACCGGCTCGCCGGCGGGTCGGTGGTGGCCCTCCGGCTGCCCACCGCGCTCGTCGTGGGCGTCACCGTGCTGCTCGTCGGCCTGCTCACCCGGGAGATCGGTGGGGACCGCCGGGCCCAGGTGCTGGCCGCGGCCGTCTGGGCCACGGCGCCCGCCGTGATCGTCTCGGGCCACCTGCTCAGCACCACGCCGTTCGACATCGCCTGCTGGACCGCGGTGGCCTGGCTGCTGGCCCGCTGGGTGCGTACCCGGGACGACGTCACGCTGCTGATCCTCGGGCCGGTGGTCGGCGTCGGCCTGCTGGCCAAGTCGCTTCCGGTGCTGTTCCTGGTGGCGCTCGGGCTGTCGATCGTGCTGGTCGGGCCGCGCTCGGTGCTGCGCCGGCCCGCCCTGTGGCTGGGCGCAGCGGTGGCGGCGGCACTGTGGGCGCCGAACCTGTGGTGGCAGGCCACGAACGGCTGGCCGCAGCTGGAGATGGCGTCGGTGATCCGGGCGGACGCGGACTTCGGCGGCCGGCTGGGCCTGCTGCCCAGCCAGCTGCTGATGCTGGGGCCGCCGGTCGCGGCGCTCTGGATCGCCGGCCTGTGGCGGCTGCTGCGCACCCCGGACGCCCGGCCGTACCGCTTCCTCGGCGTCGCGTACCTCGTGGTGCTGGCGCTGATCCTGATCACCGGCGGCCGGGAATACTACCCCGTCGGGGCGTACCCGGCGCTGGTCGGCGCGGGTTCGATGGCGGCCCTGGGGTGGATCGGGCGGGCCACCGGGCGGCGCCGCACGGCCTGGATCGGCGCGGCCGTCGCGGTCAACGGCATCTTCACCGCGGCGCTCGGGCTGCCGATCTACCCCGCCCGGATGCTGCCGGACACGCCCGAGGCGGCCATCAACTACGACGCCGGCGAGACCATCGGCTGGCAGCAGCTGACCCGCACGGTCGCCGGGGTGTACGACTCGATCCCGGCCGACCAGCGGGCCGGCGTGGTGATCATGACCGGCAACTACGGCGAGGCCGGCGCCATCGACCGGTACGGCCCGGCGTACGGGCTGCCCCGGCCGTACAGCGGGCACCTGGCCTTCTGGCGCTGGGGGCCGCCGCCGGACACCGCCACCGGCCCGGTGATCTTCCTCGGCGGTACGGCGGACCAGTTGGGCCCGTTCTTCGGTTCGGTCGGCCTGGCGGCCAGGATCGACAACGGCTACGGCGTGGACAACGACGAGCAGGGCACCCCGGTCTGGCTGTGCCGCGACCCGCGGGCAACCTGGTCGCAGGTCTGGCCGCGGCTGCGCCACCTCAGCTGACGGGCCGGGCGCGGGTCGGGTGGTCCGGAACGGCCGGCTCAGCCGAGCGCCCCGGACACCCCGATCAGCTTGCCCACCAGGTAGGTGACGCCGGTGGCGGCCGCACCCAGCAGCAGCTGGCGGCCGCCGCTGAGCCACCACCTGCGGTTGGTGAACCGGGCCACGATGGCGCCGGCCACGAACAGGCCCAGGCCGCCGACCGCGAGCGCCAGGCCGAGGCTGGTGAACCCCAGCACGTACGTGAGCAGCGGCACGAAGGCGCCGACGGAGAAGCAGAGCAGCGACGAGAAGGCCGCCGTCCACGGGCTGGGCTGGTCGTCCGGGTCCACCCCGAGCTCCTCCCGGACGTGGATCCGCAGCGCCTCCTCCGGGTTGGCCCGCAGCGCGTGCGCGACCTGATCGGCCAGCTCGCGGGGCAGGCCGCGGTTGGCCCAGGCGGTGGCCAGCTCCCGGGCCTCGGCCTCGGGGTGCCGTTCCAGCTCGCGGCGCTCCTTGGCCACCTCGTTGGCCACCTGCTCGTTGGCCGACTTGACGCTGGTGTATTCGCCCAGGCCCATCGAGATGGCCCCGGCCACCAGGCCGGCCGCGCCGGTCAGCACGACGCTGCGCGGCGCGACACCACCGCCGCCCACGCCCGCGATCAGGGCGATGTTGGTCACCAGGCCGTCCATCGCGCCGAAGACGGCGGGCCGCAGCCAGCCGCCCGAGACATCCGCGTGGTGCGCCTCACGGAGCGCCGCCGGGCTGTCGGTCACGGCAGGGTCAGGATCTCGGCGCCGTCGTCGGTGACGACGATGGTGTGCTCGAACTGGGCCGTCCACTTCCGGTCCTTGGTGACCACCGTCCAGCCGTCGTCCCAGACGTCGTACTCGTACGTGCCCAGGCAGATCATCGGCTCGATCGTGAACGTCATACCGGGCTCCATGATGTCGGTCGGCCGGGGGCTGTCGTAGTGCGGGATGTAGAGCCCGCTGTGGAACGTCTCGCCGATGCCGTGCCCGGTGAAGTCCCGCACGACGCCGTAGCCGAACCGGCGGGCGTACGACTCGATCACCCGGCCGATCACGTTGATCTGCCGGCCGGGCCGGACGGCGCGGACGCCCCGCATCATCGCCTCGTGGGTCCGCTCCACCAGCAGGCGGGCCTCCTCGGAGACCTCGCCCACGCAGAACGTGGCGTCGGTGTCGCCGTGCACGCCCCCGATGTACGCGGTGACGTCCACGTTGATGATGTCGCCGTCGGCCAGCACCGTGGAGTCGGGGATGCCGTGGCAGATCACCTCGTTGATGCTCGTGCAGCAGGACTTGGGGAAGCCCTTGTAGCCCAGCGTCGAGGGGTACGCCCCGTGGTCGACGAGGAACTCGTGCACCACCCGGTCGATCTCGTCCGTCGTCACCCCGGGCTTGCAGTGCTCCCCGGCCAGCTGGGTGGCCTGGGCGGCGAGCCGGCTGGCCAGCCGCATCTTCTCGATCGTCTCGGGCGTCTGTACGTGCGACCCTCGCCACGGCCGGGGCTGCTTCCTGCCCACGTACTCCGGGCGGGCGATGGTGGACGGCACGGCTCGCCACGGAGAGAGCGTGCCGGGGGTGAGCGGCGCACGGACGGTCATGCGTTCCAGCCTATCGCCGTGCTCGAGCCGGCCCGCGGGGTCCGGAGGCCGCCCGGCGGGGTCCGCAGTCCGGCTGGCGGGGTCCGCAGGGCGCCCCAGCGAGGTCCGGAGGCCGCCCGGCGAGGTCGGGAGGCCACCCGGCGGGGGTTCCGCGGGCCGATCCGGTCCACCGGCAGGTGGCGTTGTTGCTCCCGTCCCACCGCTGTGCCATCGTGTCAGCGTGGATCAAGCGGATCCGGACTCCTTCTTCGCCACCACCACCGAGGTGGAGGGCGATCATGTGCGTGTGCTCGTTTCCGGGGAGGTCGACATGGCCACCGCGGACGCGATGATCCAGGCCGCCACCAGGGAGGGCGCCCGGCGCATCACCCTGGACCTGCGCTCGGTCTCGTTCTTCGACTCGGCCGCCATCCATGCCGTGGTGCGGCTGGCCGAGGACTTTCCGGACACCCTGACGGTGTTCCCGTCCCGGCAGGTCCGGCGGGTGCTGGACATCTCCGGCCTCGGCGACCAGCCCTGGCTGCGTCCGGACTGACGGCCGGCGACCAGCCCTGGCTGCGTCCGGACTGACGGCCGGCGGTCAGGCCCGCTCGCCGAGCCGACGGCGCAGCGTGACAGTGGTTCCGGCCACACCGCGCTGCACGGTCAGGTCGGCGAGCGCCCCGATCAGCGCGAGCCCCCGGCCCCGGAACCCGGCGGCCCGCTCCGCGCGCCAGTGCCCGCTGTCCCGGATCGTCGCCACGAGCTCGCCGCCCCGCAGGGTGACCTCCACCCGGATGTACGGCTCCCGCGGCTCACGGGGGTGCTCGATGGCGTTCGCGGCCGCCTCCGAGATGGCCACGGACAGGTCGAACCGGTCCGCCTCGGCGAGCCGGTGCGCCACCAGGAAGTCCTCGAGCCGCCGACGCAGCACGGCGAGCTTCGTGGCGTCGGTGGGCAGCCGCAGCGTCAGGCGGTCCGGTTCGGCCGCCTCCAGCGCCAGCATCGCGACGTCGTCCCGGCGGGCGCGCCGGGCCACCGGCTCGGTCAGGGCCGTGATCAGGTCCTCCACGTGGTCCGCGTCGGTGGCGGCCTGCTTGTGCAGCCACTCCATCCCGCGGTCGATGCCCACCTGCCGGTCCTCGATCAGGCCGTCGGTGTAGAGCAGCAACCGGGCGCCGGGCGGCAGGACGGTTTCCCGGGTCGGATAGCTGGTGCCCCGCAGCGCTCCGACGGGCGGCCCCAGCGCGCGGTTGTACAGGCTGGTGACGGCCCCGTCCGGGGCGACCAGCAGCGGCGCCGGGTGGCCGGCGCTGGCGTACCGCAGCTGGCCGTCGCCGGGGTCGAAGAGCAGGCACGCCACGGTGGCGAAGGTCCGGCGGCCGGCGGAGTCGACCAACCGGTTCAGCCGGCTCAGCGCCAGCCCCGGGTCGAAGCCCTCGAGCAGGTACGCCCGCAGCGCATTCCGGAGTTCCCCCATGGCGGCCGCGGCCGGGACCCCCTTGCCCACCACGTCGCCGATCACCAGCGCGAGCAGGCCGCCAGGCACCGTCAGCACGTCGTACCAGTCGCCGCCGACCTCGACGTCGGTGCTGCCCGGGAGGTAACGGCCGGCCAGCACCGCGCCGGGGACCCGGGGCAGCGACTCGGGCAGCAGGCTGTGCTGGAGGGTGGTGGCGATCTGATGCTCGGTCTCGTACAGCCGGGCGTTCTCCAGCCGCACCCCGGTCAGCCGGGCGAGCTGCGCCAGGGCCGCGTCCGCGGCCTTCGGGTCGGCCTCGTCCCCCGGCCAGACCCGCAGCTCGCCGAGCTGCTCCCCGGTCGTGCCGACCAGCGGGACGGTGGTCGAGGGGTCGTCCGGCGACTCGCCGCCGCCGTCGGCCTCGAACCGGACGCCCGGCACGCTGGCCACCACCCGCCCGGCCCGGACCAGTCGCTGGGCGTGCCGGGCCGCGGCCCGCAGCACGTCGTTGGTGGTACGCGCGGTGTTGATGGCCACGGCCGCGTCGGCCAGCGCCCGCATCCGCTGGATGATCTGCCCGCGGAGCTGACCCAGCTCGACGTTGGACCGGACCCGGGCGATCAGCTCCTGGCCGGAGAAGGGCTTCACCAGGTAGTCGTCGGCCCCCGCGGTCAGGCCCCGCACCGCCTCGCCGTCCCCGGCCCGGGCCGAGAGCAGGACGATGGGCACGTGCCGGGTGCCCGGCTCCGCCCGCAGCCGCTGGACCAGCCCGACCCCGTCCAGCCGGGGCATCATCACGTCGGCCAGCACCAGGTCGAACGGCGTGCTGCGCGCCGCCTCGTAGGCCGCGCGCCCGTCCGGCGCGGTCACCACCTCCCAGTACGGCCCGAGCAGGCGGCTCAGGTGATCCCGCAGGTCGGCGTGGTCGTCCACCACCAGGATGCGGCCGCCCCCCGCGGCACGCCGGCCGTCCGGCAGCGGCTCCGGGCTCCGCTGATCGCCGCTCCCCGGCTCATCGACCTCCGGATCACCGATCTCGTCGTCCTCGACGGCCGCGTCGGCGCCCGGGTCGACCCGCTCGGCGGGCAGGTGGTCCCGACCCAGCGGGATCGTGACGGTGAACTCGCTGCCCCGGCCCGGCCGGCTGCGTACGCCGACCGAACCGCCGTGCAGCTCCACCAGCTCGCGCACCAGCGCCAGCCCGATCCCGGTGCCCTCGTGGGACCGTCCCCCGGTCTCGGTGGCCCGGTGGAACCGTTCGAAGATCCGGGTGAGCTCGCTCTCGGCGATCCCGATCCCGGTGTCTGCCACGGTGAGCCGCGCGGCGCCGCCGACGGCGTCGACCCGTACGGTGATCTCGCCCTCCAGCGTGAACTTCAGCGCGTTCGAGAGCAGGTTGAAGACGATCTTCTCCCACATGTCCCGGTCCACGTAGGCCGGCTCGGTCAGCGGCGCGCCGTCCACGACGAGCCGCAACCCGGCCCGCTCGGTGGCGGACCGGAACGTGCTGGCCAGTCGGGCCGTGTAGCCGGCCAGGTCGGTGCGGCGATACCGGGCGACCGTGCGCCCGCTCTCCAGCTGGGCGAAGTCCAGCACCGTGTTGACCAGCTTGAGCAGCCGGCGCGCGTTGCGGTGCATCGCCGTGAGGATCCGCTCGTACTCCGGCGGCAGCGCGGGGTCGCCGAGGGCGCTCTCCAGCGGGCCGAGGATCAGCGTGAGCGGGGTGCGGAACTCATGGCTCACGTTGGCGAAAAAGTTGGTCTTGGCCCGGTCGAGGTCCGCCAGCTCGGCGGCCCGGGCCCGCTCGTGCGCGTACGCCCGCTGACTGGTGAGCGCGGCCGAGAGCTGCCGCGCGGCGAGGCTCAGGAAGGTGCGGTAGTCGTCGTCGCATTTCAGCCGGGCGCTGGTGGCCAGCACCAGCGCCCCGGCCACCTCGGTCCCGGCCGTGATCGGTTCGATCCGCACCTGCGGCGCCGCCTCGGGCGGCGGCGCGGTGAGAAAGTCGGTGGCCGCGGCGGTCGCGGCCGGCCCACCGGCCAGGACGGCCGCCAGCGCGGGCGGCGGGGTGCCGAAGCCGCCCCGGACGGCGGCCGGGTCGACGCCGCTGCTGCCGGCCAGGGTGAGCCGCCCGGTCTCCTCGTCCCGCAGGTAGAGCAGGCTGACCGGCAGGTCCTCCGGGTTGTCGCCGAGCACCCGGGCCGCGGTACGGGCCAGCTCGGCGCCGCCGGTGATCCCGGCGAGCTGCCGACCGAGCTCGGCCAGCGCGCGCAGCCGGCGCTCGCCCAGCACCCGACCGGTGGTCTCGGTGACAATGCAGTAGACGCCGCCGACCGTGCCGTCCGGCAGCCGGATCGGGTCGTACGAGATGTCGAAGTAGACCCGCTCGACGAAGCCGCGCCGGACCAGCAGGAACGGGTGGTCGGTGCCGTGGAACGCCCGGCCGGTCCGGCGTACGCCCGCCAGCAGCGGGCCGAGCACCTCCCAGGTCTCGGCCCAGTGCTCCCGGGCCGGGCCGCCGAGCGCCGCCGGATGCTTGTCGCCGATGGTGGGCCGGTAGGCGTCGTTGTAGATGGCCCGGTAGTCGTCGCCCCAGAACAGCACGATCTGCGCGCTGGACGCGAGCAGCATGCCGACCGCCTCGCGGAGCCCGGCCGGCCACCCGGCGGGTGGGCCGAGCGGCGAGGCCGCCCAGTCGTGGTCGGCGAGCAGCCGGCCCAGCTCGCCCCCCTCGGCCAGCGCGGCCCGCAGACCGGCCGGCACCTCCGGCGGAGGCCGCTGACCGGCCCCGGGCGCCGCTGCCCGGTCGCCGGTTCCGGATGATGGCGACCGGTCTGGCGCGGCGACGGCCGGAGGGCCCTGCTCGGACGGCGACAGCGACTGCCTCGGCTCGGACGGCGGCGGCTGGGCGGGCAGGCTCGGGGGCTCGGCGGGCAGCACGGAGCCGGCCGGCACCGATGGTCCGGTGCCGGCCTCGGTAGCCGGCGAGTCTTCGCCGGCCCCGGAGACCGCGCTCATGCATCCTCCTGCCGCGGGCGGCGCCACCGGTGGTCGGTTACCGACCCCACCCGTCGGGCCACCTTCCTACCCTGACCGGTCCCGGCGCTAACCCGGCAGCGGCAGCGGAATGGCGGGCAGCCCCCGCGCCGCCCGGACGAGCGCGGCGAACGGCCGCACGTCCGCGTCGTGCTCGGGGTGCCACTGCACCCCCAGCAGGAAGCGCCGACCCGGATCCTCGACCGCCTCGATGAGCCCGTCGTCCGCCCAGCCGGTCACCCGCAGGTCGCCCGGGTCGGCAACGCCCTGGTGGTGGTAGCTGTTCACCGCGTCGGAGCCGGCCATCACCCCGGCCGCCAGGCTGCCGGGGGCGAACCGGATGCCGTGCCGGCCGTACACCGCCGGCGCCGGCCGGTGCCGGTGCTGCCCCAGCAGGTCCGGCAGGTGCTGGTGCAACCGCCCGCCCCGGGCCACGGCCAGCAGCTGCATGCCGCGGCACACCCCGAGCACCGGCAGGTCCGCGGCGAGCGCGCCGGCCAGCAGGACCAGCTCGCCCGCGTCCCGCTCCGCCCCCGTGGACGGGGCCGCCGGCTCTCCGGTGTGTGGGCCGGGCGGTTCCCCGGTGTGCGGGCCGGGCGGCTCCCCGTACCGGGTCGGGTCGATGTCCTCGCCGCCGGCCAGGACGAGGCCGTCCAGCGACGCGAGCACGTCGGCGTCCGCGTCGTCGGGCGGCAGCAGCACGGCCCGGCCGCCGGCCGCGGTGACCATGGCCACATAGCCGTACGGCAGCACCGCGGCGGGCAGCCCGGTCCAGACCCGGAAAGAGGCCGCCGTGACGTACGTGGTGATCCCGATCACAGGGCGGCGCGGCGCGGTCATAGCGGGGTGACGTACGCGCCGGTGATGCCGCCATCCACGACGAACTGGGCGGCCGTCATAAACGACGCGTCGTCGCTGGCCAGGAACGCCACGGCCGCGGCGATCTCCTCGGGCTTGCCGAACCGACCCATCGGCACGTGCACCAGCCGGCGGGCCGCCCGTTCGGGGTCGGCCGCGAACAGCTCCAGCAGCAGCGGCGTGGCGATCGGGCCGGGGCAGAGAGCGTTCACCCGGATGCCCTGCCGGGCGAACTGCACGCCGAGTTCCCGGGTCAGCGCCAGCACCCCGCCCTTGCTGGCCGTGTACGCGATCTGCGAGGTGGCCGCGCCCATCAGGGCCACGAACGAGGCGGTGTTGATGATCGACCCGCTGCCCTGCCGAAGCATGTGCGGGATGGCGTACTTGCAGCCCAGGTAGACGCTCGTGGTGTTGACCCGCAGCACCCGCTCCCAGGTGGCCAGGTCGGTCTCCAGGATCGAGCCGTCCTCCGGCGGCGAGATGCCGGCGTTGTTGAACGCCACGTCCAGCCGGCCGTGCCGCTGCACCACCCCGTCGAACAGGTCGCGCACCGCCGCCTCGTCGGCCACGTCGCAGTCGACGTACTCGCCGCCCACCTCGGCGGCGACGGCCCGGCCGGGGCCGGCGGCGATGTCCACGCAGACCACCCTGGCTCCCTCGGCGGCGAACCGCCGCGCGGTGGCCAGGCCGATCCCGCTGCCCGCGCCGGTGACCACGGCCACCCGGTCCTGGAGACGCTGCACGCTGTCACTCCTCCGTCGAGATGAACACGTTCTTGACATCGGTGAAGGCGTGCAGGGCGTCCGGACCCAGCTCGCGGCCCAGTCCGGAGCGCTTCATGCCGCCGAACGGCGTCCAGTACCGCACCGAGGAGTGCGAGTTGACGCTGAGGTTGCCGGAGTCGACGGCCCGGGCCAGCCGCAGCGCCCGGCCCACGTCCCGGGTCCAGATCGAGCCGGACAGGCCGTACGGGGTGTCGTTCGCCAGCGCCACGGCCTCGGCCTCGTCGTCGAAGGGCAGCACCGACACCACCGGACCGAAGATCTCCTCGCGCCAGTGCCGGTCGGCCGTCGAGTCGGCGAGCAGCACGGTCGGGGCGTACCAGAAGCCGGGGCCGTCCGGGCAGGTCCCGGTGTAGGCCACCCGGGCGTCGGCCACGTACGACGCCACCCGGTCCCGCTGGGCCGCGGAGATCAACGGGCCCATCTCGGCCGCCTCGTCCGCCGGGTCGGCCACCCGGAACCCGCGGACCGCCGGCTCCAGCAGTTCGAGAAACCGGTCGTACGCCGAGCGCTGGACGAGAATCCGGGACCGCGCGCAGCAGTCCTGGCCGGCGTTGTCGAAGACCGCCGACGGCGCGCTGGCGGCCGCGGCGGCCAGGTCGGCGTCCGCGAACACGATGTTGGCGCTCTTGCCGCCCAGCTCCAGCGTCACCCGCTTCACCTGGGCCGCGCAGCCGGCCATGATCCGGGCGCCCACCTCGGTGGAGCCGGTGAAGCAGACCTTCCGGACCGCCTCGGAGGTGACGAACCGCTCCCCCACCACGTCGCCGCGGCCCGGCAGCACCGTGAACACCCCGTCCGGCAGGCCGGCCTCGCGGCCCAGCTCGGCCAGCCGCAGCGCGGTGAGCGGGGTCAGCTCGGCCGGCTTGAGCACCACGGTGTTGCCGGCCGCCAGGGCCGGGGCGAACCCCCAGCCGGCGATCGGCATCGGGAAGTTCCACGGGACGATGACGCCGACCACCCCGAGCGGCTCGTGGAAGGTGACGTCGACGCCGCCCGGCACCGGAATCTGCCGGCCGGTCAGCCGCTCGGGCGCGCCCGCGTAGTAGTCGAGCACGTCCCGGACGTTGCCCGCCTCCCAGCGGGCGTTGCCGATGGTGTGCCCCGAGTTACACACCTCAAGGTCGGCCAGCTCGTCGAGGTGGGCGTCCACCACGGCCGCGAACCGCCGCAGCAGCCGCGCCCGGTCCCCCGGCGCCACCGCCCGCCACGCCTCGAAGGCCGCCGCCGCAAGCCCGATCGCCGCATCCGTCGCGGCGAGGTCGGTCGCCGCCACCTCCCCGACCACGTCCCCAGTCGCCGGATTGTGAATCTCCGTCACTCGACCTCCCGCGCGATCTTGCAGTATTGGCCCCGGCAAAGCGCGTAAATCACTACGAATCTGCGGCCCAAAGTGCAAGATCGCGGAGAGCCTGGGTCGTCAGAGGCGTTCGAAGCCACGGAAGAGCTCCCAGTCGGTGACGGCGGCGTCGAAGGCGGCCAGCTCCACCCGGGCCTGGTTGGCGTAGTGCGCGACCACCTCGGCGCCGAACGCGGCTCGGGCGATTTCCGAGGACTCCCAGGCCTCCAGCGCCTCCCGCAGGGTGCCGGGCACCCGGGGCGCGTCCGGATCGTCGTACGCGTTGCCGGCCAGTTCCGGCTCCAGCGGCAGCTCCCGCTCGATGCCGTGCAGCGCCCCCGCGACCAGGCCGGCGATCGCCAGGTACGGGTTGACGTCGGCGCCCGGCACCCGATTCTCCACCCGCATGCCCTGGCCGTGCCCCACCACCCGCAGCGCGCAGGTGCGGTTGTCGACGCCCCAGCGCAGCGCCGTCGGCGCGAACGAGCCCGGCTGGTAGCGCTTGTACGAGTTGATGTTCGGCGCGAACAGCAGGCTGAACTCCCGCATGGTGGCCAGCAGGCCGGCCAGCACGTGCTGACCGGTGTCGGAGAGGTGCGCCGGCCCGTCGCCCAGCATGGCCGAGCGGCCGTCGGCGTCCCGCAGCGAGAAGTGGATGTGGCAGGAGTTGCCCTCGCGCGCGTTCGGCTTGGCCATGAAGGTGATCGACATGCCCTCCTGGGCGGCGATCTCCTTGGCCCCGTTCTTGTAGATCACGTGGTTGTCCGCGCAGGTCACCGCCGCGTCGTAGCGGAAGGCGATCTCGTGCTGGCCCAGGTTGCACTCGCCCTTGGCGCTTTCCGGGGTCAGCCCGGCGCCGGCCATCTCGGTGCGGATGCGGCGCAGCAGCGGCTCCACCCGAGCGGTGCCGAGCAGCGAGTAGTCCACGTTGTATTGATTCGCCGGGTCGAGGTCCCGGTAGCCGCGTCGCCAGGCGTCCTCGTACGAGTCGCGGAAGAGCACGAACTCCAGCTCGGTGCCGGCGTACGCGGTCAGGCCCTGCCCGGCGAGCCGGTCGAGCTGGCCGCGCAGGATCTGCCGCGGCGAGGCCGGGACCGGCCCGCCGCCGTCCGGACCGCCCTCCGGCCAGGCCAGGTCGGCCAGCAGCAGGGCCGTGCCGGGCTGCCACGGGACCCGGCGCAGCGTCGCCAGATCCGGCACCATGCTGAAGTCGCCGTAGCCCCGCTCCCAGCTCGACATCGCGTACCCGTCGACGGTGTTCATGTCGACGTCCACCGCGAGCAGGTAGTTGCAGCCCTCGCTGCCGTGCCCGACCACCTCGTCGAGGAAGAACGGCGCATGGAACCGCTTGCCCTGCAGCCGGCCCTGCATGTCGACCAGCGCCAGCACCACCGTGTCGATCTCACCGGCCGCGACCGCGACCCGGAGCTCTTCCAGCGTCAACGGAGCTTTCGTCATCGCGCGGCCTCCATCACCAAGGTCTACTGGGTCGACCGGATCACCGTCAATGCCCAGCCGGCACCCGCCGGCAAACCCCGTGCCGGCGAGAAGGAAGGCCCTTCAGCCCGCGGTCGACTCCGGCGCCTCGACGGTGCGGCGGGGGCCGGTGAACCAATTCCGGGCCGAGGCGAACCACCAGAGGCCCACCGCCAGCACCATGCCACCCACCGCGATCGGCGCGTAGTTCACCGCCGACCAGCTGAAGTCGGCGTTGCCGGGCACGCCGGCCGGCACGATCGGCAGGATGAAGTAGATCGAGATGATGACGATCTCGATGACCGCGATCCAGCCCAGCGGCCGGGACAGCCGGCCCAGCGTCCACGGTCCGGGCTCGAACCGGTCACCCATCCGCAGCCGCAGCGCGATCGGGATCAGGAACGCGAGGTAGAGGCCGATCACCGCGACCGACACGACGGCGTAGAACGCCACCGGCACCCCGGCCTTGCTCTGGTAGAGGGCCGGCAGGGTGAGCACCAGGCCGGCCACCGACGCGGCCAGGATGGCGCGTACCGGCGTGCCGTTGCGGTTGACCGCCGACCAGTGCCGCCAGCCGGGCACGGCGCGGTCCCGACTGAACGCGTACGTCATCCGGCTCATCGACGTCACGCAGCTCATCCCGCAGAAGAACTGGCCAATCGTGGAGATGATGATCACGGCCTTGTAGAAGAACGGGGTGAGCGCGGTAGCGAAGATGGCGCCCGAGAAGCCGCCCGCCTTGTTGATGGCGTCCACGTTGGTGGCCGCGAACAGGAACGCCAGCAGCAGCACCCAGCCGCCGATGGCCGAATAGAAAATGGACTGCCACAGCCCGCGGGCGGCGGCCTGGGACGCGCCCCGGGTCTCCTCGGACACGTGCGCGCAGGCGTCGAAGCCGGTGATCGTGTACTGGGTGAGCAGGAAGCCCAGCGGCAGCACATAGAACCAGAACGTCGCGTCGCCGGTCCCGCCGCCGAACCCCGAGTGGTTGAACCGCTCGGTGAAGACGAACTGGAAGCTCTGGTGCCGGTCCGGCACGAACGCCAGGATCAGCACCACGGCGGCCGCGCCGGCCACGTGCCACCACACCGAGACGTTCTGGAGCACGTCGATGATCCGGTGCCCGAAGATGTTGATGGCACAGTGCAGCGCCAAAATGATCACGAACAGCAGGAATGCCTGGTGCAGCGTGCCGGCCCAGCCGCCGAAGAGCGCCGAGAGGGTCAGGTTGAGGAAGGTGGCGCAGCCGTAGTCGACCGAGGCGGTCACCGCGACCAGCCCGATCAGGTTGAACCAGCCGGTGAACCAGCCGTGTATGGGCCGCCCCAGCTTGGCCGCCCACCAGTAGATCCCGCCGGCCGTGGGGTACGCCGACACCAGCTCGGCCAGGCAGAAGCCGATGATCAGGATGAACAGCGAGATGAGCGGCCAGCCCCAGGAGATCGCCACCGGGCCGCCGTTGTTCCACGCCTGGCCGAACGTCGTGAAGCAGCCGGCCAGGATCGAGATGATCGAAAACGAGATGGCGAAGTTGGAGAAGCCGCTCCAGGTGCGCCGCAGCTCCTGCTTGTAGCCCAGCTCGGCCAGCCGGCGGCTGTCCTCGTCCTGGCCGTCGTCGTGGATCCGGTCGTCGGTGGTGGTCATGGCGCACCTCCCTGCCCGGGGTGTGCACCTCGCGGCCGGGAGGCGACCGGCCCTGCACACCGGTTCGAGCAGTCTGAACCCGATGATCCACCCAGGTCAATAAGCCGATCCGGCCGTGCCCGTCGGCACGGCGGCCGGCCGTGCTCCGGCGCCGCGCGGACGGTGCGCGGGATCAGCGGTGGCGGGACAGCAGGTTCAGGATGAGCGGGTTGGTGCGGTCCGGATCCTCCAGCGAGGGCAGGTGGCCGGCCCAGGGCAGCCGGACATGCTCGGCGCCCGGGATGGCGCCGGCCAGGAACTCGGCCGTGGACCGGAAGTAGTCCAGGTCCCGGTCGCCGGAGACCACCAGGGTGGGGGCGGTCACGGCGGTCAGGTCGAAGTCCTCGTGCCGCGGCGGTGCCGCCGAGTCGCCCGCCGCGAGCTGCGCCTCGAACGCATGCCGCTGCATTTCCGCCACGAGTTTCCGGGTCTGCGCGGACGCCTCCGGCCCGACGAACGTCGCCACGTTCAGCTCGGTCGCGCCGGCCACGTCGCCGGCCTCCAGCAGCTCGTCCTCCCGCTCGTTGAACGCCCGGATGTCGTCGGTCGGCGGGTGCAGCCGGGACGCCGGGCAGAGCAGGCAGAGCGCCGTCACCCGGTCCGGCCAGCGGGCCGCGAACTCCTGCGCCACCCGGCCGCCGAACGACGATCCGACCACCGCCGCTCGGCCCAACCCGACCGAGTCGAGCAGGTCGCGCACGTCCTCCGCATCGTCGTACGACTCCGTTGCCACGGGAGTCTCCCCGTACCCCCGGAAGTCACACCTGAGCACGTCGTAGCCGGCCGCCGTGAGGACGGGCCACTGCGGATCCCACATCCGCCGATCGGCCACCCCGGAGTGCAGCAGGACCACGGTCGGGCCGCTGCCGGCCCGGTCAAAGGAAAGTGTCATGCGCGGGAGGCTATGGGGTCGCCCCGGCCGACCTCCACCGGATTATCGCAGCTCAATGACCAGGCCCGGCTCGGCCACCGCGATCGGGCCGGGGTAGTGCCGGCGGGCGGCGGCCAGCAGCGCCGCCGGGTCGGTGCCCGGCCAGGCGTGCGCGAGCAGCACCCGCCGCGCCCCGGCCTCGGTCGCGTACGCGCCGACCTCGGCCGCCGTCGACAGGTTGCCCGCGTGCCGCTCCGGCATCTGGTCCGGGTACGTCGCCTCGGCGATCAGCAGGTCCACGTCCCGGGCCAGCTCCACCAGCTCGGGGCAGGGCCCGGTGTCCCCGGTCCAGGCCACCCTGGCGGCGCGGCCGGTGAACCGGGCGCCCGCGTTGGGCAGCCAGTGCGGCAGCGCCCGGGTGGCCACCCGCAGGCCCGCCATGTCCAGCTCGGCGCCGGGTTCGAACTCGTGCAGCCGGTAGGCCGGCTCGATCAGCCCCGGCTCGTCGATTGCGAGCAGCCGGGACAGCGCGCCGGTCGGGGCGTACACCGGAAGGGCCGGACCGGAACGGTCGGTGAGCGCCCGGACGCGCAGCAGGGGATGCAGGTCGGCGCAGTGGTCCGGGTGGCCGTGGCTGACGTACACCGCGTCGACGGCGCCGGCCGGGACCCGGCGCAGCAGCTCCGGCAGGGTGCCGTAGCCGGGGTCGACCAGCACCCGCCGGTCGTCGTGCTCCAGCAGGAACCCGTTGCAGCCCTGCTCGGCGGTCGGGAACCCGCCGAGCCCGCCCAGCACCGTGACCCGCACCGACATCCACTCAGGCCAGGAAGAGGCCGGCCATCCAGGTGGCCGCGATGGCCAGGCCGGCGCAGAGCTCGATCATCACGGCCAGCCCGGCCGCCTTCACCGCGTACTTCGTGGACGGCCAGGCCCGGCCGGCGTCGCCGAGCCGGGCCAGCTCGGACAGGAAGATCCCCAGCACGAAGCCGATGATCAGTCCCACCACCGGGATGACGAAGAAGCCGACGATCCCGAGCAGGGCGCCCGCGAACAGCGACCGGGTGGGCACGCCGCTGCGCTTGAGGTTGCGGCCGGGCAACATGTATTTGATGGCCGTGCCGCCGAGGGCCAGCACCGTGGCCACGGCCAGCACCAGCCAGCGGCCCGGACCGGCGCCGCCGAACAGCGCCCAGATCAGCACCCCGCCCCAGCACAGCGGCAGCGCCGGCAGCCCGGGCAGGACCATCGAGAGCAGTCCCACGACGATGGCCAGCCCGGCCAGCAGCGTCACGAGCCCCGCGGTGTCGGACATGTTCACCCGCTCAGCCTGCCCCATCGGCGCAAGGGCCGCCATTCGCGAGCGCGGCGTCGATCTCCGCGGCCGGCACCGGCGGGCCGAACCACCGGCCCTGCCCGGTGTCGCAGCCGAGCGCCCGCAGCCGGGCCGCCTGCTCGGCGGTTTCCACGGCCTCGGCGGTCACGGTGAGGTCCAGCGCGTGGGCCAGCCGGACGAGGGCGTCCACGATCCGCTCGCCGCGGGCGCCCAGCGCGTCGTCCGCGCCCACGTCCATCAGGAACTCGCCGGCCAGCTTGACCGTGTGGATGGGCAGCCGGCGCAGGTACGCCAGGTTGGAGTAGCCGGTGCCGAAGTCGTCGATCGCGAGCCGGGCGCCGAGCGCGGCGAGCCGGCGCAGCGAGCGCAGCGGCTCCCCCGCGGTGGCCATCACGGCGCTCTCGGTCAGCTCCAGCTGGAGCAGCTCGGCCGGCAGGCCGGCGTCCCGGAGCGCCTCGGCCACCGTGTCCACGATGCCGGCGTCCGCGGCCTGCCGGGCGGCGAGGTTGACGCTCACCACCAGCCGCGCGCCGGGATGCCGGCACAGCCACCCGCTGGCGTCCGCGCAGGCCCGGCGCAGCACCCAGCGGCCCAGCTCGACGATGAGCCCGGTCTGCTCGGCCAGCCCGATGAACCGGTCCGGCCCGAGCCGGCCCAGCTCGGGATGGTCCCACCGGACCAGCGCCTCCACCGCGCAGGTCGGCCCGCCGTGCAGCGGGACGATGGGCTGGTACTCCAGGACGAACTCGCCGCGCTCCAGCGCCACCGGCAGCCGGGTGGCCAGCGCCGACGAGGCCAGGTCCCGGGCGCCGCGCTGCGGGTCGTACACGGCCCACCGGCCCCGCCCCTCGGCCTTGGCCCAGTACAGCGTGGTGTCGGCGGCCTGCATCAGCTCCGAGGAGGTGGTGACGGCGAGCGGGCCGTGCACCACGCCCACGCTGGCCGAGACGGTGATCCGCTGGCCGTCGACCAGGATCGGTTCGCCGATCGCCGCGAGGGCCATCTCGGCCACCGCCACCGCGTCGTCCCGACCGCCGCACTCCTCGACCAGGATGACGAACTCGTCCCCGCCCATCCGGGCCACCAGGTGGCCCTGGCCGGCCACGAAGGAGCCGAGCCGCTGCGCCACCACGACCAGCAACCGGTCCCCGATGCCGTGCCCGAGCGTGTCGTTGACCGACTTGAACCCGTCCAGATCGAGGAAGCACACTCCGACCAGGGCGTCCGGGCCGGCCGTCGCCACCAGGGCGTCGAGCCGCTCGAAGAACAGGGTCCGGTTCGGCAGCCCGGTGAGCGGATCGTGCAGCGCCTGGAAGCGCAGCCGCTGCTGCAGCTCCTGCCGCTCGGTGATGTCCTCGATCATCGCCACCGTGTACCGCGGCCGGCCGTCGTCGTACCGGATGAGCGAGACCGCGAGGTCGGTCCAGAGCGGGCTGCCGTCCCGGCGGTAGTACCGCTTCTCCAGCCGGGCGGTGTCCCGCTTGCCCTCGACCAGCTCGGAGTAGAGGTCCCACATCCCTTCCGCGTCGTCCGGGTGGAAGAGCTCGGCCACGTTGATCCGGCGCAGCTCGTCCACCGAGTAGCCGAGCATGTCGGCGAAGGCCTGGTTGACGTCGACGATCCGCCCGTCGATGTCGGCGATGCCGATCCCGATCGCGGCGCCGGTGAACAGCGCCCGGAACCGGGTCTCGCTGTCCCGCAGGGCCTGCTCCACCTGGTCCCGGGCCACCCAGGCGGACCGGGCGATCCGCTCCTGCTGGGCGAACGTCCGGTCCCGCAGGGCCCGCGCGAAGCCGGCGGCCACCGTGCCCTGCAGCCGGGCGACGCGGTCGCGGTGCGGGACCGAGTTCCGGTACGCCGGCAGCACCTCCGGCAGCAGCTCGGCGGCCAGCGCCCGGATCGACTCCTCGACGATCGCCGGCTCGGTCAGGTGCGCGGCCACGAGCGCCCGGCCGACCTCCTCGCCGACGTCCGGGTCGAACGGCTCGGCCAGCACCGCCAGCGCCAACCGGCGGGTGTGGCCGAGCAGCATGTCCTGGGTCTCGGGTGAGCTCATGGGCACGTACCCGAGGCCGGCCACGGCCCGGGCCCAGCGCTGCGCGTACCGCTGCGCCCCGGGCCGGTCGTACGCCTCGCCCGGCTCCGGCGCCGGCGTCGACACGGCTTACCCCCGGTGGTCGTTCCGCCCGACGCCGCCGAACGCGCCGAACCGCTCCGGATGGTCGTCCACGTCGGACGGCGCGTCGGGCCGCCACAGCGGCATGTGCACGACACCCGGATCGAGCAGGGTGAAGTCGCCGAAGAAGCCGGTTATCTCGGCCCGGGAGCGCAGCGTGATCTCGGTGGCCGTACGCGCCGAGAGCCGCTGGGCGTCCAGCATCTCCTGCGGCTGGTCCTCGTACGTCGAGTGCGAGATCACCAGGTAGCTGCCGGGCGCGGTGGCGGCGCGCAGGGTGGCCAGGATGCCCCCGGGGTCGTCGGAGTCCGGGATGAAGTGCACCACCCCGGCCAGCAGCACCCCAACCGGCCGACCGAAGTCGATCAGGCCGGTGGCCTTGGCCTCGTCCAGGATCCGCTGCGGCTCCCGCAGGTCGCCGTGCAGCACGACGGCCCGGTCATTGTCGGCGAGGATCTCCCGGCTGTGCGCCACGGCCACCGGGTCGATGTCCACGTAGACGACCCGGGCGGCCGGGTTGACCGCCTGCGCCACCTCGTGCACGTTGCCCACCGTCGGTATTCCCGAGCCGATGTCGAGGAACTGGTCGATCCCGGAGTCCACCAGCACCCGCACGGCCCGGCGCAGGAACGCCCGGCCGGCCCGCATGGTGTCGGCCAGGTTCGGGGTCATCCTGGAGATCTGCTCGGCGAGCTGCCGGTCGATCTCGAAGTTGTGCGCGCCACCGAGGAAGTAGTCGTACACCCGTGCCGCGCTGGGCCGGCTGAGGTCGATCTCCACGGGTGGCTCGTCCGGCTGTCGCATCGTCCGCCTCACGTGCTCGACGGCCGGCGCCCGCCGGCCCGATGGGTCACGAGCATACGGCGCACCGGCGTCGCCCGGCAGGGGGTGAGATCGACGAATCGAACCGTTCCAGCCGACCGGTCGCACCGCCCCGCCGGTCGGTCCGCCGGTCGCCCCAGCCGGCCGGGGCCCGCGAGCCGCTCGGCGGCGCCCGGGTCGTCCGGGCCCGCGCGTCAGTCGGCCGATTCGAGCAGCATCGCGATGCCCTGGCCGACGCCGATGCACATGGTGGCCAGCGCCCGGGCCCCGCCCCGGCGGCGCAGCTCCAGGGCCGCGGTCAGGGCCAGCCGGGCGCCGCTGGCGCCCAGCGGGTGGCCGAGCGCGATGGCGCCGCCGCTCGGGTTCACGTGCTCGGCGTCCGTCGGCAGGCCCAGCTCCCGCAGCACGGCCACGGACTGCGCGGCGAACGCCTCGTTCAGCTCGACCACGTCGATCCCGGCCAGCTCCCGGCCGGTGCGCCCGAGCAGCTTGCGGGTGGCCGGCACCGGCCCCATCCCCATGATCCGCGGCGGGACTCCGGCCACGGCCGTACCGACGACCCGGGCCAGCGGCGTCAGGCCGTACCGGGACACCGCCGCCTCGCTGGCCACCAGCAGCGCCACGGCGCCGTCGTTGACCCCAGAGGAGTTGCCGGCGGTGACCGTGCCGCCGGCGCGGAACGGCGTGGGCAGCGCGGCCAGCTTCTCCAGGGAGGTCTCCCGGGGGTGCTCGTCCGCCTCGACGAGCCGGGTGCCGCGCCGGCCCTCGGGCACCTCGATCGGCACGATCTCCTCGGCCAGCCGGCCGTCGGCCTGCGCCTTGGCGGCCCGCTGCTGCGACCGCAGCGCGAACTCGTCCTGGCTCGCCCGGTCGATGCCGTACTCGGCGGCCACGTTCTCGGCCGTCTCCGGCATCGAGTCGATGCCCCAGCCGTCCTTCATCCGCGGGTTGACCAGCCGCCACCCGATCGTCGTGTCGAACACCTCGGGCGTGCGCGACCAGGCCGTGCCGGCCTTGGGCATCACCAGCGGCGCCCGGGTCATGCTCTCCACCCCGCCGGCCACCACCAGGTCGGCCTCGCCGGCCACGATGGCCCGGGCCGCCGACGCGAGCGCGTCCAGGCCGGAGCCGCACAGCCGGTTGACCGTGCTGCCGGGCACGCTCTCCGGCAGGCCGCCGAGCAGGGCCGCCATCCGGGCCACGTTCCGGTTGTCCTCGCCCGCCTGGTTGGCACAGCCCAGGATCACGTCGTCGACGGCCGACCAGTCCACGCTCGGGTGCCGGGCCACCAGTTCGCGGATCACGTGCGCGGCCAGGTCGTCCGGCCGGACGCCGGCCAGCGCGCCGCCGTAGCGGCCGATCGGGGTGCGGACACCGGAGACGAGGTACGCCGTGGTCATCGGCTCAACCCTTCGCGGACGGGCTGCGGTCCTCGCCCGGTCCGGGCTCGGGCACAGCGAGGGGGGTGGCGGGCCGTGCGGTCCGGATCACGGTGGCCCGGCCCGTCGGTCAGGATAGCCGGCACCCACCCCACCACGCCCGGGATAGGTTTGCCGGGTGATCAAGGACCGGTGCGCATGGCTGGCTCCCGCCGGGTGGTCGGGACCGCGGCGCGGCGCCGGGTGATGGGGGCCACGTCACGGCACCGGGTGGCCGGCGCCGCGGCGACGTTCTGCGCCGCGGCGGGCGCGACCGCGGTGATCGTCGCGCTGGTCGCCGGCCCCACCGCCGGGTTCACCGGGTACGTCAGCGAGGCCGGCGTCGCCGACAGCGGGTATGCGGGGACGTACCGGGGTGGCGTGCTGGGCCTCGCGGCCGGGCTGCTGCTGCTGGCCGCGGCCCTGCGGCCGGCCGTGCGGATCGCCGCGGCGCTGCTGGTGGCCGGTGGCGCCGCCACCGCGACCTCGGGGCTGGTGACCTGTAGCGCCGGCTGCCCGCTGCCGCCGTTCGAGCGGACCGACGTGGCCGACCTGGCGCACGGCGGCGCGAGCATCGCGGCGGTCGCGTCGTGCGTCTTCGCCATGGCGGCTGTCACCCTGTACGCGCCGGTCCCGGCGCTGCGCCGGCTGTCCGGCACGGCGACCGCGGTCGCCCTGCCGCTGTCGGCCGCGGTCGGCCTGGCGATGCTGCTGGTCGGGCGGGGCCACGTGGCCGGGGTGCTGGAGCGGCTGCTGCTGGCCGATCTGGTGCTCTGGGCCGCCCTCCTCGGCGCGGCGCTGGCGCTGCGCCCGGCCGATCCGAAGAAGCCGGTCGATCCGGTATTCCCTGCCGACCCGTAAGGAGCATCACGACCAGCGCTCCTTCCAGCCGCCGGGTCGCAGGGCGTATCGTCGTCCAACGATGACCAACATCTGGTTTCTCACCGTGCGCCTGTACGTCGATCTGCGACGTCAGGCCAGTGGCGTCTGTCCGGGTTCGCGCTGACCCCACGCCGTCCGGGTCAATCCCGAGCGGCGACCTCAGACCCGCCCCACGGGCCCCGACCGGCCCGCCACCCGAGAGAAACCGACTGGACGTCGCAATGCCCACCGTTCTGCGCAAAATTCCGTTCTCGGTCCAGATCCTCGCCGGGCTCGTGCTCGGCGTGCTGCTGGGCTTCGTGGCCCGATCCACCGATGCCGCCTGGCTGTCCAGCACCCTGGGCACCGTCGGCAGCCTCTTCATCCAGCTGCTCAAGCTGGCCGTCCCGCCGCTGGTGTTCACCGCGCTCGTGGTCAGCGTGGTGAGCCTGCGCGGCGTCACCAACGCCGCCCGGCTGGCCGCCAAGACCCTGCTCTGGTTCGCCATCACCGCGCTGGTGGCGGTGCTCATCGGGATCGGCCTCGGCCTGCTCATCAACCCCGGTCGGGGCGTGACGCTCGACCTGGCCGGCGCCGCCCCGCCGAAGCACACCGGCTCGTGGACCGACTTCCTCACCGGCATCATCCCGACCAACCCGGTGGGCGCGTTCGTCGATGGCAACGTGCTGCAGATCGTCTTCCTGGCGATCGTGGTGGGCGCCGCGGCACTCGCCGCCGGCGCCGTGGCCGAGCCGTTCGTCAACCTCAACCGGTCCGTTCTGGAGATCGTCCAGAAGGCGCTCTGGTGGGTCATCCGGCTCGCCCCGCTGGGCACGCTCGGCCTGATCGGCCACGCCGTCGACGCGTACGGCTGGAACCTGCTGGCCCCGCTGGCCAAGTTCACCACGGCCGTCTACGTGGGCTGCGCCCTCGTGCTGTTCGTGGTCTACCCGGTCGTGCTGGTCGCCGCCGGCCGGCTCAACCCGCTGCGCTTCTTCGCCGGCGCCTGGCCGGCCATCCAGCTGGCCTTCGTGTCCCGCTCCTCGGTGGGCACCATGCCGGTGACCCAGCGCTCGGTCGAGCGGTTGGGCGTGCCCCGCGAGTACGCCTCGTTCGCCGTGCCGTTCGGCGCCACCACCAAGATGGACGGTTGCGCGGCGGTCTATCCGGCGCTCGCCGCGATCTTCGTGGCCCAGGTCTTCGGCCTGCACCTGCGGCCGGTGGACTACCTGCTGATCGTGTTCGTCTCGGTGGTCGGCTCGGCCGCCACCGCGGGCCTGACCGGCGCGCTGGTGATGCTCACGCTGACCCTGAGCACGCTGGGCCTGCCGCTGGCCGGCGCCGGCCTGCTGCTGGCCATCGACCCGATCCTGGACATGATGCGCACCGCCACCAACGTGGCCGGCCAGGCGCTGGTGCCGACCGTGGTGGCCGCCCGGGAGGGCATCCTGGACCGGACCCGGTACGACTCGATCGGTCGACGCGAGCTGGTCGATCCGGTTCCGGCCGGCGAGCCCGCCCGCGAGGACGACCGCGACCCCGCCCCCGTCCCCGCCCCCGCCTGAGCTGCAAGGAAGGGCCCCCTGTTATCGCTTCCGGTATAGCAGGGGACCCTTCTTGACGCGCCAACGCGCTCGACCCGGACCGCCGCCTATCCCGAGGAAGTACGCCGTGACATCGCTGTTCCAACCGCTCGACCTGCGTAACGTCACCCTCCCCAACCGGGTCGCCATGGCGCCCATGTGCCAGTACAGTGCCGGCCCCGACGGGCTGCCCACCGACTGGCACCGGATCCACCTGGGCGCCCGCGCCGTCGGCGGGGTGGGCCTGGTGCTCACCGAGGCCACGGCCGTGGCGCCGGAGGGTCGGATCAGCCCGCAGGACACCGGGCTGTGGTCGGGCGCCCACGTGGACGCGTGGCGGCCGATCACCCGGTTCGTGGCCGAGCAGGGCGCCGTTCCCGCGGTGCAGCTCGCGCACGCCGGGTTCAAGGCATCGACGTACCGGCCCTGGGCCGACGCTCGGGGCGGCGTCCCGGACGACGACGGCGGCTGGACCCCGGTGGGCCCCGGCGCCGAGCCGTTCGTGCCGTCGTACCGGGTGCCGACCGCGCTCGACGAGGCGGGCATCGCCCGGGTGGTGGCGGGCTTCGCCAACGCGGCGGGCCGGGCGGTGGACGCCGGCTTCGCCGCCGTGGAGATCCACGCGGCGCACGGCTACCTGCTGCACGAGTTCCTGTCCCCGCTGACCAACCACCGCACCGACGCCTACGGCGGAGACCGCGCGGGCCGGATGCGGCTGGCTGTGGAGGTGGCGCACGCGGTACGCGCCGCGGTGGGCCCCGACGTGCCGGTGCTGGCCCGCATCTCCGCCACCGACTGGACCGACGGCGGCTGGACCGTTGACGACAGCGTGGTGCTGGCCAAGGAGCTGGCCGCGGCCGGCGTCGACCTGATCGACTGCTCGTCCGGCGGCGCCGCCGCCCGGGCCGACATCCCGCTCGGCCCGGGCTATCAGGTGCCGCTGGCCGCCCGAGTACGTCGGGACGCCGGTGTTCCCACCGGCGCGGTGGGCCTGATCAGCGAGCCCGAGCAGGCCGAGGAGATCGTCGCGGGCGGCCAGGCCGACCTGGTGCTGCTCGGCCGCGAGCTGCTGCGCGACCCGTACTGGGCCCGGCGCGCGGCGGCCAAGCTCGGCGCCGAGCCCGGCTGGCCCGCCCAGTACCAGCGGGCCTTCTGACCGCTGCCCGGTGCGGGCATTCGCCCGCCGAGCGTGACCGTACCTCGACGGCGTCGTCGCGATCCAGGTCCCGGCGAGCGCCCTCCCGCCTCCCCCCGACCAGGCTCTCGCCCGCTGTCCCGCCCGGCACATCCCGAAGGCGGCAGATCTTGGCGGGGTGCGGCGGGGGCTAGGCCGGCCATGCGAGCAGGGTACGCAGGTGGTCGCCGAACGTCCGACGCCAGTTGATGTAGTCGTGCGCCCCGGAGTATTCGGAGTAGCTCACCTCATAGCCGCGCTCGACCAGCATGTCGCGGAACCGCCGGTTCACCGACAGCTGGTCGAGCTGGCCGTTGCCCGGCTCGATGTCCTCGCGGTCGCCGACATCGAGGCAGAACCGCACCGGCGCCCGGGGCCGCCGGGCGTACTCGCGGGTCAGCCACTCGGGCTCGGTGGTCTCGGTCTTGATGGGCCACCAGAAGCTGCCGGACTGGGCGATGACCGCGCCGAACTCCGACGGCGCCTCCAGCGCCACGTACGCCGCGGCCAGGCCGCCCAGGGACGATCCGGCGATGATCCGCTGACCCGGGTCGTCGGTCACCGGCCACCGGCGCCGGAGCATCGGCAGCAGCTCCCGGGTGACGAAGGCCCGGGTGGCCGGGGCGGGCCGCAGCTCCCGGGACCGCCGGCCGCCGCTCGGGTTGGCCACGAAGACCGCCATGGTCGGCGGGATCTCGCCGGCCGCGATGAGATTGTCCAGGGTGGTCGGGATCCGCAGCACGGTCCGGGACAGATGGCCGTCGAAGACCACCAGCAGGGGCAGCGGCCGGCGCCGGGGGCCGGGGGGCCGGTAGACCGCGAGCCTACGACGCCCGCTGAGGGCCGCGGTGCGGATGCTCGTCCGCAGCAGGGTGCCGCGCGGCACCCCCGGCCGGGGCAGGCTCCACCGCTCCGCCGGCGCCACGGGCAGCTCGACCTGACTGGCCCAGCACGGGCGGTCGGTGGGATCGGCCGGATCGGGCGGAAACAGGAAGGGCGACCGGTTCAGCGGATCCACATGGGACGGACCGGCGCCGGACGCATCCGGCGGAAAGCGCCACCGGTACGCCGGTCCGTGCGCCAGGTAGTAGAGCGTCCGCAGGTTGGTCGGGAGCCGCCGCGAGGCGTACCAGATGTCCGTGCCCTCGATGCGGCGCAGCTCGGCCTCGACCCCCCAGCAGACGCTGGTCTCGGCCGCCTCTCCCCGCCACAAGAAGGTGACCAGGGCCGAGCCGTCCTCGACCTCTTCCACCAGCGGGGTGCCGGCCGCCGCCACCTGGCGCCAGAACCCCGGCGCGGCGTCCGGGATGCCGGCTGCCAGGTCGGCACGCAGCCGTTCAATTGCAGGACTGGTCTCCGTCAACGTCGCCCCACCCCCGCCCCTCTGCCCTCCCAAGCGTCTGCATGGCAGCAAACAACAGATCTTGGAATTTCGCTGCCCCCGGAGGCAGCGAGATTCCAAGATCTCCCCGCCGGGCGGGATCAGCCGGCCAGGTGGCCCCACTCGTCGGCCAGCTCGTCCCAGCGGCCCTGCGCCACGGCCCGGCCGCCGACCAGCACCAGCACCTTGTCCGCCTGGTCGAGCGCCGCCCGCTTGGACGTCGAGCCCACCACCGTGACCCCGTGCGCGCGCAGGGCCCGCCACAGCTCCAGCTCGGTGGTGACGTCCAGCGCCGACGACACGTCGTCGGCCACCAGCAGCTCGGTACGCGGCGCGAGCGCCCGGGCGAGGGCGAGCCGTTGCAGCTGGCCGCCCGACAGCCGGGTCCCCTTGTGCCCGATCAGCAGCCCGAGCCCGCTCCCGGCGGCCGTAAGGTCGTGCTCCAGCTGGGCGGTGGCCACCGCGCCGGCCGCGTCGACCGGGTGGCCCAGCGCGATGTTGTCGGCCACCGTCCCGGACAGCACCCGGGGCACCTGACCGACGTACCCGACCTGGTTGGGCCGCAGGAACAGCTCCGGCTCGGTCACCGGCTCCGAGTTCCAGCGCAGCTCGCCGGTGTGGTGCGCGATGCCGGCCAGCGCCCGCAGCAGCGACGACTTGCCCGACCCGACCGGGCCGACCACCAGCACCAGCTGGCCGCGCTCGACGCTCAGCTGGACGTCCCGGACGGCGATCGTGCCGTCCTCGTGCACCGCCGTGAAGCCGGCCAGGTCCAGCCGGCGCAGCGGGCGCCGCGGCGGCAGCGCGGGCGCCGGAGCGGTGCCGGCGGAGATGTCGACCCCCGGCACGGCCGCCGCGTAGTCGGCCACCCCGGACATCTCCACGGTCCGCCGGGTCCAGACCCGGGCCGAGGGCAGCTGGGAGATCAGCGACGCGGTCGTCCAGGCGAACCACCGGGCGGCGCCGAGGGTGGAAACCACCACCAGGGTGGCGCCGGCGGAGAGCCCGCCGCCGAGGAACAGCGCCCAGGCGCCGATCGGGAGCAGCCCGCTCACCATCGACGGCGTCGAGCGGGCGAGCACCTGCACGGAGATCTCCCGGCGCTGCCGGTCGCTGCGTACCCGGTCCAGCCGGGCCAGGTGCGCCAGCACCGGTCCGGTGGCACCGGCCAGCTTGACCGTCCGCGCCGACGACAGCGAGGACACCAGCGCGGTGGCGAAGGCCGCCCGCGCCTTGACGGTACGCCGCGCCAGCCGTTCCAGCCGCGGCCCGAAGAGCGTCGCGGCCAGCCCGGAGACCAGCATCGTCCCGGCGAAGAACAGCGCCGGGACCAGCGAGCCGGACACCGCCGTCATCGAGACCAGGATGACCACGCAGGCGATCTGGTCGATGACGTTGTCGGCGAGCTGCACCACCCGCTCGGTGTCGCCGCCCTGCGCCACCACCTCGGCGGGGGTGTGCCGGCTGACCCGTCGCGGCCCGGTCTGGCCGTGCACCAGGCGCAGGCTGATCCGCAGCATCTGCCGGACCCACCACTCGGGGAACCACTTGTTGGTGTACCACGGCACCGGCAGGGTGACGACCAGCGCGGCCACGATCCCCACGGCCGGCCACAGCGGGTCGTCCAGGCCGTCGACCAGGTCGGCCCAGAGCCAGGGCAACACCGAGCCGTCCAGCCCGAGCACGGTGACCAGCAGGAAGAACGCCAGCGCGCCGAACCCGTACCGCGGGTCGTTGGCCACCAGCCGGAAGATCTGCCGCATGGTCCGGGCCGGGGGTGCCGGCGGCAGCTCCGGCGGTTCGGCCCGGTCCGGCCCGCCGGCCGCCGGGGCAACATCGGCCCCGCCGGCCGCCGGGGCAACGTCGGCCACCGCCGGGACCACCCCGGCCGCCGCGGCGGGGCCGGCCACCGCCGGGACGGCGCCGGCCACCGCCGTGGGCCGGGAGGCGCCGTCCGGCACGGCCGCCGGGTCGTCGCCAGCGCCGTCGCCGGTCCCGGTGAGCGACCCGGTCCCGGGGCCCGCCGGTCCCGCGCCCACGCCCGCGTACGCGCCGACGTGGCTGGTCGCGAGCAGTTGGGCGAACCGTTCCGACTCGCGCAGCGGTCCCGCCTCCAGCACCGCGCCGTCGGCCAGCACCACCACCTCGTCGCAGCGGCGCACCGAGGAGAGCCGGTGCGCGATGACGATCCCGATCCGGTCGATGAGCAGCCGTTCGGTGGCCCGCTGCACCCGCGCCTCGGTGACCGGGTCCAGCCGGGCGGTGGCCTCGTCGAGGATCACCACCTGCGGGTCGCGGACGAGGATGCGGGCGAACGCCACCAGCTGTTCCTGCCCGGCCGACAGCACATGGCCGCCCTCGCCAAGCCGGGTGGCGAGCCCGTCGGGCAGTTCCGCCACCCAGCCGGTGAGGCCCAGCTCGTCCAGGGCCCGGCCGGCGGCGTCCAGCAGGTCCGGATCGAACAGGGCCACGTTCTCGGCCAGCGTGCCGGCCAGGATCTCGGTCCGTTGCGGCACCACGGCGATCCACCGGCGCAGCCGCTCCAGGTCCAGGTCCAGCAGGTCGGCGCCGGCCAGGAAGACGGTCCCCCGGGGCACGTCGACGGCTCGGGTGAGCACCTTGGCCAGCGTCGACTTGCCCGATCCGGTGCGCCCGATCAGCGCGTACGACCGTCCAGGCACGAAGCGCAGCCGTACGTCCCGGAGCGCCGGGCCGCGTTCGGAGTCGGCACCGGGCCCGCCGTAACCGAAGGTGAGGCCGCGCACCTCGATGTCGCCGGGCTCCGGTTCGGCCCCGCCGCCCGGCTCCTGCCGGGCGGCCTGGAGCAACTGCACCCGCCCCCAGGCGCCGAGCGCGTACTGCAGCTCGGGCACCATCCTGCTGACGTGCTCCACGGTGGCTCCGAACGCGATCACCAGCAGCCAGACCGCGGTGAGCCGGGCCCCGTCGATCCGGCCGGCGGCCAGCGCCCAGGCGCCGCCGAGGACCACGGCCACGATGCCGGCCCGGGTGACCACGGTGGCCACCGTGGTGACCCGGGCGGTCAGGTGCCACACCCGCCGGCCCCGGGAGAGCACCCGGCTGGCCCGCTGCGCGTACAGCCGCAGCACGTACGGCCGGGCCAGGCTGGTCCGCACGTCGTCCTGGCCGTGGATGGACTCCTCCATCACGGCGGCCAGGTCCGACCAGCTCTCCTCCTCGGCCATCCGCAGCGGCCCGATCCGCCGGGTGGGTTCGCGCAGCCCGACCGCCAACACGCCGGTCAGCGCGAACATGGCCAGCCCGGCCGGCCACCAGACGACCAGCGCGATGAGCACCGAGAGCAGGCCCGTGCCGACGAACTGGGCCAGCCGTACGCCGGTGCCGCGCAACTCGGAAGCCACCTGGTAGACGTCCCCGTCGATCCGGTCGAGCAGCTCCCCCACCGGGGTGGTTTCGAGGGTGGGCAGCTCCTGCCCGAGCGCCACCCGGCACAGCCGCCGGCGTACGTCGGCGGACCAGTCGGCGGTGAGCCCGGCCGCGATCAGCCCGACCGCCAGGTCGGACCCGACGGCCGCGACCAGCGCCACGGCCAGCAGCACGAAGAAGGTGCCGGAGCGGTGCACCAGGACCGGGCCGGCCAGCGCCGACGCGGCCGCCTGGCCGGTGGCGCCCAGCAGGATCAGGCACGCCACCAGGGCGGTGCGGCGGGGCGAGGTGGCCCACAGGTCACGGAACAAGAGCATGTGGGTCCCCCCGGAGCGGCTGTGCTGAACCCCCAGCCTGCGACGATGCCCGCCGATCATCAACGCAATTACGCCGCCCGCGGCTGCAAGGAAGGGCCCCTTGTTATCACTTTTTGTATAGGAAGGGCCCCCTGTTAACCGCCCCGGGGGCCGGCGAGCCTCAGGTGTGGGCTGCCCGGCGCACGATGGCGAGCAGCGACTCCTGCACCTCGGCGATCGGCCGGTCGGGCTGGAACACCAGCCAGTCCACCGCCACCACCAGACCGACCCCGAACAGCGCCGAGGATGCCAGCCGTACGTCCAGGTCGGCCGGCAGCTCGCCGCCGTCCACGCCGGCCTGGACGGTCTCGCCGATCACCCCGATCGCCTCGGCCCGCAGCAGGCGCAGCGTCTGCTGCCACTCCCGGTTGGTCCGCCACATCTCTGACAGGAGCAGCTGGGCGAAGGCCCGGTACCGCTGGATGTACTCGAGCTGGGCACGTACCAGGGCCTCCAGCGCTTCCCGGGGCGGCAACCCGGCCACCGCGGCCCGGAAGGCGTCGGTGAGCAGGCCGATGCCGTGCCGCAGCAGCTCCTCGAAGAGCGCCGTCTTGGAGGAGAAGTTGTAGTACACCGTCCCCTTGGCCACCCCGGCCCGGGCCGCGATGTCGTCCACGGTGGTCGCGGAGTAGCCCTGCTCGGCGATGAGCGCGACCGCGGCCTCGAAGAGCCGCTGGCGGGTGTCGACCCGCCGCCGCGACCGTCCGTCCGTCACCCCTGCCTCCTTCACGACCCGGGCCAGTCTGCTACATGCTCAGCTCGGGGTGCAGCTTCGCCGGGCTGAGCCGCCGGGCGCGCCGGGCCGCGACCACGCTGAGCGCCACCGCGCCGGCCGCGAATCCGGCCAGCACCACCGCGCCGAGCACCACCGGCCCGGCCGGGCCGCCGTTGATGGTGTGCCGCAGCGCGTCCACCACGTACGTCATCGGGACCAGCGGATGCACCACCTGGAAGAACCGGGGCGTGGTCTGCACCGGGTACGTGCCGCCGGAGGAGGTGAGCTGCAGCATCAGCAGGGCCAACGCGGCCAGCCGGCCAACCGGCCCGAGCCACGCGCCGAGCATCTGCACCAGGGCGCTGAACGCGGCGGCCGTGAGCAGCAGCAGTCCCAGCGTGGTCACCGGATGCGCCGGGTCGAGGCCGAGCCCCAGGGTGACCACCGCGAACAGCACCACCGCCTGGGCCAGCCCGACGGCCAGCCCGGGCAGCCAGCCGGCGAGGGCCACCCGCCACGCCGGCGCCCCCGACATGACGTGCCGCGGGTTCAGCGGCCGGAGCAGCATGTACGTGATCATCGCGCCGACCCAGAGGGCCAGGGCCAGGAAGTACGGCGCGAAGCCCACCCCGTACGTGGCCGCCGGGTGCCGGGCCGCGCGGTCCAGCGCCACCGGGTCGCCGAGCACGTCCGAGCGGGCCGACGCGTCGTCGTACCCGGGAATCTGCTTGGCGCCCTCGGCGAGCCCGGAGGCCAGCCGGCCCGCGCCGGAGTTCAGGTCGACCAGGCCGGCGGCCAGTTGCCGGCCTCCGCCGGAGAGCTGGTTGAGCCCGCCGTCCAGCTCGCGCGCGCCGGTGGCCAGCCGGTAGAGGCCGGTACGCAGGTCCGCCGCGCCGGTGGCGGCCCGGTGGCTGCCCTGGTTGACCTTGTCGGCCGCCGTGGCCAGCTGGCCGAGCCCGTCGACGAGCTGGTTGAGCTGCGCCTGCTTGGCGCGTACGTCGTCGGCCAGGTGCGGCGCCTCGGCCGCCACCTTCCGGGCGGTGGCCGCCACGGTGACCAGCTGGTCGTGGAACTTCGCGATGTTGGCGTCGCTGAGCGCGGAGCGTACCCGCTGCGCGGAGGTCACCAGGTCGGCGGCCGCGGCCCGGGCGGCCTTCAGGTTGGGGTCGTCGGCCAGCTCGGGATGCGCGGCGACCAGCGCGTCGAGCCGGTCCCGTACCGATTCGGCCTGCCGCACCACGGCGTCGGCCCGGTCCGGCAGGGTGTCCAGGTTGTCGGCGAGGGCCTGCGCGCCGTTCGCGATCAGCGTGGCGGAGTCGGCGATCCGGGTGGCGTTGCGGCGCAGCACCGGTTCCCAGGTGTCGATGGCGCCGTTGACCTGGTCGGCCGCGGTCCGGGTCTGGCTGGCGGCCCGGTCGGCGCCCTGCGCCAGCTGGGCGGTGCCGGCGTCCAGGGCCGCGAGCCCACTGGCGAGCTGGTCGGCGCCGCTCGCGGCGGTGCCGAGGTTGTCGGCCAGCCGCCCGGCGCCGTTCTCGGCGGTGTCGAGACCGCTCGCGATCTTGTCAGCGCCCGCCTCGGACCGGCCGAGACCGTTGTGGAGCTGACCGGCGCCGTCGGCCGCCTCGGTGGTCTGCCGCTTGGCATCGGTGAACCCGATCAGCATCTTGTCGAAGTAGCCACTGGTGGCCTCGGTCCGGGCCGCGGCCTGGATCTCGGTGAACGCCGACCGGGCGAGCAGCCCGGACAGGTAGTTGTTGGCGTCGTCGCTGACCACGCTGAGCTGGCCACGCTGCGCCGGATGGTCCGGGTCGGGGGCGGCGGCCAGCGCGGCCGAGAAGTCGGCCGGAATCCGGAAAATCATCTGGTACCGGCCGTCCCGCAGCCCGGCCTCGGCGTGCGCCTCGTCGGTCTGCCGCCAGTCGAACACCCGCCGGTCGACCAGTTCGCCCGCCAGATCGGTCCCGGCATGCACGGCGGTGCCGTCCGGCGCGGTGGCCGGCCGATCCTCGTCGACCAGGGCCACCGGGATCCGGTCCAGCTTGCCGTACGGGTCCCAGAAGGCGGCCAGGTACAGCGCGCCGTACAGCAGCGGGATGACGGTGAGCACGGCCAGCGCGGCGGCCGGCAGCTTGCCCCGGGTGAACCGGCGCAGCTCGAATCGGGCGAGTCGGAGGACTCTCATGACTGTCCACTCATCTCGTAACGCGTGATGTCTCGGGTGGGGTCGACCTCGCGGGCGGTCACGATGACCGCCGGGCCACGGGCGGCCAGGTCCGCCAGCGCGGCCCACAGCCGGGCCCGCTCGGCGGCGCTGAGCCCGGCGTCGACGTCGTCGGCGAGCACGAGGGCGGGCTCGGCCAGTTCGGCGAGCGCGAGGCCGAGCAGTTGGCGCTGCATCGCCGTGAGGTCCCGGCCGCGTAGCCCAGGGTCGAGACAATCGGCGTACGGCTCGAGTGCCACGACGGCGCGGTCGCGGCGCCGGCCGGACCGGCCCCAGCGCCGGCCGGCGGCGTGATTCCGGCCGGCGGCGTCGTCCCGCCCGGCGGCGTCGTCCCGCCCGGCGGCGTCGTCCCGCCCGGCGGCGTCGTCCCGCCCGGCGGCGTCGTCCCGCCCGGCGGCGTCGTCCCGCCCGGCGGCGCGGTTGCGCCTGAGCCGTGCGGCGTTGCCCGGTCCGAGCAGCAGCCGTTCCTCCAGGTGCTCGGCCACCGAGAGCGCCGGCTCCGGCTCATGGACCCCGGCCACCAGGCCCAGCGCGGCCGGGCCGGTCCGGCGCACCGAGCCCTCCCTGACCCGGAAGCGCCCGGCGAGAGCCAGCAGCAGGGACGTCCGGCCGCTGCCGGTGGGTCCGGTGATCGCCACCAGCTCACCCGGCTGCACGGCGAGGTCGACGTCCCGGAACACCCAGCCGCGACCACCCCGGACGCCCAATCCCTCGGCCCGAACGACCGGCACGGCAACCTCCAAAATTATTGACCTGACTAGTCAGTATAAAAACATGCCCGCAGCAAACCCAGCGAAACCCCTGTGACTCCCGTGACTGCGGTGACGCCCCCGACCACCCGCCACCCACCCGGATCACCCACCCGCCCGCCTCAGCCTGATCATGAAGTTAGCGGGCGGCGTAACCGGTTACTGCCACCGCTAACGTCATGATCAGCACCGAAGGTTGGGCGGGCCAACGCCGGAGGTTGGGCGGGGTCAAACGCCGGAGGTTGGGCGGTTAGAAGAGGACGGTGGCGAAGGTGCCGACCGGGCGGAAGCCGCAGCGGGCGTAGACCCGGCGGGCCGGGACGTTGAAGTCGTTGACGTAGAGGCTCACCGTGGGCGCCACCCGGGACAGCGCATCCCGGACCACGGCCGCCATCGCGGCCGCGGCGATCCCCCGGCCGCGCCAGTGCGGCGCCACCCAGACGCCCTGCACCTGGGCCGTCCGCCGGGTCACCACGGCCAGCTCGGCCTTGAAGACCACCTCACCGTCGACGAATCGCGCGTACGCGCGGCGGGACCGGACCAGCTCGGTCACCCTTCGGCGGTAACCGCGACCACCATCCTCGGTCAGCGGCGAGACCCCGACCTCCTCGGTGTACATGGCCACGGACGCCGGGAAGAGCCGATCCACCTCGCCCGCGCGCACCAACCGCACCTGCGGATCGGGCCGGATCGGCGCCTCCGCCCCGGTGGCCAGCAGCGGCTGGTTCGGGCGTACCTCCCGGGCCGGCCCCCACCGGTCGGCCAGCCGGTCCCACAAGCCGAGTACGGCGTCCGCCTCCCCGACGATCGAGGAGCACATCCGGTCCTCGCCGCCGAGCTGGTCCGCGAACGCGGCCACCGCCGGCGGGCCGGCCAGCACCGGTGTGAGGTGGCCGCCGAGCCAGCACAGCGACTCGACCTGGCGGCGGCCGCCGTACCCGAGGATCCGGCCGTCGGCGCGCCACCAGGACAGCCCGCGGGCGGCCACCCGCTCGGCCACCTGAGCGGCCGCGTAGGGATCCCGGTCGAGGAGCCGCTCCACCGCCGGGCGCTCGGCCTCACCCAGTTGACGTACCGGAACGGTCAGCACGCCTACCAGCGTGCCAGATACCGCGCGGTCGAGCGGCGCGACCGTACCCATCGGGCGCCGACTCCCCCGCCGCCACCGCAGGGCCGGCGCCGCCACGGCCGCGCGACCGGCAGCTACCGGGGCTTGACCGCGCGCCGGCCGGCGGGATGCTGCGGCCGCGAAGCCGGCTCCGCGTCACGAGACACGACGGACTCATGGGCGGTCGCCCTTGTCGCGGTTGCGTTACCGATATATCGTCAATACATCGCCGATAGCTTCTGAGAGGGAGGCGCGAGATGACGTTCCAGCGGGGGCACCGCGGATTCGGCCCGGGCGTTCCGGGCTTCGGGCCGGGCGGTCCGGGCTTCGGCCCGGGCGGTCCGGGCTTCGGCCCGGGCGTTCCGGGCTTCGGGCCGGGCGGTCCGGGCTTCGGCCCGGGCGGTCCGGGCTTCGGCCCGGGCGGGCCGGGCTTCGGGCCGGGCTTCGGGCCGGGCGGATCCGACGACCCCGACTTCGAGCACGCGGCCCAGGCACGCTTCGGCCCAGGCGAACCCGGCTTCGGGCCAGGCTTCGGGCCCGGCGAAGCCGGCTTTCGGCCGGGTGGCCCGGGCGAGCGCCGGTGGCGCGGCTTCGGCTTTCCCGGTTTTCCGGGCATCCCGCCCCGGCACCCGGGCGGCAGCCGGCACGGCGGCGGCTTCGGCGGCGGCCGCGGCCGGGGACGACGGGGCAATGTCCGGACCGCCGTCCTGGCGTTGCTCACCGAACGGCCGATGCACGGGTACGAGATGATCCAGGAGCTGGCGTCCCGGACGGGCGGCGCTTGGCGGCCCAGTCCCGGCTCGGTCTACCCGACCCTGCAGCTGCTCGAGGACGAGGGGTTGATCGAGGCCACGGTCGAGCAGGCTGGCGGCGGCCGCAAGCGGTTCACCCTCACCGAGGCCGGACAGGCCGAGGCGACGCGGGCCGCCGAGGCGCCACCGTGGGCCGAGTTCGCCGAGGGCACCGTGAACAGCTGGCACGAGATCCGGGAGTCCGGCTTCCAGGCCATGAACGCGCTCCGCCAGGTCATGATGACCGGCACCGACGACCAGCGGGAACGGGCCGCCCAAGTCTTGGACGAGACGCGGCGCAAGCTCTACGCCATCCTGGCCGAGTCGGAATAGCGGACGCGAGGTCAGATGCCGAGCGGCCGTCGCCCACGGGGGCGACGGCCGCTCGTTTTGCGGTACGAGTGGCTCAGTGCACGCTGACGGTCGGGCCGGTGACCATGCCCTTGAGCTCCTCGGGCAACTCGGCGCCCATCTCGTCGGCCAGCCGCAGGGCCTCCTCGATGAGCGTCTCCACGATTTGTCCCTCGGGAACGGTCTTGATGACCTGCCCCTTGACGAAGATCTGGCCCTTGCCGTTGCCGGACGCGACGCCGAGGTCGGCCTCGCGCGCCTCCCCCGGACCGTTCACCACGCAGCCCATGACGGCCACCCGGAGCGGCACCGGCAGTCCCTCCAGCCCGGCCGTGACCTCTTCGGCCAGCTTGTACACGTCCACCTGGGCCCGGCCGCAGGAGGGGCAGGAGACGATCTCCAGACCGCGCTCGCGCAGGCCGAGGGACTCCAGGATCGCCGCCCCGACCTTGATCTCCTCCACCGGCGGCGCGGACAGCGAGACCCGGATGGTGTCGCCGATGCCCTCGGCCAGCAGCGCCCCGAAGGCGACCGCCGACTTGATGGTGCCCTGGAACGCCGGACCGGCCTCGGTGACACCGAGGTGCAGCGGGTAGTCGCACTGCTCGGCGAGCTGGCGGTAGGCCCGAATCATCACCACGGGGTCGTTGTGCTTCACCGAGATCTTGATGTCCCGGAAGCCGTGCTCCTCGAACAGCGAGCACTCCCACAACGCCGACTCGACCAGGGCCTCGGCGGTGGCCTTGCCGTACTTGCTCAGCAGCCGCTTGTCCAGCGAGCCGGCGTTGACGCCGATCCGGATGGGCACCCCCGCGTCCCCGGCCGCCTTGGCGATCTCCTTGACCTTGTCGTCGAACTGCCGGATGTTGCCGGGGTTCACCCGTACCGCCGCGCAGCCGGCGTCGATGGCCGCGAAGACGTACTTCGGCTGGAAGTGGATGTCGGCGATCACCGGGATCTGCGACTTCTTGGCGATGGCCGGCAGCGCCTCCACATCGTCCTGCGAGGGCACGGCCACCCGGACGATCTGGCAACCGGACGCGGTGAGCTCGGCGATCTGCTGCAGCGTCGAGTTGACGTCGGCGGTCAGCGTCGTGGTCATCGACTGGACGGAGACCGGGGCGCCGCCGCCGACCGGCACCGGGCCGACCATGATCTGCCGGCTCATCCGCCTCGGGGCGAGCGGCGGCGGCGGCACGGCTGGCATGCCCAGACTGACAGCGGTCACAGTGTTCCTCACCTCGAGAAGAGCGTGATCGGATTGACGATGTCCGCGGTGATGGTCAGCAGCGTGAAGGCGCCGCCGATGAGGATCACCGCGTACGTGAGGGGCATCAGCTTGAGATAGTCGACGCGACCGGGATCGGGCCGGTTGAGTCGAGCGTAGATCCAGGAGCGGACCCGCTCGAACCAGGCGATGGCGATGTGACCGCCGTCCACCGGAAGCAGCGGCAGCAGGTTGAACACGCCGACGAAGAAGTTCAACGAGATGAACAGGAAGACCAGCATCTGCCAGACGCCGTTCTGCAGCGCCTCGCCGCCCAGCCGGCTGGCGCCGACCACGCTGATGGGGGTGTTGGCGTCCCGCTTCTCCCCGCTGATCGCGGAGAACAGCGCCGGCACCTTCTCCGGGATCCGCTGCAACGCCTGGCCGGTGGCCACGGTCATGTCGCCGGTGAACCGCGCGGTGGCGCCGAACGCGTCGACCGGCCCGTACGTGATGGTCCCCGGCGTGCTGACCCGGAGCCCCACGCCCAGCGCGGCGACCGACCCGACCTTGCCCTTGGGGTCGTCCAGCGGCGGCCGCTGGGTCTCGGCCAGGGTCACGTTCGCGGTGCCGGGCTGGCCGTCCCGGACATAGCCGACCGGCACCGAGTTGCCCGGCTTGGCGGCCCGCAGCGCGACCAGCAGTTGGCCGTAGTCGTTGATCGGCCGGCCGGCGAACGACGTGATCCGGTCGCCGTCGTGCAGCTGGCCCTTGGCGGCCGGGCTGGCCGGGTCGGCGGTCGAGCAGGCGCGGTCGGCGTTCTCCGGTACGACGCAGGGCGCCAGCGCGATCACCGCCGGCTCCTGCCGGAACTCGGCGTCGGTGCTCGGGTAGGCCGGGTTGGGCAGGCCCACGAAGACCGCCGCGAACCAGGCGCCGACGATCGCCAGCATGAAGTGGGTGACGGAACCGGAGGCCATGACGATGGTCCGCTTCCACACCGGGAAGCGCCACATCGCCCGCGGCTCGTCGGCCGGGTCGACGTCGTCGTCCTGGGGGGTCATACCGACGATCTTGCAGAAGCCACCGAGCGGGATCCCTTTCACGCCGTACTCGGTCTCGCCACGCCGGAATGACCAGAGCGTTGGTCCGAAGCCGATGAAGTAGCGCGTGACCTTCATCCCGAACGCCTTGGCGGTCAGCATGTGACCGGCCTCGTGCAGGCTCACCGAGATGAGGATCCCCAGGGCGATCACCACCACCCCGAGCAGGTACAGCATCAAGCTCCTTCCACCGAGCCAGAGATGATCTCTTGCGCGCGGGCCCGCGCCCACGACTCGGCGGCGAGCACCTCCTCGACGGTACCCGGTTCGCCGAAATCAGGTGCCGACTCCAGCACCCGTTCCAGGGTGTCGACGATGCCCAGGAAGGGCAGCCGGCCGGCCACGAAGGCCGCCACGCACTCCTCGTTCGCCGCGTTGTAGATGGCCGGGCGGCACCGGCCCGCTTCGCCGGCGGCCTTGGCCAGCGCCACCGCCGGGAACGCCACGTCGTCCAGCGGGGCGAACTCCCAGGTGTGGCTCGCGGTCCAGTCCACCGCCGCGGCCGCGCCCGGGACCCGGTCCGGCCAGCCGAGCGCCACGGCGATGGGCAGCCGCATGTCGGGCGGGCTGGCCTGGGCGATCGTCGAGCCGTCCACGAACTCCACCATCGAGTGGATCACCGAGGTGGGGTGGATCATGACGGTGATGTCGGCGTATGGCACGTCGAACAGCTCGTGCGCCTCGATCACCTCGAGCGCCTTGTTCACCATGGTGGCCGAGTTGATCGTGATTACCTGGCCCATGTTCCAGGTCGGGTGGGCCAGCGCCTGCTCGGGTGTGACGCTTGTCAACTCGTCCCGCCGCCGTCCCCGGAAGGGGCCGCCGCTGGCCGTGACGATCAGCCGGCGCACCTCCGCCCGCCCACCCGAACGCAGGCATTGAGCCAGCGCCGTGTGCTCCGAGTCGACCGGAACGATCTGCCCCGGCCGCGTCACCGCGGCCCGTACCAGGTGGCCGCCGGCCACCAGCGACTCCTTGTTGGCCAACGCGAGCGTACGACCGGCGCGCAGCGCGGCCAGCGTGGGCGCCAGGCCCAGCGAGCCCACCACCCCGTTGAGCACGATGTCGCAGGGCCACTCGGCCAGCTCGGCCATCGCGGACGGGCCGGCGAGGATCTTGGGGATCTTGAAGCCGCCCGTCGGGTAGCCGCGCCGCTGCGCCTCGGCATAGAAGGCCAGCTGCAGATCCTGCGCGACCGAGGCCCGGGCCACCCCCACCGCGTCGACGCCCAACTCGAGCGCCTGCGCGGCGAGCAGCTCGACGTTGCCGCCGCCCGCGCCGAGCGCCACCACCCGGAACCGGTCCGGGTTGCGCCGGACGATGTCGATGGCCTGGGTGCCGATCGAACCGGTCGAGCCGAGCAGCACGATGTCCCGGGGAGCGTTCACCGCGCCATTCTCCCCGATCCCCCTGGGAGCCCGCTGGGCGGCTCAGCTCCCGGCGGTTCCATCCCGCTCCGCCGTTTCCTCGTCGTCGATCAGGTCGGCGGGATCTACGGCGAACTCGAACGGCTCCCGCATCACGAACATCGTGCCCGCGGACGCCGCAGCCACTGGCCGGTAATCTCCCTCAGCCAGCTCGAGCAGCGCCATGGCCGGCACCCGGTTTCGCAGGTCTACCCGGAGGAGGTAGGAGACCTTCGCGTCCGCATACCGCCGCGGTCGGTCGATCACATCCTTGCGGCGGGTGCTCGGTGAAACGATCTCGCCGAGCATGACAACCTCCCCGATTCCCACAGATGATCGCCCTCGACCCGGCTCCCGCAAAACCGCGATATCCGGGATGAAAAGATCGTCTCCCGACACGATGTTGATCTCTGGATAGACCCAGAAGCCAGCTCGACGAGCCGCTCGATGCAACAGATAGGGAAGTTCGCGCTCCACCGTCTGGTGGTCGGTTCCGGCATGTGGTGTCACGATCACGCTTCCGCTCAGGACCTCGACCCGCGGGCCGTTGTTCTCCGGCAACAGCTGGAGGGCGAGGTCTGCGGTCCACGGCTCGTCGTGCCGACCCAGCACGTCGAACGACCGCTCCGGCTCCGCCGCGTTGTCTGGACCCGCGGCGTTGTCCGGACCCGCGGCGTTGTCCGGATCCGACTGTGCATCCGTCACGGGCTGTGCCATCGATTTCACCCCCTGCGTCGGACATCATGCCTACGGTCAGCCTAGCCAGGGAGGGGCCAGCGCCGGGCGTGTCGCAGGCGCGGAGCGTCGGGGCGTTAACAGGGGGCCCCGCCTATACAAAAAGCGATAAGAAGGGGCCCTTTCTTTCACCGGCTGAGGACGAAGGTGTCCAGGTCGGCGCCGCCGTACCAGGTGGTGCGGCGGCCGAGCGGCGTCATGCCGAGCCGGCGGGTGACCGCCACCGACGCGTCGTTGCCGGGCCAGACCACCGCGTAGATCTCGGCCAGCCCGGCCGCGAAGCCGCGCTCGAGCGCACCCCGGGCGGCCTCGGTGGCATACCCGTGCCCCCACGAGTCGGGGTTGAGGTGCCAGCCCACCTCGATGTCCTCGGTGGGCGCGGAGTCCGCGCCGGGCAGCGGGACCAGCAGCACCGTCCCGACGACCAGCCCCGAGTCCCGCAGCGCGGCCGCCCATATCCCGTACGGCGCGCCGAACTCCGCGCTCCGGGAGTTCCACCGGCGGATCAGCCGGACAGCCTGCTCCGGCTCGGCCAGCGGCTCGCCGCCGCCGCCCAGCCACCGGACCACCTCGACCCGGGAGTACGTGTCGAGGACCCGGGCCACATCGTCCGGGTCCTCGGTCCAGGGCCGCACGACCAGCCGCTCGGTCTCGAAGGTCGCCATGGTCGGCGATCCTACGGCCGGGGCGGCGCCGGAACGAGTGCCGACCGGGCAACCGGGGTAGAGCTACCCGGTGACGATCACGTGGCACCGCGTACGCCGGGTTGTGTTCGCCGCGTTCCGACCGGTCCGCGGGCGCGACCTGTCGCTGCACGCGGCCGCCATCACGTTCTACGGCGCGGTCGCCGTCGTGCCGGCCGCGCTGCTGGCGATCTGGCTCACCGGGCTGGCCGCCGGCGCCGACCGGGTCAACCGCCTCACCGGGTACGCGATCCGCACGCTGCCCTCCGACATCGGCGCGGACCATGCCGCGGCTGCCCTCGTACACGCCGGGTTGACCCTGCGGCCCACCTGGGCGCTGGCCTCGCTGCTGCCGGCGTCGCTGTACGGCGAGGGGCTACGCCGGGCGTTCGTCTCGGTGGCCCAGCCTGGGCACCCCGGCAACCTGGTCGGCTGGCGCGGCCGGCTGGCGCTGCTGCCGCTGCTGGCCCCCGCCCCGGCGCTGCTGATGGCGATCCTCATGGGGCTGCCGCTGACCACCCGGCTGGTGCAGCGCGGCGGCCTGGTCACCGCGGTCGGCGTGGTGCTGTCCTTCCTGGCCGTGTGGCTGGTGCTCACCCCGGTGCTGATCTGGGTGTTCCGGGTGGTCGGGCCCGGCCGGCCAGACTGGCTGTCCACCGTCCTGCTCGGCTCGTTCACGGCCGCCAACCTGTCCGGTTTCCTGCACGGGTTCATCCTGTTCTGCTCGCTGCCGCTGCGGCTCGGCGTGCCGTTCGGCGGGTTCACCGCGATCGGCGGCGGGGTGGCCGTGCTGCTCTGGCTCTATCTGTTCCACGTGATCGTGCTGGCCGGCTATTCGGCCACCCTGATGCTCAGCCGCTGGCGCCGCACCCGGACCCCGTCCCCCTCCCCCACGGCCCCCGCCCCCGCCCCCGCCCCCGCCGATCTTGCACCTTTGGCCCCGACAAAACACGCGAAGAACGCATAAGAAGGGCCACCACTGCAAGATCGGCGGGAGCGGGACCCGCGCCGGCGCGCCGGGTCGGGCAGTAGGCTTCCCCGGCATGAGCGCTGAGCTGCCCGGACGGGCCGACGTGGTGATCATCGGGGCCGGCCACAACGGCCTGGTCTCGGCCGTGCTGCTGGCCCGCGCCGGCCTCGACGTGCTGGTGCTGGAGGCCGCCGACGTGCTGGGCGGCGCCGCGCGGACCGAGCGGCCGTTCCCCAAGGTGCCCGAGCTGCGGCACTCCACCGGGTCGTACCTGCTCGGACTGATGCCGCCGGAGCTGCTGGCGACGCTGGACGTGCGCATCCCGGTGCTGCGCCGCGACCCGCACTACTTCCTGCCCACCCCGGGGCCGGTCGGCTCGCCGTACCTGCTGGTGGGCGCCGACCCGGCGGTCAACCGCGAGCGGCTCGCGGAGTTCTTCTCCCCGGCCGACGTGGCGGCCGATGACGCCATGCAGGCGGAGCTGGCGGCGCTGCGCGAAGACCTCGCGCCGGCCTGGCTCGCCGAGCCGCTGGCCGCCGAGGAGACCGCCGAGCGGTACGTCCGGCCGGCGCTCCGGCGGGTCTTCGTCGACCTGGTCCGCGGCTCGGTGGCCGACTACCTGGCCCGGTTCGACTTCGCCTCCGAGCTGCTGGTCTCGATGTACGCGGTGACCGACGGGCTGTCCGGGCTGAACGCCGGGCCGGACGACCCGGGCACCGGGCACAACTTCCTGGTGCACAACATGTGCCGGCTGCCCGGCTCGGGCGGGACCTGGATGATCGCCGAGGGCGGCATGGGCACGGTGTCCGGCACCTTCGCCGCGGCGGCCCGGGCGGCCGGCGCCCGGATCGTGACCGGCGCACCGGTGGCGGCGGTGACCGTGGACGGCGGCGCTGTCAGCGGGGTGACGATGGCCGACGGCCGTTCGGTCTCCGCCACCGCGGTGCTGGGCGCCTGCGACCCGTACCGGCTGATCGACCTGGTGCCCGGCGGCGCGTTGCCGGCGGCGCTCACCGACCGGATGGCCGCGAACCGCCGGACCGGCAGCACCATGAAGGTCAACCTGGCGCTGACCGACCTGCCGCGGTTCTCCTGCCTGCCGGCGGGCACGGCCAGCCCGTTCGGCTCGACCATCCATCTGCTGCCCGGGTCGGCCTCGCTGGTGCCCGGCGCGGCGGACAGCGGCTCGCCGATGGCCGCCCTGCGGGCGATGTGGGCCGACGTCCAGGCGGGCCGGCTGCCGGACGAGCCGACCATCGAGTGGTACCTGCACACCACCGTGGACCCGTCGTTGCAGGACCCGGCCGGGCACCACTCGTCGGCGCTGTTCGTGCAGTCCGTGCCGTACGCGCCGGCCGGCACGGACTGGGCCACCGCGCTGCCCGGCTACGTCGAGAAGCTGCTGGCCATCTGCGAGCGGTACGCGCCGGGCACCGCCGACCTGGTCGCCGACGCCGTCCCGCTGCCGCCGCCCGGCATCGAGGAGCACTTCGGGATCACCGGCGGACACATCCACCACGTCGACAACACGGTCTCGTTCACCGACCGGATGCCGTACGCCACCGGCCTCGACGGTCTGTACGCCGGCAGCGCCGGCTGCCACCCGGCCGGCAGCGTGATCGGCGCGGCCGGCCACAACGCCGCCCGCCGCATCCTCACCGACCTCGGCCGGTGAAAGGAGGGGCCCCTTGTTATCGCTTTTCGTATAGGAAGGGGCCCTTCCTAACGCCTCCGGCCGTGACCGGCGTCAACTGCCGGCGGCGCCGGCCTCAGCCCCGGCGGACGTGGCCGCGGTGGGGCGGGTCAGCCGGCCGGCTCCGCCTCGGGCTGCTGCTCCTTGTGGGCGCGGATCTTGTGGCCGACGCTGGTCAGGCAGCGCCCGCTGGCCAGGTCGAACCGCCAGCCGTGCAGCTGGCAGGTGAGCTGGTCGCCCTCGACGATGCCGAACCGGGTGAGGTCGGCCTTCAGGTGCGGGCAGCGCCGCTGCACCGTCCAGTCGCCCAACTTGATGTCCTCGGCGTCGCTGCTCCGCTCGTGCTCGTCGTACCAGCCCTCGGCGTACTGGAGGCGTTCCTCGGAGAGGCACTTGAAGAACGCGTACACGAACTCGTTGTACTGGCCGATGCGGGCGGCGGAGAACCGGCAGGAGAGGAAGAGCGAGTTCACCCAGTCGACCTCGCCGGTGAACAGCAGGTGCTCGACCAGCACGCGCTCGGTCCGGAACCGGTAGCGCACCTTCTCGTCGGCGTACGGCCGGACCTGCTTGCCCGGGAAGTCCACCACGATCGACTCGACGGACTCCGCGCCGGCGTCGTCGGTGCTCACCAGGTCGAACCGGACCGGGCCACCGACGCCCTTGGCGAGGTAGAGGGACTCCTCGAGCAGCGGCTCGATCCGCCGCTTCATCTCCTTGAGCACGTCCACCTCGGGGTGCCGCCAGCCGGCCCGCTCCGCGGCGATGATCGGCCGCTTGCGCTCGCGCATCTCCTCGAGGTGGGCGAGCTTGTTGGCGAAGAAGTCGTCGACCGGCACCGGGTGGCTGGTCTCGCAGCTGTCCGTGGTCAGCTCGGCCACGCTTCCGGGCAGCAGCACCACGCCGTTCGTGCCGCCCACCTTCGCGTACTCGGCCATGAAGACGGACTGGTCCGGGAAGATGTTCCCCTCGTCGCCGAAGACGTCGTTGAACTGCCAGAGCTCGTCGTCGAGGAAGCAGGGCGGACCGGCGATCGGGAAGACGTGCGAGGCCTTCAGGTCGTCGATGTACCGCCAGGTCCGGTCGAACTGCCGGTCCCGCTTCTGCTTGCCGAACGCCGTCTTGGCCGCCGTCGGCAGCTCGTAGACCATCGGATACCAGATGGCGCCGGAGAACTGGAGCAGGTGCGCGTGCACGTGCCCCAGCTCGGCGAACGTGCCCAGGTCGGTGGGGCGGGCGTCGTTCTGGTTGAGCAGGCGTATCCCGTCGTGCTCCACCCAGAGCGAGGAGTCGCCGATCGGCCCGTCGGTCGGGCTGGTGAGCGCCTGGATCATCACCTTGAGCCCGCCGTCGAGCTCGACCACCTCGTTGGTCTTCGTCTTGATGAAGCTGGTGAAGCCGAGCTCCCGCAGCTCGTCCTCCAGCTCGGAGGTCGGATACTCGGGCAGCAGAACGGTGGCCTTCTTGCTGATGAAGCGCTTGAGGTGGGCCGCGTCGAAGTGGTCCCGGTGCAGGTGCGAGACGTACAGGTAGTCGGTCCGGCCCAGCGACTCCCAGTCGAGCTGTGAATTGTCCGGGAATGGGAACCACGAGGCAAAATATGCCGGGTTGACCCATGGGTCGCACAGAATGCTGCCCGCGGCCGTGTCGATCCGCATGCTGGCGTGGCCCGTACCGGTCAAACGCACCGCGCAGTCCCCTTCGTTCGGCGGTCAAGCTCTCCCGGCAACGCTACCGGAGGGTCCCGCCCGGCCGACCCGCGACGTCGGGGAACCGGCGGACCGGCGCCGCGCTTCCACCGCGCGAGACGGGGTACCGGTACCGGATCCGCCGCCCGCTCCCCACCCGTGCCCGGGGCCGCGCCGGACCGCGGATCCGGACATGCCAGACTGACCACGAGATCCGCGAAGGAAGGGAAGGACCGAAAGTGGCCGGAACCGAGCCGGAGCCCGTCACATCGCCCGACCAGCACAAGCCGGGGCACCGGAAGGCGGGCCGGATCGGCGCCGTCCTCACCGCGGTCGCCATGCTGCTCATGCTGTGCGGCAACCATCGGGGCAACGTCGAGAACATCTGGCTGATCGGCATCGCGGCCACGCTGCTGATCATCGTGATCGGCGACGTCGTCCTGCGCCGCAACGGCCTGCGCTCCTGACCGACCGGGTCCACCGCCGAACGCCGGCCGCGCTCCGCGGACCCGTCACGCCGGCCGCGCTACCGCGGACCCCCACGCCGTACGCGCGAACGGCCCGTCCCGATCGGGACGGGCCGTTTCGTCGTGCCGCCGGTCAGCGCCGGAACAGGATGTCCCGGACCTCCTTGAGCGCGGCGTCCACCTCGGCCTCGAAGTAGCCGCCCGGCACCAGGCCGAACCTCGGCGCGTCCAGGTCGGCCGGGGACACCGGCAGCGGCCCGCGGCCGGCCATGCTCGACAGGATCTCGTCGAACATCCGGTCGACCTGGTCGGGGTCGTACCCGCTGCCGAAGCGACGGACCTGGAACGTCCGCCGGATCTGGTCCACCCGCTGCATGTCGCCACCGGGAGCGCCGGTCGGCGCGCCCGGCGGCCGAAGCCCGGCCGGCGGCCCGGACATCGGCGGACCGGCCGGCGGCGGACCGCCCACCGGCTGGCCGGCGGGGACCGTGGGGGGGCCGCTCGCGCCCGGGTTCCGCAGCGACCGCGGGTCGCGATCGGGCAGCCGGATCTCGGCGGTCATGTCCATCTTTCCGTGCCGGCCCGGCTCGAAGCCGTTGAACCGGTCCTCCGGGTCGTAGCCGTCCGGCACCCGCGGGCCGCCGCCCGGGCCACCGGCGCCGCCGCCCGGCGGCATACCGGGGCCGCCACCGGGGGGCAGCCCGGGGCGCGGCGGCAGAGCCGGCCGGCCCGGTCCGCCGGGGCCGCGCGCCGGGACGCCGGGGGCGGCGGGCGGTCCGTCGTACCCCCGGGCCGGCTCCGCGCCGAAGGTCCCGGTCGGCTCGTCGTACCGGCCGTACGGGTCGCCCGGGCCGGCCTGGCCGGGCATGGCCCGGGGCGGCATCGGGGGCGCCATGGCCGGGCCACGATCGTCCCGGACCGGCGGCCCGAACCGGTCGGGCGGACCCATGCGATCGGGCGGACCCATCCGGTCCGGCGGGCCGAACCGGTCGGGCGGACCCATGCGATCGGGCGGGCCCATCCGGTCCGGCGGACCGAACCGCTCCGGCGGCCCGGCGGGCGCGCCCATCCGATCGGGCCCGCGCCCCGCGCCGCCACGCTCCTCCAGCTCCGCGAGCTGCCGCTCGACCCGGTCGAGGTGCAGGTCCACCTGCCACTCGTCGTAGCCGTTGAAGCGGACCCGGAACACGACGTCGTGGACCTCCTGGGCGGCCACGGGCGCGCCGACCGACTCGCCGGCGAGCGTGGCCTCGACCCGATCGAGGAAGTCGTCCACCTCGTCGACCTTGTAGCCCCGGCGGAGCGCCTTGCGCCGGAAACGTTGACCCTGACTCGCCACTATGTCTCCTGGTCTGTTCGGTCGTCACGCGGCCCGGACACGCCATCGTCAGTGTTCATGCCGGCACCTCCGCCGCGGCCAGCTGCCCGCACGCGCCGTCGATCTCCTGACCGCGGGTGTCCCGTACGGTCGTCGAGACGCCCGCCGCGCGGAGCCGGCGGACGAACTCCCGCTCGACCGGCTTGGGGCTGGCGTCCCAGCGACTGCCGGGCGTCGGGTTGAGCGGGATGAGGTTCACGTGCGCGAGCCGCCCGGCGAGCAGCCGACCCAGCAGGTCCGCCCGCCACGGCTGATCGTTCACGTCCCTGATCATCGCGTACTCGATCGAGATCCGGCGCCCCGTCCGGTCCGCGTAGTTCCAGGCCGCGTCGAGGACCTCGGCCACCTTCCAGCGCTGGTTGACCGGCACCAACTCGTCCCGCAGCTCGTCGTCCGGGGCGTGCAGCGACAGCGCCAGCGTGACCGACAGGTCCTCCTCGGCCAGCCGCCGCATGGCCGGCACCAGGCCCACCGTCGAGACGGTGATGTGCCGCTGCGACAGGCCGAGGCCCTCGGGCGCCGGCGCGCACAGCCGGCGTACCGCGGCCACCACCCGGGCGTAGTTGGCCAGCGGCTCGCCCATGCCCATGAAGACCACGTGCGACAACCGGGCCGGCGCCCCGGCGACCGCGCCGGAGGCGGCGACGCCGGCGAGGTAGACCGCCTGGTCCAGGATCTCCGCGGTGGACAGGTTGCGGGTCAGCCCGGCCTGGCCGGTGGCGCAGAACGGGCAGGCCATGCCGCAACCGGCCTGGCTGGAGATGCAGACGGTCACCCGGTCGGGATAGCCCATCAGCACGCTCTCGACCAGCGAACCGTCGTGCAACCGCCAGAGCGCCTTGCGGGTGGCGCCGTCGTCGCAGGCCAGCTCGCGTACCGGGGTGAGCAGCCGGGGCAGCAGCGCGCCGGCCAGCCGGTCCCGGCTGGCGGCGGGCAGGTCGGTCATCGCGCCGGGGTCACGGACCAGCCGGCCGAAGTAGTGGGTGGAGATCTGCCTGGCCCGGAAGGCCGGCTCGCCCAGCTCGCGGACCAGGTCCTGGCGGCCGGCGAGGTCGAGGTCGGCGAGATGCCGGGGCGGCATCGCCGCCCGGCGCGGGCCGGAGGGGTCGGGACGGGGAGAGAGCACGGGTAGGGTCGTCATGGCCCGTCAAGTCTCGCACGCCGACGCCGGTACGCACCTGACCGAGCGGACCGATCTGGGTGGTTCCGCCGGGTACCGACACACAGGTGATACATATCCCGCTCACCCGGCCGGCTTGAGCACGGAGAGCAGCAGGTAGGCCACCGGCACGGCGAACAGGACCGAGTCGAGCCGGTCCATCAGACCCCCGTGGCCCGGCAGCAGGTTGCTCATGTCCTTGACGCCGAGGTCGCGTTTGATCATCGACTCGCCCAGGTCGCCCAGCACCGCCGCGCCGGAGACGGCCACGCCGAACAGCGCGCCCCACCACGGCGCCACGCCCAGCAGCGTCCACAGCAACACGGCGCTGCCCAGACCGGCCGCCACCACCGAGCCGCCGAATCCCTCCCACGACTTCTTCGGGCTGACCGACGGCGCCATCGGGTGCCGGCCCAGCCACACCCCGGCGGCGTAGCCGCCGGTGTCCGAGAGCACCACCCCGGCGAGCGTCACCAGCACCCGGAAGTGGCCGTCCGGCGGCACCGCGAGCAGCGCCGCGAAGCCGGCGAGGAAGGGCACGTACACGGCCACCAGCACCGCGCCCGTCATGTCCCGCTGGTAGCCGGCCGGCCCGTCGCCCAGCCGCCAGACGAGGACGGCCAGCACCGTGACCAGGAGGCCGAGGCTCAACGCGTCCGGCCCGGCCCACCAGGCGAGCCCGAGCATGGCCACGCCACCGACGATCAGCGGCAGCATCGGCGGGTTGACCCCGCTGCGCTGGATGGCCCGCACCATCTCCCAGATCCCGATCCCGACGGCGATCGCCAGGACGGCCAGGAAGGCGGGCCGGTAGTAGAACAGCGGCACCACGATGGCGGCGCCGAGGCCGAGCCCGACGCCGACGGCGGCCGGCAGGTTCCGGCCGGCCCGGCCGGTCCGGGCCGGCGGCCCCGCGTCCTCGGGTCCGGCGACGACCGGCGGACCGGACGCGCCGCCGGCCGACGTACCGGTGGATGGCGACTGTCCGGTGCGGGCGGCGGACCGGGTCGCCCGGCGGCGGCCGCGGTGCCGGCGCGGTCGCCCGGGGTCGGCGCCCGGATCGGCCGGTACGGGTGGCACCGGCCTCGGCCCGGCGGGCGGCGGCGCGGCCAGCGGCGGCAGGCCGACCGGGTCGGTCAGGCCGGTGAGGCCGGCCGGATCCGCCGGCACCGGGGGGAGACCGACGGGGTCGGTGAGTCCGGCCGGGCCGGCGGGATCGGTCCGGCCGGCCGCGGCGCCGGCCGGTGGACCCGGCCAGGGGTACGGCTCGGGCGCGGCCCCGGGGTGCCGCGCCCGCACCGAGCCGGCGTCCGGGTCCGGCCAGCGACTCCCGGACGGTACGTCCGGGTTGTCCCAGTCGCGGGGCTCGGCGCTGCCGTGCGGATCGAGGTACGACATCAGACCTCGAGCAGCTCGGCTTCCTTGTGCTTGATCAGCTCGTCGACGTTCGTCACGTACCGGTGGGTGAGGTCGTCGAGCTCCTTCTCGGCCCGGCGGCCCTCGTCCTCGCCGGCCTCGCCGTCCTTGACGATGCGGTCCAGCTCCTCCTTGCTGCGGCGCCGGATGTTGCGGATGGCGACCTTGGCCTCCTCACCCTTCTGCCGGGCCACCTTGATCATGTCCCGGCGGCGCTCCTCGGTCATCTGGGGCAGCAGGATGCGCAGCTGGGTGCCCTCGTTGTTGGGGTTGACCCCGAGGTCGGAATCCCGGATCGCCTTCTCCATCGCGTTGATCTGCGACGCGTCGTACGGCTTGATGATCGCCATCCGCGGCTCCGGGACGGCGATGGACGCCAACTGGGGCAGCGGCGTCGGCGATCCGTAGTAGTCGAGGACGATCTTCGAGAACATCGCTGCGGTCGCCCGACCCGTGCGGATGGCCCCGAACTCCTCCTTGGCGTGCTCGACCGCGCGTTCCATCTTCTCCTCGGCCTCGAGGAGCGTGTCGTCGATCACCTGGTCCGTCGCCTCCTTCTGGTGGTGCCTGTCCAAAGAACGCTCCCGCCCGGCGCGGGGGACGTCAACGCCGGACGTCGAGGTTTCACGCGGTGATGAGGGTGCCGATCCGTTCGCCGCCCACCGCGCGAGCGATCGTGTCGGCTCCCGCTGCGCCGAATACCAGCATGGGCAGCTTGTTCTCCTCGCAGAGGCTGAAGGCCGCCGCGTCGGCGACCCGCAGGCCGCGGCGCAGCGCCTCGGAGAAGGTGATCGAGTCGAGCTTGCGGGCGTCCGGGTCGGTGCGCGGGTCGGCCGTGTAGACGCCGTCGACGCCGTTCTTGCTCATCAGCACGACGTCCGCGCGGATCTCCAGGGCTCGCTGGGCGGCCACGGTGTCCGTGGAGAAGTACGGCATGCCGGCGCCGGCGCCGAAGATCACGACACGACCCTTCTCCAGGTGCCGGATGGCGCGCAGCGGGATGTACGGCTCGGCCACCTGGGCCATCGTGATCGCGCTCTGCACGCGCGTCTCGATGCCCTCCTTCTCCAGGAAGTCCTGCAGGGCCAGGCAGTTCATCACCGTGCCGAGCATGCCCATGTAGTCGGCCCGGGCCCGGTCCATGCCGCGCTTCTGCAGCTCCACCCCGCGGAAGAAGTTGCCGCCGCCGACCACCGCGGCCACCTGCACGCCCCGGCGGGCCGCCGTGGCGATCTGCCGGGCGATCGCCTGCACCACGTCCGGGTCCACCCCGACCGCGCCGCCGCCGAACACCTCACCGGACAGTTTGAGCACGACCCGGCGGGACTTTCCGGTTGGCGGCATGGTCGGATCGTCGTCCATCGTCGTACCGCTCGCCGTCTGCGTCATCCGACCCGCCTCTCCGGCGCCGCGCCGCCGCGCCGCCGCATCCGTCCTGCCGCTGCTGACCTTATGTGACGAGGAGGCCGCGGTGCCTGTCGTACACCGGCGGCCTCCTCCTTCGCTCCTGCTGTGCCACGCCCGGGCGCCGCGGACGGCACCCGGGCGGACTGTTCGATCAGGCCTGGCCGACCTCGAACCGGACAAAGCGGGTGACCTCGATGCCGGCTTCGGCAAGCACCTGCTTGACGGTCTTCTTGTTGTCGGCCACCGACGACTGCTCCAGGAGGACGAAGTCCTTGAAGAAGGAGTTGACCCGACCCTCGACGATCTTGGACAGCGCCGCCTCCGGCTTGCCCTCCTCGCGCGCGGTCTGCTCGGCGATGCGCCGCTCCGACTCGACGGTCTCGGCCGGCACCTCGTCCCGGGTGACGAACTTCGGCCGCATGGCGGCGATCTGCATGGCCACGCCGCGGGCGTCCGCGTCGGCCGCCTCGTCGCTCTTGCCCGAGTACTCGATCATGACGCCCACCTGCGGCGGCAGGTCCTGCGCCTTGCGGTGCAGGTAGACCGCCACAGTGCCGCCGAGCTGAGCGAACCGGTTGAGCACCAGCTTCTCGCCGATCTTGGCGGACTGCTCCTGGATGACGTCGGCCACCGGCCGGCCGTCGAGGGTCGAGGCAAGCAGGCCCTCGGCGTCGGTGACGCCGGCCTGGGCGCCGTGCTCGACCAGGCGCTGGGCCAGCGCCACGAAGTCGGCGTTCTTGGCCACGAAATCGGTCTCGCAGTTGAGCTCGAGCAGCGCCTTGCCGGAGTGCGCGACGAGCCCGTTGGCGGCGGTCCGGCCGGCCCGCTTGCCGACGTCCTTCGCGCCCTTGATCCGCAGGATCTCGACGGCCTTGTCGAAGTCGCCCTCGGCCTCGGTGAGCGCCTTCTTGCAGTCCATCATGCCGGCGCCGGTGAGGTCGCGGAGTCGCTTGACGTCCGCGGCGGTGAAGTTGGACATGACTCTCTCTTCGATGGTTGCGGCTTGGCTGGAGTTCGGTCCGGGTCGTCGCCGATCCCGCCGACCCCCGCCGGCGCGTCCGCGGCCGGCGGGGATCGATCAGGTCACTCGGCGGTGGCCGGCGCGGGGGTCTCGGCGGCGGCCTCGGTGGCCGGCGCAGCCTCGGTGGCCGGCGCAGCCTCGGCGGCCGGCGCAGCCTCGGCGGCCGGCGCAGCCTCGGCGGCCGGCGCCGGGGTCTCGGTCCGGCCCTCGGCCTTCGCGGCCTTCTTCTCGTTGTCCTCGATCAGCTCGCGCTCCCACTCGGCCAGCGGCTCGTCGGCCGCCCCGGCGCCCGGCTTGTCGTCGCCACGGGACTTGCCGGAGCGGGCGATGAGCCCGTCGCCGACGGCGCTCGCGATCACCTTGGTGAGCAGCTCGGCGGAGCGGATCGCGTCGTCGTTGCCCGGGATCGGGAAGTCGACCTCGTCCGGGTCGCAGTTGGTGTCCAGCACCGCGATGACCGGGATGCCCAGCTTGCGGGCCTCGTCGACGGCGATGTGCTCCTTCTTGGTGTCCACCACCCAGATCGCGGCCGGCAGCTTCTGCATGTCCCGCAGGCCACCGAGGGTCCGGGTCAGCTTGACCTTCTCGCGGGACAGCTGCAGGGTCTCCTTCTTGGTGTAGCCCTGCGCGGTGCCGGACAGGTCACCCAGCGCCTCCAGCTCCTTCATCCGCTGGAGCCGCTTGTAGACCGTCTGGAAGTTGGTGAGCATGCCGCCCAGCCAGCGGTGGTTCACGTACGGCTGGCCGACCCGGGTCGCCTGGTCGGCGATGGCCTCCTGGGCCTGCTTCTTGGTGCCGACGAAGAGGATGCTGCCGCCCTCGGCCACCGTGTTGCGGACGAAGTCGTACGTCTTCTCGATGTAGTCGAGGGTCTGGCGCAGGTCGATGATGTAGATGCCGTTGCGCTCCGTGAGGATGAAGCGCTTCATCTTCGGGTTCCACCGGCGGGTCTGGTGCCCGAAGTGGACGCCGCTCTCCAGCATCTGGCGCATGGACACGATGGCCATGGTGGTGCTCCTTCAAGATTCCCTGGTTGATCACGCCGGGCCGGCGGCCTGGCGTCCTGGCGCCTGATCGCCGGCCGTCGGGGACCCGATCAAGATCGGGACCAGGGAGGCCGTCGCCGCCCGACGATGTCGGGCGGAGGGCACGCGAGGTCGACCGCCACGGGCGGTCGCCGGTAGCAAGTGTACGCCCCGCCCGGATCCGACCGGCGCAAACCCCGGTCGGTCCAGATCACCCCCACCAACCCGGCTCGTCGTCCATGGGTGTGGTGGGGGGTTCTGTGGTTGAAACGGTCTTATGTTCCTGTTCGCGACTCCATCATTCGCGGATGCGGGGCGGCGTGGGTGGGTCAGTGGGTGGGTCAGTGGGTGGCGAGGGCGGCGGCCACCAGCAGGGTCAGGCCCGTCACCAGGTATCCGGTGGGCGGGCGCAGCCAGGACCGCCCCGCGTCCAGCGTCGCGGAGCCGGTGGAGATGCCGTACACGCCGGCGGCCAACGCCGGCAGGCCGAGCACCAGCAGCAGCCCGGAGACCACCGCCGGAACGCCGACCGGATCGGCCAGCACGCCGTTGAGCAGCACCCGCAGGGCGGCCAGCTCGAACACCCCTGTGAGCGCCGCGAGCAGCACCGCGCGCAGCGGCCGGCGGGACCGGTAGACGCCCTCGGCGGGCGCGCCGCCGTAGACGCCCGTCGTCGGGCTGGCCGGTGTCGCGGCGGGCGGCACGCCAGCGCCCGACGCCGGGTCCGGCGCACCGGCGGAACGCCCCCGGCGAAGCTCCCGGACGTCGATCGACCGGGTAGCAAACGCCGGGTCCCGGTCGTCGCCGATGCCCGGCGGCTGCCCCGGGCCGGCTGCCTGACCGGGTACGTCGAGGCCGACTGCCTGACCGGGTACGTCCGGACCCGGCTGGCCCGGCCGTCCCGGCGCGCCGGCCGGCGGCTCGGGCAGCCCGGCGCGACCGTCGGTGGCCGGTCGATCGTTCCCGGGCTCGGCCGACCGTCCGGGGCTCACCAGCGGGAACTCCGCCACCCGCCCGTAGCCGGCGCGCCCCTGCTCGCCGGCAACGCCGAACTCCCCGGCGCGCCCCTGCTCGCCGGTTCGGCCCTGCTCGCCCAGCCGGCCCTGCTCGCCGGGCGCGCCGAAGCCGCCGTCCGTCGATCCGCCCGGCGAGCCGTCACCGGGCCGGGACAGGCCGAAGCCGCCCGGGCCGGAGTCGTACCGAGCCCGGTCGGCCAGGTCGCCGTACCGGTTCACGTCCGTGCGCTCGTCGTACCGGCGCTCGGGGTAGTCACCGCGATACGCCGCGGGGTACCCGGGCTGCTCGCGGTCGTCCCCCGGCGCCGTGGCGTCGGACCGCTGCCGCGGCAGGTCGCCGTCCGGGGCGTACCGGTCCGGGCCGCCGCTCCGGTAGCCGCCGCCGTATCCGCGATCCTCGTCGTACCAGCCGGGTTCCTGGCCGGGATAGTCACGTTGTCCGTCCACGGTCCCGCACCGTATGCGACCGGCCGGCCTCTGGCCAGCCGAGACGTCCCCGCGGCGCGTCGCGGCATAACACATCGTCGGCAAGATCGTGACGTCGTCCACAGGCGCTCCCGTCATCCACAGGCGTCCGGGTCGGGGCTTCCACCCGCCCGCCCCGGCGGCGACCGTCGAGGCATGACGATGACCAGGTTGGCGATCGGGGCGTACGGCGAGCGGTGTGCCGTGCGGCATCTGGTCGAGGCGGGCCTGCGGGTGGCGGCCCGCAACTGGCGCTGCGACCACGGCGAGGTCGACATCATCGCCTGGGAGGGCGATGTGCTGGCGTTCTGCGAGGTCAAGACCCGTCGCGGCGGCGCCTACGGCTTCCCGGGCGAGGCGGTCGGCCCGGCCAAGGTACGCCGGTTACGCCGGCTCGCCCTGCGGTGGCTGCAGGAGAGCGGGGCGCATCCCCGCGAGATCCGGTTCGACGTGCTGGAGGTGTACGTCGCGCGGACCGGCGGCGCGCTCGTCGAGCACATCCGGTCCGCGTTCTGAGGCCTGGGCTGGCCGTGAGCGAGCGCAGCGAGCGAATCATCAAGATCTGTGCGGTTGAGCCTCGTGGCGGGTCCGAGCGGAGCAAGGAGCCGGCATGAGCTACGCGAAGGTGCTGTGCGTGGGGCTGATCGGGGTGACCGGTCAGCTCGTCGAGGTGGAGGCGGACCTCGCACCGGGGCTGCCCGCCGTGGTGCTGTCCGGGCTGCCCGACACCGCGCTCAACGAGGCCCGCGACCGGGTACGCGCCGCCATCGTCAACTCCGGCCAGCGCTGGCCCAACCGGCGGATCACCGTCAACCTGCTGCCGGCCACCCTGCCCAAGCACGGCTCCGCGTTCGACCTGGCCATCGCGGCCGCCCTGCTGGGCGGGTCGGGCGAGTTGCCGCTGGCGCCGCTCGACGGCGTGGTCGTGCTCGGCGAGCTGGGGCTGGACGGCTCCGTCCGACCCGTCCGCGGCACGCTTCCGATGGTGGCCGCGGCCGCCCGGGCCGGCGTCCGCGGGGTCATCGTCCCCGCGGGCAACGCGGCCGAGGCCGCCGTGGTTCCCGGGGTACGAGTCCGGTCGGTCGACGCGCTGCACCGGCTGGTGGGCTTCATCCGGCACGGTGAGGCGCTGCCGGAGCCGGCAGAGCAGCGCCCCGAGCCGGCCGCGGCCGACCTCGATCTGGCGGACGTGGCCGGTCAGGCCCTCGGCCGGCGGGCCGTCGAGGTGGCGGCGGCCGGCGCCCACCACCTCGCCCTGTTCGGCCCGCCCGGAGCCGGCAAGACCATGCTGGCGGAGCGGTTGCCGTCGATCCTCCCGCCGCTCGACGACGAGGCCGCCCTGGAGGTGACGTCCCTGCACTCCATCGCCGGGGCGCTGCCACCGGGAGCGGGGCTGATCCGCCGGCCGCCCTTCCAGGCGCCGCATCACACCACCACGGTCGCCGCCCTGGTGGGCGGCGGTTCGGGGCTGGCCCGGCCGGGCGCGCTGTCGCTGGCCCACCGAGGTGTCCTGTTCCTGGACGAGGCGCCCGAGCTCGGGCGCGGCGCCCTGGAGGCGCTCCGCCAGCCGCTGGAGAAGGGCCGGGTGGCGCTCCACCGGTCCCGGGGCGGCACGGAATACCCGGCCCGGGTGCAGCTGGTGATCGCCGGCAACCCCTGCCCGTGCGCCAACCCGGCCGGCGACACGCACTGCGAGTGCAGCCCGTTGGCCCGGCGACGCTACCTGGGCCGGCTGTCCGGTCCGCTGCTCGACCGGGTCGACGTCCGGGTGACCCTCAAGCCGCTGACCGCGGCCGAGTTGCTGGACCCGGAGCTGGCCGCCGAGCCGTCCGCGGTGGTCGGGGCCCGGGTGGCCGGGGCGCGGGAGGCCGCCCGGGCCCGCTGGTCGGCGCGCGGCTGGCGGGTCAATGCCGACGTGCCGGGCCCGGAGCTCCGCCGACCGCCATGGCGGCTGCCCGGTCGGGACCTGCGGGACCTGCAGCGGCGGTTGGATTCGGGGTCGCTGTCCGCCCGCGGCTTCGACCGGGTTCTCCGGTTGGCCTGGTCGATCGCCGACCTCGACGGCCGGGACCGACCGGGGCACGAGGACATCCGGGAGGCCATCGGGATGCGCACGGGTGAGCTGGCATGACGCCCGCGGCCCTGGCCCGGATCGCGCTGGGCTGGCTCACCGAGCCGGGCACCTGGTCCGTCTACTGGCAGGTGCGTCGGCACGGCCCGGTAGCCACGCTGGGCCGGCTGCTGGCCGGGGAGATTTCCGACGACAGCCTCCGCGGCACCGTGCGGGCCCGGTTGTCGACCGGGGATCCCCGCGCGGCGGCCGCGGCGGCGGCCGAGCACACGGTACGGCTCGGTGCCCGGCTGGTGACCCCCGACGACCCCGAGTGGCCGCACCGGCTGACCGACCTGGAACGGCTGTGGGGTCGCCCGGCACAACGGCGGGTGGACCGGGAACTGGCTCCGCCGCTGTGCCTCTGGGTACGCGGAGCGTGGCGGCTCGACGAGGTGCTGGACCGATCGGTCGCGGTGGTCGGTTCCCGGGCCGCGACCCCGTACGGGACACATGTCGCCACGGAAATCGCGTTCGGGCTGGCCGAGCGGGACTGGACGGTGGTCTCCGGCGGGGCGTTCGGCATCGACGCGGCGGCGCACCGGGGCGCGCTGACCTCCGGCGGGCCAACGGTGGCCGTGCTGGCCTGCGGGGTGGACCGCCCATATCCGGTGGGCAACACGGGCATGTTCGACCGGATCGCCGACACCGGCCTGCTGATCAGCGAATGGCTGCCCGGAGCGGAGCCCCTGCGCCCGCGCTTCCTCATCCGCAACCGGGTGATCGCCGCCGCCACCGTCGGCACCGTGCTGGTCGAGGCGGCCGCGCGCAGCGGCGCCACCCAGACGCTGCACCGGGCCGTGGCGCTGGGCCGGCCGGCCATGGTGGTGCCCGGGCCGGTCACCTCCGCCATGTCCGTGGGGGCGCACGAGTTCCTGCGGGCAAATCCCGAAAGCCGGCTCGTCACCGGGGTGCCGCACGTTCTCGAGGAGGTGGGTCGGATCGGCGCCGACCTCGCGCCGCCGGCGCGGGGGCCGGAAGAGCCCCGCGACCGGCTGGACGACGAGGCGGCCCTGCTGCTGGAGGCGGTTCCCCCGCGCGGAGCGCTCGACGCCGAGCAGTTGGCTGCCCGTGCGGGCGTCGAGCTGCGAACGGCGCTGCGCAAGGTGCCGCTGCTGGAGGATCTCGGCCTGCTAGTCCGCCGGCCGGAGGGCTATGCGTTGGCACCCCGCCGGCGCGACCGTCCGCATGATCACAGCAAGGACGAAAGTACGGCGCGCCGCCTTGACGCCGACGCCCCGGCAACCGACGGTCGGCAGGGTGACCCGCCCCAGCACCCAGGCCCGGCACGAGGCGCTGCCCCCGCCGATGCGTGACGCCGTGGACGAGTTCGCCCGGCAGCTGTCCGGGGTGGACAACCGGTCCGACCACACGATCCGGGCGTACGTCGCCGACACCGTGTCGCTGCTCGACCACGCCGTCCGGATGGGCTGCGCCGGTCCCGCGGACCTGGACCTGTCGGTGCTGCGAAGCTGGCTGGCCCGGTTGCGCACGACAGGCGCGGCCCGCACCTCGCTGGCCCGCCGGGCGGCGGCCGCACGTACCTTCACGAGTTGGGCCCACCGGGCGGGCCTGCTCGGCTCCGACGTGGGGGCCGCGCTGGCCAGCCCCCGGGCGCACCGGGAGCTGCCCACGGTGCTGCGTTCCGACCAGGCCGGCCGGCTGGTCGAGGCGCCGGGCGGGGAGGAGACGCCGGTGCTGCTGCGCGACCGGCTGATGCTCGAGCTGCTCTACGGGACGGGGGTCCGGGTGAGCGAGCTGTGCGGCCTCGATGTGGCCGACGTGGACCAGGGCCGCCGGGTGGTACGGGTGCTGGGCAAGGGCAACCGGGAACGGTCGGTCCCGTACGGCGTGCCGGCGCAGCGGGCCCTGGACGACTGGCTGGCGGCGGGGCGGCCCGTGCTGGCCCGGCCGGCGAGCGGCGACGCGCTCCTGCTCGGAGCCCGCGGCGGGCGGCTCCAGCCCACGGTCGCGCGCCGGTCCGTCGGCGCGTACGCGGCCGTCGCGGGGCTGCCCCGGACGACGCCGCACGGGCTCCGCCACTCCGCGGCCACACATTTGCTCGAGGGCGGCGCCGACCTGCGCTCGGTGCAGGAGCTGCTCGGACACTCGTCGCTGTCCAGCACCCAGATCTACACCCACGTCTCGGTGGAGCGACTCCGCGCCGCGTACCGGCAGGCCCACCCACGGGCCTGACATCTCCCCCTCGCGCGCCGAGGTGTGCTGTGCAGCGGTCAAGTTGCCGGACCCGGACGGAGGACGACGCCATACCTGGGCGAAGCGGATCTTCGGCCGCTACGATCTGGCGGTGACCACGGCAGCCATCCGGCCCCCCGCGCCGATGCCGGGCGCCCGGTTGCTGTTCTCGCTGGATCCGGCGGTGGCGCACCTCAATCACGGCTCGTTCGGCGCGGTGCCGATCGCCGTGCAGCGCGCTCAGCAGCGGCTCCGGGACGAGATGGAGGCCAATCCGCTCCGCTTTTTCACCCGGGGGCTGTCCGAGCGCATCGCGTACACCCGTCGACACCTGGCCACCTTCCTCGGCGCCGAGCCGGACGGCGCGGCCCTGGTGGGCAACGCCAGCACCGGTACGGCGGTGGTGCTGCAGTCGCTGGGACTCCGCGCCGGGGACGAGGTCCTGCTCACCGACCACGGCTACGGGGCCGTCCGGCTTGCCGTCGAGCGGGAGAGCCGACGTGCCGGGGCGGTGTACCGCACCCTGGCCGTCCCGCTGACCGCCACCGACGACGAGTGGGTGGCCGCGATCCGCTCCGAGCTGCGCCCGGGTCGCACCCGGCTGCTGGTCGTCGACCAGCTCACCTCCCCCACCGCGCGGCTGCTGCCCACCGCCGCGATCAGCGCCGCCGCGCGTTCGATGGACGTGCCGGTCCTGGTGGACGCCGCGCACGCGCCGGGCATGCTGCCCACCGCCGTCCGGGAAGTGGGCGCCGACTTCTGGGTCGGCAACCTGCACAAGTGGGCGTACGCGCCGCGCGGCACGGCGCTGCTCGCCGTGGCTGAACGCTGGCGGAGCCGCATCGAGCCCTTGGTCGTCTCGTGGGAGCAGGACGCGGGCTTTCCGCTCAGCGTCGAATACCAGGCCACCCTCGACTACACGTCCTGGCTCGCCGCGCCGACCGGGCTGTTCACGCTGCGCACGCTCGGGCTGGACGCGGTCCGCGAGCACAACACGGCCCTGGCCGCGTACGGCCAGCAGGTGGTCGGCGCGGCGCTGGGCCTCGAGCCGGCGCAGCTGCCCCCGCCCGGCGGCCCATCGGTGGCCATGCGGATCGTGCCGCTCCGCCGCGGCCTGGCGAGCACTATCGATGATGCCCGGGCGCTGCGCCAACGGATCTCCGACGAGCTGGCCACGGAGGTCGCGGTGAACGCCTGGGGCGGCCGGGGATACCTGCGGCTCAGCGCCCAGGTGTACAACCGCGCCGAGGAGTACGACCGGCTCGCCGAGCGGCTGCCGTCGATGCTCGCCACGCTCGGCTGACCGGACAGGCTGGACCGGCCAGATCCCACCGGGCTCATCAGACCGGCAGCAGCCGCACCCGGCCCAGGGCGAGCAGCGTCAGCGGGTCGAGGTACCCGTCCGCGCGGCGCAGTCCCCAGTGCAGGCACGCCGCCTCTTCGCAACCGGGATGGCCGGCTCGGAGCCGGCCGATCGGTGCCCCGGCCGCCACCTCCGTGCCGGCTCGCACGAGCGGATCCACCGGCTCGTAGGTGGTCCGCAGCCCGTTGCGGTGCCGGACGGTAACCACGGGCCGGCCGGCCACCGCACCCGCGAACGACACCGTGCCGGGCCCGGCCGACCGGACCACGGCGCCCGGCGCCGCCGCCAGGTCCACGCCGCGATGTCCGGGAAGCCAGGGCTGGGGCGGCGGGTCGAACCGCCGTACGACCCGCGCCACGCCGTCGAGCGGCCACCGGAAATCGCCCACCGCGAGCACCCCGGCGGGACCGCGCGGCACCGCCCCTGCCGGGCCGCGGGGCACTACCGGGAAACTCGACGCGGCCGGCCAGGCCCGACCGGTCGCGAACGCCGGCGCGGACGGCGAAGCGACGCCAGACCGGATGACCGGTCCCGGGGCCGGGTACGTGCCGGGCGGGGCGGCGACGACCAGCAGAGCCAGGACGAGAACGGCCGACGGGCCGGAGCGGAAAGCCACACCGGGAGCCTGGCCCGTACCGCCGGCACCGGCAACCGACCTCGGCCGGGGCTGTGGATGACGGAGCCGGCTGTGGAAATCCGCCGGCGAGCCGCCGATCTTGCTATGCCCCGGTCCGGCCCTACGCCGAGGACCGGGCCAACGAACGGTCCCGGACCGACAAGCGGACCCGGACCAACAAGCGGACCCGGACCCCGACCGCGCGTGGAGCGCGGGGTCGAGCAGGACTATCAGCGCGCTCTACCGCTGGCGGCGGCGCTTGAGGAGCCCGGCACGCCGGTCACCCGGATCGAGCCACGTGCGCTGGTACGGCCGCCCGGCTTTCCCGACCTCATGTCCCGGGTCCGGGTGGTCCGCCCCGGACCGTGCACTGTGGACGGGCGGGCCTGGTCGGGCCACGCCCCGGTGACCTCCGTGGAGGTGACCACCGACGCGGGCGCCAGCTGGTCGCCGGCCGAGCTGGATCCGGCGCCGGTCGAGCCGTGGGCCTGGCGTCGCTGGCGGTACGACTGGACGGCCCGGCCGGGGCGCTACCTGCTGGGCGCTCGGGCCACGGACGCCAGCGGCCGCAGCCAACCGCTCGATCAACCGTGGAACCGTGGCGGGTTCGCCAACAACCTGGTGCAGCGGGTCGCCGTGGCGGTGCTGCCCGAGTAGGCCGCCAGCCGTCGGGAGGGTCGCGCCGCGGGGGTCGGACGCTCAGCGGCCGCACCGCCCGGATCGGCTCACCCACGGGCCGCCCGGACCGGCTCACCCACGCCGCCCGGACCGGCCCGCGGAGGCTCGGACCGGCTCAGCTACGCAACCCGGACCGGGTCAGCCGCCGAAGCCGGAGTCGGTGGGCAGGGAGATGTCCGGCTTCTCCAGCTCCTCGACGTTCACGTCCTTGAAGGTCATGACCCGGACATTCTTGACGAAACGGGCGGGACGGTACATGTCCCAGACCCAGGCGTCGTGCATCTCGACCTCGAAGTAGACCTCGCCGTCCGAGTTGCGGACGTGCAGATCGACCTGATTGGCCAGGTAGAAGCGCCGTTCCGTCTCCACCACGTAGGAGAACTGGCGGACGATGTCGCGATACTCCCGGTAGAGCTGCAGCTCCATCTCGGTCTCGTACTTTTCGAGATCTTCCGCGCTCATCCCACTCCGCCTTCCATGGCCACATCTTCCCCCACCGACACCGGCGGCCGGGGTTGGTCGCCCAACGCCACGCCGACGGTACCCCTTGCCGCCGTACCGCGCTCCATCGGCTCGTACGGGTGACCGGGGCGGGGCCGGCGGGACCGCGGCGGACGGCCCGACCGCCCCGACACGGCGGCCACGTTCACGTACGAAAATCGATGCTCGACACACGGACCGTGCCGGTCCAGCGCCGCGCTGTGCTCGACGGTGATATAGCCCTTGTGCTCGGCGAACCCGTAGTCCGGGAAGCGGCCGTCCAGCTCGACCATGATCCGGTCCCGGGTGACCTTGGCCAGCACGCTGGCGGCCGCCACGCAGGCCGCCACCCGGTCACCCTTCCAGACCGCAAGGCCGGGAACCCCCAGTCCGTCGACCCCGAAGCCGTCGGTCAGCACGTAGTCCGGCCTGGTCGTCAGCGCCGCGAGCGAGCGGCGCAGCGCCGCCACGTTGCACACGTGCAACCCGCGGCCGTCGACCTCCTCGGCCGGGACCACCACCACCGCGTACGCCAGGGCGCGCTCCACCACCAGCTCGTAGATCCGCTCCCGGGCGGCGGGCGTGAGCAGCTTCGAGTCGGCGAGCCCGTCGATCTCGCCCCGGCGCCCCTCGGGCAGCATGGCCGCGGCCGCGACCAGCGGTCCGGCGCAGGCGCCCCGGCCCGCCTCGTCGGCGCCCGCGACGTGCCGGAATCCGCGCCGCTGGAGCGCCCGCTCCAAGGCGTACAGGCCGGCCTCCCGCCGGACGACCGTGCGCGGTGGGGTCAGCATCCGTCCCTCCCCGCCACGCGGCCGGCAGCCGCCGCGGACCCCGAGGCCGCGGAGCCGAAGGCTGGCCCGGCCGGCCCGGACCCGGAGGCCGCGGAGCCGGAGGCTGGCCCGGACGGCCCGGACCCGGCGGCCGCCGAGCCGGAGGCTGGCCCGGCCCCGGCGGCAGCGTCGAGCGCCGCCCGGAGCACGCTCACCAGCTCGGCCGGGTAGAACCGCTCCCCGGTGGCGGCCAGCTCGGCCGGCGCCCACCAGCGGTGGGCATCGATGGTGTTCCGCTCGATCTCATCGAAACCGCTGGTGTCCGGCGCCCAGCTGGGCACGCGGACGAGGAAGAACTCCTGCTCCTGCCGGTACCAGCGGCCGTCGAACGGGAACTCCGTCACCTCCCGCCAGACCGGCTCACCCAGCGCGGCCGGCGGCAGCCGCAGCCCGGTCTCCTCGGCCAGTTCCCGGGCCGCGCCCGCGACCGCCGACTCGCCGGGATCGAGACCGCCGCCCGGGGTGAACCAGTAGTGGTGCCCGGGCCGTGCCGGATCCCGGCCGTGCAGCAGCAGGACCCGGCCCGCGTCGTCGACCAGCAACACCCGGCCGGCGCGGCGCTCGAGGTAGGTCGTCACCCGGACAGCGTAGGTCGGGACACCGACGTCGCCCAGCGCGGTCAACTCGTCGGCCCGGGCACCTTGTCGAACGTCGACGGCACCGAGAGCCATTTGGCCCGGCCGAACGGCCAGAACACCGTGAAGGCGCGGCCCACTACGGAATCCTCGCTGATCGTGGCGTCCTGGATGTCGCCCTGGGACTGCTTCCAGTGTTCCAGCGAGTCACCCGACTGCGACCGGTGGTCGCCCATCACCCACAGCCGGCCCGCCGGCACGGTGATGTCGAAGTCCTGGTCGGCGGCCGGGTCGTGCTGCCCCGCGTCGTTGGCGAAGATGTACGGCTCGTCCAGCGGCTGGCCGTTGACCGTGATCCGCCGCTGGGCGTCACAGCAGACGATGTGGTCGCCGCCGACCCCGATCACCCGCTTGATGAAGTCCTCACCCTCCGGCGTGTTCCGCCAGTCGGCCGGTGCGGCGAAGACCAGGACCTCGCCCCGGTGCGGCGAGCGGAAGTCGTAGACGAGCTTGTTGACCAGCACCCGGTCGTTGATGTTGAGCGTGTGCTCCATCGACTGGGACGGGATGTAAAAGGTCTGCAGCACGAAGGCCCGAACCAACACCGCCACGAGTACTGCGACGCCCACCAGGATGGGCAGTTCCTTCCAGAAGGAACTGCGCGGCTTGGGCGTGTCGGTCTGCTCCTCAATCACGGGTGGAGCCTACGTGGTCCGCCTCCGGGGCGTTGCCGGGCACGCGCGGCGAAACCGGTCGCCAGCATGAGGGGAAGGACGATCGGCGCCAATGCCCCCGTTTCGCCGCCCGGACCCGGCGGCAGCGGCCGGTCGGCGGACGCGGCCGGCAGTGGCTGGCCGTCGGGACCCACCGGCAGGGGCCGGCCGGCCGGGGCGGCGGTGGCCGCCGGGTCGGGCACTCCGGCGAACGTCGGCGGCACCGGCAGGGTGGCCCAGCGCGACTGCGGCCAGACGATGATGAACGCCCGGCCGATGACGTTGCTGATCGGCACCGGTCCCTGGCACCGGGCGTCCTGCGAGACCAGCCGGTGGTCACCCATCACCCAGAGCTGCCCGGCCGGCACGGTGACCTCGGCGAAGCGCCGGGAGCGGCACTCGTCGGGATTCGCCGGCAGGTCCAGCGGCGAATCCTGGGAGACGTACGCGGACTCGTCCAGCGCCCGACCGTTGACCGTCACCCGGCCCTTGGCGTCGCAGCAGGCCACCCGGTCCCCCGGCAGCGCGATCACCCGCTTGATGAAGTCCTTCTCCCCCGGCCGGCTCACCCCGACCAGGTCACCGATGGTGCGGCCGAGCCGCCCGACGAAGCCCGGGGTGCTCTGGTCGGCCCCCTCCGGCGCCCAGTTGTCGGTGCCGCGGAACACGACCACCTCGCCGCGCGCCGGATCCCGGACGTCGTACACGATCTTGTTGACCAGCACCCGGTCGCCGATCAGGAGCGTGTCCTCCATCGACCCGGACGGGATGAAGAACGCCTGCAGCAGGAACGTGCGGATCAGCACGGCCAGGCAGAACGCCACCGTGAGCAGCAGCGGGATCTCCTGCCACATGGGCATCTGCCGGCGTACCCGACGAACCTTGCGGCGCCACGGCTCGACTGCGGGCCGGTCCAGCTCCCTGCGTACCACGCGACTCCCCGGTCTGCGATGTTGCCGCCGTGACCGGTCGCGCGGGCAGGCCCGCACGACCCGGCCGGCGACGGAGATCCCGCGGCCGGCGACGGCGTCGCGGCCACGGCCGCGACGCGGCCCGTGCGATCAGCCTAGCGGCCGTTGGCGAAACCGGCATGTAGCAAGATACGACACGACGCCGGGCCGGTCACCGCGAGTGAGCGCGGCGCCGGCCCGGCGTCGGAACGTGCCGGATGGGGTACGGCGGGTCAGCTGGGCTGCTTCTCCCGCTTCTCCTTGATCTTGGCCTTCTTGCCGCGCAGCTCCCGCAGGTAGTAGAGCTTGGCGCGGCGCACGTCACCGCGGGTCACGACCTCGATCCGGTCGATGGCCGGGCTGTTCACCGGGTAGGTCCGCTCGACGCCGACGCCGAAGCTGACCTTGCGGACCGAGAAGGTCTCGCGCAGGCCCGCTCCCTGACGCCGGATGACGACGCCCTGGAAGATCTGGACCCGGGACCGGTTGCCCTCGACGACCCGGGCGTGCACCTTGACGGTGTCACCGGCCCGGAAGTCCGGAAGGTCGGTCCGCTGCGACTGGGCGTCAAGCGCGTCCAGGGTGTTCATCGCTGCATCCTCGTACGGCTCACGGCGCGCCACTGCGGCGCGCGGTCGGGTGATTCTGATCCCGACGGGATCTCGGGATCCTCGCAGTCGGACGCGGCGCGGCCGACTGCGGCAACCCCTCTACTTTGCCATATCCTCGGGCCGCACCTGAAATCCGGCCTCCCGCAGCGCGGCCCGGTCCCGGTCGTCCAGGGCCGCCGGCGGGAGCGTGGCCAGCAGGTCCGGCCGCCGCTCGGCGGTGCGCAGCAGCCCCGTCGACCGCCGCCAGCGCGCGATCCGGCCGTGGTCCCCCGAGCGCAGGATGTCCGGTACGTCCAACCCCCGCCAGCTGGGCGGCTTGGTGTAGACCGGCGCCTCCAGCAGCCCGTTCGCGTGCGACTCCTCGTCCAGCGAGCCGGCGTTGCCGAGCACCCCGGGCAGCAGCCGGGTGACCGCCTCGAGCACCACCAGCACGGCCACCTCCCCGCCGAAAAGGACATAATCCCCCAGCGAGATCTCCGTCACCGGCATCCGGGTGGCGGCATGCTCGATGACCCGCTGGTCGATCCCCTCGTACCGGCCGCAGGCGAACAGCAGGTGCGGCTCGGCGGCCAGCTCGTGCGCCATGGCCTGGGTGAAGCGCGGGCCCGCGGGGCTCGGGACCAGCAGCCGGGGCGGCGGCGCGCCGGGCGGGGCCAGCTCGTCGAGGGCCTCCCCCCACGGCTCGGGCCGCATCACCATCCCGGGTCCGCCGCCGTACGGGGTGTCGTCGACCGTGCGGTGCACGTCGTGCGTCCAGCGCCGCAGGTCGTGCACGGCAAGCTTGAGCAGGCCGGCGGACCGGGCCCGACCGATCAGCGACAGGTCGAGCGGGGCCAGATAGTCCGGGAAGATCGAGACGATGTCGACGCGCATGGGAGTGCGGGGACTCACAGGTCGAACAGCCCGGGCGGGGCGTCCACGACCACCCGCCGGCCGGCCAGGTCGACCTCGGGCACGATGGCCTTGACGAACGGGACCAGCGCGGTACGACCCTCGGGGCGGCGCAGCACGATCAGGTCGCTCGCCGGGGCGTGGTCGATCCCGGCCACCTCGCCGAGCGGTTCGCCGGACGGGTCGACCACGGCCAGCCCGATCAGCTGGTGGTCGTGGAACTCGTCCGGGTCGTCCGGCGGGGCCACCTCGGCGCTCTCCACCTGGAGCAGGACGTCCCGCAGCGCCTCGGCCACGTTGCGGTCCGGCACCCCCGCGAAGGTCACCAGCAGGCGTCCCTGGTGCCAGCGGATGGCCTCGACGGTCAGTTCGGCGGGCACCCGTACCAGGTCGCGGGCGTCCGGATCGAGCGCGGCGCCGGCGACCGCGGCCCGGGCGGCCGCCGCTCCCGAATCGGTGCGCAGCACCGACCCGGGAGCGAAGCGTGCCTCGGGCTCGTCGGTCCGTACCTCGACGGTGACCTCGCCGCGAATGCCGTGCGGCCTGCCGATGCGACCGACGGTCAGCAGCATCAGTACGAATCGACGATGTCGACCCGGACGCCGCGTCCGCCGACCGACCCAATCACCTGGCGCAGCGCCTTCGCGGTACGCCCCGAGCGGCCGATGACCGTCCCGAGGTCCTCGGGGTGCACGCGCACCTCGAGCCGCTTGCCGCGGCGGGAGTCGACCATCCGGACCCGTACGTCATCCGGGTGATCGACGATGCCCTTGACCAGGTGCTCGAGCGCGGGCCGGAGCGCCACGTCAGGCCTGCTCGCCGGAGGTCGCACCGGCCTGCTCCTCGGTCGCGGGAGTGGCGGCCGGGTCGGCCGCCTGCGCCTCGGCGGGCGCTGCCTCGGCCGGCTGCGCCTTGGCGGGCGCGGCGTCGGCCGGCTGCGCCTCGGCGGGCGCGGCCTTGGCGGCCTTGGTGGCCTTCTTGGCCGGCTTCGCGGGGGTCTCGGCGACCCCGGCGGCCGCCTTGGCCTCGGCCTCGTAGGCGGCCTTGCGGTCGGCCCGCTCCGGCGCGACCAGCAGCGGCGGCGGCGCCGGCAGGCCCTTGTACTTCTGCCAGTCGCCGGTCTTCTCGAGGATGCGCTGCACGGCCTCGCTCGGCTGGGCGCCGACGGAGAGCCAGTACTGCACCCGGTCCGACTTGACCTCGATCAGCGACGGCTCCAGCTTGGGCTGGTAGACGCCGACGAACTCGATCGCCCGGCCGTCGCGCTTGGTGCGCGAGTCGGCGACGACAATGCGGTACTGCGGGTTGCGGATCTTACCCATCCGCAGGAGCCGGATCTTTACGGCCACGGTCTGTTCGCTCCTGTTGCGATTCTCACCGGCCCGACAGGGCGGTGGGCGGGTGAGCGTCGACCGGCGCAGTGGGGTTGCGCCGAGAGACAACTCGATGGACGGGCGACACGACCGGGGTAGAGGGCGCCGGTCGCGCACCGGGTACCAGCGACCCATTGTGCCAGACCCGACCGCGGTCCTTCACACCGACGCCGGTACTGCGCCATCCGGATCCGCGCACGTCCACCCTCCCCCGTCGATCATGGAGATGTGGTGGGCGAATCAATCCGCTCTGTCCGTTTTACGGACCACCACAACTCCAAAATCGACGAGTTGGCCGGCGGGAACGGCGATCGGGGTCAGCGGGCCGGGGGGCGGTTCCAGCCGGGGGGCAGGGTGGGCGGCGGGGTCCAGGCCGGGTCGGGCGCGAAGTCGGTCCAGGCGCCGTCGAACGGGAAGTCGCCCGCCTCGATCTGCTTGATCACCCGCTCGCCCTCGGCGCGTACGGCGGCCTCGTCGGCCACCCAGTAGTGCTCCGGAAACGCCAGCCGCTCGACGAACTCGTCCTCGTCCTTCCAGTTCCAGGACCGGTCGGGGCGTACCACGATGTCCAGGTCCTGGTCGACCACGTCGACCCCGGCCACCGGACCGTCGTCCCAGCGCACGCCGGGCTCCTCCAGGTTGACGTACCAGCTGGCGAAGCGGCCGTCATCGTCGAACCACCACCACACCGAGTGCGCGGCGCCGGGGGGCAGGAACATCAGGATCGGCGGCCCCTGCCACCGGCCCGGCGCCAGCACGTACCCGCTGGTGATCCACTCGGAAAACGGCATGGCCCGCATCCCCCGGCCGTCCGCGGCCAGCTCGTGCGCCACCGGGGTGTCCCGGGCCACCCAGAGCAGCAGCCCGCGATCGTCGTCGGCGACCACCCGGGCGGGCCGGACCCAGCCGATCCGCCCGCGCCGCACGTTCCGGTGCATGATCAACCGGCCGGCCTCGAAGCGCATCCGTCGGTCCCTCCCCGTCGGCCCGTTAAAAGGGGGCCCCTCCTATACCGAAAACGATAAGAAGGGGCCCTTCCTTGCAGGTCAGTAGGCGCGGCTGAGGATGGCCAGGAGGTCGGGCTCGTCCTCGTGGTCCGGCACCGAGCCGTCGGACCGGAGCAGGCAGCGGACCGTCACGCCCTTGCCGTTGGCCTCGGCCTCGCCGGCCGCGCCGACGGCCGACCACGGCACCCGGGCCCAGCCGCTGGCCGCCGCCTCGATCGCCTCGCCGAGCGAGCCCACCGACACGGTCCGCGAGTCGCGCAGCGCCAGCGCCTCGTCGTGCAGCGCCTGCTGGTCGGCCTCCAGCGCGGCCAGCACCGTCGAGACCACGTCCGTCACCGCGACGGGGGTCTTGGCCCCACCCGTACGCCGGACCACCGTGGCGTTGCCGGCCGCCAGGTCCCGGGGGCCGACCTCGACGCGTACCGGATAGCCCTTGAGCTCGGCGTCCACGGCCCGGCGGCCGAACGCGGTGTCGGTCCGGTCGTCCAGCCCGACCCGGACGCCCGCGTCGCGCAGCGCGTCCCGCAGCTTGGCCGCGGCCTCCGTGACCCCCTCGCCGTCCTTGACCACCATCACGTACGCCTGCACCGGCGCGATCCGCGGCGGCACCCGCAGCCCGTTGTCGTCGCCGTGCGCCATGATCAGCCCGCCCAGCATCCGGGTGGAGGTGCCCCAGGAGGTGGTCCAGGCGTGCTCGACCCCGCCGGCCGCCGAGGTGTACGTGATGTCGAACGCCTTGGCGAAGTTCTGCCCCAGCTCGTGGCTCGTGCCCAACTGCAGCGCCTTGCCGTCGCCCATCATGCCCTCGAGGGTGTACGTGGCGGTGGCGCCGGCGAACCGCTCCCGGGCGGTCTTGAGACCCACCAGCACCGGGATGCCGAGCACCCCGACCAGGAAGTCCTCGTACACCTCATGCAGGATCTTGCGCGCGTACGCCCGGGCGTCCGCCTCGGAGGCGTGCGCGGTGTGCCCCTCCTGCCAGAGGAACTCGCTGGTCCGCAGGAACACCCGGGGCCGCAGCTCCCAGCGGACCACATTGGCCCACTGGTTGAGCAGCAGCGGCAGGTCGCGGTAGGAGTCCACCCACTTGGCCATGAACTCGCCGATCACGGTCTCGCTGGTGGGCCGGACCACGACCGGCTCCGCGAGCTGCTTGCCGCCGCCGTGGGTGACCACCGCCAGCTCCGGCGAGAAGCCCTCGACGTGCTGCGCCTCGCGCTTGAGATAGCTCTCCGGGATGAACAGCGGGAAGTACGCGTTCTCCGCGCCGGCCGCCTTGATCCGCAGGTCCATCTCGGCCTGCATCCGCTCCCAGATGGCGTAGCCGGCCGGTCGGATCACCATGGTGCCGCGCACCGGACCGTTGTCGGCGAGCTGGGCCTTGGCGATCAGGTCCTGGTACCAGCGGGGAAAATCCTCCGCACGGGGAGTGAGCACGCGTGCCATGAGGGCACATCCTATGCTTCCCCGCATGGCTGCAAGGAAGGGCCCCTTTTTATCGCTTTCCGTATAGGAAGGGCCCCCTCTTAACATCGGGGAGCCACGCATAGACTTCGACCACCATGGGTGAGATCCGGGACGCCGTACGTCAGCGGCTGCGCGACGGGATCGTCGACGCGGCCCGCGCGCAGACCATCGCCGGGGGCTGGGACGGCGTCCGGATGGGCGCGGTGGCCGCGGCGGCCGGGGTGAGCCGGCAGACCGTCTACAACGAGTTCGGCAGCAAGGCCGGGCTGGCCGCGGCGCTGGCCCAGCGGGAGATCGACCGGTTCGTGGCCGAGGTGCGGACCGCCCTGGAGACGCACGGCTCGGACGTCTACGCGGCTGCGTACGCCGCCATCGAGCGCACCCTCACCGAGGCGGCCGGCAACCCGCTGATCAAGGCGATCCTCACCAGCGCCCGGGGCGGTTCCGACGAGCTGCTGCCGTACCTGACCACCCGCTCCGAGCTGGTGCTCGCGGCGGCGTCCGGTGCGCTGCTGGACTGGGCCGGCCGGCACCTGCCGGAGACCGAGCCCGACCGGATGGCGTTCGCGGCCGACTCCATCGTCCGCCTCGTGGTGAGCCACATCGTGCTGCCGCTGGACCCGGTCGACCGAACCGCCGCCCGGCTGGCCACCCTGGCCGCCCGCCTGGTGGCCGACGCCCACCCCTGACCGCCGCCCGCCTGGCCGACCTGGCCCTCCACCTGGTCACCGCCGCCATCCCCCACCCCTGATTCCCCCACCTCCAACCCGCCCCCGCCGGCCTGGTCCGGCCTGGTCCGGCCTGGTCCGGCCTGGTCCGGCCTGGTCCGGCCTGGTCCGGCCTGGTCCGGCCTGGTCCGGCCTGGTCCGGCCTGTCGATCATGGGATTCGCGGCGAGATCCGGCCGAGATCTCGCGGCAAGCCCATGGTCGACACGGTCGGGGACGAAACCAGCGCGTCTGATGCCGCGGCAGCTCGTCAGGGATGCCGGCCGAGGGGTCGAGCGGGGAGCCGGGGCCGGGGTTGGCGGGCCTGACAGTCAGCGGAGGACGCGGCCGCGCAGGATCAGGCGGGTGGGGCGGCGGACCACCGAGAGGTCCCGTCGGGGGTCGCTGTCGTAGGCGACCAGGTCCGCGAGCCCGCCCTCGACCAGCCCCGGGAAGCCCAGCCAGGCGCGGGCCCCCCAGGAGGCGGCGGCCAGCACGTCCAACGGAGACATCCCGGCGCGGTCGTGCAGCAACAGCATCTCCTCGGCGGCGAGCCCGTGGTCGATCCCGCCGCCCGCGTCGGTGCCCAGGTAGATGGGCACGCCGGCCTCGTGGGCCGCGCGCACCACGTCCGGGAACCGGTCGCGCAACGCCAGCATGTGATCCGCGTACGCCGGGAATTTCGCCCGGGCCTGCTCGGCGATCCCGCCGAAGGTGGCAATGTTGATCATCGTGGGCACCAGCGCGGTGCCCCGGCGCGCCATCTCGTCGATGAGGTCGAGGCTCAGCCCCGTACCGTGCTCGACCGAGTCGACCCCGGCCCGCACCATGATGTCCACGGCCGACTCGGAGAACGTGTGCACGGCCGCGCGGACGCCGGCCGCGTGCGCGGCCTTGACGGCCGCGGTCATCGTGTCCGCGTCCCAGGCCGGCGCGAGGTCACCGGCGTCCCGCTCGATCCAGTCGCCGACCAGCTTCACCCAGCCGTTGCCCGCGCGGGCCTGCTCGGCCACGGTGGCGGCCACCTCCGCGGCCGGCACCTCGACCCCGATGTCCCGCAGGTACCGCTTCGGCGGCGCCACGTGCCGGCCGGCGCGGGCCAGCCGGGGCAGGTCCGGCTCGTCCTCCAGCTCCGGGTACGGGTACGGCGAGCCGGCGTCGCGGATGGCCAGCACCCCGGCGTCCCGGTCGATCCGAGCCAGCTCGCGGGCCTGGTCGAGGGAGGTGATCGGCGCGCCGCCGCGGGCGATCCCGATGTGGCAGTGCGCGTCCACCAGCCCGGGCAGCAGGTATCCGCCGTCGAGCACGGTCTCCGCGCCGGGCACCGGTTCGAAGGTCACCCGGTCGCCGACCAGCCAGAGATCCCGTACCTCGTCGTCGGGAAGCAGGACACCGCGCACGTGAAGAGCCATGCGCACAGTCCTACCGGATCACTCCCCGTCGCGCGCGAGCAGGCCGTCCCGCCGCGCGGTGAGCGCCGGCAGGTCGACCGACACCTTCCACGGGCGCTCCGTGCCGAACAGGTCCGCCGTGTGCGTCACCTGGTCGTACTCGCGGTTCGCCCCGAGCGCGTACTCGGTCAGCGTGACCTTCTCGTGCAGCGGGTCGACCACCCAGTAGGTCTGCACCCCGGCGTGCGCGTAGAGCTTCGCCTTGTCGTACATGTCCCGGAAGGTGGAGGTCGGCGAGACCACCTCCACCGCGAGCAGGGCGTCCTTGACCGGCACCGGGGTGCGGTTGGCCTGCTCGCGCCGGATCACCACGACGTCCGGGCGTGGCTCGTTACGCCGGTCGACCGCCACCGACAGATCGATGGTGACGAGCAGTTCCGGGGGGCAGTTCGTCTCAAGCGCGAGCAGGAGACGAACGCAGAGATCCTGATGCAGGGCGGTGGGGGAGAGCAAGATCAACCTTCCATTGATCAACTCATACGGAAGGTCCTCCGGCAGCTCGCCCAGGTCGTCAACCGTCCACTCACGCCATTCGTGCCACTCGGGCAGGACCGGTGCCGCGCTCATGCCATCTCCTTCCATGGGGATCTCCTCACCCTAGGCAATCAGAGCAGCACTCACCGCTGCGACACGCTACCGCTCAGCCGCGCTTGTCGTCCCGCTTGTTGAGCTTGTTGAAGTCGAGGTTGGGCAGCTTGAACCCGGGCGGCAGGCCGCCGCCGGCCAGGTCGTTGGGGTCGAGGCCCGGCGGGAGCTGCGGCATGCCGCCGGGGAAGCCGGCCGGCATCCCGCCGGCCGGACCGACACCGCTGCGCGGCCGCCCGCCACCCTTGGTGCCCTTCCTCTTGTTCTTGGGCGACTTGGTGGCCTTGCGCCGGCCGGCGCCGGGCAGGCCCATCATGCCGCCCATCTGCTTCATCATCTTCTGCGCGTCGGCGAACCGGTTGAGCAGCTGGTTCACGTCCATCACGGTGACGCCCGAGCCGTTCGCGATCCGGGACCGGCGGGAGCCGTTGATGATCTTCGGGTTGCTGCGCTCCCCCGGCGTCATCGAGCGGATGATCGCGGTGACCCGGTCGAAGTGCTTGTCGTCCAGCTCGGCGAGCTGGTCCTTCATCTGCCCCATGCCGGGCATCATGGCCAGCACGTTGGCGATCGGACCCATCCGCCGGACCGCGATGAGCTGATCGAGGAAGTCCTCCAGCGTGAAGGACTCGCCGCCCATCAGCTTGGCGGTCATCTTCTCCTTCTGATCGGCGTCGAAGGCCTGCTCGGCCTGCTCGATCAGGGTGAGGACATCGCCCATGCCGAGGATCCGGCTGGCCATCCGGTCCGGGTGGAAGACGTCGAAGTCCTCCAGCTTCTCGCCCGTGGAGGCGAACAGGATCGGCTGGCCGGTCACCTCGCGGACCGACAGCGCGGCACCACCGCGGGCGTCGCCGTCCAGCTTGGAGAGCACCACGCCGCTGATCCCGACGCCGTCCCGGAACGCCTCGGCGGTGCGTACGGCGTCCTGGCCGACCATCGCGTCGATGACGAAGATGACCTCGTCGGGGTCCACCGCGTCGCGAATGTTGGCGGCCTGCGCCATCATCTCGGCGTCGATGCCCAGCCGGCCGGCGGTGTCGACGATGACAATGTCCCGGGCGGCCCGCCGAGCGTGCTCGATCGAGTCCCGCGCCACCCGCACCGGGTCGCCGACGCCGCTGCCGGGCTCCGGGGCGTACACCTCGACCCCGGCCCGACCACCGAGCACCTGGAGCTGCTGCACGGCGTTGGGTCGCTGGAGGTCGGCGGCCACGAGCAGCGGCTGGTGACCCTGGCCCTTGAGCCACCGGGCCAGCTTGCCGGCCAGCGTGGTCTTACCGGAACCCTGCAGGCCGGCCAGCATGATCACGGTCGGCGGCTGCTTGGCGAACTGGAGCCGGCGGCCCTCGCCGCCGAGCACCCCGACGAGCTCCTCGTGGACGATCTTGATGACCTGCTGCGCCGGGTTGAGGGCCTGGGACACCTCGGCGCCGCGGGCCCGCTCCTTGACCCGGGAGATGAAGCCCTTGACCACGGGCAGGGCGACATCGGCCTCCAGCAACGCCAGGCGGATCTCCCGCGCGGTGGCGTCGATATCGGCGTCGGTGAGCCGGCCCTTGCCACGGAGCTTGGTGAAAATCCCGGACAGGCGGTCACTCAAGGTGTCAAACACGGCTTAGCATCCCGTTTGTCGTAATTTCACCCGAACATCTCGGTCCGGGCGCTCGTCCCCCTCCGCAAGGGTAACGGTCGGTCCGGCGCCCCGCTTCCAGGCCGGCCGCCGGGCCCCGCCGCCCCGCCGGCCGCCGGCCGCCGCCCCGCCGGCCGCCGCCGCGGCGGCCGCCGGCCGGCGGCCGGCGGCTCAGGGCTCGACCAGGCCGGACTGATAGGCGAAGACGACCAGTTGGGCACGGTCGCGGGCGCCGAGCTTGGTCATCGCCCGGCTGACATGGGTACGCGCCGTCGCCGGGCTCACCACCAGCCGGGCGCCGATCTCGTCGTTGCTCAGCCCCTCGCCCACCAGCCCCACGATCTCGCGCTCCCGCTCGGTCAGCATGGCCAGCCGGGGATGCGGCCGGAGCACCCGGGACGGCCGGGTGGCGAACTCCCGCACGACCCGCCGGGTCACCGACGGAGACAGCAGCGCCTCCCCCTCCGCCACCAGCCGGACCGCCCGGAGCAGCTCGGCCGGCCGGGTGTCCTTGATCAGGAACCCGCTGGCGCCGTGCCGCAGCGCGTCGAAGACGTACTCGTCCAGCTCGAAGGTGGTCAGCACGATCACCCGGGTGCCGGCCAGCTGCGGATCGGCGACGATCCGCCGGGTGGCCTCGATGCCGTCGATGCCCGGCATCCGCACGTCCATGAGCACCACGTCCGGCCGCTCGGCCCGGGCCGCCGCCACCGCGGCCAGCCCGTCGGCCGCCTCGCCGGCCAGCGCCATCCCGTCCTCGTTCTCCAGCAGGGTGCGCAGTCCCAACCGGACCAGGTCCTGGTCGTCGGCGATCAGCACCCGGATCATCGCCTGGGCTCCGCCGCCGAGGGCCCGGCCGCGGCCGACCCGCCGGGCCCGGAGGCCGACCCGCCCGTCCCGGACGTCGACCCACCCGTCCCTCGCGTCGACCCACCCGGGCCCGTCGCGCCCGTCCCCGGCGTCGACTCACCCGGGTCCGACGCGCTCGTCCCCGGCTCCGACCCGCCCGTCCCCCGCGTCGACCCACCCGGGTCCGACGCGCCCGTCCCCGGCGTCGACCCATCCGGGTCCGCCACCGACGGTCCGGCCGCCGAGGGCCCCGCCGCCGGCCCACCCGGCACAGTGGCCGGCGGACACGGCGACGCCGTCGGCAGGCCCCCCTCGGCCGGGCGCCCCGGTCGCGGTTCCGCGGGGATCCGGGCGTACACCCGGAAGCCGCCGCCGGCCCGCGGCCCGGCCCGGAACGACCCGCCCAGCGCGGTGACCCGCTCCCGCATGCCGGCGATGCCGTGTCCCGGAACCGTGGCCGCCCTCGCCGGCTCGGCCCGCCCGGTGTCGACCACCTCCACCGTCACCTCCTGCTCGCCGTACCCCACCAGCACCTCGGCGGTCACCCCCGGCCCGGCGTGCCGCAGCACGTTGGTGAGGGACTCCTGCACCACCCGATAGGCCGCCAGGTCCACCGCCGCCGGCAGCTCCCGGTGGGCGCCGTGCACGGTCACCGTCACGGGTACGCCCGCCGCGGACAGTCTCTCCCGCAGCTCCGACAGTTGGCCCAGCCCGGGGGCCGGTCGCCGGTCGTCGCCGCGGCGGACCACCGCGAGCGTCACGCGCAGCTCGTCCAGGGCCTCCCGGCTGGTACGGGCGATCGCCGCGAGTGCCGTCTCGGCCTGCTCGGGCCGCTTCGGCAGCAGGTGCAGGGCGATCTCGGCCTGCATGTTGATGGCGGCCAGCCCGTGGCCCACCACGTCGTGCACCTCCTGGGCGATCCGCAGCCGCTCGTCGTCGGCCTGCCGACGCGCCCGCGCGGCCCGGTCCCGGGCGGTGGCCTCGCGGGTGATCCGCACCGTCACCCCGAGCGCGAACGGCACCACCGTCCACGCCGACGCCGGCAGCACGCCGGCCAGGCCGACCGCGGCCCCCCGGGACCACAGCACGTGCCCGGCCAGCACCAGCGTGGCCAGCGCCGCGGCGCCCGCCGCCCGGCGCACCGGCACCCGCACGGCCACCGTGTAGACGGCAAGCAGGCAGCCGATCAGCACCGGCCCGTACGGGTAGCCGGCCACCAGGTAGCCGGCCGCGGCCGGCACGACGACCGTGAGGGCGCCCAGCGGCCAGCGCCGCCGGACGGCCAGCGGCATGGTGGCCACGGCGATGAGCACCCGCCCGAGCCCGTCGAGCGGGACCGAGCCCGGCTGGTGTTCCCCGGCCAGCGGGGTGGCGAACAGGCTGAACGCGCACAGCGCGAGCGCCAGGGCGGCGTCGGCGACGAGGTCCCGGACCGCCGGCTCCCGCTCCGCCGCGCCGCTCATCCGCCGCATGGCATCACAGGATGTCACGCCGGCGCCGGCACGCCGCCACCGACAGCGCCAACCCCACGAGGTACGTCCCCACCACCACCACCGCGGCCTGCGCGTCGCCGACGGCCCGGACCGGCGGTGGTTCGCGGCTGGCTTCCGTCATGCTCCCCACGATGCCCGCCGGACCCGCCCGTCCGCGTCACCCCCCGGGCGTCATCCCGGGTACGTCCGCTGACGTACCGGGCCGCGCATCGCTGACGGCCAGCGGTTAGGAGGGGGCCCTTCCTATACAGAAGGCGATAACAAGGGGCCCTTCCTTACGCGGCGGCGAGGACGGCGGCCTCGACCCGGTCCCGTTCGGCGGGGACGGACCAGTCCCCCTCCAGATAGAACGCGTCCACCACGTCGGCGCCGAGGGTGCTCACCCGGGCCGCCCGGACGAGCGCGCCGGCCGCGTCGAGGGCCGCGGTCACCCGGTGCAGCAGCCCGGCACCGTCCGCGGCGCGCAGTTCCAGCACGGTGGCGCCGGTGGCGGCGCCGCGGTGCCAGACCACCCGCGGCGCGGCGCCGGGCGGCGGGGCCGGCCGGATCCGCAGCCGGCGGGTCACTGAGTCGTCCCCGTTCAGCACCCGGCGAAGGTCCGCGGCCAGCGCGGCCGGGTCCGGCGGGCTGCCGTAGCGGGCCTGCACCCGGCACTGCACGAGGGCCCGTCCGGCCACCACGCACGCGTCGGCGGTCAGCACCTCGAGCCGGTGCGCCGCCAGGCAGCCGGCGACCGCCGCGAGCAGTCCGCGCCGGTCCGCGGCCGCCACGACCACCCCGTCCCGGCTGATCCGCACCGCCGGCAGCGGGCCGGCCACCAGGGCCGGGTCGGGCTCCGGCGGGGCCGGCAGCCGTCCGGTGTCGAGCGCCGTGCGTACCCGGTCGACCAGCTCGGCCACCAGCCGCGCCTTCCAGTCCGACCAGGCCGCCGGGCCGGTGGCCCGGGCGTCGGCCCGGACCAGCCCGTGCAGCAGTTCCAGCGTGCCGGGGTCGCCGACCGCGTCGACCACCGCGGCGATGGTGACCGGGTCCGACAGGTCGCGCCGGGTGGCCACCTCGGGCAGCAGCAGGTGGTGCCGGACCAGCCGCCGTACCGTGTCCACCTCGGCGGGCGGCAGCCCGATCCGGGCGGCCACCGCGCCGGCCACCGGGGCGCCGGTCTCGCTGTGGTCGCCGCCGGGCAGGCCCTTGCCGACGTCGTGCAGCAGGGCGCCGAGCAGCAGCAGATCCGGCCGCTCCACCTCGCGGGCGTACCGCCCGGCCTCGGCGGCGGTGACCACCAGGTGCCGATCCAGGGTGAACCGGTGCACCGGGTTGTGCTGCGGCAGGCTGCGCATCCGGGGCCACTCCGGCAGCCAACCGTCGACCAGCCCGTACCGGTCGCAGGTTTCCCAGGTGGGCACCAGGCCGTCGCCCGCGCCGAGCAGCCGGAACAGCGCGGACCGGGCGGCTGGAGGCCACGGCGTCGGCAGCGGCGCCGCGTACGCGGCGAGCCATTCGCAGGTGGCCCGGGCGATGGGTAGCCGGTGCGTGGCCGCGGCCGCGGCCACCCGCAGCGCCAGGCTCGGGTCGGGTCGCGGCCCGATGGCGGTACGGGCCAGCACCAGCTCGCCGTCCTGCTCGACCACGTCCGGCGCCACCGGCCGGCGGCTGGGTCCACCGACCCGCGGGGTACGGCCGGCCGCCCGACCGCCGGACGCGGGAGCACCGGAAGCGGGAACGCCGAACGCGGGAACGCCGGAAGCGGGAGCGCCACTGCTGCGCGCGGCCCGCAGCCGGGACGCCGCCCGCCACGCGTCGTCGAGGGCGTGCCGGACCGTCCGGGCGTCCCCGGCCACCCGGCGCAGCAGCACGTCGCCGGGATCGGTGGTGGCGGATCCGTCCGCCGCCACCGCCGTCCCGACACCTGCCCCCGCGTCTCGCGCCGTCCCGTTCGGGTGGGGGTGGCCGGGCGCGGGGTCGCGCTGGCTCTGGCCCAGGCCCAGCAGCTCGGCCACGGCGGCCCGTTCCTGCGCCACCAGCCGGTCCACCCGGCGGCCGGTGGCCAGGTGCAGCGCGTCGCGGGTGTCCAACAGCCGCCGGTGGGCCGCCCGGACGGCCGGCCGCAACCCGTCGGCCATGCCGGCCCGGCCGACGGCCCGCAGCACGCCCACGTCGCGCAGCCCGCCGGCGGCCTCCTTCAGGTCGCCCTCGAGCAGGAATGCCAGCTCGCCGTGGGCCGCCCAGCGCGCCTCGGTCAGCTCGCGCAGCCGGGGCAGGCGGCGCGGCGCGGTGCGCCGCCACAGGTCGGCCGCGGCCGAGATCAGGCCGGCGGACAGCTCCCGGTCACCGGCCAGGTGCCGGGCGTCCAGCAGGCCGAGCGCCACCTTGAGGTCGTCGTGGGCCACCGACAGCGCCTCGGGCACCGTCCGGACCGAGTGGTCCAGGCCATACCGGGCGTCCCAGATCGGGTACCAGAGCGCCGCGGCCAGGTCCGCGATGCCGGCCATCCCGCGGTGCAGCAGCACCAGGTCCAGGTCGCCATAGGGCGCGCACTCCCGCCGGCCCAGCCCGCCGACCGCCAGCAGCGCGACCCCGGTGGCCGGGAACTCGGCCGGCAGCAGGGTGGTCAGCCAATCGTCGAGCGCCGCCGCCCGCTGCGCGCGGGCGGCGGCGCCGACGCTCCCGGCGCCGCCGCCGGTCAAGGAGCGCGCGTCGGCCGAACCAGCCGGGGATGATGCGCTCTCCTCGATCATCGGAAGCGTCCGGGACGTACGTTCACCGGCTTCACGGCCTAGAGCGCGTCCAGGCCGCGCTCGCCGGTGCGGACCCGGACGACGTCCTCGACGGCCGTCACCCAGACCTTCCCGTCACCGATCTTTCCGGTACGGGCGGCGCCCACCACGGCATCGACGATCTTGTCGACGTCCATCTCGTCGGTGAGCACCTCCACCCGGATCTTCGGGAGGAACTCGACGGTGTACTCGGCGCCCCGGTACACCTCCGTGTGCCCCTTCTGCCGGCCGTAGCCCTGCACCTCGCTGACGGTCAGGCCGGCCACGCCCAGGGCGTGCAGCGCCTCCTTGACCGCGTCCAGCTGGTAGGGCTTGATGACCGCGGTCACCAGCTTCATGTCCAAACCCTCCATCGCGCAGAAACGTTAGCCGGGAATCTTCTCGTCCACATCCGTGCTGCTCGCGTCGACCCGCCGCGGGCCGTCCGAGGCGGCCGGCGTACCGGATCGGGACCCGGCGCCGGACGTCGCGGCCGGCGTGCCGGCGCCGGATGTCGCGGCCGGCGTGCCGGCGCCGATGCCGGCCAGCGCGAAGGCCCCGGCGCCGCCGCCACCGCCGCCGGCGTTGGACAGGTCGTAGCCGCTCTCCGCGTGCTCGGCCACGTCGATCCCGTCCACCTCGGCCTCCGCGGAGGCGCGGAACCCGATGGTCTTGGAGATCACCCAGCCGAGCGCGAGGGCCACCCCGAACGACCAGACGGTGACCGAGGCGCTCGCCGCGGCCTGCCGGCCGAGCTGGGTGAGGCCGCCGCCGTAGAACAGGCCGTCGGAGCCGCCGATCACGTCGCGGATGGCCGGGTTGGCCGAGGTGGCCGCGAACAGGCCCAGCCACAGCGAGCCGATCCACCCGCCGACGAAGTGCACGCCCACCACGTCGAGCGAGTCGTCGAAGCCGAGCCGGTACTTCAGCCCGACCGCCACCGCGCAGACCGCGCCGGCCACCAGACCGAGCAGCACCGCCGAGTACGGCGCGATGAAGCCGCAGGCCGGGGTGATCGCGACCAGGCCGGCCACCGCCCCCGAGGAGGCGCCCACCAGGGTCGGCTTGCCGTTGCGGAGCCACTCCACGACGATCCAGCCGAGCAGCGCGGCGGCCGTGGCCACCTGGGTGTTGATGAACGCCAGCCCGGTCACGCTGTCCACGGTCAGCTCGGACCCGGCGTTGAAGCCGAACCAGCCGAACCACAGCAGGCCGGCGCCGAGCGCCACGAACGGCACGTTGTGCGGCTTGAAGCTGTCCCGTGGCCAGCCGATCCGCTTGCCGAGCACGATGGCCAGGGCCAGCGCCGCGGCGCCGGCATTGATGTGCACGGCCGTGCCGCCCGCGAAGTCCAGCGCGTGCAGCTTGCTGAAGATCCAGCCGCCGCCCCAGATCCAGTGCGCCACCGGCACGTAGACGATCGTGAACCAGCCGAACGCGAACAGCAGCCAGCCGCCGAACTTGGCCCGGTCCGAGATCGCGCCGCTGATCAGCGCCACGGTGATGACCGCGAAGGTCAGCTGGAAGGCCAGGAAGACGTACGTGGGGATGCCGATCCCACTCGGGTTGTCGGCCGTGGCGCCCCACAGCTCGGTCGGGAACGTCTTCGTCCCCAGGTATTGCGTGAAGCTTCCGATGATGTTGTTGGCGCCGGTGCCGTCGTTGGTGCCGAACGCCAACGAGAAGCCGTAGATCAGCCACAGCACCGAGATCAGTCCGATGGTGCTGAAGCTCATCAGCATCATGTTCAGAACGCCCTTGGCCCGGTTCAGTCCGCCGTAGAACATCGCCAAGCCGGGCGTCATCAGCAGCACAAGCGCAGTCGACACGAGAAGCCACGCGGTATGGCCGTGGTCGATCGTCGCCTCAGGCACGCTGGCCTCCTATCGGTGAAGGTCTCCTCCCAGGTCGGGGCCGCGTCGCCCGTCCGCCGGTTGCGGGAAGCTTTCCGGTCCCCTGTTTCGGGCTCGGTCTCCGCGATGTTTCGGGGTGGTCACCGATTGTTTCGGGCCTGTGAAGAATCCGGAGGTGTTAAGAAGGGGCCCTTTCTATACCGAAAGCGATAAGAAGGGGCCCTTCCTTCTCAGACCGGGGCCGGGGCGGCCGGGCGCTCCGGCTGCTGGTCGGCGTGGGCGATGCGGGTCAGCTCGCGCCAGAGCGCCACCACGAAGACGGCCGAGCCGACGAAGGCGAACCAGAATGGCGCGGTCACGCCGTAGCGGCTGGCCAGCGTGCCGCCGATGGCGGAGCCGATCACCAGGCCGCCGTACGTGCTGATCGTGTTGATGCTGTTGACCCGGCCCTGCAACGCCGACGGGACGGCCCGCTGCCGGACGGTCATCGAGGTCGTCCCCCAGATGAAGGCGTGGGCGCCGAAGACGAAGAAGATCACCAGGGCCAGCCACGGCACGGTGGTCACGGCCAGCGCCAGATGGGTGAGCGTCTCGATGATCAGTCCGGCCCGCATGATGTTGCCCAGGCTCACCCGCCGGGTCAGCCAGCCGTACAGCGCGGTGCCGACCAGGCCACCCACCGCCGACATCGTGGTGATCAGGCCGAAGCCCACGGCGCCCAGGCCCAGTTGCCGCTGCGCGTAGAGCACCAGCACCGACCAGGCGGCGCCGAAGGTGACGTTGAAGATCAGGATCGTCAGGCACAGCGTACGCACCGCCGGGTGCCGCACCGCGAAGCGGAAGCCCTCGCCGATGTCCCGACGTACCGTCGACGATCCGGCCTCGGCCTCCCGCTGGTGTGCCGGAAGCACGACCCTGGACACCAGCAGCACGCCGGCCGCCGCCAGGACGGCCTCGGTGGCGAACGGCCAGGCACGCCCCGCGGCGAACAGCGCCGCGCCGACCGCGGGGCCGAGGAGCTGGTTCATGGTGATGAACCCGGTCATCACCCGGGCATTGGCGATCGCCAGGTCATCCCGGCGCACCAGCATCGGCGCCAGGGTGGCCGAGGTGTTGTCGGCGAACACCTCGGCGCTGGCCAGGACCCCCAGCGCGAGCAGCGCCACGACCACCGAGTGGCCGCCGGTGAACAGCATGACCGCTACGGCGAGCAGGACCCCCACCCGCAGGCCGTCGGCCACCATCACGATCCGCCGCCGGTCGAGCCGGTCGGAGAGCACGCCCGCCCACAGGCCGAAGACCAGCGGCGGCGCCCAGCGCAGCAGGGCGGCCAGCGAGACCAGGAAGGCGTTGTCGGTCAGCGCGGCCACCAGCAGCGGCCCGGCGGCCAGGGCGATCCCGTCACCCAGGTTCGTCGTCCACGAGGAGGCGAGCAACCAGCGGAAGCTCGTACCCAGCCGGGCCGGCACGACGGCATCCACGACTCTGCTCACGAGGTGCGGAGCCTACGCCGGCCGAGGGCTGGGCGCACCCGATTTAACCGCTACCGCAGCGCCCACTCCAGCAGGTGCCGCTCGTAGTCCAGCAGCCGCAGGTCGCGCATCGGGCGGCGCAGGTGGCCCTTGTGCACGATCCGCACGAACGCCGGGTCGCCGGCCGCGGCCATCCGGCGGATGCCCTCGACGTGGTCCACGATCCGCTTGCGCATCGTCCGGACCAGCCGGTGCCGGTCCCGCGGGATGAGCCCGTACGCGTCGGCGAACAACCGCAGCCGGCGCGGCCGGTCCGGGCGCTTCCAGCCCAGCGTGTACGAGTCCCGGTCGCTGAACAGCGGCACCCAGGTCCAGGCCGCGTACGCCACGTCGTAGATGCGGGCGCCCGGCGAGGCCAGGTCGAAGTCGATCAGCGCGAGCGTGCCGTCCGGCCGCCAGATCACGTTGTGCGGCGCGGCGTCGTGGTGGCAGATCACCTCGGTGTCCGGCGGCGGCGGCCCGAACGACCGCCACACCGCGTTCGGCGGCGGCGCGAAACCGTACTGCGCGTCGTGGAACATCCGCAGCATGGTGGCGACGGTGACCAGCGCCTCGTCGGTCACCCAGTGTGGCTTGAGCGGATATTCCCCGCACTCCCCCTCGAGGTAGGACAGCACCTCGCGGTTGCGGTCGTCCATCCCGAGCGCCCGGGGCGAGCCGGTGAAGCCGACGTACTCCAGGTGTCGCAGCAGCGCGTGCACCGACGGGGTCCACGGCCCGACGTTGCGCCGGACCGTGTCGCCGACCCGGACGACGGTGCTGACGTTCCCGCCGTGCAGCGGGATCTCCTGCGCGGTCACGTACGGCCTCCCGAGGCGAGACGCCCGATCACCCGGATCGCGCCAGGTGCCGGCGCGCTGGTCGCTGGCCACCGAGGTTACGCGCCCGGGGCCAGCGGCTCGGTGCCGAGCAGCGCGTCGACGAACTGGCTCGGCTCGAAGGGCGCCAGATCGTCCGGTCCCTCACCCAGGCCGACCAGCTTGACCGGGATGCCGAGCTTGCGCTGCACCGAGATGACGATGCCGCCCTTGGCCGTGCCGTCCAGCTTGGTGAGCGCCACCCCGGTCACGTCGACCACCTCGGTGAACACCCGCGCCTGCTCGAGCCCGTTCTGCCCGGTGGTGGCGTCCAGTATCAGCAGCGTCTCGTCGATCGGCCCGTGCTTTTCGACCACCCGCTTGACCTTGCCGAGCTCGTCCATCAGGCCGATCTTGTTCTGCAGGCGGCCGGCCGTGTCGATGAGCACCGTGTCCACCCCGGTCTCGATGCCCCGCCGGACGGCGTCGAAGGCCACGCTGGCCGGGTCGGCCCGCTCGGGCCCGCGGACCACCTCGGCCCCCACCCGGGTGGCCCAGGTGGTGAGCTGGTCGGCCGCCGCGGCCCGGAAGGTGTCCGCGGCGCCCAGGACCACGGTACGACCGTCCGCGATCAACACCCGGGCGATCTTGCCGCAGGTGGTGGTCTTGCCGGCGCCGTTCACCCCGACCACCAGCACGACGCCGGGCGTGCCGTCGTGCGGGGTGGCCCGCAGCGAGCGGTCCAGCTCCGGGTCGAGCGCGTTCACCAGCTCGGCCGCGAGCAGGGCGCGCAGCTCGGTGCCGCTCCGGGTGCCGAGCACCCGGGTCCGCTCCCGCAGCCGGTCGACGATCTCCCGGGTGGCCTCCACCCCCACGTCGGCGGTGATGAGGCTGTCCTCGATCTCCTCCCAGGTGTCCTCGTCCAGCCGGTCCCGGGCCAGCAGGCCAAGCAGCCCGCGCCCGAAGACGTTCTGCGACCGGGACAGCCGGTCGCGCAGCCGGATCAGCCGGCCGGCCGTCGGCTCGGGCCGCTCCAGCGGCGGGACCTCGACGGTCTCCGGCGCCGCCACCAGCGGCGGCTCGGTCTCCGGCGGGTAGAGCACCGGGGGTTCCTGGACGATCGTGCCGCTGCGGTCGGCCTCGCCGGCCTCCACCGGCGGGCCGGCCAGGTCCTCCTCGGCCCGGGTGTCGACCTCGGTCTCGGGTAGGGGTGGCCGGCGCCGCAGCTTGGGAGCCACCAGACCGAGCGTGCCGAGCAGCAGCACGCCGAGCAGGACCAGAGCGAGGACGAGGTATTCCATGCCCGGAATCCTGACAGATGGCTGTGGCCCCGGCCCACCGGGCGTAAGGAAGGGCCCCTTGTTATCGCTTCCGGTATAGGAAGGGTCCCCTGTTAACCACTCGGCCGGCATGCCTGATCAGGGTGGTCGGGCGCGGGTAGCCTTGCCAGCCAGCGGTTGTCCGGACCGGCTCTCACCGTCACGGAGGTTCCGAAATGCCGTACGCCCGTCCCCGCCCGTGCCCACGGCGTGCGCCGTCGTGACCCCGGAGCTGTTGGTCGGGCCGCTGCTGCGGCGGGTGGTCGACACCCGGGCCACCATCTGGGTGGAGACCAGCGCCCCGGCGCTGGTCCGGGTCGGTACGCCGGACGGCGCGGCCGGGCAGGCGGAGACGTTCACCGTGCAGGGCCACCATTACGCGATCGTGATCGTCGACGGCCTGGAACCGGACAGCTCCACCCCCTACCAGGTCTTCCTGGATGACGAGCGGGTCTGGCCGGAGCCGGGCTCGGGGCAGCCGCCCAGCATGTTGCGCACCCGCGCGGCCGACGACGCGGCGCAGCCGGTCCGGCTGGTCTTCGGCTCGTGCCGGGAGACCACCCAGCACGCCACCACCCGCCGGCTCCCGCCGGACGCGCTCGACGCGTACGCCCGGCGGCTGATGGCCGGCGGCGAGCCGCCCGACCTGCTGGTGCTGCTCGGCGACCAGGTGTACGCGGACGTGACGTCGCCGCGGATCCGCCGGCTGCTGCGCCGACGCCGGCGGCGTCCCCGCGGCGCCCCGGACGACCAGGTGGTCACGTACGACGAGTACACGAAGCTGTACCTCGAATCGTGGCGTGATCCGGAGATCCGGTGGCTGTTCTCCACCGTGCCGAGCGTGATGATCTTCGACGACCACGAGATCATCGACGACTGGAACACCTCGGCGTCCTGGCGCGCCGACATGCGGGACCAGCCGTGGTGGGCCGAGCGGATCGCCAGCGGGCTCGCCTCGTACTGGGTCTACCAGCACCTGGGCAACCTGCACCCGGACGAGATCGCCACCGACCCGGTGTACGCGGCGGTGCGGGCCGCCGGGGACGGCTCGACGGTGCTGCGTGAGCTCGCCGCCCAGATCGACGCCGAGGCCGACGAGCCGCCCAGCGAGCGTCCCCGGCGGTACCAGTTCAGCTACACCCTCGACATCGGCCGGACCCGGCTGATCATGCTGGACAACCGGTGCAGCCGGGTGCTGAACCCCGGGCAGCGGGCCATGCTGCCGGCCGCCGAGTGGGCGTGGTTCCTGGACCGCGCGCACGGCTCGTACGACCACCTGGTGGTGGGCGCGTCGCTGCCCTGGCTCATGCCGCCGGGCATCCACCACATCGAGGCCTGGAACGAGCGGCTGGCCGAGTCGCCCCGACCCCGCGTGGCGGCCTGGTCGGAGCGGGTGCGGCGGTCGCTCGACCTGGAGCACTGGGCCGCCTTCCGCCGCTCCTTCGAGGCGATGGCCGAGCTGTTCGCCCGGCTGGGCGCCGGCGAACCGGCCACGCGGGGACGGCCGGGCACGCCCGGCGACCGGGTCGGCGCCGGCCCCGCGTACCCGCCGCCGGCCACGATCAGCGTGCTCTCCGGTGACGTGCACCACTCGTACGTGGCCCGGGCGCGGTTCCCGGTCGACATCGACACGCCGGTGCACCAGCTCACCTGCTCGCCCATCCACAACCAGGTGCCCGCGCCGATGCGCCCACTGATGCGGCTGGGCTGGTGGCGGGGGCCCGCGCGGGCGGTCCGGGCGCTCGCCTCGGCCGCCGGGGTGCCGCACCCGCCGGTCCGCTGGCGCCGTACCGCCGGGCCGTACTTCGGCAACGCGGTGACCACCCTCCGGTACGCCGGGGACACCGCCGACGTGTCCATCGAGGGCACCACCAAGGAGGGCGAGCTGCGCCGGGTGGCCGCCGTGCCGCTGCGGGCGCAAGCCCGTACCGTTCCCGCAGAGCCGGACCGGGCGACCCCACCGGCGGTGGCCGCGGTGCCGGGCGGGACGATGGAACCGGACGGGCCGGACATCCGGCAGTAGACCGGCGAATGGGGGAGCTGGTGGAGATGGCCTCGGTGGCTACCGACCGCGGACGGCGGCCCGACGAACCCGGCGCGGAGGTGCTGCGCGCGGTGGAGGACGAGCTCACCCTGCTGCTGCGCCGCACCCGGACGATCTCCTGGGACGTCGCCCGCGAGGTGCAGGCGGATCTCGAGCCGAACGCGTACGGGCTGCTGCTCTGCCTGCGCCGGACCGGTCGGGTCCGGCTGACCGAGCTGGCCGCCCAGCTCGGCCTGAGCAAGGGCACGCTGAGCCGGCAGCTGACCAGCCTGGAACGGCTGGGCCTGGTCCGCCGGGTCCCCGACCCGCAGGACGGCCGGGCGGCCCTGCTGGAGCTGACCAGCGAGGGGCAGCGCCGGTTCGACGGTGCCCGGTCGGCCCGGATGCGCCAGCTGCGACTCGCCCTGGACGGCTGGCCGGCGCGGGACCTCGCCGAGTTCGCCCGCCTGCTGCACCGGTTCAACGAGGCCGGCTGAGCGCGGACCGACCACGCCTTCCGGAATGGCCGCGGTGGCCGTACCGTTGCTTAAGGCAACGAGGTGTCCGATTCCGGATCGACGGCGACCCGGCGTCCAACGGCAGGTGAATGTATGGCTGCGCAGCCGGTCGACCGCGAGGAGTACGGCCCGGTCGCCGAACCGGTGCCGTTCGAGCGGGGCACCGACGGGCCGCGGGTGGTGCTGGTGGGCGTGGACGGCAGCCGCACGTCGCTGCGGGCCGCCGCGTACGCCGCCGGGCTGGCCCGCCGGCAGCGGTCCCGGCTGGTGGTGGTGTTCGTGGCCGCGTCCTCCGGCCTGGGCGCCCTCGCCCTCGGCCCGGTGGCCTCGGCGATCCAGGAGACGCACGAGGAGCTGACCGCCGAGCTGCGCCGGGAGTGCAAACGGGGCGCGGACGAGCTCGGCCTGCCGATCACGTTCCTGTCCCGCCGCGGTGACCCGTACCTGGAAATCCGCGCGGCGGCCGACGAGCTGCGCGCGGACCTCGTGGTGGTCGGCACCAGCGAGCAGGCCGGTCACCGGCTGATCGGCTCCATCGCCAACCGGCTGGTCAAGTGCGGCCGGTGGCCGGTCATCGTGGTGCCCTGACCGCGACCCGGGCAGCGGCCGGCAGACCCCGCCGGGGATCATGTCCGGCATGACGTGGACCGCCCCCGAAGTCACCCGTGTCGATGAGCCGTACGTCGCCGACGAGCGCACCATGCTGGAGGGCTGGCTCGACTACCACCGACAGACCCTGTTGCTCAAGTGCGCCGGGCTGACCGCCGAGCAGCTCAAGACCGCCAGCGCCGAGCCGTCCAGCCTGACCCTGCTCGGCCTGGTCCGGCACATGGCCGAGGTGGAGCGTTGGTGGTTCCGGCGCAAGGTCGCCGCGCTCCCCCTGGACGACATCTACTGCACCGAGGCGAGCCCGGACGGCGACTTCGACGACATCGCGGACGCGGATCCCGAGACCGACTTCGCCACCTTCGACGCCGAGGTGGCGGCGGCCCGGTCGGCGATGGTGGGCCGTCCGCTGACCGACACGTTCCGGCGGAAGAACCGCGACGGCGTCGAGGAGGAGATCAGCGTCCGCTGGGTCTACCTGCACATGATCGAGGAGTACGCCCGGCACAACGGGCACGCCGACCTGCTCCGGGAACGCATCGACGGCGTCACCGGGGACTGAGCGCCCCGGGTACCGGCCGGCTCGGCCCGCCGGCGCGCTGTGGCCCGCGGCGTTAAGAGGGGCCCCTTCCTATACCGAAGACGATAAGAAGGGGCCCTTCCTTACAGCCCCAGGGCGGCGCGCAGGTAGGGCAGGTCGGCCGGGCCGGTCCAGCGGTACGCGGACAGCCCGGCGGCCCGCGCCCCGGCCACCGCCCGGTCCGAGTCGTCCACGAACAGGGTCCGGGCCGGCGCGGCGCCGACCAGCCGGCACGCCTGCGTGAAGTACTCCCGGCTCGGCTTGGCCGCGCCCAGCACCGAGGAGTTGATCACCTCGTCGAACTCGTCGGTGAGGCCCAGCGCGGTCAGGTCGGCGTCCAGCGCGTCGGTGGCGTTGGTGGCCAGCCCCACCCGGACACCGGCGGCGCGGACCGCCCGGACGAAGTCGAGCACCTCCCGATCCACCTCGCCGCGATAGAGCTGCCACTCGGTGACCGCCGCCTTCGCCCGATCCGGGTCACCGGTGGCCACGGCCAGGGCGTCGGTCACCGTGGCCAGCCAGTCGGCGTGGGTCACCTGGCCGGTGACGGCCGGCTGCAGCAGCGCCCAGCGCATGGCGGTCTCCAGCAGGACGCCGGCGGGCAGCTCGTAGCGCCGTTCGACCTCTCCCACGGCGGCGGGATCCCAGCGCCGCAGCACCCCGTCGAAGTCCACCAGCAGTGCCGTCGCGCGCTCGCGCGCCATCTCAGTCCTCCGCGGGGTTGTTGATCCGTTGGCTGATCACCTGCGTGACGCCGCTGCGCATCGTCACGCCGTACAGCGCGTCGGCGATCTCCATGGTCCGCTTCTGGTGGGTGATGATGATCAGCTGACTCTTCTCGCGCAGCTGGGCCATCAGCGTGATCAGGCGGCCCAGGTTCACGTCGTCGAGCGCGGCCTCCACCTCGTCCATGATGTAGAACGGGCTGGGCCGGGCCCGGAAGATGGCCACCAGCATGGCCACCGCGGTCAGCGACCGCTCGCCGCCGGAGAGCAGCGACAGCCGCTTGATCTTCTTGCCGGGCGGCCGGGCCTCCACCTCGACGCCGGTGGCCAGCATGTCCTCCGGGTCGGTGAGCACCAGCCGCCCCTCGCCGCCGGGGAAGAGCACCCCGAAGACCTGCTCGAACTCCCGGGCCGTGTCCGCGTACGCGCTCGCGAACACCTCGAGGATCCGGTCGTCCACGTCCTTGACCACGGTGAGCAGGTCCCGCCGGGTGGCCTTGAGGTCCTCCAGCTGCTCGGAGAGGAACTTGAACCGCTCCTCCAGCGCCGCGAACTCCTCCAGGGCCAGCGGGTTGACCTTGCCGAGCAGGGCCAGCTCCCGCTCCGCCTTGCCGGCCCGCTTCTCCTGCACCGGCCGTTCGAACGGGACCGGCTCGGGCGCCGGCACCCCGTCCCGCTCGGCCGCCGCCACCTCGACCTGAGTGGGCGGCACCAGCTGCTGCGGCCCGTACTCGGCCAGCAGGGTCTCCACGTCCAGCGCGAAGTCCTCGGCCGCCTTGGCCTCCAGCTGCTCGATCCGCATCCGCTGCTCGGCCCGGGCCACCTCGTCCCGGTGCACGGCGCTGGTCAGCCGCTCCAGGTCGGCGCCCAGCCGCTTGGCCGCGCCGCGTACCTCCTGCAGCTCGGCCTCCCGCGCGGACCGCGCCGCGGCCAGCTCGTCCCGGGCCCGCTCGGCGTCGGTGAGCGAGACCGCCAGGTGGGTGAGCGCCTCGCGGGCACCGTTCTCCACCGCCCGCGCGATGGCCGCGCCGCGGGCCCGGGCCGCGCGCCGGGCCGCCGCGCGCTCCCGCGCGGCCCGCTCCGCCGCCGCCTGGCGCAGCAGCGAGTCGGCCCGGCCGGCGATCGCGGCCACCCGCTCTTCGGCGGTACGCACCGCCAGCCGCACCTCGAGCTCGTTCTGCCGGGCCCCCGGCAGGTACGCGGCCAGCTCGTCCCGTTCCTCGGTGGACGGCTCGGCGTCGATCGGCGTGGCCTCTGCGAGCCGGAGCCGCTCCTCCAGCTCGGCCAGGCCGGCCAGGTCCCGCTCGCGGGCCTGCTCGCCCCGGTCCAGCGAGGCGGCCAGCCGCTCGGTCTCGGCGGCGGCCGACCGGGCCGCGGCGCCCAGTTCGGCCAGCCGGCGGGCCGCGGCGTTGCGCTGCCCCTCCGCCTCCCGCCGCACCGCCGCGGCCGCGGCCAACTCTTCCTTGCGCTCGGCCACCTCGGCCCGGGCCTCGCCGAGCTGCTCGTGCAGCTGGGCGATGGTCTCCTCGGCCGCGCTCCGGTGCGCGCGGGCCTCCTCGACGGCCGCCTGCACCTCGATGAAGCTCGGCGCCTTGGCCGAGCCGCCGGCCGCCGCGTACGCGGAGAGCACGTCGCCGTCCGGGGTCACCGCCCGCAGCTCCGGGTGCGCGGCCGCCAGCGCCGCGGCGGCCGCCAGGTCCGGCACGAGTACGACGTCCCGCAGCGCCCGGTGCACGGCCGGGCGGAGCTGGTCGGGGGCCTCCACGAGATCGGGCGCCCAGCGGGCCCCGGCCGGCAGCTCGGGCCGCAACGAGTCCAGCGACCCGACCATGCCGGGCCCGGCGTCGCCGGCCACCAGCAGGCTGGCCCGGCCCGCGTCGGAGATCTTGAGCAGCCGCATGGCCTCGACGGCCTCGTCCACGCCGCTGACCGCCACCGCGTCGGCGAGCCCGCCGAGGGCCGCGGCCAGCGCGGCCTCGTGGCCGGGCGCCACGGTGAGCAGCCCGGCCAGCCCGCCCAGCAGGCCCGGCACCTCCCCGCCGCGGGCCAGCAGCGCGCCCGCCCCGTCCGCCCGGCGCAGGCCCATGGCCAGCGCCTCCTCCCGGGCCTTCCACGCGGCCGCGTCCTTCTCGGCGGCCCGCTCGGCGTCCGACAGCGCGCGGACGTGCGCGGTGGCCCGCTCGTGCGCGGCCTGCGCCTCGGCGTGCCGGGCGTCCAGCTCGGCGTTGTCCCGGTCGGCCTCGGTGGACTCCGCGGCCACCGCGTCCAGCTCCGCCTGCGCCTGCCCGGACCGGGCCTGCGCGTCGGCGTGCGCGGCGCGGAGCCGTTCGATCTCCTCGGCCGCCGAGGAGGTACGGGCGCGGGCCGAGTTGACCTGGCCGGTCAGCCGGGCCAGCCCCTCCCGCCGGTCGGCGATGGCCTTGGCAGCCGTGACCAGTTCCCGTTCCGCCGCGGCGAGCTGGCGTTCCAGCTCCTGCCGCCGCTCCACGGCCTCGGCCAGCCGGACCTGGTCGTCGGTGAGGGCCGCGCGCAGCTCCTCCTCCTGCTCCCGGACCCGCTCGGCCTCGGCCGTCAACTGGGCCGGGTCGCGGCCGGGTCGCTCGTCGTCCGGGGTGGCGCTCATGTGCCGCAGCCGCTCCCGGGCCAGCTGCTCGGTGGACCGGAACCGCTCCTGGAGCGCGGCCAGCTTGTACCAGGTGTCCTGGGCGGCCGCCACCAGCGGCGCGTCCTGCGCCAGCGCGACCTCCAGCTCGGCCAGCCGGCCCTGGACCTCGGCGTGCTCGGCCTCCACCTGTTCCCGACGCTCCCGCAGCGCGGTTTCGTCGGCGATCTCCTTGTCCAGGGTGCTGCGCAGGGTGTGCAGGTCGTCGGCGAGCAGCCGGAGCCGGGCGTCCCGCAGGTTGGCCTGGATGGCCGCGGCCCGCCGGGCCACCTCGGCCTGCCGGCCCAACGGCTTGAGCTGGCGGCGCAGCTCGGCCGTGAGGTCGGTGAGCCGGTTGAGGTTGGTCTGCATGGCCTCGAGCTTGCGGAGCGCCTTTTCCTTGCGCTTGCGGTGCTTGAGTACGCCGGCGGCCTCCTCGATGAACGCCCGGCGATCCTCCGGCTTGGCGTGCAGCACGGCGTCGAGCTGGCCCTGGCCCACGATGACGTGCATCTCGCGGCCGATGCCCGAGTCGGAGAGCAGCTCCTGGATGTCGAGCAGCCGGCAGGAGCTGCCGTTGATCTCGTACTCGCTCTCGCCGGACCGGAACATCCGTCGGGTGATCGAGACCTCGGTGTAGTCGATCGGCAGGGCGCCGTCGGTGTTGTCGATCGTGAGCGTGACCTCGGCGCGGCCCAGCGGCGCCCGGCCGGCGGTGCCGGCAAAGATCACGTCCTCCATTTTGCCGCCGCGCAGCGCCTTGGCGCTGTGCTCGCCGAGCACCCACGCGATGGCGTCGACGACGTTGGACTTGCCCGAGCCGTTCGGCCCCACCACGCAGGTGATGCCCGGTTCGAGCTTCAGCGTCGTCGCCGAGGCGAAGGACTTGAAGCCCCGCACCGTCAGGGTCTTGAGATACACGCCGTCCGATCCTCGTCCGCGGCCACCCCGGGCCGCTCCGCGGTCCCGCCGGACCACCCCCTGGCCAGGGCGTTCCCGCCGGGATCTCCCGGCCGCCGCCCTGCGGCACCGGCACCCCCACGCCCCGGTCCGCTGGCCCTGCCGTTGCCGACCGGGCCACGCCCCCTGTTTCCCGCAGCGTAACCCGCGGGCCTGCCGGCACTGACCCGCGGCTCGCGGATCCACCGGGCGGCAGCTCCGGCCCGCCGGCCTGGCGGGGCCCGCCGGCAGGCTCCCCGTCGCCGGCTTGGCGGGGACGACCGGGGGGCCGGCGACCGACCGCGGTAACCGGGCCAGCCGGCCCGTGGGGTGGGAAACCGGGCAAAGAAATGCGCGCCGCCACTGGGTGGTCGGCGCGCCTGCGATATTCAGTTGTCCGGTGTCAGGACTGCCTGGCGCGAAGCTCAGGTGTACGCCGGCTCGGTGAGCCGGAGCAGGTCACCCGCCTCGGCCTGCGCGGCAGCCAGCCGGTCGTTTTCGGCTCGCAGTCTGGTGACCTCGAACTCCAACGCCTGCACCCTGGCACGCAACCGGGTGACCTCGTCGAGCATGCGCCGGTCGGGCGCCGCACCAACGTGGCCATAAAGGGCCTTCGCCATCTCGTCTCCTTTTATGCGCTGCCGGAAGGCCGGCCAACGCGCGCCACATCGTTCGCGACGAACGCCCGCGGCTCACGCGGGCACGATTGGGCGCGACTGGCGACACCTCTATATTGATGCCGCGATCCCCGCTTCGTCAAGTTATGGGGCGCACGGATCACTCTCATGTCAACCGGTCCGGCCCAACCGGTCGCCGCAAGACTCGGACGAGATCTATGTCCGGACGACTTCCCAGTGTATTCCATCCGTCACCGATCGATGACGTCCCATCTTTACCGCCGCCTTATCTCTTCCTTAGCCAGATTGCTGGTCCGCTGGCCATGCCCGTAGCGTCCGCACCGGCCACAGCGCGACAGGCAACCGAAGGAGTGCAGCGTGGACGGGTGGAACGACCCGATCGACCCCGACCGGGCCCACCGGCGTCCGGCGGGCCAGCCGGACCAGCCGGGGGCGGAGCCGTGGTACGACGCGGTCCACCACTCGTACGACCCGAGCGGCCGGTACCCGTACCGGGAACCGGAGCAGCCGGGATACGACGCCGATCGGTCCTCCGAGCCGGCGGACGACCGGTGGCCCGGGACGTACCCGCAGGGGGACGACCCGTACGGCCGGTCGGACCGGCACGACCCGGACGCCACCGGGCGCACCGCGGTCTACCGAGCGCCCGGTGAGACGGCCGGGTACGCCGCGGCCGGCGGGTACGGCGGGTACGGCGACGGCCGGTACGCCGAGGGTGACCGGGCCGCCGAGACGGACCGGAACGCCGGCTGGGGCGCCCGGGCCGACGCCTGGCAGAGCCTGGCCACCGGGGGCGACCAGGCCGAGGAACCGGCAAAGCGCCGGCTGCCCCGGCCGGCCCTGCTGGCCGGCGCGGCCGCCACCGCCACCCTGGCCGTGATGGTGGGCGTCGGGGCGATGACCCTGCACTCCGGCTCCGATCAGCAGGACCGCACGGTCGCCACCGCGGACGGCGGCGCCGCGCCCGCCACCACGGCCGCCGATGACGGCACCAACCTGGCCGGCGACCCGACGGAGACGCCGGCCGGCGCCGAGCCGAGCAGCGCGGCTCCGTCGCCCCGCGCCAGCCGCGCCCAGGCGCCGGTCCAGCAGCGCAAGGCCGCGCCCAAGCCGCCGGCCAGCCGGGCCACCCGGTCGAGCGGGGGCTCCAACCTCAGCGCCGACAGTTCGGTCTCGGGCCCGGTCACCAGCCAGGAGCAGCAGGTGATCGACCTGGTCAACCAGGAGCGCGCCAAGGCCGGCTGCGGCAGCCTGGCCGCCAACTCGGCGCTGATGAAGGCCGCCCGGCTGCACAGCAAGGACCAGGCCGCGCACAACACGATGTCGCACGACGGCAGCGACGGGAGCCAGTTCTTCGAGCGGATCGCGCGGGCCGGCTACCCAGGGCGCAGCACGGCCGAGAACGTGGCCGTCGGCTACAAGTCGCCGGCCGAGGTGATGGACGGCTGGATGCACAGCGAGCACCACCGGGACAACATCCTGAACTGCTCGTACAAGGACATCGGCGTGGGCGTGGCCCGCGGCAGCAACGGCCAGCTCTACTGGACCCAGGACTTCGGCGGCTGAGCCGACCGACGGGCACCGGCCAATCCTCCCCCCGAGGCCGGTCCCGCAGACGCCGGGCCCGCCACCGCACCCCGCGGCGGCGGGCCCGGCGCCCTCCCCCCGCCCTCTCCCTCCCCGCAGCACCCGTCGATCTTGCACTTTCGGCCCTTCTTTTACGCCGTTTGAGGCTTTTGTCGAGGCCAAAAGTGCAAGATCGCGGGACGATCGGGGGCGGTGGGCGGCGTTCCGGGGCAGGGGCGGGGTCGTTGGTCAGGGGGACGGCGTCGGTGTCGGCCGGCCGCCGCGTCTTGTCCAGCGGCCCGGGGGGTGCCGATGGCACGCCGTACGCTCGCCTCGCTCGCCGTGGTCGCCCTGCTCCCACCGCTGACCGGCTGCGGAGGGCTGGCGGACCCGCCGCGCCCCCGCCCATGGCCCGCCGGCTCGGCACCGAGCTGGCAGTGGCAGTTGAGCGGTGAGCTGGACCCGGGCGTCGACGCTCAGGTGTTCGTGCTCGACCCGTTCACCACCACCCGGGAGCAGACCGGGCCGCTGGCGCCGCACCGGTTCCACGCGCCGTACCGTCGGTTGGTCTGCTACCTCGACGCCGGCCGGTACGGTCCGACCCGGCCCGACGCCGAGCGGTTCCCGCCGGAGCTGCTCGGCGCCCCCGTCTCGCCGGCCGACACCACCGGCGGTCGGGCCGGGACCGACGGACCGCCCAGCAGCGGCGGGCCGACCGGCGGCGACGGCGGCCCCGCGGGAGCGGACGGGCAGCCCGACGGCGTTGGTGCGACCGGGACCGACGGACAGCCCGGCGGCGGCGCGACCGGGGCCGATGGAGAACCCGACGGCGGCCCTACCGTGGCCGATGGAGCACCCAGCGGCGGCCCCACGGGGGCCGATGGACAACCCGGCGGCGGCCCGACCGGAGCGGACGGACAGCCCGGCGGCGACGGCGACCCGACGAGGAGCGGCGGCCCGACGAGGAGCGGCGGACGGCCCGGCGCCGGGCCGGCCACGGCGGAGACCGGCGGTGGCGGCCGCTGGCTCGACATCCGGCGTTGGGACCTGCTCCGGCCGATCCTGGCGGACCGGCTCCGGCTCTGCCTGAGCAAGCGGTTCGACGCGGTGGCGTTCGGCGGGGTGGACGGCTACCGCCGGTCAACCGGCTTCCCGGGCACGGCCGATGACCAGTTGCTCTTCAACCGCCGGCTGGCCGCGCTGGCCCATTCGCTGAGCATGTCCGCCGGGCTGGTCGACGACCTGCCCCAGGTCGCCGACCTGGCCGGCGACTTCGACTTCGCGATCAACTCTGAGTGCGTGCGGTACCGGGAGTGCGACCGGTTGCGGCCGTTCGCCGCGGCCGGCAAGCCGGTGCTGCACGTCGAGTTCGAGGACACCCGGGGCGACATCTGCCGGGACACCGCCCGGCTCGGATTCTCCTCCATCCGCAAGCACCGCACGCTGGACGCCTGGCGTCAGCCCTGCCCGACCTGACCCGTACCGGATCCGCCCCGGTCATCGGCGGTGTCGAGCCCGTGGCCGGCGAGCGCCCCGACCGGATCTTGGAATCCCGCTGCCCCGCGCGGGGCAGCGGGATTCCGAGATCTCGCGGCTGGTCGGCCAGATCCGGCGGCCCGCCGGTCAGCAGCGGTGCCCCGGCGGCCCGGCAGCGGAGACGGGCCGGACGCCCCCACGCCCGGCCCGTCCCGTGTCCGCCACCTCCCCGGCGGACGGCTCCCGCACCCCGGGCGCGACCCCCCGCACCCCCAGGGACGGCCCCCGCACCCCCGGAGGCGACCCCCGCACCCCCGGGGACGGCCCCGCACCCCCGGGGATGGCCCCGCACCCCCGCGGGGCGACTCCCGCTTCGCGGCCGCCGATCTCGGCGGCCGCCGGTCTCAGCCCGCCCCGACCAGCTCCGGCTCGGGCGCCGGCGGGCTGCTCGGCGGGTCGCCCGCGTCCACGGTGGCCGGTCGGCGTTCCCGGAGGAACCGCGGCGCCCACCAGTTCGCGCGGCCGAGCAGCGTCATCAGCGACGGCAGCACCACCGCTCGGATGATCGTGGCGTCCAGCAGGATCGCGGCCGCCAGGCCGATGCCGAGCTGCTTCATGTCGATCGTGCTGAGCGTCGCGAAGATCGAGAAGACCCCCACCATCACGATGGCCGCGCTGCTCACCACGCCCGCCGAGCTGGTGATGCCGTCCGCCACGGCCTCCCGGTTGGGTACGCCCCGGCGGACCGCCTCGCGGATCCGGCTCACCACGAAGACGTGGTAGTCCATCGACAGCCCGAACAGCACCACGAACAGGAACAGCGGCAGCCAGGTGACGATGGCGCCCATCGAGGTGAAGCCGAGCGGCCCCTCCGCCCAGCCGCCCTGGAAGACCAAGACCAGCAGCCCGTACGCGGCCCCCGCCGACAGCAGGTTGAGCACGATCGCGGTCAGCGCCACCACCACCGACCGGAACGTCCAGGTCATCACCAGGAACGTGAGGATCAGCACGAACGCCATCACCACCGGCAGCTTCGCCCGGATGTGCGCGGCGTAGTCCACGCTCACCGCGATGTCGCCGCCGACCGCGTACTCGGCGCCCGGCACCGCGCCGACCGTCCCCGGTACGAGCCGGTCCCGCAGCACGTCCAGGGACCGCTTGGCCTCCCCGGTGCGGCTGGAGTACGGCGTGGCCACGTGCAGCACCGAAACCGTGCGGTCGGCCGAGACGTCGATCTTCGGCCCGCCCTGCTCGGTCGGGGCGAACAGCGGATCCGCCGCCGCCCGCCCGGCCAGGTCGGTGAGCGCCGACCGGACCTGGCCGGCCTCGGCGGCCGGCGCCCGGACCGCCACCTCGTGGCTCGTGCCGTTGCTCGGGTACGCCGCGGTGAGCCGGTCGTACGCCTGCATCACCGGCGTGGTCCGCGGCACGTCCTCCGGGCCGGGGAACTTGAGCTTCATTCCGAGCGCGGGCGCGGCCAGCGCCAGCAGCAGGCCCACCGAGATCACCAGGGTGACCAGCGGAAAGCGCAGCGCCGGGCGGAGCACGGCGGGCCAGAAGCGCGGCGCGGCCGGCCGGCCCGCGGCATCCCGCCGCGTCGCGGTGAGCCGCCAGAGCAGTGGGATCCGGGGCCGGTCGACCCACCGGCCCAACTTGGCCAGCAGCGCCGGCAGCACGGTCAGCGAGCCGGTCACCGCGACGGCCACCACCAGGATCGAGCCCACGGCGAGCGAGGAGAAGACCACGTCGCCGGCGAGGAAGAGCCCGGCCATCGCGATGATCACCGCAAAGCCGGAGACCACCACGGCGTGCCCGGACGTTTCGGCCGCGATCTCCACGGCGTCCAGCCCTGCTCGCCCCTTGGCGCGTTCCTCGCGTTCCCGCCGCACGTAGAACAGCGAGTAGTCCACGCCGACGGCCATGCCGATCAGCAGGATCACGCTGGAGGTGACGTCGGTGGCCGGCACGAGGTGCGAGGCCAACGTCGACAGGCCCATGGCCGCGGCCACCGAGGAGAGCGCGAGCAGCACCGGAACGCCGGCCGCGATCAGCGCGCCGAACGCCACCAGCAGGATGGCCAGCGTCACCGGCAGGCTGAGCAGCTCGGCCCGCTGGAAGTCCTTGCCGAGGGTGTCGTCGAGCGCCTTGTTGATCGACGCCCCGCCGACCTCCTCCACCCGTACCCCTGGGTGGGCGGCCTGGACGGCGGCCGTGGCGTCCAGCAGCGGCTGGACCCGGTCCTTCGCGTGCTCCGATTGACCGGCCATGGTGACCGGGACCAACAACGCGGAGCCGTCCCGGGCCGGCACCGGGGCGGCCACCGAGGCGACGCCCTGGGCGGCCTTCAGCCGGTCGACGGCGTCCGCGGCCGCGGCCAGGGCGGCCCCCCGGTCCAGCGGGCCGCTCCGGGACGTGATGAGCACGTTCTCCACGGCCGGGTCGGCGAACCTGCCGTCCGAGACGATGAGCCCGGCCCGGCCGGCCTCGCCGATCGCCTGGTCCCGGTCGGTGGCCTCGGTCAGGCCGGCGGCGGAGCCGCCCACGAAGCAGACCGCCACGAACACGATCCAGAGGGCTACCGCCCGCCATGGATGCTCGGCGCTCCACCGCGCCAACCGCACGGTCAGTGGTCTCCTGCCCATTCCGGGCCCCCCGTCTCTCAGCCTTCGTACAGAAAGAGGCTAGGAAACCGGGTGGTGGCCGGGCATCGGGGAACGTCCCGCGCTTCTCCCGGAGGCGGCGGACCCCGATCGACCCAGGGTCAACCCCGAGCCGGGATCCGGGGCCGCGGTTGGCAGCGCGGGCAGCTGAACGACGAGCGGTTCATGAACGCCTCCCGCCGGATCGGCGTGCCGCAACGGTGGCAGGGCAGACCCTCCCGGCCGTACGCGGAAAGCGACCGGTCGAAGTAGCCGCTCTCGCCGTTCACGTTGACGTACAGCGCGTCGAAGCTGGTGCCGCCCTGCTTGGTGGCGGCGGCCAGCACGTCCCGGACGTGCCCGAGCAGCCGCAGCGCCGCCGGCCGGGTCAGCGCGTCGGTGGGCCGCGCGCCGTGCAGCCGGGCCCGCCAGAGCGCCTCGTCGGCGTAGATGTTGCCCACCCCGGAGATGAGCGTCTGGTCCAGCAGCGCCCGCTTGACCTCGGTACGCCGCCGGCGCAGCGCGGCCACGAAGTCCGCGTCGGAGAACTCCGGATCCATCGGGTCCCGGGCGATGTGTGCGATCTCGGCGGGCAGCTCGGCGCCGCCCTCGGACACGGTGAGGCCGCCGAACGTGCGCTGGTCGACGAAGCGCAGCTCGGGCCCGCCGTCCGCGAAGACGAACCGGACCCGCAGGTGCGGCTCGTCCGGCGTGCCGGGCGGCTGCATCAGCAGCTGGCCGGACATGCCGAGATGACCGAGTACGGCGTCGCCGCTGTCCAGCGGCAGCCACAGGTATTTGCCGCGCCGGCGGACGTCCAGCACGGTGCGCCCGGCCAGCATGGCCGCGAAGTGGCTGGCGCCCGGCGCGTGCCGGCGGATGGCCCGGGGATGGCGTACCTCGACGGTCTCGATCCGCCGGCCGGTCACCCAGGTGCGCAGGCCCTGCCGGACGGTCTCGACCTCCGGCAGCTCAGGCACCGGGCGCCTCGAACCCGCCCGGTGGCGCGGGCGCGGTGGCGCCGCCGACCGGCGCCGCCGGGGCGACCGGCGCGGTGACCTCGCCGCCGCCGGGCGGCGTGCTGGAGCCGGCGCCGCCGCCGGGCGGCGTGCTGGAGCCGGCGCCGCCCTCGGGCGGCGTGGTCGGCTCGGTGGCCGGGGTGACGGTGGGCTCCGCCACCTGCTCGGAGAGCGTCCGCCAGGCCGCCTCGGCCGCCCGCTGCTCGGCCTCCTTCTTGCTCCGCCCCTCGGCGCCGCCGTACCGGTTGCCGGCCACCACCACCCAGGCCGTGAAGGTCTTCGCGTGATCCGGCCCGGTGTCGTCGATGCGGTATTCCGGTACGCCGAGCCCCAGCGCCGCGGTCAGCTCCTGCAGGCTGGTCTTCCAGTCCAGCGCCGCGCCCCGGCCGGCCGACTCGGCCATCAGCGGGTCGAACAGCCGGTGAATCACCTTGGCCGTCCGCTCCAGACCGTACTGCAGGTAGATCGCCCCGAGCAGCGCCTCCAGGGTGTCGGCCAGGATGCTGGCCTTGTCCCGGCCGCCGGTGGCCTCCTCACCCTTGCCGAGCAGGAGGTAGGAACCGAGGCCGGTCGGGCCGAGCCGGCGGGCCACGTCGGCCAGCGCCCGCATGTTGACCACGCTGGCCCGCAGCTTGGCGAGCTGACCCTCGGGCAGGTCGGGATGGTTGTGGAACAGCGCCGTAGTGATCACGACGCCGAGCACCGAGTCGCCGAGGAACTCCAGCCGCTCGTTGGTGGGCAGCCCGCCGTTCTCGTAGGCGTACGAGCGGTGCGTGAGCGCCCGTTCCAGCAGCTCGGGATCGAGGGTGACCCCGAAGGCCGCCTCGAGATGGCCGACCGGCGCCCGGCGGCGCTTGTTCTGCGTCATGCGGATACCTCGGTGTCGGTGGGAATGTCCCGGATGGGATCGGGGAAGAGCGCGCGCACCCGCCGCACGGCCGAACGCCGGCACAGCAGGGCCGCGAGCGCGATGCCGGAGGCCACGTCGGCGCCCTCGGCGCCACCGTGGCAGACGACCACCGTGCCGCCGACGCCGAGCAGCGCTGCGGCCCGCGGCGCGGCGCCACGCTGCGGCGGCTCACCGGCCAGCGCGTACGCGCCCTCGATGCCCTTGAGCAGTACGTTGCCGGTGAAGCCGTCGGTCACCACGACGTCGGCGCGGGCCCCGGCCGTGGCCTCGAAGCCCTCCACCAGCCCGACGTACCGGGCGTCCACGGCGAGGGACCCGGCGACCAGCGCGGCGTCCACGGCCCGGCGGGTCCGGTCCCCCTTGCCGGTCTCGGTGCCCACCGACAGCAGGCCGATCCGCGGCTGGCGCACGTCGTGCGCCACGCTCGCGTATGCCGCGCCGAGCACGGCGTGCTGCAGCAGCGTCGTCGGCCGCGCCTCCAGGGAGCCGCCCACGTCGAGCAGCACCACCGGGCCGGCCAGCGCGGGCAGCGTGGCGGCGAGGGCAGGCCGGCGTACCCCCGGCCAGCGGCCGAAGCCGAGCACGGCCGCGGTCACGGTGGCCCCGGTGGAGCCGGCGGAGACCACGGCGTCGGCGGCCCCGGCCACCACCGCGCGCACGGCGGCGCCGACCGTCGTGTCGGCCCTGGTGGCCCGCGTCGGGTGATCGGCCATGGCCACCACTTCGCGGACCGGCCGGACCGTCGCCCGGGTCCGGTCCACGGCCGGCAGGGCGCCAACGATCAGGTCGGCCACCTCGGGTGGGCCGACCAGCAGCAGACCGAGGGCGGGATCGGCAGCCAGCGCGCGCAGAGCGCCGTCAACCACGACGGCGGGAGCCCGGTCCCCGCCGAGGAGGTCGACGGCGATCCGCACCGGGCCCGGCTCCGCCGGCGAACCGACCGCGTCCTCGCGGCCGGCGCCGACGGGTTCCGGGATCCCGGGGAATCGCCGGGAGACGCGCGCCCGACCCAGGGTCGGATGCGTCGCGTCCAGCGTCAGACCTCGACGACCTGACGGCCCTTGTAGGTGCCGCAGACGCCGCAGGCGGCGTGCGGCAGCTTCGGGCTCTTGCACTGCGGGCACGCGACGGTGGCGACCGCCGTGGCCTTCCAGTTGGCCCGGCGGGACCGGGTGTTGCTGCGCGACATCCGGCGCTTGGGGACGGCCATGGTCCTACTCCTCTTTCAGGTTCGACAGGCCCGCCCAGCGCGGGTCGAGCTGTTCGTGGCGGTGGTCGGCCGGCAGGTCGTCCCAGTGCACCCCGCATTCGGGGCACAGACCGGGGCAGTCCTCGCGGCACAGCGGGTTGGCCGGCAGCGCGAGCACCAGGGCGTCCCGCACCTCCGGCTCGAGGTCGATCAGGTCGCCCTGCATCCGACCCACCTCGTCCTCCTCGGTCGTGACGTCCGTGGTGCTGTTCTCGTACGCGTAGAGCTGTTGGACGGTCACGGTGACCGAGTCGTTGATCTCGCGCAGGCACCGGCCGCACTCGCCGGCCACCGGGCCGCTGACGGTCCCGGAGACGAGCACCCCCTCGGACACCGACTCGAGCCGCAGATCGAGGCTCAGGTCCGCGCCCTGAGGCACGCTGATCAACTCCAGGCCGAGGTCCGCCGGTGCCGGAACGACCCGCTTATGGGTACGCAACGCACCAGGCCGACGCGGCAGCTCCCTCGTGTCGAGGACCAGCGGCGACCTGGGGTCGAGTTGATTAGGCAGATTCTTGGGCATAATTAAACTCCGGCCTGGTAGGAGGCCGACGAAACAGGTTACCCGAGGTCGCGCCCCGGCGTCGAACCGGGGCGTTCCGCTCAGAACGGCAGCGGGCGTTCGGCCTCGTCGCCGCCGAAGGTGCCGATCTCGCGGAGGGCGTGCATCTTGTCCCGGCCCCGCTCGATCGAGGCCAACGCGCGGGTGAGGAACTGCTCGAAGTTGGCCAGCGCCGTGTCGACGTAGTCGTCGACCTCGTCGCGCAGCCGCTGCGCCTCGGCCCGCGCCTCCGCGATGATCCGGGCGCCCTCGTGCTCGGCCGAGACGGTGATCTCGTTCCGGGACACCAGGCGGGCGTGTTCCGCCTCACCCTCGCTGATGATGCGCTCGGCCTCGCGCTTGCCCGCGTCCATGATCTTGTCCCGCTCCTCGAGCAGCGCGGCGGCCCGGCGAAGATCGGCCGGCAGTTCGGCACGCAGCTCGTCCAGGGCGCCGATCATCTCGCCCCGGTCCACCACGCAGTTGTTGCGGGACATCGGGACGGACCGAGCCGCCTCCACCATGGCGATAAGCTCGTCGATGCGGTCGAGCGGGTCCACCGGTACCTCACTCCTGTCGTTCGTCACCCGAGCGCCGTACGGCTCCCCGGCCATCGGCCGACCCCCATGATGCGACGCGGGGTCGAGATGTCGCTGCACCCATCATGCGGTCCACCGGACCATCATGCGGTGCCGGCCCGGTCGCCGCGTTGATCGACCACCCCCGGCGCGTCGCCGGTGCGGCGTCTATCCGACGGTCTGGCGCGGGCCGGGCCGGACGGCTCAGTGCGGCGGCGGCAGCCGGCGGCGCAGCGCCTCGTTGACCACGTCCGGCACGTGCGCCGAGACGTCCCCACCCCACTTGGCGACCTCCTTGACCAGACTCGAGGAGACGAAGGAGTAGAGCGGGTTGGTGGGCATGAAGAGCGTCTCGACCTCGGCGAGCCCGATGTTCATCTGCGCCATCTTGAGCTCGTAGTCGAAGTCGCTCACCGCCCGCAGCCCGCGGACCAGCACCCCGGCGTCGTGCGCCCGGCAGAAGTCGACCACCAGGCCGCGGAAGGAGTGGATGTGTACGTTGCCGAAGCCCTTGGTGACCTCGGTCAGCAGCTCTATCCGCTCGTCGACCGAGAACAGGCTGCGCTTCGACTCGTTGATGAACACCCCGATGATGACCTCGTCGAACAGCCGGCTCGCCCGGCCGAAGATGTCCAGGTGACCGTTGGTGACCGGGTCGAAGGAGCCGGAGCACACCGCACGCCTCATGATCGGCGACCGTACCAAAGGGTGGTCTCGCCGTACCGGCGGCTGCGCTCGGCGGTGATGCCGTTCACCCAGCTCACCGGCGCGGACCTGGTGGACCGTTCCACCGCCACGAGGCCGTCCGGGGCCAGCCAGCCGCCGGTCACCAGGGCCGAGAGCACCGCCGCGAGCTCGTCGTCGGGCAGCGCGTACGGCGGGTCGGCGAAGACCACGTCGTACGGGTCGCCCTCCGGGCCGGCCGCCAGGGTGGCCGACACCGGAGCTGCCACCAGCCGGACCGCCGGGGCGGCCCGCAACGTGGCGACGTTCTCCCGGATGGTCCGCGCGGCCCGGGCGTCCGACTCCACCAGCAGGACGTGCCCGGCCCCCCGCGAGTACGCCTCCAGGCCGACCGCGCCGGACCCGGCGTACAGGTCGGCGAAGCGGGCGCCGGCCAGCCCGACGGCGGCGTCCAGCGCGCTGAAGAGCGCCTCCCGGACCCGGTCCGAGGTCGGCCGGGTGCGGTCGCCGGGCGGTGCGGCCAACCGCCGCCCGCCCAGGGTGCCGGCCACGATCCGGGTCATCGGTTAACTCCTCCTAAACGCCCGAGCCACGGTACTGGCGTGACTGATGTGACGAAAGTTCGTCTTTGATGACTCTGAGACAGGCCGGCCGGACGCACCGTATATCCAAGATCTCAACTGGGTAACATCATCCTTAGTGACCCCTGAAGACCGCCTCAGGGCAACGGTAACCGCTAAGGTCTGGCGCTGTGCCGGCTGCGGGTTGCCGGCTTACGGCGTTGGGGAGGCGCCGTTGCAGGTCCCGCCGACACCGGCGGTGACCTCCTACGCCGCCCCTTGCGTCGTGCCCTGACGCTTCTTCACCCCTCAGGAGTTCCGCGTGATCCGTCCCAAGCTGTCGCTCCGGCGGCCGCTCGCCGCCGTGGGGGCCGTCGTCGCCGGCCTCGCGGCCGCGATCGCGGTAGCCGCCCCGGCGAGCGCCCACCACAGCGTTGCAACCCCAACGGCTGAATGCCAGAGTGACGGAACCTACAAGGTCACCTGGAAGGTCCAGGATTTTCCGGCGGGTAACTCGACCTCGTACTGGTTCCTCGTCGCCCAGGGCTCTCCGGCCCCCGTGACCGGTCTGGTGACCGACCCGACCAAGGGCTACGCGGTGAGCGAGACCGCGACAGGCACCCAGACCGTGCCGGGCGACGCCAAGGATGCCTCGATCACCATTCAGGTTGCTTGGGACGACCAGGGCCACACGTGGTCCGAGGCGGAACCGAAGACCTACCACGCTCCGCTTGGCGGCGACTGCCAGGCTCAGAAGCCGGAGCCGTCGGCCACCTTCAAGTCGGACTGCACCGGCAAGGTCATGGTGCACCTGACCAACTCGGAAAAGGCCAAGACCGAGGCCGAGCTGACCGTCAAGGCCACGAAGTTCGAGAAGTCCTACACGCTCAAGCCGGGCGAGAGCCAGGACGTCGAGGTGCCGGCCGGCGCCGGCAAGATCACCGTGACCGAGAAGCACGGCGAGGACGCGGTGGCCACGTACACGTGGACCAAGCCGGAAGGCTGCGGCGAGCCGAGCGGCGCCTACCAGTCGACCTGCGACAAGCTGATCTTCGAGGTCACCAACCCGAAGGACGGCACGACCATCGAGGTCACGTTCACCCCGAACAAGGGTGAGGTCAAGAAGCTGACCGTCGCTCCGGGCGAGACGAAGACGGTCGAGTTCGACGCCTTCGAGGGCCTGACGGTCAAGCCGTCGGCCGAGGGCATGGACGACACCGAGCCGATCGCGTGGGAGAAGCCGAAGGACTGCGACAAGCCGGCCCCGTCCCCGAGCGGCACCGGTGGCCCGGCCCTGCCGGTGACCGGCGCTGCCGCCGGTGGCATCGCGGGCGGCGCGGCCGTCCTGCTCGCCCTGGGTGGCGTGCTGTTCTTCGTGGCCCGTCGCCGGCGGATCCGCTTCACCGCCTGAGTCACGAGCCACCTCGGCGGTGAACCGCTGAGCTGAGCGCCGAAGGGCGCGTCGACCCACCGGTCGGCGCGCCCTTCGCCATCCCACCGCCAACCGCCCAACCGCCCAACCGCCCGTCGCCCGTCGCCCGTCGCCCGTCGCCCGTCGAGATCAACTCAACATCGGCGCACTTGGGGGTCCACGCACTGCCAACCCCCCAGGTGCGCCGATCTTGTGTTGACCTTGCGGGTGTGGTGCGAGAACCTGCCGGCCGCGTGCCGATCCGGCGGAGCGAGGCCAACGGCTGGCGTGACGGCTGTTACTGGTGGGACAGAAACGAACTCTGCGTCCAACCCGAGCCCGCCAAACATGACCGTACGTCGATAGAAAATCTCGGCTCGATAACAACAGCCTTAGTGGCTTCTGAAGATCCCGTAAAGCCGCTGACGACCGCTAGGGTCTGGCGCTGTGCCGGCCGCGGGTTGCCGGCCTCTCGTCTTTACCTCCAGGAGCACACGTGATCCGTCCCACGCTGTCGCTGCGACGACCGCTCGCCCTGGCGTCGGCCGTCCTGGTCGGCCTCGGCGCCCTGCTGGCGACCGCGTCGCCCGCGCTCGCCGGAAACTCGTCGCCGTCGCCCACGGCCGCCGGCGCGGACACCGCCTGCGTCAAGGCCGCCGACGCCCGGTACGAGCACACCTTCGACGGGCCGGCGGGCAAGGCCACCATCAAGCTGACCAACGGGCCGTTGTGCGCGGGTGAGACCCAGTACTTCGCGCTGGTGTCGTACGTGGCGCCGTCGGCGAAGTTCAGCACCCCGCAGTACCTGTTCGACAAGTCGATCAAGCGCTTCACCGCCCCCGAGAACGGCGAGCTCGCGGTCGGCGAGCTGTCCTTCGAGGTGCAGGTGCCGAGCTGCTTCACCCAGGTCGACTTCGTCTCCGGCCAGGACCTCATCGACCCGATCACCGACACCGGCGCCCGGTACGGCGACCGCAAGGTGGCCGCGTACAACGGCGGGGCGGGCACCTGCGTCGCCAAGCCGGAGGTGGAGCTCCTGCCCGACTGCCAGGGCAACGTGCAGCTCAAGCTGATCAACCGCCAGGGCAACGCGGCCGCCACCTTCATGGTGACCGGCAGCGAGGGCTACACCGAGACCGTCGAGGTCCCGATGCGCACGGTGAAGACCCTGAACATCGACGCCGCGCACGCCAAGGACATCGTGGCCACGGTCGACCAGAAGGAGGTCTTCCGCGGCGGTTGGACGAAGCCCGACGACTGCCAGGTGCCCGAGGTCGGTGAGCCCGAAACCGGCTACCAGAGCACCTGCACCGAGCTGCTCTTCAAGATCGTCAACCCGGAGAACGGCACGGCCGTCACCGCCACCTTCACGCCGAGCACCGGGGCCGCCAAGACCGTCACGGTGAAGCCGGGTGAGAACACCGTGGTGACGTTCCCGGCCAGCCCCGGCCTCACCGTGAAGGTGACCGGCGACCTGGCCTCGGACGGCTCGATCGCCTGGGAGAAGCCCGCCGACTGCGCCACGCCGGCGCCGGGCGGCGGGGCCGGCGGTCCGGGCGGCGCCGGTGGTCCGGCGCTGCCGGTGACCGGCGCTGCCGCCGGTGGCATCGCGGCCGGCGCGGCCGTTCTGCTCGCCCTGGGTGGCGTGCTGTTCTTCCTGGCCCGTCGCCGACGGATCCGCTTCACCGCCTGAGCCACGAGCCGACTCGGCAGTGAAGCGCCGAGCTGAACACGGAGGGCGCGTCGACCACCACGGTCCTCCATCCTTGTCCGGCCAACCCCACAGGGGGCCCGACGGGATGCCGCCGGCCACCCAACGGGATGCCGCCACAACATCGGCGATCTCGGGGGATCGCGGTGGCGCGGACACCCCTACTTCGCCGATAACGAGTCGATCAAGGGCGAATGGCGCGCGCGGCGGGCCGGGCAGGCGGTAGTGGCACGGCGGGACCGAGCCGGCAAGGCCGGGCCGGCACGGCGGGACCGGGCCAGCCGGGGGAAGTCCGGCGGCGTCAGCCCTTTTCCAGGTATTCGGCGCGCTCCTCGTCGACCAGCGCGGCCACCGAGCCGGCCAGCGCGGGATGCCGGGCCAGCTCCGGATCGTCCTCCAGCAGCGTGATGGCCTCGGCCCGGGCGTCCCGGATCAGCTCGGTGTCCCGCAGCAGCGACAGCAGCCGCAGGTGTGACCGCCGGCCCGACTGGGCGGCGCCGAGCACGTCGCCCTCGCGGCGCTGTTCCAGGTCCAGCTCGGCCAGCCGGAAGCCGTCGGTGGTCGAGGCCACCGCGTCCAGCCGCTCGCGGGCCGGCGTGCCCTCGGCGGCCTCGGTCACCAGCAGGCACAGCCCGGGCGCCGACCCCCGGCCCACCCGGCCGCGCAGCTGGTGCAGCTGGGAGACGCCGAACCGGTCGGCGTCCAGCACGATCATCACGGTGGCGTTGGGCACGTCCACCCCCACCTCGACCACCGTGGTGGCCACCAGCACGTCCAGGTTGCCGGCCGCGAAGGACCGCATCACGCCGTCCTTCTCGTCGGCCGGCAGCCGGCCGTGCAGCACGCCGATCCGCAGCCCGTGCAGCGGGCCCTCGGCCAGCAGCGGGGCCACCTCGGCCACCGCCATGGGTGGCCGGCGGGCCGGCTCGTCGTCCGGCGGCGGCTCGTCGTCCTCAGCAGCGCCGGGCTCGCCGATCCGCGGGCACACCACGTACGCCTGGTGCCCGGCGGCCACCTCCTCGCGCACCCGGCGCCAGGCCCGGTCCAGGAACGCCGGCTTCTCGGCGGCCGGCACCACGTGCGAGGCGATCGGCGAGCGGCCACGGGGCAGCTGGGTGAGCGTCGAGATCTCCAGGTCGCCGTACACGGTCATGGCCACCGTGCGCGGGATCGGCGTGGCGGTCATCACCAGCACGTGCGGTGGTTGCTCGGCCTTGGCCCGCAGCGCGTCCCGCTGCTCGACGCCGAACCGGTGCTGCTCGTCGACCACCACCAGGCCCAGGTCGGCGAAGTCCACCCCCTCGTACAGCAGGGCGTGCGTGCCGATGACGATGCCGGCGCCCCCGGACGCCACCTCGGCGAGCGCCCGCCGCCGGGCCGCGGCCCCCAGCGAGCCCGTCACCAGCGTCACCCGGGTGCCCGCCGCGTCGCCGTCCAGCTCGCCGGCCCGGCCCAGCGGCCCGAGCAGGTCGGTGATGCCTCGGTGGTGCTGCGCCGCCAGCACTTCGGTGGGCGCCAGCAGCGCGGCCTGACCGCCCGCGTCCACCACCTGGAGCATGGCGCGCAGCGCGCAGACGGTCTTGCCGGAGCCGACCTCACCCTGCAGCAGCCGGTGCATGGGATGCGCAATGGCCAGGTCGGCGGCCACCTCCTCCCCCACGTCCCGCTGGCCGGCCGTCAGCTCGTACGGCAGCAGTCCGTCGAACGCGGCGAGCAGGCCGTCGTCGCGGCGCGGCCGGGGCCGGGCGGGCCAGGAGGCCGCGCGGTGCTTGCGCTGCACCAGGGTCAGCTGCACGGCGAACGCCTCGTCCCACTTGAGCCGCCGGCGGGCCCGGTAGAGGTCCTCCTTGGTGGTCGGGCGGTGGATCTCGCGCAGCGCCGTGCCGAGGTCGATGAGGTTGCGGGTGGCGCGGACGGTGGCCGGCAGCGGGTCGGCCGGCGGCGCGAGGGTGTCCAGCACCACCCGCACGCACCGGGCGATCACCCAGGTCGGCACGGCCGCGGCGGCTGGATAGACCGGAATGAGCGCGCCGGCGAACTCCTCGATCTCCTCGGTGGCCGCCGTCTCACCGTCGGCCGCGCCGGCGCCGAGCAGGACGTATTCCGGGCCGTTGAGCTGGCGCTTGCCGCGGAACTCGGTCACCTTGCCGGCGAACAGGCCCCACCGGCCCGGCTTGAGGTCGCGCTCCCGCCAGGCCTGGTTGCCGAAGAAGGTCAGCGTCAGCGTCCCGCCCGAGCCGTCCTCGACGATCACCTCGAGCAGGTTGCCGCGGCGCTGCCGCATCGGGCGTACGGTGGTGCGCCGCACCTGGCCCAGCACGGTGACCTGCTCGCCCACCTCCAGCGACCGGATGTCGGTGTGCTCGCCGCGCTCGTCGTACCGGCGCGGGAAGTGGTAGACCAGGTCGCCGGCGGTCTCCAGGCCGAGGTGGCCGGCCAGGGCCTTGGCGGTCTTGTCGCCGACGAGCTTCTTCAGCGGCGTGTCCAGCGTGGTGGTCGCCGTACCGGTAGCGCTCACGTTCCCCTCCCCGTGGCCCGCGCCGGCCCGTTCCGGCGACCCATGTGACGCCGGCTCATCCCACGCCGGCTCATTCGATGCCGACCAGCAGCGGGTAGTTGGGCTGGCCGCCGTCGTACACCTGGACCTCCACGAACGGCCAACGGCCGGCCAGGTAGGCCCGAAGCTCCTGGTCCAACCCGTCCGGCGCGCCGGCGCCGAACAGCAGGGTCACCAGCTCGCCGCCGCCGCCGAGCATCCGGTCCAGCAGCGCCCGGCAGGTCTGCGTCAGGTCGGCGCCGATGAGGTTGACCTCGCCCTCCACCAGCCCCAGCACGTCGCCGGGGCGGCACCGGCCGGCCACCGTGAGCGCCTCCCGGGAGGCGTGGCAGACCTCGCCGTACCGGCAGGCTCCGGCCGACTCGGCCATCGCGATGACGTCGTCGTCGAAGCGCCGCGCCGGATCGCGAACGGCCAGCGCCGCCAGCGCCTGCACCGGCGAGCGGGTGGGCACCACGCTGACCCGTACGCCGTGCTTGTGCGCCTCCACGGCGGCGGCGTCGGCCACCGAGCGGGCGTTCGGGTCGTTCGGCAGGACCACCACCCGGGGCGCCCCGGTGGACTCGATCGCGGCCAGCAGCTCACCGATCGACGGGTTGCCGCCCACCACCGTTGCGCCCTCGGCCGCGAACAGCCGGGCCAGGCCGTCGCCGGCGGCCACCACCACCGCGGCGCGGTCCCGCCCGGCCGGCAGCTCCGCGCCGGCGAGCCGGGGCGGGCCGTCGCGGTCCGCGCCGGTCAGCCTGGTCACCGAGATCCGGTACGGGCGACCCGCGGCCATTCCCGCCTCGATGGCCGCCCCGATGTCGTCGACGTGCACATGCACGTTCCAGGTGGGATCCCCGTCGGCGCCACCGTCACCGGCCACCGTGAGCGAGTCGCCCAGCTCGCCGAGCACCGCGCGGAGCCGGTCCACCGCGGCCGGGGCGGCCCGGAGGAGATACTGCACCTCGTACTCGTACCCGGATGGGCCCTCCGGCGTGCCCGGACTCGCGGCCTGACCCCGGCCGGCGGACCCGCCGGGCCACGCGGACCCGCCGGCCCGGCCGTCCACGGGGCCGCCGTCCACGGGTCCGCCGGCTCGGCGGTCCACGGACCCGCCGGGCCACGCCGACCCGCCGGGCCGCTCGGGCAGGGACCCTGCGGACCGCCCAGCCGCCGACCCACTCGACCGCCGGGCCACCGACCCGGACCGCGCGGCAGACCCGCCCGGCCGCTCGCCCGCGCTTGCCGGCTCCCGGTTCCCCGTCACGGTCTCGGCGAGGGCGTCCAGCAGCAGGCACAGCCCCCGGCCGCCGGCATCGACCACCCCGGCCCGGGCCAGCGCCGGCAACTGCTCGGGGGTGCGCGCGAGCGCCTCGGCCGCGGCCGCCGCGGCGGCCCGGGCCACCGCCCGCAGATCGTCGCTGTCCGCCCGGTTGGCCGCCGCGGCGGCCGCGGCGGCCACGGTCAGCAGCGTCCCCTCGACCGGCTCGGCGACCGCCGCGTAGGCGGCCGACGTCGCCGCCCGCAACGCGGCCGCAAGGGCCCGCCCGCGCGCCGGGGTGGTCTCGCCGAGCTCCTCGGCGAATGCCCGGAGAATCTGCGAGACGAGCACCCCGGAGTTGCCCCGGGCGCCCAGCAGCGCCCCCCGGGCCATCAGCCGGAGCGCCTGCCCGTGCGACAACCGCCCCCCATCCCGACCGTCGAACTCCGCGATGAGCGCCTGGTGCGCCGAGGTGAGGGTGAGCACGAGATTGGTCCCGGTGTCGCCGTCGGGCACCGGGTAGACGTTAAGCTCGTCGATCTCGCTCTGGTGCCGGCGCAGCGCGGTGAGCCCGCCCGAGCACCACCGGCGTACGGCGGCGGCGTCGAGGGTCTCCAGCACGCGAAAAGCCTACTGGCGACCGCCGACAGCCGCCGCGCGCCGGGCCGGCGGCGGCGCCGGGGCGGAGGCGATTGGCCGGCACGGGTGGGCATCGGGTAACCTGGCCAGGTTGCCCGGGCAGCGCCTGCTGGCGACCTCACGTACGAAATCAGACTTCAGGAGTATCCCGTGGCTAGCGTGTGCGACGTCTGTGGCAAGGGACCGGGCTTCGGCCACAACGTGTCCCACTCGCACCGGCGGACCAACCGCCGCTGGAACCCGAACATCCAGTCGGTGCGGACCCCGGCCGGTGGTGGCACCACCAAGAAGCTTCAGGTGTGCACCTCCTGCATCAAGGCCGGCAAGGTCACCCGCGCCTGACGCCACCGGCGTCACCAGAGCACCGAGCAGCCGCCGGGTCGTCACGACCCGGCGGCTCTTCGCGTCCCCTCCCCCGCTCCCTCTCGGGCGATCTTGCACTTTTGGCCCGGGCATTTGCCACCGAAGATGGCAAATGGGGGGCCGAAACTGCAAGATCGCCGAGGGGGATCGGGGCCAGGGATCAGAGGGGGCGGCCGAAGGAGAGGCAGCCGTGGTAGTCGCGGTAGTAGCCGAAGTTCTCAATCTGCTCATAGCCGCTGGACTCGTACAGCTTGATCGCCTCGGGCTGCTTCTCGCCGCACTCCAGGATGATCCGCTTGCGCCCGCTCTCCCGGGCCGAGCCCTCCACGGCCGCCAACAGTGCCCGGGCCACCCCGCGGCCGCGGGCCGCCCCGACCGTGAACATCCGCTTCAGCTCCGCCTCCTCGCCGGCATCGCCGTGGCTGCGCCAGCCGGCGCAGCCGACCGGCTCGCCGCCGAGGTACGCCACCAGGAAGGCCCCGGTGGGCGGGGTGAAGTCGGCCGCGTCCACCGGGGTGTCGTCGCCATTGCCGCCGTACCGCTGGCCCAGGTCGGCCAGGGCCGCCGTGGTGAGCGCGGTGGCCACCGGGTCGTCGTACCGGACGCTTCTGATCTCGATCCCGCTCACTCCCAAAGCCTACGACCGGCGCGAACGGCGGCGATCAGCGGAAGTGGTCCCAGCCGGGCGGCCCGGCGTACGGCTGCCCGTCCACCGTCACCCCGCTGCCCACACCGACCCGGCCGACCGGCCGCCAGCCGTCGGGCAGCGCGACCCGCGCCGGGAAGGTGGCCGCGAGCGCGTGGTCCTCGCCGCCGGTGAGCATCCAGTCGTACGGGTCGACCCCGAGGGCCTGTGCGGCGTCACTCATCTGCCGGGGCGCCTCGAACGCGTCCCGCCGCAGGTCGATGGCCACGCCGCTGGCCTCGGCCACGTGGCCGAGGTCGGCCAGCAGGCCGTCCGACACGTCGATCATCGCGGTGGCGCCGGCCCGGGCGGCCGCCGGCCCGGCGAGGTAGGGCACCTCCGGCCGCCGGTACGCCCCGACCAGCACCTTCGGGGTGCGGAACCCGCGGGACAGCACGGTCAGGCCGGCGGCCGCGTGCCCGGTCCGTCCCGCCAGCGCCACCACGTCCCCGTGCCGGGCGCCGGACCGGAGCACGGGCGACCCGCCCGCCAGGTCACCCAGCGCGGTCACCGCCACCGTGATCGTGGGACTCGCCGACATGTCCCCGCCGACCACCCCCGCGCCCACCTTGGCGGCCTCCGCGGACAGCCCCTCGGCCAGGCCCTCGGCCCACTCCACCGGCAGGTTCGGCGGCACGCAGAGCGCCACCAGCAGGGCGGTGGGCAGCGCGCCCATGGCCGCGATGTCGGCCAGGTTCGCCGCGGCGGCCCGGTGCCCCACATCGGTGGCGCTGGACCAGTCCCGCCGGAAGTGCCGGCCGTCCACCAGCACGTCGGTGCAGGCCACCACCCGGGCGTCCGGGGCCGCCACCACGGCCGCGTCGTCGCCCGGCCCGAGCAGGCTGGCCCGGCCGGGGTCGAGCCGCGCCGTCACCCGGGCGATCAGCCCGAACTCGCCGATGTCCGCCACGCTCACCGGGACACCTCTGTTCGCGACTGCGGGGCTGGCAAAACCGGCCAGCTCCTCGCGCTCACCCCGGACACCTCTGTTCGCGACTGCGGGGCTGGCAAAACCGGCCAGCTCCTCGCGCTCACCCCGGACACCTCTGTTCGCGACTGCGGGGCTGGCAAAACCGGCCAGCTCCTCGCGCTCACGGCCTGTCCTCCTGCGCTGCCACCCTGCTCCGCACGGTTCCCTCCGAAGCCCACCGGTCACTCTCCGCGCCGGTCAGTACGGTATTTTCTCTCCTCGAGCCGCTCGGCGGCGGGACGGGAGTCGGATCATGGTCCAGGCGTACATCCTCATCCAGACCGAGGTCGGACGGGCGCGTGACGTGGCCGGAGAGATCGGCGGAATCCCCGGGGTCGTCCGGGTGGACGCCGTCACCGGCCCGTACGACGTGGTGGTGCTCACCGAGGCGCACACCGTGGACGAGCTCGGCAAGATGATCGTCAGCAAGGTGCAGCTGGTGCCCGGCATCACCCGGACGCTCACCTGTTCCGTGGTGCGGCTGTAGGTGAGCGCGGAACCACCGGCCGGGAAGCGGCCGGACCGTACCACCCGGGTGGCCGCGCTGTGGGCCACGGCCGTGGCCGTACCCATCGCGCTGCTGGCCGGGATCGCGGCCGTCGCGCTCTGGCCGGACGACGCCCCCCGGCCCGCGGCCTCGGCCTCGGCGGCCCCCCGGCCGCGGCCGCAGTCCACCGCGGTGGTCCCGGTGAATGCGCCGGCGCTGGGCGGGCGGGCCGCCACCCTCTGCCGGGCGCTGACCGCGAAGCTGCCGCCGAAGCTGAACGACCTGGCCCGGCGGCCGGTCACGGCCGGCGCCGAGCAGAACGCCGCGTACGGCGACCCGGCGCTGATCCTCCGCTGCGGGGTGCCGGCGCCGGAGGTGCCGTCGACCGACGACGTCTGGAAGATCAACGGCGTCTGCTGGCACCCCGTGCAGCGTGCCGACGCCACCGAGCTGACCACGGTCGACCGGGAGGTGCCGATCCAGGTCACCGTGCCGCAGGCGTACCCGCAGGCGCTGCAGATGGTGGCGCCGGTCTCCACCCCCGCGGCCGCGGCCGTCCCGGAGCGCGCCGGGAAGCTGCCCTTCGGCTGCACCGGCTGACCGGGCCGGCGGGCGCTCGGCGGGCCGGCGGGACCGGCCCCCGAGCCGGGCCGTAGCGGCGCCCGTCGCGCCGGTGGCTCAGTGCAGGCCGGTGCCGCGGTGCAGGGCGGTACGGATGAGCCGGTTGACCAGCTTGGGATACTCCAGGCCGGCGGCGGCCCACATCCGCGGGAACATCGACGTCGGCGTGAAGCCGGGCATCGTGTTGATTTCGTTGAGATAGACGTCCAGCTCCGGGGTGACGAAGAAGTCGACCCGGGCGAGGCCCGCGCAGTCGAGCGCGGTGAACGTCCGGCACGCGTAGTCCCGGATCTGCGCGGTCACCCGGTCGGGCAGATTCGCCGGGATGTCGTACTCGCAGGAGTCGTCGAGGTATTTGGCCTCGAAGTCGTAGAAGTCGTGGTCGGTGATCACCCGTACCTCGGCCAGCACCGACGCCTCCGGCGCCCCGCCGGTCTCCCCCTCGAGCACGCCGCACTCGATCTCACGGCCCACGATCGCGCCCTCGACCAGGACCTTCGGGTCCACCTCGCGGGCCTTCGCCACCGCGGCGTCCAGGTCGTCCCAGTCGGTCACCCGGCTGATGCCGAAGGACGAGCCGGCCCGCGCCGGCTTCACGAACACCGGCAGCCCGAGCCGGTCCTTGTCGGCGTCGGGCAGCGTCATCCCGGCGCGCAGCACCGCGTACGGACCGGACGGGATGCCCTCGGCCGCGCAGAGCTTCTTGGTGAACTCCTTGTCCATGGCGGCGGCGGAGGCGAAGACGTTGGACCCGACGTACGGGATGCCGGCCATCTCCAGCAGGCCCTGGATGGTGCCGTCCTCGCCGTAGGCGCCGTGCAGCACCGGGAACACCACGTCGACGCTGGACAGGGCGCTCGGACCGGCGGCCGGGTCGAGCACCAGCAGGCCGTTCCCGGTGGGGTCGGCCGGCAGCACCACGGCCGCGCCGGTGCCCGCGGTGATCTCCGGCAGCCGCCGTTCGCTGATCGCCAGCTGGCCCGGATCCCCGCCGGCCAGCACCCATTGACCGGCCCGGGTGATGCCCACCGGCACCACCTCGTACTCGTCCGGGTCGAGCGCGGAGATCACGCTGCCCGCGCTGACGGCCGAGATGCCGTGTTCCGGGCTGCGGCCCCCGAAGACAACGGCGACACGGGTCTTGCCTGGGCTGGTCACTCAGCTCACCTTTCGTTCGCGCGGCACAGGTGACGGACCATACGCCCGTACGCCCGTGGGGCCGGTGCGTTCCGGGTGACCCTACTCCGCGCCCGGCATGGGGGGCCGACCGGCGTTTAACCACCCGGCGGGCCCGCAAACCCGCCGGACGTGGTCGGCCTGGACCGGTCCGCCCGGCCGTGCCGGCCGGTCTTCCCGCCCAGCCGGTCTTGCCGCCCGGCCGGTCTTGCCGCCCAGCCGGTCTTGCCGCCCGGCCGGTCTAGCCCGGCCCGGCCCGTGGCTCCGGGCGGTCGGCTCAGTCGGCCTGCCCGGGACGGCGGCGGCCGACGGCCAGCACCTTCACCCGCTGCCGGCCGGCGCGGACCATGCCGAGGGCCATGAACGCCCCCGCGATGCGCTCGGCCGCCTCCCGGTCGTTGGCGCCCACGACCTGGCGCCGGCGTTCCGGCGCGGACCGCTCGTCCCGGCCGGTCTCGGTGAGCGGCCGGACATCGGTGAGCACGACGAGATACCGGGTGGTCACCATGGTCCACCGGTCCGTTCGCCGGCGGCCGGGCACGGGCCTCCGGGTCGGCTCCAGATCATCGTCGATCCTCCAGGCGGGCGGCGGGCACGGCGACCGGAGACGGGCACACGGCGACCGGGCACGAGGGGGGCCCGGTCGTCGCGCGCCTCATCCCCCATCACCCACCGCCACCGTCCACGCGACCACTGGCAGTGAGGATGCACATACACATTGGCCGATGGGAAAAAATGAATGCAACTCTCACGGCCGTTCTCTCATGCAGGTATTCCCGTTTGTCTATGCCACTATCGGCCCATGGCCCCGAAAACCGCACGTGCCCGCCGCCTCGGCTTCGCGCTCCGCTCGTTCCGCGAGGCGGCCGGCCTCACCCTCGAGGAGGCAGCCGACGAGATAAACAGCACCCGGAGCACCCTTTCCCGGTACGAGAACGCCCAGACGCTGGTCAGCCCGGCCACCGTACGCGCCCTGCTCACCCTGTACGCGGTGGGTGAGGACGAGACGGCGGCCGCCATCCGGCTGGCCCGGGAGGTCCGCATCCCCGGCTGGTGGCAGTCCTATTCGGACGTCCTCGACCGGCGGACGCTGGACTTCATCGCGCTCGAATCCGAGGCGACGGCCATCGCCAACTTCGAGCCCTGCGTCATCCCGGGCCTCCTGCAGACCGCCGACTACATCCGGTCGGTCATGCGCGGGGCGCCCAGCACCCTGTCCGACAGCGCGGTCGAACAGCGGGTGCAGGCCCGGCTCAGCCGTCAGGAACGGCTGACCGAGCCCGAACCGCCGCTGCTGGACGCCATCTTCGACGAGGCCGCGCTGTTGCGGCCGGTCGGCGGCGCCGGCGTACTGGCGGCACAGCTCAACCAGCTGCTCAAGGTCGCCGAGCTGCCCAACGTCACGATGCAGGTGGTACCGCTCTCCGCCGGCTACCACCGCGGCACGGGCGGCTCGCTGCACATCCTCGAGTTCGCCGACCCCACCGACCCGATCCTCGCCTCGGTGGAAACCGTCGCCGGACAGCTCACCCTGGACCGTCCGGCCGACCTACGCACCTGCACCAGGGTCATGGAGAACCTGCGGGCCGTCGCGCTGAGCCCGGATGCCAGCCGGCAACTGATCGCCCGCCTCGCGAAAGGACACTGACGTGCCGAAGACAACTCCGCAGCCGAGGAGATCCGGCTGGCACAAGAGCAGCCACAGCGGCGACAACGGCGCCTGCGTCGAGGTGCGGGTCGCCGCCGCCGAGGTGGGGGTGCGCGACTCCAAGGACGCGGCGGGGCCGGTCCTGCGCTTCCCGGCCGCGTCCTGGGCGGCCTTCGCGGCCGCCCCGCCCGGCGACCCGGCGCCGCGTTAGGCACCGCGCGCCACCCCGGACCCCTCGTGGCCGACCGGCCTGCGGACCGACACCCGGAGGCCGGCGCGACCGGCCTGCGGACCGACACCCGGAGGCCGGCGTCACGCCGGCTCCGCGCCGCTTCCCCGGCGCGGAGCCGGCGCCCGGGTCAGCCGCGGAGTGCGGTCATGGCGGCGATGGCCACGCCGCGGGCGCCAGCGGCGTCCAGGTCCGGTACGAGGTCGAACCGGACCACGGCGGCCTGCTCGGCCCGCAGGGTCGTGTTCCGGCGGACCTCGTCGAGATACCAGCGGCCGAACTCGGGGGTCGCCTCGACCACCCCGCCGCCCAGGAAGTACGCGTGCGGATCGGTGAAGTTGGCCGCGAGCGTGAACAGCCGGCCGAGCGCCGCGGCCTGCTGGCCGAAGATCCGCAGCGCCATCTCGTCGCCGGCCACCCCGTACCCCCGGACCTGCTTGGCCGCCTCGGCGGGCGAGCCGACCGCGGCGAGCGGGTGGTCGGGGTACCGGCTCAGCCAGTACGGCAGGAGGTTGCGGACGATGCCGGTCAGCGAGGCGAAGCTCTCGGCGTCCCCGGCGAACCCGCAGGCACAGATCGGCACCGGCTGGCCGGGCTCGAGCAGCCCGTCCAGCGGCAGGTGGACGTGACCGAGCTCGCCCGCCATCCCGGCGGCGCCCGAGATCACCAGCCCGCGCTCGACCAGCCCGCCGCCCAGCCCGGTGCCCACGATGGCGGAGACGGACGATCGTTCGGCGGCCGCCGACCCGAAGGCGACATGGTGCGCGTAGAGCGCCGCGGCGTTGCCGTCGTTGTGGTACACGACCGGCAGCCCGAGCTTTGCCTGGAGCGCGCCCCGGAAGTCGAACCCGCGCCACTCCGGCTCGGAGAAGTTCGTGGAACCCTTCGACGAGATGACCCCGTCCGCGCTGGCCGGCCCCGGCGAGTCGAGGCCCACCCCGAGCACCGCGTCCCGGCGCACGCCCACGGCGGCCAGCACGGCGTCCATGGCCTCGGCGAGGGCCGCCACGGCGGCCACCGGCCCGTCGTGCACCCGGCTGGGCGTCTCCACCAACCGGTCGGTCAGGAACTGACCGGCGGAATCCAGCACGGTGGCGTTGTTGCTGGTGCCACCGTTGTCGAGGCCGACCACCACCGGTAGCCGCACGCCGCTCATCGCCCCACCTCTCGCCGCCGCGATCCCGCCGGGTTGGCCGGAGATCCGGGTTTGTTTCACACGTGAAACAGACCCTAACGGGCCGACCGGCGGAACGCCCCCCGTGTGGTCGCTTCCCGGCGGCCGAGCAGCACGGTCGTCCCGGACTCCTCGTCGTGTCGCGCCTCGGGCGTCAGGCCGTGCCGGACCAGCGTCCGGGACAGCTCCCCGGCCTGGTCCGGGTTCGTCTCCACCAGCAGGTGCCCGCCCGGCGCCAGCCAGTCCGGCGCGGCCTCGGCGATCCGGCGCAGCAGGTCCAGCCCATCCGGGCCACCGCAGAGCGCGGCGGCCGGCTCGTACAGCCGCGCCTCCGGCGGCAGGTAGCCGATCCGGTCGGCCGGCACGTACGGCGCGTTCGCCAGCAGCAGGTCGACCCGGCCGCGCAGGTCGGCCGGTATCGGCTCGAAGAGATCGCCGGCCAGCACCCGGGCGCCGACCGGCGCGAGATTGCGGCGGGCGCACGCCACCGCGGCCGGGTCGATGTCGGCGGCCACCGACCAGCCCGGGGCAACCCGGTGCGCCACGGCGAGCAGGATCGCGCCGGTGCCGCAGCACAGCTCCAGGATGCCCGGCCGCTCGCCGGCCACGGACACCGCCGCGTCCACCAGCAGGGCGGTCCGCTGCCGCGGTACGAACACCCCCGGCGCCACCGCGACCCGGTGGCCGCAGAACTCGGCCCAGCCGAGGACCTGTTCCAGGGGCTCGCCGGCCAGCCGGCGCCGCAGCAGCGGTTCGAGCGCCGCCGGCGTCGCGGCCGCGCCGAGCAGCAGCTCGGCCTCGTCCTCGGCGAAGACGCACCCGGCCGCGCGCAGCCGCGCGACGAGGGCCGCCCGGTCGGTCGCCGGCGACGCCACGCGGCCTCAGCCCGCCCGTACCGCGTCGAGCGCGGCCGTGAGGTCCGCGAGCAGGTCCGGGGTGTCCTCGATGCCGCAGGAGAGCCGGACGAACCCGGGCGCGGTGTCGTCGCCCCACTGCGCCCGCCGGTCCGCCGTGGTGTGCACGCCGCCGAACGAGGTGGCCGCGAACACCAGCCGGGCGGCCCGGAGGAACGCCGCCACCCGGCCGGCGTCGCCGAGGTCGAAGCCCACCAGGCCGGGCATCCGGCGCAGCTGCGTCACGGCCACCGGGTACGCGGGGTCGGCCGGCAGGCCCGGCCAGCGCACCCCGGTCACCTCGGGCCGGCCGGCCAGCAGGGCGGCCACGGCGGCCGCGTTCGCCGACTGCCGCGCCAGCCGCAGGTCCAGGGTGGCCAGCGAGCGGTGCGCCAGCCACGCCTCGAAGGCGCCGGGGATCGCCCCGGTCACCTTGCGCCAGGCCCGCAGCCGGCCGGCCAGCGCCGCGTCCCGGGTGGCCAGGTAGCCGAGCAGCAGGTCCGAGTGGCCGGTCAGCGCCTTGGTGCCGGACGCCACCACGAGGTCGGCGCCGAGGTTGAGGGGGCGCTGGCCCAGCGGCGTGGCGGCGGTGTTGTCGACCGCCAGCAGCGCGCCGGCGGCCCGCGCCCGGCCGGCCAGCGCCGCGATGTCGCAGACGTCGAGGCCCGGGTTCGCGGGCGTCTCCAGCAGCACGAGCCGGACGCCGGCCAGGTCCGGGTACGGCCCGGCCGTGCGGACGAGCGTGACGTCCACCCCGAGTTCCCGGAGGGTGTCGGTGGCGAACGCCCGCACCGGGAAGTAGCCGTCGGCCGGCAGCACCACCCGGTCACCCGGGCGGAGCAGCGCCAGCAGCACGCCGGTGATCGCGGCCTGGCCGCTGGCGAAGGTGAGGCAGTCGCCGCCCTCCAGCTCGCCGATGGCCGCCTCCAGCAGCCGCAGGCTGGGGTTGTCCGGCCGCCCGTAGGAATCCGGCGCCGCGGCCGGCCCGACCGCCGGATCCAGGTGGTAGGGCGCCGCGAAGACCGGGCCGGGCAGGAACGGCCGTCCGGGCTCGGGGTCCGGCAGACCAGCGTGTACGCACCGGGTGCCGTCGCCGTACCCGCCGGCGCCGTGCGGATCCCCGCCGCCGCCGGGCGCGGTCCCGCCGGACGCAACCCCGCCGGGCGCGGTCCCGCCGGGCGCGGTCCCGCAGGACGCAACCCCGCCGGGCGCGGTCCCGCCGGGCGCGGTCCCGCCGTCGCCGGATGCGGCCGGAGCGCCGCCGGGCTCGCTCATTCCGGCTTCGGCGACCGGGCCATCAACGCGGCCATCGCCACCCGCGGGTAGACGCCCTCGTGGCACACCAGCTCGACCTGCTCGGTGATCGGCATCTCGACGCCGTGGATCCGGGCGAGATCCCGGATCGACAGGCAGCTCTTCACGCCCTCGGCGGTCTGCCGGGTGGCCGCCTGAGCCTGTTCGAGGGTCTCCCCCCGGCCCAGGTGCTCGCCGAAGGTCCGGTTCCGGGCCAGCGGCGACGAGCAGCTGGCCACCAGGTCGCCCATTCCGGCCAGGCCCGCGAAGGTCAGCGGGTCGGCGCCGAGCGCCACCCCCAGCCGGGCCGTCTCGGCCAGTCCCCGGGTGATGAGCATGGCCCGGGTGTTGTGCCCCAGGCCCATGGCGGTGGCCATCCCGTACGCCAGCGCGATGACGTTCTTGACCGCGCCGCCCAGCTCCGCGCCGATCACGTCGTCGTTGGTGTACGGCCGGAAGTACGGCGTGGCGATTGCCCGCTGCACGAACGTGGCCCGGTCGATGTCCGAGCAGGCGACCACGGTGGCCGCCGGCTGTTCGTCGGCGATCTCCGGCGCGAGGTTGGGGCCGGAGACCACGGCGACCCGGTCGGCCGCCACCCCGGCCGTCTCCACGATCACCTCGCTCATCCGCCGGGTGGTGCCCAGCTCGATGCCCTTCATCAGGGACACCAGCGTGGCGTCCGGGTCGAGGAAGCCGGCCCACTTGGCGAGGTTGCCGCGCATGGTCTGGGATGGCACGGCCAGGGCCACCAGGTCGGCGCCGGGAATCGCCTCGGCCGGATCAGTGGTGGCGCTGACCCGTTCCGACAGCCGCAGGCCCGGCAGGTACTCGGGGTTCATGCCGGTGGACCGGATGTTCGCGGCCACCTGTTCCCGCCGGGCCAGGATCCGCACGTCCCGGCCGGCGTCGGCGAGCAGCTTGGCGAAGGCCGTACCCCAGGATCCGGCGCCCAGCACGACGGCGTGCCGGCTCATGATCCGCTCTCCTGCGGACGCGCGTCGGCATCGGCATCGGCGTCGCGCGCCACCCCGCGCGGGGCGGCGCCGGCCTCCCTGGACCACAGCGGCGGCGGGTCCTGGCCGCGCAGCTCGGCCACCAGGTCCCGGATCCGCAGCATGATCTCCTCGGTCATCTGGTCGAGGGTGGCCCGGCTCGGGCTGGCCCCCGCCCACCGGCCCAGGTCCACCGGCGGACCGGCGGTGACCTTCATCCGCAACCCGGGGCGCAGGTCGACCTTCTTCGTCCGGGGATCGAAGATCTGCTCCGGTCCCCACATCGCCACCGGCACGACCGGCGCGCCGGTGGCGAGCGCGAGCCGGGCCGCGCCGGTCTTGCCGCGCATGGGCCAGAGATCCGGTTCCCGGGTGGTGGTCCCCTCCGGGTAGATGATCACGGCGGCGCCGTCGTGGACCGCCGCCACCAGCTCGTCGAGCGAGCGGGCGGCATCCACCGTTCCCCGCTCCACGGGGATCTGCTTCACCCGGCGCAGGATCCAGCCGACCACCGGCACCTTGAAGACGCTGGCCTTGGCCAGGTATTGCGGCCAGCGCCCGGCGTCGTACACGTAGTGCGCCGAGACCAGCGGGTCGGCGTGCGAGATGTGGTTGGGCACGATGATCAACCCGCCGGCGGGCGGCAGGTGCTGCTGGCCAGACCATTCCCGGCGGGTCCACACCACCAGCGGCGGCTTGACCAACAGGACCACGAGACGTCGCCAGAATCCCAGCCTGCGCCGCGCCACCGTGCCTCCTCGGATACCCCACCGCCGGCGCCGTCGGCGACGCCCGCAGCCGAAATCATGCCTGCTCGCCCCGGCGGCGGCCAGCGAGGGGCCATCCCGGGTCGGCGCCGTGGCGCCGGTCCCGGGCCGCCCCGGCGTTAAGAAGGGCCCCTTCCTATGCGAAAAGCGATAACAGGGGGCCCTTCCTTCGCCGGGCCGACGCCGTGCGGAGCGCCACGGGGGCGGCTGGCAGGATTGCCGTGTGAGCGGGTCGATCTGGACGGCGGTGCTGGCGGTCAAGCGCCTGGACGCGGCCAAGAGCCGGCTGCGCGGCGCGCTCGACGAGGTGCCGCACGAGCGCCTGGCGCTGGCTCTGGCCACCGACACCATCGCGGCGGCCGTGGCCTGCCCGGACGTGGCGGACGTGCTGGTCGTCACCGGCGAGGACCGGCTGGCCGAGGCCCTCGAGCCACTGCCCGTGCGGCTGGTCCCCGAGGGCGACGAGGGCGACCTCAACCGGGCCTTCGCGCTGGGCGCCGAGCTGGCCGCCGGGAGGCCGGTGGCCGCGCTCACCGCCGACCTGCCGGCGCTGCGGCCCGTGGAGCTGGCCGCCGCGCTGCGCGCCGCCGCGGCCGAGCCGCCGGAACGGCGCTTCGTGCCGGACACCCCGGGCACCGGCACGGTGCTGCTCGCCGCGCCCGCGGGCGTACCGCTGGCGCCCTGCTTCGGCCCCGGGTCCGCCGCCGCGCACGCGGCGTCCGGGGCGCGCCCGCTGCGCGGCGCCTGGCCCAGCCTGCGCCGGGACGTCGACACGGCGGCCGACCTGGCCGCGGCCGCGGTGCTCGGGCTGGGCCGGCACACGGCGGCGCTGGTGGGCCGGCTGTACGCCGCACCGCTGAACGGCTGACAGACCCCCGGCACACCGGTGGGCCTCCCAGCAGAAAGATCTTGGATCTCGCTGCCCCGCGCGGGGTGGCGAGAATCCAAGATCTCAAGTCGCTCTCCCCGCAGGGGCGACGGGGGTACGGTGCTCGGTATGCAGGGGACGGTGGCGACCTTCGACCCGGCGACGCGGTCGGGCACCCTGCTGCTCGATGACGGCACCCGGCTGGACTTCCCGGCCGCCGCCTTCGACGCCTCCGGGCTCCGGCTGCTCCGGCTGGGTCAACGGGTACGCGTCGAGCAGTCGCCGGACGGCCGGATCGACCGGGTGACGCTGCCGACCTTTCAATGATCAACAGGCGGTTTGTTCATGTTTCGTTAACCCCGATCGGGTGATGATGGTTTGGTGACCCCGCCCGACCGCGCCCCCGCCCCCGACGAGAACCACCGTGCAGACTCCCGGCGAGCGGCCGGCCCGGCCGCCGGCGACCGGGCGGACACGACCGCCCCAGGCGACCGGGCCGACGCCTCCGCCGGGACGCCGATCCCGGACGACGGCACGCCCACCCCGATGCTGAGCAACGGCCGGCCGACCGGTTCCCGCTCGCGCGGCCCCGACGGCCGGTTCCGGCCCACCGGCGGGGCGGCCGGGGATCCGGCGGGTTCGGACGACATCCCGATGCCCGACGACGACCTGCCGCCGGCGCCCGACCCGCTGCCCGAGGATCGCTTCCTCAACCGGGAACTCTCCTGGCTCGATTTCAACGCCCGGGTGCTGGCCCTGGCCGAGGATCCGGGCACCCCGCTGCTGGAACGGGCCAAGTTCCTGGCCATCTTCGCCAGCAACCTGGACGAGTTCTACATGGTCCGGGTGGCCGGGCTGAAGCGCCGGCTGCAGGCCGGGTTGCCGGTGCGCGGCGGCGACCGGCTGCCGCTGCGGACCCAGCTGGAGCTCATCGGCGAGAGGACGGCCGACCTGGTGGCCCGGCACGCCCGGTGCTTCGTCCAGGACGTGCAGCCCAAGCTCGCGGCCGAGGACATCCACCTGCTGCGCTGGAACGACCTGCCGGAGTCCGAGCGCGAGCGGCTGCGGATCTATTTCCGCGAGCACATCTTCCCGGTGCTCACCCCGCTCGCCGTGGACCCGGCGCACCCGTTCCCGTACATCTCCGGGCGGTCGCTCAACCTGGCCGTGGCGGTCCGGGACCCGGACGGCGGGCCCCGGTTCTTCGCCCGGGTCAAGGTGCCGAACAACGTGCCCCGGTTCGTCCGCGTGGAGCAGGAGGCGCCCGGCGTCCACTTCCTGCCGGTGGAGGATCTCATCTCCACCCACCTGGGCCAGCTCTTCTCCGGGATGGTGGTGGACGAGTGCCACCTGTTCCGGGTGACCCGCAACGCCGAGGTCGAGGTCGACGAGGACCGCGACGAGGACCTGCTGCAGGCGCTGGAGCGGGAGCTGGCCCGCCGCCGGTTCGGCCCGCCGGTACGCCTCGAGGTGGACGCCTCGATCTCCGACGAGGTGCTCGAGCTGCTGGTCCGCGAGCTGGACATGGACGCCCACGACGTGCTCCGGGTGCCCGGCCTGCTGGACCTGGCCTCGCTGTGGCAGGTCTACGAGGAGTGCGACCGGCCCGACCTCAAGGACCGCCCGTTCGTGCCGGCCACCCATCCCCGGCTGGTCGAGGGCGAGGTGCCGCGCAGCGTCTTCGCCACCCTGCGCGACGGCGACGTGCTGGTACACCACCCGTACCACTCGTTCTCCACCAGCGTGCAGCGGTTCATCGAGCAGGCCGCGGCCGATCCGAACGTGCTGGCCATCAAGCAGACCCTCTACCGCACCAGCGGCGACTCGCCAATCGTCGACGCGCTGGTCGAGGCGGCCGCCGCCGGCAAGCAGGTGGTGGTGCTGGTGGAGATCAAGGCGCGGTTCGACGAGCAGGCCAACATCGGCTGGGCCCGGATGCTGGAACGGGCCGGCTGCCACGTGGTGTACGGGCTCGTCGGGCTCAAGACGCACTGCAAGACGGCGCTGGTGGTCCGGCAGGAGGGCGGCCAGCTGCGGCGGTACTGCCACATCGGCACGGGCAACTACCACAGCAAGACGGCCCGGCTGTACGAGGACTTCGGCATGCTCACCGCGGATCCGGCCGTCGGCGCCGACCTCACCGACCTGTTCAACGTGCTCACCGGGTACAGCCGGCAGACCGCCTACCGGCGGCTGCTGGTGGCCCCACACGGCATCCGGACCGGCCTGATCGAACGGATCGAACGGGAGATCGAGCACACCCGGCTGGGCAACCGCGGGCTGGTGCAGATCAAGGTGAACGCGCTGGTCGACGAGGAGGTCACCGACGCGCTCTACCGGGCGTCCCGGGCCGGCGTCCAGGTGGACCTGCTGATCCGCGGGATGTGCATGCTGCGGCCCGGCGTACCGGGGCTGTCGGACAACATCCGGGTCCGGTCGATCCTGGGCCGGTTCCTGGAACACTCCCGCGTCTTCCGGTTCGGCAACGGCGGCGCCGGCGAGTTCTGGATCGGCTCGGCCGACCTCATGCACCGCAACCTGGACCGCCGGGTGGAGGCGCTGGTCCAGGTCGCCGATCCGGTGGCCCGGGCCGAGTTGGACTTTGTGATGTCCGCCGCCATGAGCGACGACGTGGAGGCGTTCGAACTGTCCGCCGACGGCAGCTGGCACCGCCGCGTCGGCACGCCGGACCGGCCGCTCATGCACCTGCAGGAGGCGCTGCTGCGCCGGGTCGAGGGCAGCGTGACCCAAGCGGCCACGGCATGACCGGGCTAGGGTCGATCGATGCTTGAGGAGGAACGCAAGTACGAGGTCGACCCGGGCTTCGTGCTGCCGGACCTGATCGCGAGCCTGCCGAAACACAGCCGAGTGCTGGAGCACCCGCCGGCCACGCTCACCGCCACCTACTTCGACACCCCCGATCTCCGGCTGGCCCGGGCCGGCGTCTCGCTGCGGCACCGCCAGGGCGACGAGCGGCCGTGGACGGTCAAGCTGCCCACCGGGACCACCGGGGTACGCCACGAGATCTCCCGGGCCGGCCGCCGGGGCAGCCCGCCGGCCGACTTGGTGGCGCTGGTGACCGCGTACAGCCGGGGCGCCGGACTGGAACCGGCCGCGGTGGTCCGGACCGTGCGGCGGGCGTACGACGTGCTGGACGCCGGCCGGCTGCTGGCGGAGATCGCCGACGACGCGGTGGAGGTGCTGCACGGCAAGCGCGTCACGGCCACGTTCCGGGAGCTGGAGGTCGAACGCAAGAGCGATGACCGGGAGCTGCTGGACCGGCTCGAGCCCGCGCTGGTGGCCGCCGGCGCGCGGGCCGGCAGCTTCGTGCCGAAGCACGTGCGCGCGCTGGGTCCGGCGGCCGCCGGGCCGCCCGATCTGGTGCCGGCCGGCGACCTGCCGGCCAAGCCGACGGCCGGCGACGTGGCCGTGGCCGCCATCCGGCGCGACGTGGCGCGGATCCTGGAGCACGACCCCCTGGTACGCCTCGGCGAGCCGCTGCCGGACGGCGACACCCCGGTGCACCAGATGCGGGTCGGCTGCCGCCGCCTGCGCAGCGATCTGCGGACCTTCGGGCCGCTGCTGGCCGGCGGCTTCGCCGATCCGCTGCGCGACGAGCTCAAGTGGATCGCCGGCGTGCTCGGCGAAGCCCGGGACGCCGAGGTGCAGCGGGAGCGGTTGCGGCTGACCGCCGCCGCCGACCCGGTCAGTCCGCTCGACACCGCCGCCGTAGACCGGCTGGACGCGCTGCTGGCGGCCCGCCAGGAGCGGGCCCTGGCCGCGGTGGCCGAGGCCCTCGGGTCGGCGCGCTACCGGGCGCTGGTCGGGGCGCTCGTGGACGCCACCCGGGAGCCGCGACTCACCGCGGCGGCCGCCAGGAAGGCCGCCGACGTGCTGCCCGGGCTGGTGGCCAAGCCGTGGCGGCGGCTGGCCGGCGGGGGCGGGGACCGGATCGCCCCGCAGCAGCTGGGAGCGCTCGACCCGGACGAGCGGTGGCATGCCGTACGGATCGAGGGCAAGAAGGCCCGGTACGCGCTCGACGCGGTGGCGCCGGTGCTCGGCGGCGGCCCGCGGCGGCTGGCCAAGGCGCTGTCCCGGGTGCAGTCGCTGCTCGGGGAGCACCAGGACGCCCACGTGGCCGCCCAGACCTGGCTCGAGCTGGCCGCGGAGCTTCCGCACGACCATGCGGTCGCCGTCACGGCGGGTCGGCTGTTCGAGCGGGAGCGGGCCGCCATCCGGGCGGCACGGGCGGAGTTTCCCGAGGCGTGGCAACGGGCCGACGAGCAGGGTCGGACGGGTTGGCTGCCGTGACCGCCGTTCGGGCGGCCGGCGGGGTGCTGCACCGGGGCGCCGGCGCCGAGGCCGAGGTGTGCCTGGTGCACCGGCCCCGGTACGACGACTGGTCGCTGCCCAAGGGCAAGCTGGAGCCCGGGGAGCACCCGATGCTCGCGGCCGTCCGCGAGGTGGCCGAGGAGACGGCCGTCGCGGCCGTGCCGCAGGTCCGGCTGCCCGGGACGCGTTACCGCAGCGACGGCCGTCCCAAGGCGGTCGATTACTGGTCGATGCGGGTTGCCGGGTACGGCGAGTTCCGGCCGCACGACGAGGTGGACGAGGTGCGCTGGCTACCCGTGCCGGCCGCCGTCGAGCTGACCAGCTACCCGCACGACCGCCGGGTTCTGCTGGCCTTCGCCGAGCTGCCCCAGGTGTCGTGCGAGCTGGCCGTGGTCCGGCACGCCAGCGCGTACAAGCGGGGCACCTGGACGGCGCCGGACAACGCCCGCCCGCTGGACCCGGACGGGCGTCGGCAGGCCGCCGCGGTGGCGCCGTTGCTCGCGCTGCTGCGCCCGGTACGCCTGCTGTCCGCCCCGGCGCTGCGCTGCGTGCAGACCCTCGACCCGCTCGCCGAGCGGCTCGACCTGTCGATCGAGGTGGACTCGGACCTGGCCGAGCCGAAGCCCGGGCAGGACGCGCAGGAACGGGCCCTGGCCCTGGCGGGCCGGCTGGCCGAGCTGGCCGTCGAGGGGCAGCCGGTCGTGCTGTGCAGCCAGGGCAAGGTGCTGCCGCCCGCGCTCGACCTGCTAACCGCGATCGCGGCAGTCGCCGCGCCGGACGGGGCTATGCCGGACGTCGTTACGCCGGACGGGGTTGCGGCGGACGGCGTTGCGGCGGATGGCGTCGCGCCGGGTGGCGTCGCGCCGGGTCGCGTCGCGCCGGGTCGCGTCGCGCCGGCCGGGGCGGCGCCGGCCGTCGGGCGGGCCCGGCGCCGGGACCATGACACGGCCAAGGGCACCGGATGGCTGCTGGCCTTTTCGGGCGGCCGTCTCGTGGCCGCGGATTCCCTGTCCCCCGCGCCCTGACAAACCCCCCGGCCCACGGTGTCGCCGAAGCGTGCGTGGCGCGGGCGCGGGCGCCTGCACGGCGCGGGCGGCGGGAGCCGCGACGCGGCACGGGCGGCGACACGGCACGGGCACCGGCACCGGCACCGCACGGGCGGCGACACGGCACGGGCACCGGCACCGCACGGGCGGCGCGGCGCCAGGCACGGGCACCGGCACCGCACGGGCACGGGCAACGGGCACCGCACGGGCGCGGGCGGCGACGTGGCGGACAGCGTCGGGGGCGGCCACCAGTGTGGTGACCGCCCCCGAGGCGTCCGCGCCGTCCCCGATCAGCGCCGGGCCGTGGTCTTCTTCGCCGGCGCCTTCTTGGCGGCCGTCTTGGTGGCCTTCGCCGTGGTCTTCTTGGCGGTGGCCTTGGTCGCGGTCTTCTTGGCGGCCGTGGTCGTCTTGGTGGCCGCCTTCGTCGCCGTCTTCTTGGCCGTGGTCTTCTTCGCGGCGGCCGTCCGCGAGGTGCCGGCCTTCGTCGCCTTGGCGGTCGACTTGGCCGGGGCCTTGGTCGCGGTCGTCCGGGCCGGGCCGGTGGACTTCTTGGCCGCCACGGTGCTCTTCGGAGCGCGGCCGCTGGCCACCATCTCCTTGAAGCCCGTGCCCGCCTTGAAGGCGGGAACCGATGTCTTCTTGACCTTGACCGGTTCCCCGGTCCGTGGGTTGCGGGCTGTTCGCGCCCCGCGCTCCCGCTTTTCGAAGCTACCGAAGCCGGTGATTGCCACCTTCTCGCCCTTGGCCACCGACGCCTGAATCTCCGCCAGGACCGCGTCGAGCGCCGCCGTCGCCGTCTTCCGGTCCCCGAGGCGATCCGTGAGCGCCTCGATGAGCTCGGCCTTGTTCACGACTTCCTCCTGATGTGCAACTGGACTCAACGCGAGCCATTCTGCGCGCACCGTATGCCCTGTGACCCGCGGAAACAAACATCTGCTCCAAAAAATCCCTTGTGTCGTAACGGATTCTCGCCACAAGGGCCGCTTCGCGGGGCCGGAAGACGTGATGTGGCACGGGATTCGCCCCGGCCGGGACGGCTCTTTGGGTGCCGCACCCGGCCGTGGCGGCGCTATCCCACCGTCGGCAGGAACGCCGGTCTGGTCCGCTCGAAATCGGTGATCAGCGATTCGTGGCGAAGCGTGAGTCCAATGTCGTCCAGCCCTTCGAGCAGCCGCCACCGGCTGAAATCGTCGAGCGGGAAGGGCCATCGACCCGCACCGGCCCGCACCTCGCGCAAGATCAGATCTACCGTGACGGTCACCGATGGATCGCTTTCCGTCAGGTCCCACAATTGCTCGATGGCGGCCAATTCCAACTCGACCGGCAGCAGGCCCTCCTTGAGAGCGTTGCCCCGGAAGATGTCGCCGAAGCGCGGTGCCAGCACGGCCCGGAATCCCCAGTCGCGCAGCGCCCAGACGGCGTGTTCCCGCGACGATCCGGTGCCGAACTCGGGCCCGGCCACGAGAATCGACGCGTTCGCCCGGGCGGGTTCGTTGAGCACGAATCCGGGATCCTGCCGCCACGCCGCGAACAGCGCGTCCTCGAAACCCGTTCGGGTCACCCGCTTGAGGTAGACGGCGGGGATGATCTGATCCGTATCCACATTGGAACGCCGGAGCGGCACGGCCGTCCCGGTGTGCACGGTGAACTTTTCCATGTCCGTCCCCTCGTCTACAGGTCCGCCGGCGCGGCCAGCCGGCCCAGCACCGCGGTGGCGGCCGCCACCGCCGGCGACACCAGGTGGGTACGGCCGCCGCGGCCCTGCCGGCCCTCGAAGTTGCGGTTGGAGGTGGAGGCGGAGCGCTCCCCCGGCCGCAGCGTGTCCGGGTTCATGCCCAGACACATGGAACAGCCGGCGAACCGCCACTCGGCGCCGGCGTCCGAGAAGATCTTGTCCAGCCCCTCGGCCTCGGCCGCCTCGCGGACCGCGGCCGAACCGGGCACCACGAGCATCCGTACCCCGTCGGCCACCCGGCGTCCCCGGATCACGTCGGCGGCCGCCCGCAGGTCCTCCAGCCGCCCGTTCGTGCAGGAACCGAGGAAGACCACGTCCACCGGCACGGAGCGCAGCGGCGTACCGGGGCGCAGGTCCATGTATTCCAGGGCGCGCCGCGCCGCCGCCCGATCCTGCGGGGAGGACAGCTCTTCCGGGTCCGGGACCGTACCCTGCAGCCCGATGCCCTGACCGGGGTTGGTGCCCCAGGTGACGAACGGGCTGATCCGGCCGGCGTCCAGCAGCACCTCGGCGTCGTACCGGGCGCCGGCGTCGGAGGCCAGGCTCCGCCAGTGGGCGACCGCCTCGTCCCACGCCGCGCCCGTGGGCGCGTGCGGCCGGCCGCGCAGGTAGGCGAAGGTGGTCTCGTCCGGCGCGATCATGCCGGCCTTGGCGCCCCACTCGATGGACATGTTGGCCACCGTCATCCGGCCCTCCATGGAGAGCGCTCGGATCGCCTCGCCGCGGTACTCCACGACGTAGCCCCGGCCGCCGCCCGTGCCGACCTGGGCGATGAGGGCCAGCACGAGGTCCTTGGCGGTGACCCCGGGGGCCAGCTCGCCGGTGACCGTGACGGCCATGGTCTTCGGGCGGTGCTGCGGCAGGGTCTGGGTGGCCAGCACGTGCTCGACCTCGCTGGTGCCGATCCCGAAGGCCAGGGCGCCGAACGCGCCGTGGGTGGAGGTGTGCGAGTCGCCGCAGACGATGGTCATGCCGGGCTGGCTGAGGCCCAGCTGCGGGCCGATGACGTGCACGATGCCCTGCTGGTCGTCGCCGAGCGCGTGCAGCCGGACGCCGAACTCGGCGCAGTTGCGCCGCAGCGTCTCGAGCTGGGTCCGGGACGTGACGTCGGCCACCGTGAGCAGGTCACCCCGCCGGGCCGAGGCGCCGGGTTCGGCGTACCCGGTGGGGGTGTTGTGGTCCTCGGTGGCCACCGTGAGGTCCGGCCGGCGGACCGGGCGACCCGCCGCCCGCAGGCCATCGAAGGCCTGCGGGCTGGTCACCTCGTGCACCAGGTGCAGGTCGATGTAGAGCAGGTCCGGTTCGCCGTCGGCCGCACGCACCACGTGCGCGTCCCACACCTTCTCGGCCAGGGTCCGCGGCATCGACCGCTGATGAGTGTCTCCCACCATCTGGACATCCTAAAGTTTGGGAGGTAAGTTTCGTCTTGTGGGACACAGTATGAGTGGTGTCGGCGTCCTCGACAAGGCGGTCGTCATCCTTGCCGCCTGCGTGGACGGCGCCAGCCTGGCCGAACTCGTCGAACGCACCAAGCTGCCCCGGGCCACCGCGCACCGGCTCGCGCAGGCGCTGGAGATCCACCGGATGCTCGTACGGGACCCGCAGGGCCGGTGGCGCCCCGGGCCGCGCCTGGGCGAGCTGGCCAACGCCGCGCCCGACGTGCTGCTCACCGCGGCCGAGCCGCTGCTCACGGCGCTGCGCGACGCGACCGGCGAAAGCGCCCAGCTCTACCTGCGGCGGGCCGACGAGCGGATCTGCGTGGCCGCCGCCGAGCGGGCCAGTGGACTCCGTGACACCGTGCCGATCGGCTCGGTGCTGCCCATGACGGCCGGGTCCGGCGCCCAGGTGCTGCTGGCCTGGGAGCCGCCGGAGGCGGTGATGCCGCTGCTGCCGCGGTGCAAGTTCACCGGGCGCACCCTCGCCGAGGTGCGGCGGCGCGGCTGGGCGCAGAGCGTGGCCGAGCGCGAGGCCGGGGTGGCGAGCGTCTCCGCCCCGATCCGCGACCGCACCGGCCGGGTGATCGCCTCGATCAGCGTCTCCGGCCCCATCGAGCGGCTCGGCCGCCGCCCCGGCGACCGGCACGCCATGGCCGTCGTCCGCGCCGGCCAACGCCTCAGCGGCCTCTAGCCCCCAACCCCCCACCCCCAACCCCGCCCCCCCGCTCCCGCCCCCGCTCCCCGCCGATCTTGCACTTTTGGCCCGGGAAAAAGGGTTGAAGGGCGCGAAACGGGGGCCCAAAGTGCAAGATCGCGCAATGGAGGCGCGGGGTGCGGGCGGCGTGGGGAGGTTGCTTGGGGCGGGGGGTCGGGGGGGTCGGGGGTTCGGGGGTTTGGCGGACAGAGCCGGCGGGTGGCGGGCACAATGAGAAACGGCCCGCATCACCGGAGTGACGCGGGCCGTGCATCTGTAGCCCCGACCGGATTCGAACCGGCGCTACCGCCTTGAGAGGGCGGCGTCCTAGGCCGCTAGACGACGGGGCCAGGACTTTCCCTTGCTGATCTCGCGATCAACGCCGCTGAACTCTACCAGAGACCAGCGACCGACACCCTCGCGGGCATCGGTGGCTGGGGTACCAGGACTCGAACCTAGACTAACTGAACCAGAATCAGTCGGGCTGCCAATTACCCCATACCCCACCGGCGCTTTGCAGCGCCGGGAATGAACTCTACCGGGTGCGGTGGGGCCAGCCAAATCGACCCCCGGAAACCGCCTCCGACCAGCGGAAAAACCCGCCGGTCAATCCACCGCCACCACGGGGTTGGACAGTTCGCCGATGCCATCGATACGCACGGTCACGGTCTCGCCGTTCTCCAGCGGGCTGACCCCGGCCGGTGTGCCGGTGAGCACCACGTCACCGGGCAGCAGCGTCATGACGTGCGAGATGTACGAAACCAGCCCCGGTACGTCGAAGACCATGTCCCGGGTGCGCCCCAGCTGACGTACCTCCATCTCGTCCGGCGTGGTGCCGACCTCGCAGCGGATCTCCAGGTCGGTGACGTCCAGCCCGGTGGTGATCCACGGTCCGAGCGGGCAGAACGAGTCGAAGCCCTTGGCCCGGGTCCACTGCCCGTCCGAGCGCTGCAGATCGCGCGCGGTCACATCGTTGGCGCAGGTGTAGCCGAAGATCGCGCGCTGCGCCGCGGTCCGGTCGGCGCGGCGCGCGCCCGGCGGGCCGATCACCACCGCGAGTTCCGCCTCGTGCTCGACCTGCTTGGACTGTTGCGGCAGCCGGATGGCGTCCCGCGGCCCGACCACCGAGGTGGACGGCTTGAGGAAGAGCAGCGGCTCCTTGGGCACCTCCGAGCCGTGCTCGGCGGCGTGTTCGGCGTAGTTGCGGCCGACGCACACCACCTTGCTGGGCAGGATCGGCGAGAGCAGCCGTACGTCGGCCAGGGCCCAGCGTTCTCCGCTGAAGCTGATCTGGCCGAACGGGTGGCCCTCGATCTCGGCGACGGTCAACGCGTCCGGACCGGCGCCCGGTTCACCCTCGACCGCGCCGAACGACATTCCCTTGGGATGAGCGAAACGAGCGATACGCACCCGGCCAATCTAGCCGCCCGCCCGCCCGGGTTGCGCCGGGCCGCGACGACAGCGCCCGGCCGCGACGACAGCACCGGGCCGGGATGGCGGTCCATGCTGTGGCAGCAGCAGCAGCAGCGGCGGGCCGGTACGGCACGGGACCGGGCGGCGCCCCTGTGGCGCCGGGTGGCGGCCGGGCGACGCCCCTGTGCGGCCGGGTGGCGGCCGGGCGGCGCCCCTGTGCGGCCGGGTGGCGGCCGGGTGGCGGCCGGGTGGCGCCCCTGTGGCGTCGGGTGGCGGCCGGGCAGGGTAACGCAGGTTACCGGGCGCCCGCGGCGGTTCCGCCGTTGCGGGCCGCCGCATCCGCGGGCCCGCCTAGCGTCGGCCGTGGGAGGAACAAAGATGCGTGCCACTCTGCCTGCCGCGCTGGCCGCGGCCGCCGTCTCCGTGCTCGTCCCGGCGCCCGCGCCGGCCTCGGCCGCGCCACCGGCCGTCGCGCTCGCGGTGGTGCCGGTCGGCCACCAGTTGCCGTCGTACGACATCCAGGTGCGCAACGGCACGGCCACCTCGGTGAGCACCACGATCCGGCAGGAGCTGCCGGCCGGCCTCGCGCCGATCGCCATCAGCCACGGCGGGCACGCCGACGCCGCCGCACGGCCCGGTGGCGGCACCGACCTGAGCTGGCAGATCCGGGTTCCGGCCGGGCGGACCGAGACGGTCAGCGCCACCCTCAGCAGGCCGGCCACCAACGCCGACCTGACCGCGCCGGCCTGCGCGTTCAGCACGGGCAGCGCCGTACCGGACGACTGCGCCACGGCCACCTGGCAGGCCTCGACGGGCATGTTCGGGTCCGCCTCGACGCCCTGGTGGCGGCGGCCCGGCGTACTCGGTCTGTTCGGCGCGGCGGTGCTGCTGCTCGGCGCGGCCCTGCTGGCGGTCCGCTCCCGACGCCGCCGTCGGGCCGCCGACCGGGCCGGAGCCCGCGAGGTGGTCGCGCACAGCGAGCCGAACGTCTATCCCCGGCCGCCGCGGGCGGCCGCGCCCCCGGTGGTACGCCCGCCGCGCCGCCGCCCGCCGCTGTGGGCCACCATGGCCGCGCTGCTGCTGGTGATCGGGCTGATCTCCGGAGCGGCGCTGTGGGTGGCCACCGCACGGGTGAGCGCCATCGAGGGCTCGCGGCAGCCCTCCAGCGGCGCGTGGAGCGGGTCGGCCACGCAGGGCACGGTGGGTACGCCGCTGCACGAGTCGGCCTTCGAGTTCACGGTCTACCAGGTCTCCTGCCCCGCGGGGCGGGGCTGCACGGTCACCGTGGGCGTCCGCAACGCCTCCGACCGGGGGCAGCGGTGGTACGCCCAGATGCAGCGGGCGTACCTGCCGGACGGCAACTGGGTGGACGCCGACGACGCCGCAACCCGGGTCGCCAACCGGAACACCGACCAGTTCGCCGACCCGATCCCGCCCGGGGAGCGCCGGCTGGTGCCGCTGGTGTTCCCGGACACCGGCGGCCAGCGGCCCACCGCGGTCGAGCTGCGCAGCAGCGTGTTCTCGGCCGGCGCCCGCGTCACCCTGAGCTGACCGGCAAGGAAGGGCCCCTTCTTATCGTTTTTTGTATAGGAAGGGCCCCCTGTTACCGGGTCCCTGCCGCCGGGGGCCGGCCGCGGCGGGGCGCCCGCGGACCGCCGTACCCTGGGCTGGTGACCGTGCCCACCGCCCCCGCGCGCGCCGCCGACGCACCCGCCGCGACGGACGGCGCCGGGTCCGGCCGCGCCCGGCCCGACGACGCCGCAATCCGCCGCGCCCGGCCCGATGGCGCCGTGATCCGCGGCATCCCGTCCGATGGCGCCGGGCTCGACGGTCCGGTGCCCGACGGCGCCCGGATCGACGGTCCGCTGCTCGACGGCGCCGCGTGGCGTGCCCGGCAGCGGGCGCACGAGGCCCGGGTGGATGCCTGGCTGGCGCCGCACCTGGCCCGCCGCCGCGCCGGCCGGAAGCACCCGGTCGAGGACTTCCTCTTCACCTACTACTCGCACCGGCCGGCCCAGCTGCGGCGCTGGCATCCGGGCGCCGGCGTGGTGCTGGCCGACGCCGACGTGGCGGACTTCGGCCGCGACTATCGCGCCGGGCCCGCCGGGGTCACCCTGGACACCGCGGCGGTACGGGCGCGGCGCGCCGAATCGATCGCCTGGATCCGCGAGTTGCTGGCCCGGACGGCGGGTCGGCCCGGCCAGTTCGGCTGCTTCGGCATGCACGAGTGGGCCATGGTCTACCGGCAGCGTGCCGAGGAGGTCCGGCACAACGCGTGGCCGCTGCGGCTGCGCCCGGAGCGCATCGCCGGCACGGTGGAGGAGAACCGCGTCCGGTGCAGCCACTTCGACGCGTACCGCTTCTTCACCGCGCCGGCCCGGCCGCTCAACCTGCTCACCCCGACCCGGGAGCGGCAGCCCGAGCTCGAACAGCCCGGCTGCCTGCACGCGAACATGGATCTCTACAAGTGGGCGTACAAGCTCTCCCCCCTGGTGCCCAGCGAGCTGGTGGCGGACTGCTTCGAGCTGGCCCGGGAGATCCGGACCCTGGACATGCGGGCCAGCCCGTACGACCTGGCGGAGCTGGGCTACCCGCCGGTCCGGGTGGAGACGGCCGCCGGAAGGGCCGCGTACGCCGCCGCGCAGCGCGGCTTCGCCGACCGGGCCGCCGCCCTGCGGGCCCGCCTGCTGTCCGCCATCTGAGGGGCGCGCCGGCCGCACCCAGCCGGGCCGGCCGCACCCAGCCGGGCCGGCCGCACCCAGCCCGGGTCGGCCGCGCCCAGCCGGCCCGGGTTGCGGACCGGCCTTGCGGCAGCGGGGGCGGTGGCCGACGTGCAATCCGGCGCGCAGCGGGAATGCGGGCAGCCACCGGGGACCGCCGTGGGACGGCAGGGACGTGGAGGGATGTCGCATGACAGACCGGACGGACGAGTTCTTCGCCGGCCTGGCGCGGCGTCGGCACGAGCCGCTGCTGGCGAAGGTGCACGGCACCATCCGGTTCGAGCTGACCGAGGGCGGCGTCAGCGAGCTCTGGTGGCTGGCCATCGAGGACGGCATGCTGCGGGTGGGTCACGAGGATCGGGACGCCGACATGGTGCTGCGGACCGACCGCGACTTCTTCAATGTCCTCATCGGCGGCTCGGTCCCCCCGCTTTCGGCCTGGCTACGCAACGAGGTGACCGTCGAGGGGAAGTTCCAGTTGCTGGTGATGCTGGAGCGGCTGCTGCCCAGTCGCCCGGGCGCTCGGCATCCCCGTGAGGCCGCGGCGACGGTGGCGAACCGATGACCGAACCGGTCCGGATCCTCGACGGCAACAGCTTCATGATCAGCCGCCCGAACGGCGATGTCGATGCCGACCCCGCGGACCGGTTCGGCCTGTTCTCGTTCGACACCCGGTTCCTGTCCCGCTGGCGGCTGACCGTGAACGGCGAGCCGCTCAACCCCATGTCGGTGGACGCGGGCGACCACTTCCAGTCCCGGTTCTTCCTGGTGCCGGGCGCTCCGACGCACTATGTGGACGCGGACCTGTCGGTGATCCGGGAACGCAGCATCTCCAGCTGGCTGGCGGAACGGCTGATCGTGCTCAACCACGGCCGGGAGCCGGCGGAGCTGGCGCTCCGGGTGGAGGCGGCCAGCGACTTCGCCTCGATGTACGGGATCCTGTTCGGCGAGGCCAAGGGCGGCTCGTACGGGGTCGAGGTCGGGGCCGAAGAGCTGCGGCTGTGTTACGCCCGGGAGCGCTTCCGGCGCGAGACGCTCATCGTGGCCTCGGAACCGGCCGACGTCGACGACTCCGGTCTTACCTTCCGGATCACCGTGCCGGCGCACGGCGAGTGGCGGCTCGACCTGCGGGTCGAGATGCTGGCCCCCGGCCGGCACGGCGGCGACATCCGGCAGAAGCTCCACCGGGCGCACCGGCGCAGCCCCGAGGAAGTCCGGCAGGACCTCGCCGCCTGGCTCGACCGGGTGCCCCGGCTCAACTGCGACTGGGCGCCGCTGCGCGAGACGTACCGGCGCAGCCTCACCGACATGGCGGCGCTGCGCTACCGCCCGCTGACCTTTCCGGACGAGGCGCTGCCGGCCGCCGGCCTCCCCTGGTACATGGTGATCAGCGGCCGGGACAGCCTGATCACCAGCCTCCAGTCGCTGGCCGTGGCGCCGGAGCTGGCCGCCACCACGCTCCGGATGCTCGGCGTGGACCAGGGCAGCAAGCTCGACGACTTCCGGGACGAGGAACCCGGCAAGATCATGCGGGAGTTCCGGTACGGCGAGGCCACCGCGTTCGGTGAGTCGCCGAACTCGCCGTACTTCGGCAGCGCCGACACCACCCCCCTGTACGTCATGCTGATGGACGAGTACGAGCGGTGGACCGGCGACGACAAGCTGGTCCGGGAGTACGAGCCGGAGGCCCGCGCCGCGCTGGCCTGGATCGACGAATACGGCGACGTGCTGGGCAACGGGTACGTGTCGTACCTGCCGCGCAACGAGCGCAGCGGCATCGTCAACCAGGTCTGGAAGGAGTTCCGCGAGGCGATCTGCTACGCCGACGGCCGGATCGCCACCCCGCCGCTGGCCACCTGCGAACTGCAGGGGTACGCGTACGACGCGAAGCGGCGCGGCGCGCGGATGGCGCGGGAGATCTGGGGCGACTCGGCCCTGGCCGACCGGCTGGAGCGGGAGGCCGACGACCTGCGGGACCGGTTCAACCGGGACTTCTGGATCGCGGACCGTGGCTACTACGCGCTGGCGCTGGACCGGGACGGCAACCAGGTGGACGCGCTCGCCTCCAACATGGGACACCTGCTGATGACCGGGATCCTGCCCCCGGACCGGGCGGCCGCGGTGGCCGAGCACCTGATGGCGCCGTCGCTGTACAGCGGGTGGGGGGTGCGGTCGCTGGCCACCACCGCCCGGCGGTACAACCCGCTCGGCTACCACCTGGGCGCGGTCTGGCCGTTCGACAACTCGCTCATCGCCTGGGGGCTGCGCCGGTACGGGTTCGACGCCGAGGCGGCCCGGATCGCCGAGGGGATGCTCCAGGCGGGCATGGCGTTCGGCGGCCGGCTGCCGGAGGCGTTCGGTGGCTACGACCGGGCGCTGACCCGGCAGCCGGTCAACTACCCGAGCGCCTGCAGCCCGCACGCCTGGTCCACCGGCGCCGCATTCCTGCTGCTACGTACGCTGCTCGGCCTGAAGCCGGCCGGCGACGAGCTGCTGTCGGATCCGGCGGTGCCGGCGAGCATCGAGCGGATCGATCTGCTGGACGTCCCGGGCCGGTGGGGGCGATCGGACGCGTTCGCCCGGGGCCGGATCGACCTCACCGCCCGCTGGCCGTCGCCCGGCGCCGGCTGACCCGACGCCGCCGGCGACCAGCCGCGCCCCCGCAGCGCCGCGGCGCCGCGGCGTCGCGGCGTCGCGGCGTCGTTAACAGGGGGCCCTTCCTATACCGGAAACGATAACAAGGGGCCCTTCCTTACCGCCGGGGGCGGGAGCGGGACAGCAGGTCGGCGACGCGGCGGGGGCGGGGATCGGCGCGGATCTGCTCCAGCGTGGCGGGTAGCGGCAGCCTCCAGTTTGGATATTCGTTGATCGTGCCCGGCAGGTTCGGCTGGCGTACCTCGCCGAGCACGTCGTAGAGCGAGGCGGCCACCAGCCGGGTGGGGCTGGCCGCGAGGGCCGCGTGCATGGCCAGCACGATGTCCTCATCGGACGCTTCCTCGGCCGCCAGCAGCCCGGCATCGCGCAGCATGGCCACCAGGTCGCGCCGCTCGTCGGCGGCGCGCGCCCACTCGTCGGCCACGTCGCCGGCCAGCTGGCGCAGCTCGGCCCGGATCCGCACGTGCGCGCCGATCAGGAAGCCGGGGGCGGTGGGCAGGTCGTGCGTGGAGATGGTGGCCAGCGCCGTCCGCGGCCAGCGCCGCGGCGGCAGGAACCCATCGGCGTCCCGGGCGAACCAGAGCACCGTCGAGCCCAGCATGTTGCGGCCCCGCAGCCCGCGGGTGACGGCCGGCTGCACCGTACCGAGGTCCTCGCCGACCACCACGGCGCCGGCGCGGTATGCCTCCAGGGCCAGGATGCCGAGCATGGCGTCCGGGTCGTACCGGACGTAGGTGCCCTCGCCGGGTCCGGCGCCCGGCGGGACCCACCACAGCCGCCACAGCCCGGCCACGTGGTCGACCCGCAGCCCGCCGGCGTGGCTCAGCACCCGGCGCAGCAGATCCCGATAGGCGGCATAGCCGGTGGCCGCGAGCCGGTCCGGCCGCCAGGCGGCCAGCCCCCAGTCCTGGCCGAGCTGGTTGAAGTCGTCCGGCGGCGCGCCGATGTGCACCCCCGCGGCCAGCACGTCGGCCAGCAGCCAGCCGTCGGCGCCGCCGGGGTCCACCCCGACCGCCAGGTCGTGCACGATCCCGACCGGCATCCCGGTCTCCCGGGCGGCCGCGTCGGCGGCCGCCAGCTGTTCCGAGCAGAGCCGCTGCAACCAGGCGTGGAAGGCGACCAGGTCGCGCAGTTCGGCGCGGGCCGCCGCCACGGCCGGGCCGTCCGGCCGGCGCAGCGGTTCCGGCCAGGTCCGCCAGTCGGGGCCGTGCCGCTCGGCCAGCGCGCAGTATGTGGCGAAGGCGGTCAGCTCCTCGTCGGCCGCCAGTTCCACCGGGCCGGCCAGCGGAAACAGCAGCTCCAGCGCCGCGCGCTTGGCCCGCCACACCGCGTCGTAGTCAATCATCTCGGGCTGGTCGGGCCGCAGGGCGTCGATCCGGGCCCGCAGCTGCGCGCCGGCCGCCCGGTACGCCGCCGTGTCGGCCACCCGCAGGTACAGCGGGTTGGCAAACCGGCGGCTCGACGGCGAGTACGGCGACGCCGGCACGGGATGGCTGGTCGACACCGCATGCAGCGGGTTGAGCAGCACCAGCCCGGCGCCCGTCTCGGCGCCCGCCCACCGGGTGAACTCGGCCAGATCGCCGAGGTCGCCCATCCCCCACGAGGACGACGAACGCAGCGAGTACAGCTGGAGCATCCAGCCCCAGGTTGCCGGCGGGGCCGGCAGCCGGCGGGGCACCACCACGAGCGGCACGTCCCGCCCGGCGCAGGCCAGCCGATGCCAGCCGAGCGGCAGGTCCGCCGGCAGCTCGCCGTCCACCGCCCGGCTTCCGCCGTCCTCCAGGGTGATCACGCCGGGTTCCGGCAGCGGCCGGGTGCGGCCGGCGACCAGGATCACGGTGTCCGGCAGGGCATCGCCGGCCGCGGCCGCGCGGGCGGCCGCCAGGGCCGACCGGACCCCGGCCGGGTCGTCGGCCGGCACGCCGAGCAGCTTGAGGACCTCGATCACGATCTCCGGGCGTACCCGCACCCGGCGACCGCGCCAGTCCGTGTACGCCGTGGCCACCCCGTGCGCCGCCGCCAGCGCGATCAGTTCCCGGTCCATCCCACCCCCACCACCCTCGTGCGCTCACCCTGTCACGCGTACGGCCACGCCGCCCGGTTAGGAGGGGACCCCTGCTATACAAAAAGCGATAAGAAGGGGCCCTTCCTTCACAGCGGGAGGGTGGCGAGTTCGGTTCGGCTGGTCACGCCGAGCTTCGGGTACGCCTTGTAGAGGTGGTAGGCCACCGTCTTCGGGCTGAGGAACAGCTGCGCGGCGATGTCCTTGTTGCTCCGTCCCCGGGCGGCCAGCCGGGCGATCTGCAGCTCCTGCGGGGTGAGCGTGGCCACCGCCCGGTCGGCGGGCCGGTCCGGACGGTCCGCCACCGGCACGCCGCTGGCGGCCAGCTCGGCGCGGGCCCGCGCCGCCCACGGTGCCGCGGCCAGCCCGTCGAAAACCGTCAGGGCCCGCTCCAGCAGGGTCCGCGCCTCGGCCTTCCGGCGCGCCCGGCGCAGCCACTCGCCGTACAGCAGCTCGGTCCGGGCCCGCTCGAACGGCCGGGACTCAAGGTCGAGGGCGCGCCGGTAGTCCCGTTCCGCGCCGGTGACCAGGGCCCGGCACCGGTGCCCGAGCGACCGCGCCCACGGCTGGTCGACCCGGTCCGCCCAGCCGGTGAACCCGTCGATCGCCGGCCCCGCCAGCTCCGGCCGGCCGGCCCGGACCGCCGCCTCCGCCAGGTCCGGCACGCTGCGCCGGGCGCACACCAGGTGCGCGTACGGGTTCTCCTGCAGCCCGGCCAGCCGGGTCAGCGCGGCCTCGACCCGCCCGTACCCGAGGTCGAGCAGCCCGAGCGCCCACTCGGTCCAGGGCCGGCCGGCGGCCTCGGTGTCCGGTTCGCCCGCTGCCAGGGCCCGCCCGACCAGGTCCCGGCAGCGCCGCTCGTCGCCGGCCAGGGCCGCGAGCAGCGCGCGGACCGACTGGAGCTGGCTCACCCAGAGCGGCTGGCCGCCGTCCTCGGCCACCCGGACCGCCTCGTCCAGGCTCACCGCGGCGTCCCGGTGCCGGCCGGCGAACAGCTCCGCCTCGGCCTGGAAGAACAGCAGCGTGGGCAGCAGCCCGAGGATGCCGTCGGCCCGGCACCGCGCCACCAGCGCGGCGGCCAGCCGGTACGTCTCGCCGTCCTGGCCGGCCACGAACCCCAGCCCGCAGAGCTGCACCTGATCGGCCGGGTGCGGACCGGCCAGCGCGGCCGTCGGGGCCAGCGCGGCGGGCCGGCCGCGCAGGGCCGCCACCTCGAACGCGGCCACCGGATGGTCGACCGCGGCGAGCCGGTCGAGGATGTCGCCCAGGTACGGCTCGCCGAGGTACCAGGCCGGGTGGAACGCGGCCACCAGCAGCGCCGGCCGCCGGTCGGGATCCAGCTCGGCGCCCCCGGTCAGCAGCTCGTACGCGGTGCGGTGGCCGCCCTGCCAGAACCACGCCTGCCCCTCCACCCCGGCCACCCGGGCCAGGAAGGCGGGCTCGGGCACGAGCTCGGCGGCCAGTTCGGCGAGCCGGACCGCGCCGCCCGGGTCGCCGGCCTGCAGCCCGCTCTCCGCGGCCAGCAGCAGGCGCCGCGCGCGGTCCGGCGGGCGCTCGCTGAGCTGTGCGGCCCGCTCGTAGGCGGAGCTGGCGGCCCGGTAGCCGGCGCGGTCGCGGGCCTGGTCGGCGGTGGCCTCCAGCGCCTCGGCCACCGGCTCGGCCGGCCCGGTGGCCGCGGCCGCCAGGTGCCAGGCCCGCCGGTCGGCCGTCTCCGGGGCGGTCAGCACGCCGGCCAGGGCGCGGTGCGTTCCGAGCCGCTCGGCCAGCGCCGCCGCCCGGTAGACGGCGGCCCGCACCAGCGGATGGCGGAACCGCACCCGCTGGCCGGTGACCTCGACCAGCCGGGCCTCCTCGGCCGCCCGCAGGTCGGCCGGGCCGGCGCCGAGCGCGGCGGCCGCCCCGAGCAGCACGGTCAGGTCGCCGGCCGGCTCGGTGGCCGCGACCAGCAGCACGGTGCGGGTCCGCGGCGGGAGCCGGTCGACCTGCCCGGCGAACGCGGCCAGCAGCCGGTCGGTGAGCGGCAGCGACCCGGCGGCCGGGTCCGGCGCCGCCGATCCGGCCACGCCGGCCGGTTCGCCGGGGGGCAGCACCCGGGGCAGCTCGATCAGCGCCAGCGGGTTGCCCCGCGCCTCGGCCAGCACCCGCAGCCGTACCGCCGGGTCGAGGTCGGCGGGCAGCAGCCCGGCGGCCTCGGCCGGCGCCAGCCCGGCCAGCGCGCACTCGGGCAGCCCGGGCGCCGGAAAGCCGCCGTCCCGGGCCGCGAAGATCATCACGATGCCCTCGGCCCGCAGCCGGCGGGCGGCGAACAGCAGCGCCTCGGCCGAGACGGTGTCCAACCAGTGCGCGTCGTCGACGAGGCAGAGCAGCGGGCCGTCCTCGGCCACCTCGGCCAGCAGCGACAGCACGGCCAGCCCGATCAGCAGCCGGTCCGGGCGGCTGCCGGCGGCCAGCCCGAACGCGGCGGCCAGCGCCTCCCGCTGCGGCCCGGGCAACCGGTCGAGCCGGGTGAGGGCCGGTCGCAGCAGCTGGCTCAGCCCGGCGAACGGCAGGTCCGCCTCCAGCTCGGCGCCGCCGCCGCGCAGCACGGTGAGCGGCGGGCCGGCCGGGTCCGGGTACGGCGGCGACGCGGTGGCCAGCCCCGCGGCCCAGTCCAGCAGGGCCGTCTTGCCGATGCCCGGGTCGCCGCGAAGCACCAGCGCGGCGCTCGTGCCCGCATACGCCTGCCGCACCAGCCCAGTGATCCGGTCCTGTTCCCCGGTGCGGCCGCGCAGCATGGCTCGAACCCTACACAGGTAACGGATTACCTAAGCGATACCGATTCCGCGGCCTCCGCCGCTGCCTAGCGTCCCTGTCATGCAGCTGATCGAGAAGTACCTTGAGTCCTGGAACACCGCCGACCCGGCCCTGCGACGCAAGCTCATCGACGAGGTCTGGGCCGCCGACGGCACGTACACCGACCCGCTGGCCGAGGTGACGGGTCCGGACCAGATCGACGCGCTGGTCGCCGGCGTACGGCAGCAGTTCGGCGGGTTGGAATTCAGCCTGGCCGGCCCGGTCGACGCGCACCACGACCTGGCCCGGTTCACCTGGCACCTCGGCCCCCGCGGCGGCGAGCCGGTGGTGGTCGGCTTCGACGTGGCGGTCATCGCCGACGGCCGGATCCGGCACGTCCTCGGCTTCCTCGACAAGGTTCCGGCCTGATCCACCCCGATGGTCGCGGTGGCGCCGGCGAGGCCGGGCCACCGCGGCCGTACCCGAAGGAGAGTTCCGACGTGACCGTTCGCGAGACCCGTACGGCGCCGGCGGCCGCGCCGGACCCGGCGCCTGCCGCCGGGAGCACGGCCCCTGCCGCCGCGAGCACGGCCCCTGCCGCCGGGAGCACGGCCCCTGCCGCCGGGAGCACCGCGCCGGCCGCGGCGCCGGGCTTCCTGCCGGTGCTGCTGACCGCGATCGTGATGACCTCGATCGACGCGTTCATCGTGAACGTGGCCCTGCCGTCGCTGCACCGGAATCTGGGCGCCGGGCCGGCCGCGCTGCAGTGGGTGGTGGCCGGCTACGTGCTGGCGCTGGGCGCCGGCCTGGTTACCGGCGGCCGGCTGGGTGACCGGTACGGCCGCCGCCGCGTGTTCGGGATCGGGCTCGGCCTGTTCACGGCCGCGTCCGTCCTCTGTGGCCTCGCGCCGACCGCCGGGGTGCTGGTCGGCGCCCGCGTGCTGCAGGGCCTGGCCGCCGCGCTGTTCATGCCACAGGTGTTGGCCATCGTCCGGACCAGCGTGCCGCTCGCCGGCCAGCCCCGGGCGTTCGCCCGGTACGGCCTGAGCATGGGGGTGGGCGCCGTGTTCGGTCAGCTGATCGGCGGCCTGCTCATCCGGGCCGACCTGTTCGGCCTGGACTGGCGGCTGTGCTTCCTGATCAACCTGCCGGTCGGCGCGGCGGCGCTGGCGTACCTGCGGCGGATCCCGGAGTCCCGGCAGCCGACCACCCGGCTCGACCTGGTCGGGGTGGTCCTGCTGGGCGGCGCGCTGGTGGCGCTGGTGCTGCCGCTGATCACCGGCCGGGAGCAGGGCTGGCCGGCGTGGACCTGGCTGAGCCTGGCCGCCGCGCCGGCGCTGCTGGGCGCGTTCGTGGCCACCCAGCGCCGGCGGACGCAGCCGCTGGTGGACCTCGGGCTGTTCCGGGAGCGGGCGTTCAGCACGGGTCTGGTGGCCACCCAGGTGTTCTGGATGGGCCAGGCGTCGTTCTTCGTGATTCTGGCGCTGTACCTCCAGGTGGGGCGCGGGCTCTCGGCGCTGGGCGCGGGCACGGTCTTCACGGCCATCGGGGCCGGCTACCTGGTCACCTCGACGTACGCGGACCGGATCGCGGCCCGGCTCGGCCGGCAGGTGGTCAGCCTGGGCGCGGTGCTCATGGCGCTCGGCCTGCTCGGCATGTGGGCGGCCGCGACCCGGCCCGGGACCGGCTGGCTGGTGCCGGGCCTGGCGGTCGACGGCCTGGGGATGGGCATGGCGCTGGCGCCGCTGACCGGGACCGTGCTGGCCCGGGTGACGCCGCGGCACACCGGCGCGGCGACCGGCGTGCTGTCCACGGTCAACCAGACCGGCAACGCGGTCGGGGTGGCGCTGATCGGGGTGGTCTTCTACCGGACGGCCGACGTGGCGCAGGGGTTCCGGGCCGGCCTGGTGGCGCTGATCGTCCTCGAGCTGAGCCTGGCGCTGCTCATCCAGACCCTCCCCCGCCGGTAAGGAAGGGCCCCTTCTTATCGCCTGCGGTATAGGAGGGGTCCCCGCTTAACACTCTGCATCGCAGAGTACTCTCTAGACATGCAAGAGAGCGGAGGTACGCCGATGGACGGCACCACCACCGATCCGGCCGCCATCGCGGCCGAGGTGCGCCGGATGCGCGAGCGGGTCCGGGCCGACCGGCGGACGGTCACCGCACCGCTGGTCGTGTTCGGCGCCCTGATCGTCGTACACGCCGCCCTCAGCGTGCTGGTCGGCCTGCTGACCGGCGCCGCGGCCCGACACTCGGCGCTGCTGGCGTACTGGCCGCTGGCCGGCGCCGCCGGCCTGGCCGCGCTGTGGGCGCACGCCCGGCGGCTGGCCGCGCGCGAGGGCGTGGGCGGGGGACCGCGCTCGTACCGTCCGGTCACCCTGGGGTACGTGGTGAGCCTGCCGCTGCTCGCCCTCCTGTTCGTCCCCGCGCTGCTGCTCGGGGTGTTCGCGCCGCTGGTCTGGCCGGCCGCGGTCCTCGCGGCCGTCGCGGTCCGGCAGCGCAGTGCCCGGCTCCGGTCGGTGGCAAAATGGCTGGCCGTGGCCGGCGCCGCGCAGGGGCTGCTGGCCCTCGTGGAAGCGGCGCTCGGCGTCGGGGCCGCCTGGGCCGTGCTCGGTCTCGATGCCGGCCTCGGCCTCGGCCTGATGTTCGGCGCGCTCCGCACCACCCGCCGCGGCGCCGTCCACGGGAACGGCACGGCAGCCGTCGACGGGACCGGCTCACCCGGGATGGACGGGTACGGCTCGGCCGGCACGGCCCGTCCGGGCTCGGTGGCGTGACCGGGTGAGCCAGGAAGCCGATCCGCCCCACCCGGCCCTTGGGCTCGACGACGTGGTGCACCAGAAGACCCGGCTGGCGCTGCTCACCGTGCTCGACGAGGCCGGGCGGGCGGACTTTCCCTACCTGCGGCGGCTGCTCAACCTCACCGACGGCAACCTCGGCCGGCACCTGGACATCCTGGCCGGGCAGGGCCTCATCGAGATCACGAAGGGGTACGAGGGACGCCGCCCGCGTACCTGGGCGGCGATCACCCCTGCCGGCGAGCGCGCCCTGGCCGCCGAGATGGCCGCGCTCGCGTCCCTGCTACACCGATTCCAAAACCCCACCCCCCGCCGCCGACCCTAATAGGTTGATCATGGAGTTAGCGGCGTTTTCGATCTCCATGATCAACCCGTGGTCGCCGGGGGTGGGGTCAGGAGTCGTCGGGGCGGCGGAGACGCTTGATCTCGCCGCGGCGCTTCTTGGCGGCGATCCGCCGTTCCTTCGCGCCCTTGGAGGGGCGGGTCGGGCGGCGCGGCGGCGGTGGCGGCTTGATCGCGTCCGCGACCAGCGCCGCCAGCCGCGCCTCGGCGGCCTCGCGGTTGCGCAGTTGAGCCCGGTGCTCCGAGGCCGCGATCGTGAGCACGCCGCCCACCAGCCGGTGACCCAGCCGCTGCCGGGCCCGTGCCTTCAGCTGGTCGGGCAGCGCCGTCGAGGCGTCCAGATCCCAGGAGAGCTCGACGCGCGAGTCGGCCGTGTTGACGCCCTGCCCGCCGGGGCCGCTGGACCGGGAGAACCGCCAGCTCAGCTCGCCGGCCGGGATGGACACCCGGTCGGTCACGCGCAGCTGGTCTGCCATGATCTCAGGTTAGCCGCCGTCGCGCGGCCACACATCCGAGATCTTGGCCGCGGCCACCGGCCCGGTCCCGAGCCCGGTCCCGGCTCAGGTGAGCGCGTTGACGGCCCGCGCCACCACGAGGGCCACGACCAGGAACGAGATGGCGGACTGCAGCATCATGGCCAGCTTCGCCAGCCGGCTCAGCGGCATGGTGTCGGTGGGGCTGAACGCCGTCGAGTTGGTGAAGGCGACGTACAGGTAGTCGGCGAAGACCGGACGCCAGCCCGCCGGCACCAGGTCCGGGCTCGTGGTCATCTGCGGAAAGAGCAGATCCGGGTACGGCTGGCGCGAGTTTGCCCGGGCCGCCGGGCCACCCCGGTCGAGTTCCCAGTACCACAGCGCGAACACGATCACGTTGGTGAGCCAGATGGCGGCCCCGCTGATCAGCACCGATGCGGGTCGCTCCGCGCCCTGGCCGTGCACGAGCAGCAGCACAAGCCGGCCGGCCGACCAGGCCACCGCGAGGCTGGCGACGCCGACCAGGGCCAGTTCGGCCGTACGCAGCCGCCCGGACTCGCGGTTGATCCGGAACGGGTTGCTGAGCAGCAGGCCGGCCAGCAGCACCAGCTCCACGGCCGGCAGCACCCAGCGCGGCTCGAACGCCAGCCGCTGCGGGGTGACCAGTTGCAGCGCCACGGCCACCAGGATCACCAGCGCAACCGGCCAGCGGTGCTCCCCCGGGTGCGGTCGTCGCCAGGCCGGGACCCGGTGCGGGTGCTCGGCGGCGGCCGGCTCGTCCGGCGACGGTACGGGGCTCACCCGTGCATTCTGCCGGTTCGGCCACCCCCGCCGCGCCGGGCCCGCCGGCCCGGCGCCACAGTCGTTAACAGGGGGCCCTTCCTATACAGAAAACGATAATAAGGGGCCCTTCCTTGCGGCTCAGCCGCCCTTGCCGATGATGCCGTCGGCGACCTGCTGGGCCTGGTCGATCGGGATGGCGAAGCCGATCCCGATCGACCCGCTGCCGTCCAGGGTGGCGATCGCGGTGTTCACCCCCACCACCTCGCCGCGGGCGTTCACCAGCGGACCTCCGGAGTTGCCCGGGTTGATCGAGGCGTCGGTCTGCACGGCGGTGTGCCGGCTGTTGCCGAGCCGCACCGGCCGATCGAGCGCGCTCACGATGCCGGCCGTCACGGTGCCGGCCAGGCCGAGCGGCGAGCCCACCGCGAGGACCGGCTCGCCCACCCGGGTGCCGCCGGGCTTGGCCAGCACCAGCGGATTGAGGTGCGCGTCCGGCGACACCTTGAGCACCGCGATGTCGCTGTTGGCGTCGTGCCCGACCACGCTGGCCGGCATCCGCCGCCCGTCGGGGGTCTCCACCACCACGCCCGAGCCGTTGCCCCGGGCCACGATGTGGTCGTTCGTGATGAGGTGCTGGAGGTTGTCGATGGCGAACCCGGAGCCGGTGGCGGTGTTGCCGCCGCCCGCGTCCACCAGCACGGAGACCACGCCGGGCACCACCTTGCCGGCCGCGGTCACCAGGTCGGGCGGCACCGGTCCGGCCGCCGCGGCCGGCGCGGCCGGCTTGCCGCTCTGGCTCGCCACGTAGCCGCCGGCCAGCGCGCCGGTCACCGTCGACAGGGCCACCACGGCCAGCGCGAAGACCATCATCCGGCGCCATCCGCCGAGCCGGCCGAGGGTGGCCAGCCGGGTCCGCTCGACGCCGGGTTCCTGGCCGTACGGGTCGAGGTCCGGCGAGACGAACCACGGGCCGCGGGGTTCGCCGAGGCCGCTCTGCACTGCCATCGCTCACTCCTTGCCGTTGGTCTGGCTGCCTCCGCAGCACCTCGGGTCCGCCCCCCTCAGGGCAGGCGGGAGAACCACGCCATCGATCCGACGGCGCCGCCCGCCGCCAGCAGCAGGCCCAGTCCGATGAATCGGGCCGAGATGTCCTGACGCTTGGTCTGGTAGCCGACGGACCGGCCGATGTCCTCGTACACGGCGCGCAGCTCGGCGCTCGAGCCGGCCTCGTGATAGCCGCCGCCGGTCTGCTCGGCGACCGCCTGCAGCGTCTCGCCGTCCACCGGCACCCGGATGGGCCGGCCGCCCCGGTCCACCGACCCGGTCGGCGTGCCGAACGAGATCGTGTGCACCGGAACGTGCGCCTGGACGGCGTCGGCGGCCGCCTCCTGCGGGTCCTTTCCGGAGGTGTTGGCCCCGTCGGAGAGCAGCACGATCCGGGCCGGCGGCGGGTTGTTGGCCGCCTGCGGATCGAGCTGCTTGATGGCCCCGAGGGCGGCGTCGATGGCCTCGCCGATGGCCGTGCCCTGCACCCCGGTGCTGCCCTCGGCCAGCCGGTGGATGCCGGCGCGCAGGGCCGCCCGGTCGGTGCCGGGCGGCACGACCACGGCGGCGCTGCCGGCGAAGGCCACCAGGCCCACGTTGAACTCCTCGGGCAGCTTGCCGGCGAACTTGACCGCGGCGTCCTTGGCGGCGGTCAGCCGGTCCGGATCGACGTCGTCGGCCAGCATCGAGGTGGAGACGTCCACCGCGATCATCACGGTGGCCCGTTCCCGGGGCACCTGCACGTCGGCGCTCGGCCGGGCGAAGCCCACCACGAGCAACGCGAACATGGCCATGAACAGGCTCGCCGGCACGTGCCGGCGCCAGGCCGGCCGGTGCGGCGCCACCCGGTCCAACAGGCGCAGGTTGGTGAACCGGACGGCGTACCGGCTCCGCCGGCGCTGCATGACGACGTACGCGTAGACCAGCGCGGCGACGCCGAGCAGCAGCCAGAGCCGCTGTGGGGATTCCAGCCTCACGCGCCACCTCCCGGTCCGACCGGCGGGCGCGGCGCCCCGGCCAGCCGGCGGTGCCGGTGTACGTGCCGGACGATGTCGGCGATCCAGTCCCGGTCGGTGCGCAGCTCCAGCCGGGTGGCGCCGGCCCGGCGCAGCGCGGCGCCGACCTGCTCGCGCTGGGCCGCGGCCGCCGCGGCGAACCGTTCCCGCAGCCGGCGGTCCCCGGTGCAGATCTCCCGCCGCGCGCCGGTCTCCGGGTCGGTGAGGGTGACGACGCCGACGTCCGGCAGTTCCAGCTCGCGCGGATCGGTGACGTCCACGGCCAGCACCTCGTGCCGGGCCGCGAGCCGGCGCAGCGGCCGTTCCCAGTCCGGCGTCCCGGCCGCCGAGTCCGGCAGCCCGTCGAGGAAGTCGGAGACGACCACGGCGAGGCCGCGCCGGGTGGCGGCCCGGTGCAGCACGTCGACCGCGGCGGCCAGGCCGGCCGCCGGAACGGCCCCGGCCACACCCGGCGCCGCCCGACCGGCGAGGCCCACCGGTCCCGCTGCACCGCCGGCGAAGCCCGGCGCCGCCGGCCCGGTGGGGCCGGCGCGGCCCACCGGTCCCGCCGCACCGCCGGCGAAGCCCGGCACCGCCGGACCGGTGGGGCCGGCGGGGCCCGCCGCATCGCCCGCCGGCTCGGCCCGCGGGGTGTCGAGCAGCGTACGGAGCAGGCCGAGCAGGTGGTCCCGGCCCGCCCGGGCGGGGAACCGCCGTACGCCGGCGGCGGTGAGCACGTGCCCGCCGAGCCGGTGCCCGACGCCGGCCGTGAGAAAGCCGACGGCCGCCACCGCGGCGGCCGCGAGGTCCCGCTTCTCCAGCTCGGTGGTGCCGAAGTCCATGCTCGGCGAGGCGTCCACCAGGAGCCAGGTTGTCAGCTCGCGGTCGGCGTCGGTCTCCCGGACGTGCGGGACCGTCGTGCGGGCGGTGACCGCCCAGTCCATCCGGCGTACCTCGTCCTCGCCGGGCCGGTACTCGCGGCTGCCGGCCACCTCGCTGCCCGGCCCGGGCAGCAGGCCGAGGTGCTGGCCGTGCAGCAGCCCGTCCAGCCGGCGGGTCACGGTCAGCTCCAGCCGGCGCAGCCGGTCGGCCGGCGCGAGATCCCGCAGCGTCAGCGTCGACGCGCGCTCCGGCGCGTTCACGCCACCGCCAGGCCGGTCGGATTCTCCTGCCGGGCCGGCGCGACCCGGGGCGGCGGCACCGCGTTGATCAGCCGGCGCACCACGGACTCGGCGCTCACCCCGTCGGCCACCGCGTCGAAGGAGAGCACGAGCCGGTGCGCGAGCACGTCCGGGGCGAGGTCCCGGACGTCCTCCGGCAGCACGTAGTCCCGGCCGCGCAGCAGCGCCTGGGCCCGGGCCGCGGCCACCAGGCCGAGGGTGGCGCGCGGGCTGGCGCCGTACGCGAGCAGCGGCGCCACCTCGGGCAGGCCGAACCGGGCCGGCTCCCGGGTGGCCAGCACGAGGCGGACCACGTACTCGGCGAGGGCGTGGTGGACGAAGACCCGGCGCGCCCGGGCCTGCAGCGCCAGCAGGCGCTCCGGATCGAGCACCCGGCGCGGCCGGGGCCGGTCGGCGCTCATCCGGTAGAGGATGGCCAGCTCGTCGGCGTCGGTCGGGTAGCCGACGGTGACCTTCATGAGGAACCGGTCCCGCTGCGCCTCGGGCAGCTGGTAGACGCCCTCCGACTCGATGGGGTTCTGGGTGGCCAGCACCAGGAACGGCGACGGCACCGGATAGCTGCGCCCGCCGATCGACACCTGCCGCTCGGCCATCGCCTCCAGCAGGGCCGACTGCACCTTGGCGGGCGCCCGGTTGATCTCGTCGGCGAGCACCAGGTTGGCCATCACCGGGCCGAGTTCCACGTCGAAGCTCTCCGCGGAGGCGCGGTAGATCCGGGTGCCGACGATGTCGGAGGGGACCAGGTCCGGGGTGAACTGGATCCGCGAGAAGGTGCCGCCGACGGCCGTGGCGAGGCTCTGCGCCGCGAGCGTCTTGGCCACCCCGGGCACGCCCTCGAGCAGGCAGTGGCCGTCGGCCAGCAGCGCCGTGAGCAGCCGTTCGACGAGCCGGTCCTGGCCGACGATGACCCGCTTGACCTCGAACAGCGTCTGCTCCAGGTCGGCGGCGATCGACGCGTTTCCCGGCGGGCTGGGCAGGCTGGCCAAGCTGTCCGACATGTCCGTCACGGTGCAAGCTTCCCCCGGGCCCAGAGATCAAACCCGAGAAACGCTCACATTGCCGCCGCCCGGCGAAGGAAGGGCCCCCTCTTATCGCTTCCGGTATAGGAAGGGCCCCCTGTTAACCGGAGGCGAGCGCGACACCCCCCAGTGTGGCGTGCGGCGCCGATCGCGGTGACGACGTTCGCCGAGCCGGGCACTACCGTCGACGCGTGGTCGACACGGGGACGAACCGGCGGTTCCGATGGTCAGCGGCACGCAGCGGACTCTGCTGGGCGATCGCCGCCGGCTGCGCCGGATGGGCGTTGGTACGCCTGCTGGACGTGGATCGCGGACCGCTCGTGCAGCTGCTGGCCTTCACCCCGTACGCCACGGTCGGCGCCCTGAGCGGCGCGGCGCTGCTGCTCGTGCTCCGGCGCTGGCGGGCCGCCGCGCTGGCCGGCGCCGCCGCGGTGGCGCTGGTGGTCCTGGTGCTGCCCCGCGGCCTGACCGACACCCAGCCGGCCGCCACCACCGGCCGGACCGTCCGGCTGCTCACCGCCAACCTGTGGCTCGGCGGGGCCGATCCGGCCGCGCTGGTCGGGCTGGTCCGCGACAACCGGGTGGACGTGCTCACCGTGCAGGAGTTCACCCCCGCGGTCGCGGCGGCGCTGGACCGGTCGGGCCTGGCCGAACTGCTGCCCTACCGAGAGCTCAACCCCGAGGTCGGCAGCACCGGCTCCGGGCTCTACGCGCGCTTCCCGCTGACCGCCGGTGGCGTCCGGCGCAACGGCGGCGGCTTCGGCTTCAGCCAGGCGTACGGGACCATCGAGGTGCCCGGCGGGCCGCCGGTGACCGTCGAGTCGGCGCATCCGGCCGCGCCGTACGCGCTCTCCCAGGTCGACGACTGGCGGGCCGACCTGGCGGCCGAGCCCGCCGCCACGCCCGACGGGGCGCTGCGGGTCCTGGCCGGCGACTTCAACTCCACCCTCGACCATGCCCCGCTGCGGGCGCTCATCGCCACCGGTTACGCCGACGCGGCCGACCGGGCCGGTGCGGGCTGGCGGGGCACCTGGGGACCCTACGACGGGGATCCCATCCCACCGGTCACCATCGACCACGTGCTGGTGGACCGGCGGATCGCGGTACGGGCCGTCGCGGTGCGCCCGCTCGCCGGCAGCGACCACCGCGCCGTGCTGGCCGACCTGGCTCTGCCCGCGGCCCCCTGACCGGAATCGATCCAGGGCACACGGTCATTGCTCACGCAACGGCCCTGTGCCCTGGATCAGTGGGAAGGTGCGGCAGGCCTCAGCTGTGTACGGCGAGGTGGAAGGCCCGGTCGACCAGGGCGCCGTTCTGGTCGTAGACCGCGATGAACACTCCGTTCGGGATGCCCGTCCGGCCCACCGTGACCGCGGTGCCGGGCGGCGGGATGAACTCCGACCCGGTGAAGCCGGTAGTGGCCACGTACGCCGCGCGGCGCACGTTGTGGTTGAAGATGACCTCGTAGAGGCCGGTGCTGAAGCGCTGCGCCGAGACGGCGTGGAAGCCCCGGACGAGGCTGCCGTTGGACTCGACCACGGCCCACTCGGTCCGGGCGCTGGTCGGCGGGAGGAGCTCGTCCGCCGCGGCCGGCGCGAGCGCCGCCTTGGCCGCGACCGCCTCCGCCTTGCTGACCGGCGGCTGGACGAAGGCCCCTGCGCCGAGCTTGGCCCCGCCGCCGGGCTGGGCGACGCGGGCGGGTCCGGAGTTGCCATTGGGTGCCGCCGCGGCGACACCGCCGCCGAGCAGGGCGACGGCGAGCGCGCCGACCGCCACCATGGTCGCCTTACGACGGAAGATTCTGGCCATGAGGATCTCTTTTCTGCCCAAGCGAGTAGGGGAATTGCCTCGGGCGAGGCGGTCGCGACTAAGCGGGCACCATCCCCTTTCCTGAGCCGCCGCACACGATTTCCCGGCCCGTTGGCGCGCACCACCATTCCGTCGGCCGACTCGTTGCGGAGCCGGCCGACGGGGATCGGCGGACGTGGAGAAACACGTTGCGCACCCGCCCGGAGCAGGCAATTCGAGGCCGAAAAGCCGTGCCGCAACCAGGTCGGAACGTAGCACCGAAAACGGATTACGGTCAATAACGGCGCGCTGCCAGAAAGCCCTTTCGGGTTATCCGGCGCGATGCGAGAAACGAATAGGAATTGTATTGTCGTTCACGTCGCGGCACCGACCCGGGAAAGCCCGTACGTCAGCGCGTCCACCAGCGCGTGCCAGCTGGCCTCCACCACGTTCGGATGCACGCCGACCGTCGTCCAGTCCCGCCCGTCCGCCCCGGCGGTCTCGACCAGCACCCGGGTCACCGCGTCGGTGCCGTGGCTGCCCTCCAGGATCCGCACCTTGTAGTCGGCCAACTCGAAGCCGCGCAGCCCGGGGTAGTGCCGCACCAGGGCGGTGCGCAGCGCCTCGTCGAGGGCGTTCACCGGGCCGTTCCCCTCCGCGGTGGCGATCACCCGCTCACCCCGTACCCGGATCTTCACGGTGGCCTCGGAGACCACCGCGGCGTCCTCGCGGTGCTCGACCAGCACCCGGTACGACTCCAGGGTGAACGGCCGCGGCACGGCCTGGTCGGCCAGCTCGTCCCGGACGAGCAGCTCGAACGACGCGTCGGCCGCCTCGAACGACCAGCCGCCGGCCTCCAGCTCCTTGACCCGCCGGGTGACCCGGCCCAGCGTCTCGGGCCGGTCGGCCAGGTCGAGGCCGAGCTGCCGGGACTTGAGCTCGATGCTCGCCCGGCCGGCCATCTCGGTCACCAGGATCCGCATGTCGTTGCCCACCACGGGCGGGTCGACGTGGTTGTACAGCAACGGGTCCACCTTGATGGCGCTGGCGTGCAGGCCCGCCTTGTGCGCGAACGCGGCCGCGCCCACGTACGGCTGGTGGGTGTCCGGCGCGATGTTGGCGATCTCGGCCACGGCGTGCGCCACGTGCACCATCCGGGCGAGGCCTCCCTCCGGGAGCACCCGCAGGCCGAGCTTGAGTTCGAGGTTGGCGACCACGGTGAACAGGTCGGCGTTGCCCGGGCGCTCGCCGTACCCGTTTGCGGTGCCCTGCACGTGCCGGACGCCGGCCTCCACCGCGGCGATGGTGTTGGCCACCGCGCAGCCCGTGTCGTTCTGGGCGTGCATGCCCAGCCGCTCGGCCGGAACGCCGAGCCGCCCGGTCAGGTCGCCGATGGCCGCGGCCACCCAGGACGGCAGCATGCCTCCGTTGGTGTCGCAGAGCACCACGCGCTCGGCGCCGGCGCCGAGCGCGGCCTCCACCACGGCGGCCGTGTACGCCGGGTCGGAGCGGAAACCGTCGAAGAAGTGCTCGCAGTCCAGAAACACCCGCCGGCCCTCCGCCACCAGGTGGGCCACGGTGTCGGCCACCATGGCCAGGTTCTCCGCCCCGGTGGTCCGCAGGGCCCGCTCGACGTGCCGCAGGTCGGACTTGGCCACCAGGCACACGGCCGGGGTACCGGCGTCGCGCAGGGCCGCCACCTGCGGGTCGTCGGCCGCCGCCAGGCCGGCCCGGCGGGTGGCCCCGAACGCCACCAGCAGAGCGTGCCGCAGGTCGAGTTCGCCCTGTGCCCGGCGGAAGAACTCGGTGTCCTTGGGCACCGCCCCCGGCCAGCCGCCCTCGATGAACCCGACGCCGAGGTCGTCGAGCAGCCGGGCCACGGCCAGCTTGTCGACCACCGAGTAGCTGATCCCCTCGCGCTGTGCCCCGTCGCGCAGCGTGGTGTCGAAGACCTGGAATGTCATGGGAATCCCTCCGGAGCAAACAAAAAGACCCCCCGCTGGTCGCGGGAGGTCTGCGCGCTCGGCCGAGGTGCCGGGCGCGCTAGGTGGTAATCGTCCAGACGACGGGTGTCACGAGCGGTGACTCTGCCATCCTGGCCGCCTGTCGGGAAGGAAAATCCACATCACGGGACGTCCGACCCCCCGGTGTACGCCGACGGCGCCCCGGGTACGTCCCCCCGGGTCATCAATACCTCGACCCCCGGGCGGGCGCCGACGCCCGGTGGTCGCCAGGTCGGACCCCAAGGAGAGCAGATGGACACCCCCGAACCTCGTACTCCCCCGCCGCTGGCCGAGCCCGGGCTGCACGGCGGCCCCGCGCCGTTCCGCGCCTGGAGCTACCGGGACGATGTCCGCCCGACGGACTCCGACCTCGTCGGCTACCGGGTGGAGGCCGCCGACGGACACATCGGCAAGGTCGACCGGGCCAACCACGACGTTGATGACAACTTCCTCGTGGTCGACACCGGACCCTGGATCTTCGGCAAGAAGGTCCTGCTGCCGGCCGGCGTGATCGAGCGGGTGGACCACGAGGAGCGGACGGTCCACGTCGACCGGAGCAAGGACGAGATCAAGGGCGCTCCGGAGTACGACGAGAACACCCACGCCGACCCCGCCTACCGGGACGAGCTGGGCGGGTACTACGGCGACCGGCACACCGCGCCGGGCACCCGGGACGCCTCGCCCGATTCGCCGACCGGGCGGCTCTGAGCCGTTCCACGACGCCCGCGGGCGGGGATTCCCCTGCTCGCGGGCGTCTCGGCCGGTGGCAGGTGTGCCGGAGCGGCGCACCGGGTACATCCGTTGCCATACGGCAATCACCGTCTCAAGGAGGCCGCCATGGACAGGTACGACGCGCAGGGTGCGGACACCCCGCAGCGCGGGGCCGAGAGCATCACCGACCCCTCGCTGAGCGGAAGCCCCACCACCTTCGACGCCTGGCGCTACCGCGACGAGACGTCGGTGACCGGCGCGAACCTGGTCGGCTACAAGGTCGAGGCGTCCGACGGCGGCATCGGCAAGGTGGACAGCGCCAGCCAGGACGTCGACACGAGCTTCCTCGTGGTGGACACCGGCATGTGGATCTTCGGCAAGAAGGTCATGCTCCCCGCCGGCCTGGTCGACCGGGTCGACCACGACGAGCAGAAGGTCTACGTCGACCGGAGCAAGGACCAGATCAAGGCCGCGCCCGAGTACGACGAGACCACCCACACCGACCCGGCGTACCGGGACGAGCTGGGCGGGTACTACGGCGACACGTACACCGCGTCCGGCACCGCCATGCCGCCCGGCGGCGCGCTGATGCCGGGCGCCGGCGCGTCCCCGGCCGGGACCGTGCCGCCGAACGTGGCCGCCCCGCTGGGCAACGAGGACACCGGACGGCTCTGAGCCCCGATCACGACACGCGGCCGGCCGGACTCCCCGGCCGGCCGCGCCGCGTCTGCCGGTCCCGGCGGCGGGCCGACCGGGCCGGGCCGGCGGCCGGCGGGCGATGGGCCGGCGGGCGATGGGCCGGCGAGGGATGGGCCGGCGGGGGATGGGCCGGCGGGGGGTGCCGGCGAGGGATGGGCCGGCGGGCCGGCGGCGGTTACCGTGGCCGGGTGACCACCGATCCCGGGTACGCCGAGCTGACGTTCACCGAATGCTTCAACTTCCGCGACGTTGGCGGGCACCGCGGCCTGGCCGGACGGCCGGTGCGCCGCGGCCGGCTGTACCGCTCCGACTCGCTGCACCGGATCGAGGCCGACCGGGAGACCTTCCTCGGGCTCGGCATCCGCACGGTGGTCGACCTGCGCCGGTCGGCGGAGGTGGACCGGGACGGCCGGGTGCCGGCGTACGACGGGCTGGTCTACCGGCACATCGAGCTGAAGCACCGGGCCTGGGAGGAGATCCCGTACGACGGGCGGACCGAGCTGTCCGACTACCTCGCCACGCGGTACCTCGACATGGCCGAGACCGGCGCGGCCAGCATCGCCACCGCGCTCGGCGTGCTGGCCGACGCCGGCAACGCGCCCGTGGTGGTGCACTGCGTGGCCGGCAAGGACCGCACCGGGATGATCTGCGCGCTCACCCTCGCGTTGCTCGGCGTGGCCGACACCGACATCGCCGCCGACTACGCGCGCAGCACGACCGGCTCGGAGCGGTACACCGCCTGGGTACGGGCGCAGCTGCCCGAGACGGAGACGCCGCCCCTGTCATACTTCGCGTCGCCGGCGGCGGCCATGACGGGCTTCCTGTCCGGGCTGCGCGACCGGCACGGCGACATCGAGGCGTACGCCAGGAGCGCCGGCGTCTCCGCCGACCAACTCGCCGCGCTGCGCGCCCACCTGCTGACCTGACCTCCCGTGGCGCCGCGCGCCGTCCCCGCGATCTTGCACTTTTGGCCCCGACAAAAGGTGCGAATGGCGCAATAAGGGGGCCCAAAGCGCAAGATCGGCGAGTGGGGGCGCGTCAGAGGATGCGGCGCACCCAGCCGAACGGGTCCTCGGCGGCGCCCCGCTGGATGTCGATGAGCTGCTGGCGCAGTTCCATGGTCACCGGGCCCGAGCCGCCGTCGCCGACCGTGAACTCGCCGTCCGGCGTACGGACCAGACCGATCGGCGTGATCACCGCGGCCGTGCCGCAGGCGAAGGCCTCCCGGACCCGGCCGCTGGCCGCGCCGTCCCGCCACTCGTCCACGCTCATCGCCCGCTCGGTCACCGTCCGGCCGGCCCGCTCGGCGAGCGCCCGCACCGACTCCCGGGTGATGCCGGGCAGGATCGTCCCGGTCAGCGGCGGGGTGACCAGGCTGCCGTCGTCGAGCACGAAGAAGACGTTCATCCCGCTCATCTCGTCGACCGTCCGGCGCTCGACCGCGTCCAGGAACACCACGTCGTCGCAGCCGTGCGCGGCCGCCTCGGCCTTCGCGATCAGCGAGCTGGCGTAGTTGCCCCCGCACTTGGCGGCGCCCGTGCCGCCCGGCGCGGCCCGGGTGTAGGTGGGCGAGACCCAGACCGTGAGCGGCTGCACGCCGCGGGCGAAGTATGCCCCGACCGGCGACGCGATCACCACGTACAGGTATTCCTTGGCCGGGCGGACGCCGAGGAAGACCTCGCTGGCGAACATGAACGGCCGCAGATAGAGGCTGCCGCCCTCGGCCGTGGGAATCCAGTCCCGGTCGATCTCGATCAGGTGCCGCAGGGAGTCGAGGAACACCTGCTCGGGCAGGGCCGGCATGGCCATCCGGGCGGCGGACGAGACGAACCGGGCCGCGTTGGCCTCCGGCCGGAACATCGTCACCCCGCCGCCGACGGCGTGGTATGCCTTGAGCCCCTCGAAGATCTCCTGCGCGTAGTGCAGCACGGCGGCCGCCGGGTCCATCGGGATGGGCGCGCGGGCCTCGACCCGGGCGTCGTACCAGCCCTTCTCCTCGGCGTACCGGATGGTCACCATGTGGTCGGTGAAGACCCGGCCGAAGCCGGGATCGACCAGCAGGGCGGCGCGCTCGGCAGCGGCTACCGGCGCCGGATTCGGACGAATCTCGAAGTCGAGCTTGTCACCACCGCTCATCGCGTGACCTCCATGCTGGATCTGGCACCGGCGGAGCCGGGCAGGGGACCGATTCCCTGAAACCTACCCCGAACGCTCGTTCAGGGGGAACCACCGGTCGGTCGACCGGGAGGGATCAGGATACGGCCGCGGCGAGCCGATCACCGACCGCCGCGGTCCGCAGCTCGGCCCCGGGGACGCGCCCGGCCAGCTCGGCCGCCACCGCCCGGGACACCCGCTCGGCCGCCTCGGGATGCCCGAGGTGTTCCAGCAGCAGTCCCGCCGACAGCACCGCGGCCACCGGGTCGGCGACCCCCCGGCCGGCGATGTCCGGGGCCGAGCCGTGCACCGGTTCGAACATCGACGGGTGTCGCCGCTCCGGGTTGATGCAGCCGCTCGCCGCGAGGCCGATGCCGCCGGTGACCGCCGCGGCCAGGTCGGTGAGGATGTCGCCGAACAGGTTGTCGGTGACCACCACGTCGTACCGCTGGGGCTGGGTGACCAGGTACATGGCGGCGGCGTCGAGGTGCTGGTATTCGGTCTCCACGTCCGGGTGCTCGGCCGCGACCTCGGCGAAGGTCCGGCTCCACAGCGACCCGGCGTGGGTGAGCACGTTGCTCTTGTGCACGAGCGTGACCCGGCGCCGGCTCCGCCGCCCGGCCCGGGCGAACGCGTCCCGGATCACCCGCTCGACGCCGTGCCGGGTGTTGAGGCTCTCCTCGGTGGCGATCTCCGCGGGCGTTCCCCGGTGCAGCACCCCGCCGGCGCCCGCGTACAGGCCCTCGGTGCCCTCGCGGACCACGATCAGGTCGATGTCGCCGGCCTTCACGTCCGCGAGCGGCCCCGGGACGCCGGGCCAGAGCCGCGACGGGCGCAGGTTGACGTACTGGTCGAAGGCGAACCGCAGCCGCAGCAGCAGCCCGCGCTCCAGCACCCCGGGCGGCACCGCGGGATCGCCCACCGCGCCCAGCAGGATGGCGTCGTGCCCGGCCAGCTCGGCCAGCACGCTGTCCGGGAGCACCTCGCCGGTGCGGTGGTAGCGCGCCGCGCCCAGGTCGTACTCGGTGGCCTCGACGCCGGGCAGGGCCGCGTCGATCACCTTGCGGGCCTCACCGACCACCTCGGGCCCGATGCCATCGCCGGCCACCACCGCGATCCGCGCCACCGCCACGTCCTGCTCCCGTCCTCGGTACCGTCCTCGGCACGGTAGGCTCCCGTCCCGCTTCTCAGTATGCACGTACCAAATGGCGGGAAGGTGACGGAGCGTACAGAGTTTTCACAGCGCCGATCCATCGGACGGACATGTTGAGCACCTAGCGTGATCCCGGTAGCGCTTAGGGGGGCGAGACGATGATCGGAGATCGCGGCGGCCGGGGTGGATCGACCACCTCGACGCTGGACCGGACGGAACCACCCGACCTGCGGCTGGGGGCCAACCTCGGCGCCCCGCTCCGGCCGGTGGCCGGCACGCCGGCCGACCGCATCGTGGCCCGGCACACCGTGCAGACCTCGACGGCGGAGTTCCGGCTCGTGCTCAACGCGCCCGCTGCGCTGGGCCGGCGCGGGCTGAGTGAGGCGCTTGCCGACGCGGTGGCCGAGCTGCGGGCCATCGACGTCACCTACAGCCCGCTCCGGGCGGACAGCCTGGTCGCCCGGCTGCGCCGGGGCGAGATCTCGGCCGAGGCGTATCCGCCGCTCGCCGACATCGTCGCCCGATGCGCCGCCATGCGGGCCGCCACCGACGGCTGGTTCGACGCCTGGGCCGTGCCCGGCGGCTTCGACCCGGGCGGCCTGCTCATCGGGTGGGCCGTCGACCGGACCGCGGCCCGGTTGCGCGCCGCGGGAGTGTCCGACTACGCCGTGCAGAGCGGCGCCGATCTACTGGTACGCGGCCACGCGCCGCACGGCGGCCCGTGGCGGATCGCGGTGCACGATCCCGCCCGCGATCGTCGGCGCGCACCGCTGATGCTGGAGATGACGGCGGGCGCGGTTGGCACGTCCGGCGTCGGCGGCCGGCGGAACCACGTGTTCGACCCGCACACCGGCGTGGCCGTCAACCACCTGGCGGCCGCCACGGTCGTCGGCCCGGAACTGTCCGTTGCGGACGGTTACGCCACCGCGCTGTTCGCGGCCGGTCCGGCGGGCTACGACTGGTTCCCGACCGCGGACGGCTACCGCGCGCTGTTCGCGGCGGAATGACGCGCATCTTCATGGCGGGGTGACACCCGGTCGCGGCGGCGCAACGACACTCGGTCGGCGCGGCGGCGGACTTCCCCGTTGATCGGCCCTCACGGCCTCGGCAACGATCGTGAGGGCCGATCATCGACGGATGCGCTTCTGGTGCACGCTCGTCGGGGGTGGTGCCGGATCACCCGGTGCGACGCGGCGCTACGCCACCCGAAGACGAGCCCTGCGTCGGGAAGCTCACCGGGTAAACCTTGTCGATACGCTATCGAATCGACTCAACTGCACGCAAGAGTAGGGCGCGGCCCGTCGTAGCTGCCGCGGAAGCGGAACCGCAGCCCCGGCTCCCGATATTCCTCCATGGCATGCGCGATCCAACCGGCGGTCCGGGCGATCGCGAAGATGGCCTCGCCGGCGTCCGGGATCATGTCGCCCACATGCGCGAGGGCGGCCAGCGCGAACTCCACGGTGGGATGCCGCGGCGACCGCTGCCGGACCGCCGCGAGCAGGCCGTCGATGGCGGCCCGCACCTCCGGCTCGCACCCCACGGGCGCGAGCAGCTCGAGCAGTGCGGCGGCGCGTACGTCGCCGGCGGGGTAGAGCGGGTGCGGCCGGTGCACGAAGTCCTCCACGAGGCCGCCGGTGCGCAGCGACTCCGAATAGACCGCCATCGGGTCGCCGGTGGCGATGGCGCCGGCCAGCAGGCGGTACGCCCGACTCGCGGCCGCGCCGTGCAACGGACCCTCGAAGGCGCTCAACCCGGCGGCCACCACGGCGTACGGGTGCGCCCGGGTGGAGGCCGCCACCCGGGCCGCCACGGTGGACGCCGCCAGATCGTGGTCGGCCAGCAGCACGAGGGCGGCGTTGAGGGCGTCGATCGCCGCCGGAGTGGCGGGCCGGGCGGTGAGCCGCGGCCAGAGCCGCGCGGCCAGCCGCCGGTCCGCCGGATCGGGCGGCGCCTGTCGGGGCGGCAACGCGTCGACCATGGTGGCCAGCAGGCCGGCGCCGGTGGCCGCCACGGACTCCGGTTCGGTGTTGAAGCGCAGCGGGTCGGCCGAGGCCGCCACCCCGGCGATCACCCGGAGCCGGTCGGTGCTGCGCACCCCGGACGGCAGCGCGGCCAGGGCCGTCCGGGCCAGCCGTACGGCATCCGCGGGCGCCGCGAACCGCCGTCCCGGGTCCAGCTCCGCCAGCCACAGCCAGTGCGCCACCGTCTCGAAGCTCTGCTCGCGGGCCAGCTCGGTCGCGTCCAGGCCCCGGTAGGCCAGCCGACCGTCGTCGATCAGCGTGAGCGCGGTCCGGATCACCAGCCCGGACGCCCCGGGCCGGCGGCCCCGGGTGGCCCGGCCGGCGAGCCGGTCCACCTCGGCCCGATCGAACCAGCTCCCCCGCCCGCTGCCGTCCCGGGCGCTGTGCAGTACGCCACGGCTCACGTAGGCGTACACGGTCTCGGGCTTGACCCCGAGACGGCGCGCGACCTGCGCGGTCGTGAGTCGGTCCGGGTCGTCCTGGGGCTGCATCCGGTCATCGTCACATTGACTGGTCAACGTTGACAAGCGGCAGTAACGCGAGCGACAGTCGCGTCCATCAGGGCCGTCGGCGTCGCCGGTTCGAGCGGCCGGAGTCAAGGAGGACATTCATGACGCAGCTGGCCACCGGGCCCACCAACGGCCGGAACGATCGGGTCGTCGAGGTGCCGCGCGGGCTCAGCGGCGTGGTCGTCACCGAGACCACGCTCGGCCACGTACGCGGCCGCGAGGGCTTTTACCACTACCGGCAGTACTCGGCCATCGAGCTGGCGACCTCCCGGAGCCTGGAGGACGTCTGGGCCCTGATGATCGATGGCGAGCTGCCGGACGCGGCCGCCGGCGCGGCGTTCGCGGCCGAGATCACCCCGCTGCGCCGGGTCCCCGACCCGCTCCGCCCGTTGCTCGGGCCGATCGCCCGGGCCGGCGGCGGCCCGTTGGAGGGGCTGCGCACGGCGCTGTCGCTGGCCGGGGCCGTCCGCGGGGTGCGGCCGCTGCTGGACATCGACCCGGCCACCCGGCGGGCCGACGCGCTCTACGCCTGCGCCATCACCCCGACCCTGCTCACCGCGCTGCACCGGCTGCGCGCCGGTGAGGAGCCGGTCGAACCCCGCGACGACCTGGGGTACGCGGCGAACTACCTCTACATGCTCACCGGCCGCGAGCCCGACCCGGCGCACGCCCGGGCCATCGAGAGCTATCTGATCTCCACCATCGACCACGGCTTCAACGCGTCCACCTTCACGGCCCGGGTCATCGCGTCGACCGGCGCCGACCTGACGGCCTGCCTGTGCGGAGCACTGGGCGCGCTGTCCGGGCCGCTGCACGGCGGCGCGCCGAGCCGGGCGCTGGACACGCTGGACGCCATCGGGACGCCGGACCGGATCGACGGCTGGATCCGCGACCGGGTGCTGCGCGGCGAGCGCATCATGGGCTTCGGCCATCCCGTCTACCGGACCGAGGACCCGCGCTCGCGCATGCTGAGGGAGATCGCCGAATCACTCGGCGGCGACCTGGTCGACTTCGCCGTGGCGGTGGAGCGCCGGGTGCTGGAACTGCTCGCCGAGCTCAAGCCCGGCCGGGAGTTGCACACGAACGTCGAGTTCTACGCCGGCGTCGTGATGGAGCTCTGCGGGCTGCCCCGGGAGATGTTCACCCCGACCTTCGCGTCCAGCCGGGTGATCGGCTGGTGCGCCAACATCCTCGAGCAGTCGCGGGACAGCAAGATCATCCGCCCGGCCGCCCGCTACGTGGGCCCGGCACCCGCCCAGCCGGTCCCGCCGGCGATCTGATTCCCGGGCGGCGCTGGCTTCCCGGATTCCGGACGCCATCCGCGAGTCCTCGCCCGGCCCACACTGTCCGGTCGAAACGTCCACAAGTCCTGGTCGGGCGGGGCGTGGCGGGCGGCCGGCGATCCGGCGCCCGGGGCGCCAGGGACACCGCCACGTCCCTTTGCTCTGCTGCCTCCCACGCCCCACCTGTCGTCCGATTACCGGACGCCGGCCGGTGCGCGGGGGGCAGCAGAGCAAAGGGAGACGAGCGGTAGGCCCGAAGGCCGCCGGCATGCCCCTCCGACGGCGCGCGGCCGGCCGGCGGACCCGCCGTGACCAGCGACGTCGACAGCACCGCGACGACGAAGCCGGGTGCATCGCCGCAGCGACGCACCCGGCCTGATCGTCCCGAAGAGTGGACCGAGCCGTGAATGAGCGGGCGGCTACTCGTCGCGCAGGTCGACGGCGCTCGCCGCGGCGGCGCCGATCGAGGCGGCCGCCGAGTCGAGCAGCTCGACGCCGACCGCCGAGTCGACCGTGAGCGTCATCAGCGCCTCACCGCCGGCCTCGCGCCGGGCCACCTGCATGGCGGCGATGTTCACCCCGGCCTCGCCGAGGATGGAGCCCACGATCCCGACCACGCCGGGGCGGTCCGCGTACCGGAAGAAGAGCAGGATCCCCTCGGCGCTCAGCTCGAGGTCGAAGCCGTCCACCTCGGTGAGCTTGCCGACGTCCCGGCCGGGTCCGCCGACCACGGTGCCCGACACGGTCACCGTGCGGCCGTCCGGCAGGGCGCCACGCACTGTCACGAGGTTGGGCTGGTCGGCGGTCTCGGCCAGGGCGGAGAGCGCCACCTCGACGCCGCGGTCCGCGGCCAGGTGCGGGGCGTTGACGTAGGTGACCTGCTCCTCGACGACCGAGGTGAACAGGCCCTTGGTAGCGGCCAGCCGGAGCACCGTGACGTCGTTCGTCACGATCTCGCCGCGCACCTCGACGGTGACGCTCGCGGCCACCTGCCCGGCCACCGCCGTGAACACCTTGCCGAGCTTCTCGGCCAGCGGCAGCAGCGGCCGGACGTCCTCGGCCACCACGCCACCGGCCTGCACGTTCACGGCGTCCGGCACGAACTCGCCCTGCAGCGCCAGCTTCACGCTGCGGGCCACCGCGAGGCCGGCCTTGTCCTGCGCCTCGGCCGTGGACGCGCCCAGGTGCGGCGTGGCCACCACGTTGTCGAACTCGAACAGCGGCGAGGCCGTGCAGGGCTCCTTCGCGTACACGTCGATGCCGGCGCCGCCGACCCGGCCCTCGGCGATGGCCTGGGCCAGGGCCTGCTCGTCCACCAGGCCGCCGCGGGCGGCGTTGATGATCCGGACGCCCGGCTTGACGAGGGCCAGCTCCTTCTCGCCGATCAGGCCGACCGTCTCCGGGGTCTTGGGCAGGTGGATCGAGATGAAGTCGCTGTCCCGCAGCAACTCCTCCAGCCCGACCAGCCGGACGCCGAGCTGCGCGGCGCGAGCCGGCTGGATGTACGGGTCGTACGCGATGAGTCGGGTGCCGAAGGCCGCCATCCGCTGCGCGAACAGCACGCCGATCCGACCGAGCCCCACCACGCCGACGGTCTTGCCCTGCACCTCGACGCCGGTGTACCTGGACCGCTTCCACTCCCCGGTCTTCAGCGCGGCGCTGGCGCTGGCCGTGTGCCGGGCCACCGCGAGCAGCAGCGCGACGGCCTGCTCGGCCGCGGACACGATGTTGGAGGTGGGCGCGTTGACCACCATCACCCCGCGGGCCGTGGCGGCCGGGACGTCGACGTTGTCGAGCCCGACCCCGGCCCGCGCCACCACCTTGAGCCGGCTGGCCGCGGCCACCGCCTCGGCGTCGATCTGGGTGGCGCTCCGCACGATGACCGCGTCGGCGGAGGCGAGCGCCGCCAGCAGCGCCGGGCGGTCGGTGCCGTCCACATGCCGCACGTCGAAATCGTGCGCGAGCACGTCGATGGCGGCGGGGGCGAGTTCTTCGGCGATCAGTACGACAGGAGTCATCGGTCCTCGTATGTGTCGTCCGGATGGGTCGGCTGCGCCGAAGGACGCCGCTCTGCGCCCTGCGCTCACCTGTAGACGGTGCGATTGGTGCCGCCCCCGTTGTCGCGGAGCGTGCCCGCGGCGGCCGCGACCCGCACGGCTCCGAGCAGGCCGGCCGGCGCGTCTACCCGAAATCGTAGGCCGCCGGTGGCCCGAGCGGGCCCGGCATCCAGCGTGAGCGCCCTCACAAACCCGACATCACGCCACACCCGCGACCGGATCGGCCGCGGGCGGCGCGGGGTGGCGAGGCGGCCGGTCGACCCGGCCGGCGGCGCCGGGATCCGACCGCGGTGACCGAGTGAACGGTCGCGGTGACGGGGCGACCGGTCGCGCCCGGCGCTCGGGGAGAAGCGCCGGGCGCGACGCGATCAGGCGGTCTCGGTGATCGGCCGGTCCACCCAGCTCATCATCCCGCGCAGCTTGCGCCCGGTCTCCTCGATCGGGTGCGCCGCGCCCTCGGCCCGCCATTTGGTGAAGTTCGGCCGGCCCGCGTCGTCCTCGGCGATCCACTCCCGGGCGAAGTCGCCGGAGCGGATTTCGGCGAGGATCCGCTGCATCTCCTGCTTGACCCGGGCGTCGACCACGCGCGGCCCGCGCGAGTAGTCGCCGTACTCGGCCGTGTCCGAGACGCTGTACCGCATCCGGGCGATGCCGCCCTCGTACATCAGGTCCACGATCAGCTTCAACTCATGCAGGCACTCGAAGTACGCGATCTCCGGGGCGTACCCGGCCTCGGTGAGCACCTCGAACCCGGTCTGCACCAGCGCGGACGCGCCGCCGCAGAGCACCGCCTGCTCGCCGAAGAGGTCGGTCTCGGTCTCCTCGGCGAAGCTGGTCCGGATCACGCCGGCCCGGGTGCCGCCGATGGCCTTGGCGTACGCCAGCGCCAGCGCCAGCGCGTTGCCGCTGGCGTCCTGCTCGACCGCCACCAGGCAGGGCACGCCCTTGCCGTCCACGTACTGGCGGCGGACCAGGTGGCCGGGGCCCTTCGGGGCCACCATGGCCACGTCCACCTCGGCCGGCGGCGTGATGAAGCCGTACCGGATGTTGAAGCCGTGCCCGAAGAACAGCGCCTTGCCGGCGGACAGGTGCGGCGCGATGTGCTCGGCGTAGAGCGTGCGCTGCGCGGTGTCCGGCGCCAGGACCATGATCACGTCGGCCGCGGCGGCCGCCTCGGCCGGCGTACGCACCTCGAGCCCCTGCTCCTCCGCCTTGGCCCGGCTCCGCGAGCCCTCGGGCAGGCCGACCACCACGTCGACGCCCGAGTCCCGCAGCGACAGGGCGTGCGCGTGCCCCTGGCTGCCGTACCCGATGACCGCGACCCGGCGACCCTGGATGACGGCCAGATCGGCGTCGTCGTCGTAGTACACCTCAACGCTCATGACTTCTACCTTTCCTGCGGCGGCCGGGCGGCTCGCCGGTCATGCGGCCCGCAGCGCGGGGCCGGCGGTGATGGACCGGGCGCCCCGGCCGATCGCCACCAGTCCGGACTGGACCATCTCCTTGATGCCGAACGGTTCGAGGTCGCGGAGCAGCGCCTCCAGCTTGTCGGGGGTGCCGGTGGCCTCGATGGTGAGCGTCTCCGGGGAGACGTCCACCACCCGGGCCCGGAACAAATCCACCGTCTCCAGCACCTGCGACCGGGCGGACCGGTCGACCCGCACCTTCACCAGCAGGAGTTCCCGGGCCACCGAGACGGTCGGGTCCAGCTCCACGATCTTGATTACATTGACCAGCTTGTTGAGCTGCTTGGTGACCTGCTCCAGTGGCGAGGTCTCGGCATTGACCACGATCGTGATCCGGGAGACCTGCGGGTTCTCGGTCTCCCCCACGGCCAACGAGTCGATGTTGAAACCGCGCCGGGAGAACAGCCCGGCGACCCGGGCGAGCACGCCCGGCTTGTTCTCCACGAGGACGGAGAGCGTGTGGATGGTCATGTGGTCAGCCCTCGTCCTCGTCGAAGTTCGGGCGCACGTCCCGGGCGAACATGATCTCGTCGTTGCTGGTGCCGGCCGCCACCATCGGCCAGACCATGGCGTCCTTGCCGACCACGAAGTCGACCACCACGGGCGCGTCGTTGATCGCCATGGCCGCCTCGATCGTCTTGTCGACGTCGGCCGCGTTCTCGCAGCGCAGCCCCGTGCAGCCGAGCGCCTCGGCCAGCTTCACGAAGTCGGGGATGCGGTGCTTGTGCGTGCCCAGCTCGGTGTTGGAGTATCGCTCGCCGTAGAACAGCGTCTGCCACTGCCGGACCATGCCGAGGTTGCCGTTGTTGATCACGGCGACCTTGATCGGGATGCCCTCCAGGGCGCAGGTGGCCAGCTCCTGGTTGGTCATCTGGAAGCAACCGTCGCCGTCCACCGCCCACACGACGGCGTCCGGCCGGCCCACCTTCGCGCCCATGGCGGCCGGCACGGCGTAGCCCATGGTGCCGAGGCCGCCGGAGTTCAGCCAGGTCCGGGGCTTCTCGTACGAGATGAACTGGCTGGCCCACATCTGGTGCTGGCCGACGCCGGCCACGTACACCGCGTCCGGGCCGACGATCTCGCCGAGCCGCTTGATCACGTGCTGCGGGGCCAGCGTGCCGTCGGCCGGCTCGTCGTAGCCGAGCGGGTACCGGCGGCGCAGCTCGTCCAGCTGCCCCCACCAGTCGGCACGGTCGGCCGTGCCGGAGCGGTCCTGGCCCAGCGCCGTGACCAGCTCGTCGATCACGTGCCGCACGTCGCCCACGATGGGCACGTCGGCGTGCCGGTTCTTGCCGATCTCGGCCGGGTCGATGTCCGCGTGCACCACGGCGGCGCCCGGGGCGAAAGTGTCCAGCCGGCCGGTCACCCGGTCGTCGAAACGGGCGCCGAGCGCCACGATCAGGTCGGCCTTCTGCAGGGCGTACACGGCGGCCACCGTGCCGTGCATGCCCGGCATGCCCAGGTGCTGCCGGTGCGAGTCCGGGAACGCTCCGCGGGCCATCAGCGTGGTCACCACCGGGATCCCGGTCAGCTCGGCCAGCCGGCGCAGGCCCTCGGTGGCCCGGCCCTTGAGCACCCCGCCGCCGACGTACAGCACGGGCCGGCGGGCCGCGTGCATCAGCCGCGCCGCCTCCCGGATCTGCTTGCCGTGCGGGTGCAGGGTCGGCCGGTAGCCGGGCAGGTCGAGCGTCGGCGGCCAGCGGAAGGTGGTCTGGGCCTGCAGGACGTCCTTGGGGATGTCCACCAGCACCGGTCCCGGCCGGCCGGTGGAGGCCAGGTGGAACGCCTCGGCCAGGGTCTGCGGGATCTCCTCGGCGGTCTGCACCAGGAAGTTGTGCTTGGTGATCGGCAGGGTGATGCCCTGGATGTCGGCCTCCTGGAAGGCGTCAGAGCCGATCGACGGCCGGGCCACCTGGCCGGTGATGGCCACCATGGGCACCGAGTCCATGTACGCGTCGGCGATCGGGGTGACCAGGTTGGTGGCGCCCGGACCGGAGGTGGCGATGCAGACCCCCACCTTGCCGGTGGCCTGGGCGTACCCGGTGGCCGCGTGCCCGGCGCCCTGCTCGTGCCGGACCAGGATGTGCCGCACCTCGGAGTCGTAGAGCGGGTCGTACGCCGGCAGGATCGCCCCGCCGGGGATGCCGAACACGACGTCCACGTCGAGCGCCTCCAGCGACCGGACGAGCGAGCCGGCGCCGGACACCTGGGCCGGCGTGGTGGTGCGTACCGCGGCGGCCGCCGCCACGGTGGCGGGGGAGGCCACGGCCGGCACCGGATGGGCGGTGGTGGCATGGGCCCGTTGGGCGAGAGTCTCGGGAGTTGGTCGCGTCATGGCGGGTCAACCTTCGGGTGCGGGTCGGGGCCGGGCAACAAAAAAGCCCACGTGCTCATGCACGGGGGCCAGCGCACTCTCGCCTGCAAGAGTGCGCTCAGGTAAGTACTCGGATCGACCGGGTCGACGACATGGGGTCAAGCCTGACGCATCTCACGCGCTGAGTCAACAGATCTCACATCTTGGACCGCGGGTGTCGGACCGACGACCCGGGCCGGCCCCCCGGAACGCTGCGGCGGCACCGGCGGCATCGGCACCGGCGGGCCCGCGCCCGGCGGGCCGGCCGCGGCCTCCAACCGGGCCTCCAGGTGCTCGGCCGGCACGCCCCAACCGAACAGCAGGCCCTGCCCGAACCGGCAACCGGCGCCCACCACGGCCGCCAGCTCGCCCGGGGTGGTGACCCCCTCGGCGATGACCTCCAGCCCGAGCCGGTGACCCAGCCGCATCACCAGGTCGACCATGCCGACGGCCGCCACGCTGCGGACCCCGCCGTCCGGCTCCGGGTCGGGATCGGTGACCAGGCTGTGGTCGATCTTCAGGATGTCGATCGGCAGCCGCCGGAGCTGGCCGAGCGACGAGTAGCCGGCGCCGAAGTCGTCCAGCGCGATCCGTACCCCGGTGCGGCGCAGCGCGGCGAGCCGGCGGATGAGCTCGTCGAGGTCGGTGGCCACGGCGTGCTCGGTCACCTCCAGGACCAGCCGTTGGGCCGGCACCCCGTGTTTGCGCAGCGCCTCGGCGACCTGCCGGACGTACTCGGCGGAGTGCAGCTCGCGCGGCGACACGTTGACCGACACCCAGACGTCGTGCCCGTCGGCCAGCCACCGGGAGAGCTGGTGGCAGGCCCGGTGCAGGACCCAGGCGCCCAGCTCGGCGATCATCCCGCACTCCTCGGCCAGCGGGATGAACTCGTCCGGGCCCACCACGCCGAGCCGCGGACTTTCCCAGCGCAGCAGCGCCTCGGCGCCCACCGGCCGGACCGACGGCACCGCCACGACCGGCTGGAACGCCAGCCACAGCTCGTCCCGGCCAATGGCGCCGCGCAACTCGTGCTCCAGCGTGGCGCGCCGGCGCAGCCGGTCGGAGTGGCTGGCGTCGTACCGCTCGATCCGGTTCTTGCCGCGCTGCTTGGCGTACCGCAGCGCAAGGTCGGCATGCCGCAGCAGCGCCTCCACCCCGCCGGCGGCGGGCCGGAGCGCCAGTCCGATGCTGACCGACAGGTGGACCGGCCCCTTCGCCGCCTGGTACGCCTCGCCGAGCACCGCGAGCAGCCGCTCGGCCACCCGTTGCGCCTCCGGCAGGTCGCCGCGGAGCAGCACCGCGAACTCGTCCCCGCCCAGCCGGGCCGCCACGTCGGCGGGCCGGAGGTTCCGCCGGAGCCGCTGCGCCACCTCGACCAGCACCGCGTCGCCGACGTCATGCCCGCGCATGTCGTTCACGACCTTGAAGCCGTCGAGGTCCAGCCCGAGCAGCACGGCCGGGGCCCCGGGTGGCGCCTCGTGCAGCGCTCGCAGCAGGCCGCGCCGGTTGGCCAGCCCGGTGAGCGGGTCGGTGTGCGCCAGCTCCCGGAAGTGCGCCTCGCGCTCGACCAGCCGGTTGGCGTACCCGCGCACTTGCCGCAGCGCCAGCGAGTGCCGGAAGACCAGGGCGAATCCCTCGATGATCCCGGCCGCCAGCGGCAGTGGGCCGAATTCGCCGCCGACGACCTGCTGATAGCAGGCGGCCAGGGCGATCCCGGTCATCGGCAGGATGGCGTACCCGGTACCGCGCAACATCACGTCCGGTCCGGCCTCGTCGACGGCCTCAGCGGTCCGGGCGGCCAGCGCGAGCAGCAGCAGGGCGGTGGGCGCCAGCGCCGCCCCGGCCACCGTGACCGCCGGCCCGGACTGGCAGATGCCGGCGGCCAGCAGCAGCCCGGCCAGGGCCGTGCCGGTGACCCCGGCGCCGGCCAGCACGGACCGGGTCCGCGGCCGGCTGGCGCGCAGGATCACGATGGCGGCCAGCCCGGCGCCGCCGGCCGCGGTCACCGTCGCCACCAGGATCGCCGGGCAGCCCATCGGGGTGGCCGAGCCGAGCAGCCGGGTCGGCCGGCTGAGCAGGACCCAGCCGACGAACCACAGCGCGGCCGCCACGATCACCCCGTCCAGCGCAAGCCGGGTGGCGGCCGCCGGTCCGCGGATCACGCCGGGCAGCCGGAGCAGCCCCGCCCACAGCCCGGCCCCGCCGGCGGCGAAGCCGAGGGCCACCGCGGAGGCCAGCAGCATCCGCTGGTGCCGGTGGTCCGACCAGTCCGCGCCCAGCCCGGCCAGGGTGGCCAGCCCGGCGACAGTGCTGAGGGTGGTGGCGGCCGCGCCCAGGGCCAGGCTCCGGTGCGCGGCGGAGGTCCCCGGGTGGGTGGCCGGCGCCGGGCCGGCGCGGGCCACGGCGGACGGGCGCCCGGCGGAGCGCACGAGCAGCACGGTGGCGGTCGTGGCGACGGAACCGCCTCCGACGGCGATGGTCACCACGACCGGCAGGGGGTGCACACCTCAACTCTGCCGGATCGATGCCAGCCGCGGAAACCGGGCACGCAGGTTGTCCGCGGGTCGTTTCCAACAATTCCCTACGCCGCCCGGCCGGGCCGGGCCGCCGCCCCCGGGCCGAGCCCGTCCCGCGTGGTGGGCGGCCCGGGACCGGGTGGTCCCGCGGCGCCGCCCGCGGTGCCAGACTGGTGCCATGCCTGACCTGCGGTCGAGGACCTCCACCCACGGACGGACGATGGCCGGTGCCCGCGCGCTGTGGCGCGCCACCGGGATGACCGAGGACGACTTCGGCAAGCCCATCGTGGCCATCGCCAACAGCTACACCCAGTTCGTACCGGGGCATGTCCACCTCAAGGACCTCGGCGGGCTGGTGGCCGACGCGGTGGCCGGGGCCGGCGGCGTGGGGCGGGAGTTCAACACCATCGCCGTGGACGACGGCATCGCCATGGGACACGGCGGCATGCTCTATTCGCTGCCCAGCCGCGAGTTGATCGCCGACGCCGTGGAATACATGGTCAACGCGCACTGCGCGGACGCGCTGGTCTGCATCTCCAACTGCGACAAGATCACCCCCGGCATGCTGCTCGCCGCGCTGCGGCTGAACATCCCCACCGTGTTCGTCTCCGGCGGGCCGATGGAGGCCGGCAAGGTGGATGCGCTGACGGTGGTGGACGGGGTGGTCTCGGCGGGCTCCGGCCGCAAGCTCGACCTGATCGACGCGATGATCGCCTCCTCCGACGACGCCGTCACCGAGGGGCAGCTCGGCGAGATCGAACGGTCCGCCTGCCCGACCTGCGGCTCCTGCTCCGGCATGTTCACCGCCAACTCGATGAACTGCCTCACCGAGGCGATCGGCCTGGCGCTGCCGGGCAACGGATCCACGCTGGCCACCCACGCCGCCCGGCGGTCGCTGTTCGTCGAGGCCGGCCGGACCGTCGTGGACCTGGCCCGCCGGTGGTACGACGGGGACGACGCGACCGTGCTGCCCCGGGCGATCGCCTCGCGGGTGGCGTTCGAGAACGCGGTGGCGCTGGACGTCGCCATGGGCGGCTCCACCAACACGGTGCTGCACCTGCTCGCCGCCGCGCGTGAGGCGGAGCTCGACTTCGGCGTCGACGACATCGACGCCATCTCCCGCCGGGTGCCCTGCCTGGCCAAGGTGGCGCCCAACTCGCAGCGCTACCACATGGAGGACGTGCACCGGGCCGGCGGCATCCCGGCCATCCTCGGCGAGCTGGACCGGGCCGGTCTGCTGCGCCGGGACGTCCGCGCGGTGCACGCCGACTCGCTGGACGCCTGGCTCGCCGACTGGGACGTCCGCGGTGGTCGGGCCACACCCACCGCCGCCGACCTCTTCTCGGCCGCGCCCGGCGGGGTACGCACCACCCAGCCGTTCTCCACCACCAACCGGTGGGACACCTTGGACACCGATCCGGCGGAGGGCTGCATCCGGGACCGCGACCACGCGTACAGCGCCGACGGCGGGCTGGCCATCCTGGCCGGCAACCTGGCTCCGGACGGCTGCGTGGTGAAGACCGCCGGCGTGCCCGAGGAGTGCCTGACGTTCCGCGGCCCGGCCCGGGTGTTCGAGTCCCAGGAGGAGGCCGTCGAGGCCATCCTCGGCCGCCGGGTGGTGGCCGGCGACGTCCTGGTGATCCGGTACGAGGGCCCGAAGGGCGGCCCCGGGATGCAGGAGATGCTCTACCCCACCTCGTTCCTCAAGGGACGCGGCCTCGGCCGGTCCTGCGCGCTGCTGACCGACGGCCGGTTCTCCGGCGGCACGTCGGGGCTGTCCATCGGGCACGTCTCCCCCGAGGCGGCCTCCGGCGGCCTCATCGCGCTGGTGGCCGAGGGGGACGAGGTGATCATCGACATCCCCGCCCGGTCCCTCACGCTCAACGTGCCGGACGAGGTGCTCGCCGCCCGCCGGGTGGCCGAGGAGAAGCGCGACCGGCCGTACACCCCGGCCGACCGGGACCGGCCGGTCTCGGCGGCGCTTCGGGCGTACGCCTCGATGGCCACCTCGGCCAGCGACGGCGCCTACCGCCGCGTCCCGGACTGAGGTGAAAGGAAGGGCCCCTTCTTATCGTTTTCGGTAGAGCAGGGGCCCCTTCTTAACGTGCGCCGCCGGCCCCGGAGCGGCCGTCCGCCCGCAGCGGGCGGTCAGGGTCCTGCGGAGGGTCCTGCGGGCGCCGTCAGGGTCCTGCGGGCGGTCAGGCCGGCGGTTCGAGGGTGGCGTAGAGGGCCATGTCCTCGCTGTGCTCGCCGAAGCTGAGCGACCGGCGCAGCACGCCCTCGTAGTCGAAGCCGAGGCGCTCGGCGACCGCCCGGGCCGGCCGGTTGTCCACCATGGTGCGGATCTGCACCCGGCGCAGGCCTCGGTCCGCGAACACGGCCCGGGTCAGCGCGCGTACCGACCGGGTTACCAGGCCCCGGCCCTCGGCGGCCTCGTCCAGCCAATAGCCGACGTCACCGGTCAGGTTGAGCGGGTCGATCCGCATGCCGCAACTGCCGACGATGCCGTCCCGGGCGTCCTCGATGAGGGTGTAGATCTCGGTGCCCTTGCCGAAGTTCTGCAGCCCGGTGGTGATGTAGTCCAGCGAGCTCTGCACCGTCGGTGGCCAGGCCGCCCACGGCTGCCACCGGGCGAGCCGGCGCTGGTTGCGCTCGATCAGCGCGCTGACCGTGGGTGCGTGCTGCGGCTCGGCGAGGACCAACCGGGTCGACTCGTCCACGGTGAGCGAGAACATGCTTCCTCCGCTGATCACGCCGGCTGGCCGGCGCCCTCGGACTGCGATCGTGAAGTCCCGTACACCCTATCCAAGGACCGGAAAACCAAGATCTGCGGTGCTGCGCCGGACCGCCGCGATCCCCGCCGCCACCGCCGGGTGGTCGGCCCCACCCCGGCGGTACGTCAGGGCCGTTCGCCGGCGCAGGGCCAGCGGGACGAGGCGTACCCCGTCCGGCGGGCGTCCGGCGGCGAGCTGCGGCACCAGCGCCACCCCCTGGCCCGCCGCCACCAGCGCGAGCACCGTGCCGAAGTCGTCGGCGTGGTGCCGGATCCGCGGCGCGTACCCGGCGGCCCGGCAGGCGTGCAGCGTCACCGCGTGGCAGAGCGTGCCGGGGGTGCCGGCGATCCAGCCGGCCTCCCGGAACCCGGCCACCGGATCCGGCGGATCCGGGTCGGCGTCCGGCGGACCGTCGGTCGGGACGGCCAGGTGAACGGTCTCGTCCAGCAGGGGCTGCGCCGCCAGGGCCGGATCCGGCTCGGCCGGCACGACGTCGTAGTCGTGCACGAGCGCGAGGTCGAGCCGCCGGTCCCGGACCGCGTCCGGCACGTCGACCGGGTCCAGCTCGGTCAGCTCCAGGTCGAGCCCCGGATGGTCCCGGGCCAGCGCCACGAGCGCGGCCGGCAGCAGCGTCCGGGCCGCGCTCGGAAACGCCCCGATGCGCAGCGTTCCGGACAGCCCCGCCTGGGCGGCGGCCAGGGCCGCATCGGCCCGTTCGAGAGCGGCCAGCACCTCCTCGGCGTGCCGGACCAGGGTGACGGCCGCGGCGGTCAGCGCCACCCGTCGCCCGCTGCGGCCCAGCAGCGGCACTCCGGCCTCCCGTTCCAGGACGCTGAGCTGCTGCGACACCGCCGAGGGTGTGTACGCGCGCGCCTGCGCGACCGCGGCGATCGTGCCAAGCCGGCCCAGGTCGCGCAGCAGGAGCAGGCGACGGACGTCAAGCATCAGCTCAGCTTACGCATCAGGCAAGAAGGCCGAACTGGACCTGGAGCTTCGTGGCGCCGAGGCTGGACCCATGACACCCGATGGGCTGCACGTGCCGCTGGTCACCCCGTTCGACGCCGCCGGATCGGTCGATCCGGACGCGCTCGCCGGCCTCGCCCGGGACGTCCTCACGGCCGGAGCCGCCGGCGTGGTGGCGCTCGGCACCACCGGCGAGCCGTCCGCGCTCACCCGTCCCGAGCGGGACACCGTGTTGGAGACCGTGTCGCGGGTCTGCGCCGAGCGCTCCGCCGGCCTGCTCGTCGGGGCCAACACCGAGGCGGAGCTGCGGGACCTGGCCGGCCGGCCGGCGGTGACCGGCGCGCTCACCCTGGTCCCCCCGTTCCTCCGGCCGGGCGCGGCGGCCACGGTGGCCCACCTCGGCCGGCTGGCCGCGATCAGCCCGGTGCCGATGATCGTCTACCACATCCCGTACCGCACCGGGCAGCCGCTGCCGGTGACCGCGCTGCGGGACCTGGCCGGCACGCCGAACATCGCCGGCATCAAGCTGGCCGTGGGCGGCATCGATGCGGACACCGTGGCGCTGCTGGCCGACGTACCCCCGGATTTCGCGGTGCTGGGCGGCGACGACGTGTTCGTGTCGGCGCTGCTGGCCCTCGGCGGGCATGGCGCGATCCTGGCCTCGGCGCACCTGGCCACGGCCGGGTTCGCCGAGCTGGTCGACGCGTGGCGGGCCGGCGACGCCCGCCACGGGCGGGCCCTGGGCGGCCCGCTCGCGGCGCTGTCGGCGGCGCTGTTCGCCGAGCCCAACCCCGCGGTGGTCAAGGCCGTCCTGCACGCGCAGGGCCGGATCCCGACCCCCGCGGTACGTCCGCCCCTGCTTCCCGCGGCACCGGAAAGCCTGGCCGCGGCCTTGCGCTGCCTGGCGGCCGCCACCCCCGCCTCGGCCGCGAGCGGTTAAGAAGGGGCCCCTGCTATACAAAAAGCGATAAGAAGGGGCCCTTCCTTACCGGATGTCGTTGATGCAGCGCAGGACGGGGCGGGTGACCAGGGCGGCGGGGTCGAGGGTGGCCGATGTGGACACCGTGAAGGTGGCGGTCTCCCCGGGCAGCAGCGTGCGCAGCGCATCGTCCACGGTGGCGCCCGGGTCGAGCCGGTCGGGCAGCAGGGTGAGATCCCGCAGCAGGGTACGGGCGTTCACCCGGACCCGGTAGCCGCCGGTGACCCGGTCCACCTCGGCCGTGTAGTCGGCCACCGGCCACTCCAGGTCGCGGTCCTCGGCAAAGAACCACAGCGCCCGCTCGGCGTCGCCGGCCTCGCCCCGCCGGGCCGCGCCGGCGCTCTCCGCGTCGGCCAGCAGCAGCTCGTTGCGCGGGCGCTCCGGATCCGCCAGGTCCGTGGGCACCGGCAGCGCCACGGCCGAGTACGCGGGCACCCGTGCCGGCAGCGACGCCTTGGCTCGCGGCTCCCCGTCCAGGGTGAGCCGGACCAGGGCCACCTCGGCGGCCCACGGCGTCGCGGTCTCGTTGACCGCCACCACCACCAGCCCACCCTCGTGCGGTTGCACGGTGAGCAGCCGGTCGGCGTACGAGCGGCGCAGCGCATACCACAGCGGCTTGCGCCGGCCGTCCCCGTCCACGGCGGACCACGAGGTCACCGGCCAGCAGTCGTTGAGCTGCCACATGATGGTGCCCATGCACACCGGCCGGTGCGCCCGGAAGTGCTCGATCCCGCACGCCACCGCGCGGGCCTGGACCACCTGGGTGAGATAGTGCCAGTCGTCGAAGTCCCGCGGCGCCGGCAGGTGCGCGTCCAGCCCCCGCTGGAGCTTCCGGTCGCCGTCGATGGCCTTCTGGTGGTGCGCCATCCCGGGCGAGTCGTGCGCCAGCGGCTCGTCCGACAGGGCCCGCCGCAGCGTGGCGTACGCCGGCGGCGCCTGCCAGCCGAACTCGGCCGCGAACCGCGGCACGTACTGGCGGTATTTGGTGTAGTCGTCGTCGTTCCACACGTCCCAGATGTGCATGGTGCCGTGTCCGGGATCGTTGGGGTGCAGGTCCGCGCGGCCGGACCACGGGCTGCCCGGCCAGTACGGCACCGTCGGGTCCAGCTCGGCCACGATGCCCGGCAGCAGGTCCAGGTAGTAGCCCTCGCCCCAGCTGCGGCCGGCCAGGGGCGCCCGCCAGTCCCAGTCGTGGAATCCCCAGATGTTCTCGTTGCAGCCGGTCCACAGCACCAGGCTCGGGTGCCCGGCAAGCCGGGCCACCTGCTCGCGGGCCTCCGCCGCCACCTCCGCCGGGAACGGGCCCTCCTCCGGGTACGCCGCGCAGGCGAAGAGGAAGTCCTGCTGCACCAGCAGGCCGAGCGAGTCGGCGAGGTCGTAGAAGTCGTCCGACTCGTACCGGCCGCCGCCCCAGACCCGCAGCAGGTTCAGGTTGGCCCCGACGGCCTGGTCGAGCCGGCGCGCGTACCGCTCCCGGGTCACCCGGGTCGGGAACGCGTCGTCGGGGATCCAGTTGGCGCCCCGGACGAAGACCGGTCGCCCGTTGACCACGAGGGTGAACGGCGTACCGAGGGCGTCCGGGGTGGTCTCCAGGCTGACCGTGCGGAACCCGATCAGCCGGTCCACCCGGTCCAGCTCGCCGCTGCCGCCGCCGCCGGCGTCGGCGTCAGCGGCGGCGTCGGGGTCGGCGTCTGGGTCGGCGTCAGCGGCGTCGGCGTCGGTGTCGTGCAGGGTGACGGCCAGCGGGTAGCGCGGCTGCCCGCCGTACCCGCGCGGCCACCACAGCTCGGGATCGGCCACCGTGAGGTCGAGCACGGCCGTGCGCTCCCCGGCCGGCACCGTCACGGCGGCCTCGGCCGGGCCGTCCGGCGCGCCGGTGAGGGCCGCGGCCACCCGGACCGGCCCGTCGCCCGCCCGGTCCAGCCGGACGTGTACGGCCACCCGGCCCCGGCCCTCTTCGACGGTGACCAGCGGGCGGACCTCGGCCAGCCGCGCGGTGTCCCAGCAGTGCACCGAGATCGGCTGCCAGATCCCGGCCGTGACCAGGTTCGGTCCCCAGTCCCAGCCGAAGTTGCAGGCCATCTTGCGGATGAAGTTGAACGGCTCCGGGTAGGCGTTCGGCCGGTCGCCGAGGCGGTCGCGCATGGCCTCGGCATAGCGGTAGGCCGAGCCGAAGCGCACTCGCAGCACGTTCCGGCCAGGCCGCAGCGTCGCCCGGACGTCGTACCGCCAGCCCCGGTGCATGTTGGCGGTACGACCCAGCTCGACGTCGTTGAGCAGCACGGTGGCCACGGTGTCCAGCCCGGCGCAGACCAGGTCGACCCGCTCGGTGTCGGCGCCCGCCCAGTCGAAGCTGGTCTCGTACGTCCAGTCGGTGCGCCCGATCCAGGACAGCGCCGTCTCGTTGGCGTCCAGGTAGGGGTCCGGGATCAGACCGGCCGCGAGCAGATCGGTGTGCACGCAGCCCGGCACGGTCGCCGGCACCGCCACCCCGATCAGCTCGGCCGGTACGTCCGGACCGGGCTCCGCGCGCAGCGTCCATCCGTCGTGCAGCGGCCGGACGGACGCCGTCACGCCTTCACCGCGCCTTCCATGATGCCGCGGACGATCTGCCGGCCGCCGATGCCGAGCAGGACCAGCAGCGGCAGGGTGGCCACGAACGCGCCGGCCAGCACCCGGCGGTAGATGACGTAGTTGCCGCTGGCCAGGTCGGAGATGGCCACCATCGAGGTCGGGAAGTCCGAGCCGTTCAGCGTGATCAGCGGCCACTGAAAGTCGTTCCAGGTGGCCACGAAGGTGAGCAGGCCGAGCACGGCCAGCGCCGGGCGGATCGCCGGGATCACGAGACTCCAGTACAGCCGCATCGTGGTGGCGCCGTCCATCCGACCGGACTCGATCAGCTCGTCCGGCACGGCGTTGAGGATGAACTGCCGCATGTAGAACACCCCGAACGCGGTGACCAGGTTGGGCGCGATCACCGCGAGCAGGGTGCCGTTCCAGCCGAGCTTGCCCATCACGATGTACAGGGCCACGATGCCGAGCTGGCTGGGCACGGTGAGGGTGAGCACCACGAACAGCATCAGCGCGTTGCTGCCCCGGAACCGCAGCTTGGCGAAGGCGAAGCCGGCCAGCGAGCAGAAGAACAGCATCGAGAGGGTCACCACGGACGACACGATGAGGCTGTTGATCAGCGAGGCCGCGAAGTAGACGTCCTGCATCGTGAAGACCTCGTGCAGGTTCACGAAGAACTGGTTGCCCGGTACGACGGCCGGCGGCGTCTTCGTGAGCGCCTCGTCGGTGCTGGTGGCGATCACGAACATCCAGTAGATCGGGAACGCCGAGAAGAGCACGATGAGCGCGAGCAGCAGGTACGTCTTGATGCTGCCCGGGGTGTCCTGTGGCGCCCGGCCCAGCAGGGCGGCGCGGCGGCCGCGCGGCGCCGCGGTCGGGGCGGCGGAGTGCCGGGCGGTGTGTGCGGCGGTGCTGGCGGTCACCGTCGTCCTCCTCCGATGCGATTGGTGAGCAGGGCGTTCAGGCCGGTGAGCAGCAGCACGATGACGAACAACGCCATCGCCATGGCGGCCGCGTAGCCGAGGTTGAGGTCCTTCCAGCCGACCTTGTAGATGAGCTGGCCGATGGTCTGCCACTCGCCGTTCGGGCCGCCCGTGGCGCTCTGCGAGTTGAGGTCGAACAGCATCGGCTCGGTGAAGAGCTGCAGGCCGCCGATCGTGGACAGCACCACGGTGAACAGCACCACCGGGCGGATCATCGGGACGGTGATCTGCCAGAGCTGGCGGCTGGGCCCCGCGCCGTCGATGGCCGAGGCCTCGTAGACGTCCCGCGGGATGGACTGCATGGCCGCCAGGTAGAGCAGGGCGTTGTAGCCGATCCACTTCCAGTTGACCATCGTGGCGATGGCGATCCAGGAGTGCAGCTTGTCGGCCCGCCAGTCGATCGGATGGTCGGCGCCGCCGATCCCGACCAACCCCAACACCCAGTTCGCGATGCCGTAGTCGCGGGAGACGATCGTGCTGAACACCATCGTGGAGGCCGTGATGGGGGTGACGTAGGGCAGCAGCACGCCGACCCGCCACCAGGACTGCCCGCGCAGCCTGCGGTTCAGCACCGAGGCCACCACGAGCGCGATGATCAGCTGCGGCACCGTGGAGAGCACGAAGATGCCCAGGGTGTTGTAGAGGGCGTTCCAGAAGTCGGAGTCGCCGAACAGCTTGGTGAAGTTCTCCGTACCGGCCCAACCGGTCTTGGTCGGGTCGTCCAGACGCCAGTTCCGGAACGCGACGATCGCGTTGAAGATCAGCGGGAAGACCCCGAACACCGCGAACAGCAGGAAGAACGGGGCGATCATGACGTACGGCATGTAGCGCATGTCGAAGCGGAGCAGCCGGTTGCGCAGGTTGGACCGCTGCGGCACGGGCGCCCGGCCGACGGCCGGCGGCCCGCCGGGGCGGCCGGCCCGCTGGCCGCCGAACGGGGCCGGCTGGGTGCGGGTGGTGGACATCAGGTCTTCTCCTCGGACGGATGGCCGGGACGGCGGAACCAAGGCGGTGGCGGGCGGACCGGGACCGGACCGCCCCCGTGGCGATCCGGTCCCGGTGCGGCCCCGGCGGGCGCCGTCCCGCGGCCCCGGATCGGGGCCGCGGGACCGCAACCTCAGCTCGACGCCGCCTTCTGCGCCTGCTTGACGGCCTCCGCCCAGGCGGCGTCCGGCTTGAGCGAGCCGTTCTGCACCCGGGTGAGCACGTTCTCCACGGCCACCCGCGTCGGGCCGGCCTTCTTGCCCAGGTACTGCGGCTGCAGGCCCTGCGCCATCTTCGGGAAGATCTGCCCGACCGGGGCGTTGCTGAAGAACGGGTTCTTGAAGTCGGCGATCGCCGGGTCGGTGTAGAGCGCCGGCTGCGAGGGCAGGTTGCCGACCGACTTGAAGATCTCGATCTGCTGCTCCGGCTGGACCAGCCACTCCAGCAGCTTGTACGCCTCGTCGACGTGCTTGCCCTGCTTGGGGATGGTCAGCCAGGAGCCGCCCCAGTTGCCGCCGCCGCCGGGAACGGCCGCGATGTCCCACTTGCCCTTGGTGGACGGCGCGGTGTCCTTGATGTGCCCGAGCATCCAGGCCGGGCAGGCCAGCACGGCGAACTTGTTGCCCAGGAAGCCCTTGTCCCAGTCGGCCTGGAAGCTGGCCAGGTTGGCCGAGAGGCCCGCCTGGACGGCCTTCACGCTGTAGTCGAAGGCGACCTTCGGCCCGCCGTCCATCTGCAGCTGCTCGTTCTGGTCGTAGAAGCCGACCGGCTGCTGGGTGAGGATCGGGTTGAACATGTTCGACGCGGCGTCGATGAACTTCTTGTGGGTCTTGTTGGTGTACTGCTTGCCGACGTCGATGAACTTGTCCCAGTCGGGCCAGAGCGCTGAGACCTGGTCCCGCTCGGTGGGCAGGCCGGCCTCCTTGAACAGGTCGGTCCGGTAGCACATGGCCAGGCCGCCGACGTCGGTGCCGAGGCCGATCTGCGCCTTGCCGTCCGGCGACATCGAGTTCTTCCACTTCCACGGCAGGTACTTGCTCTCGTACGAGCCGGCGCCCTTGTCGAGGAGGTTGACGAACTTGTCGGCCTGCGAGCGGAACTGCACGATGAAGCCCTCGTCGATCGCCGCGATGTCCGGCGCGCCGGAGCCGGCGATCAGCTTCTTCTGCAGGTCCTCGTGCTGGGCGTTGTATTCGCCCGTGTTCAGCTCGATCTTGACGTTGGGGTGCGCGGCCTCGTACTTGGTCTTGAGATCCGTCAGGCCGAAGTCCCCCCAGAACGCGATCTTCAGGGTGACCTGGGAGCTGTCACCGCTGGAGGTCGTGCTTTTGCCACTGCACGCGGCGACCATGGTGGTCGCCACCAGCCCCACCGCGGCCACCCGCAGCCATCTGGGCAAAGACCGTCTCATTTGCCAATCCTCCGAGCACAATGTGGGAACGCTCCCATGATCGAGGAACGTCGACTGAACCGGGTAAGTGAAAGCCACCGTAAGTGGGGTGACAAGGTGTGTCAATAAGCGAGCGATCCCGTAGCCGAGCCGTGACCTACGCCGAAATTTGCCGAAGCGGTTGGCCCGTTTTCATCATCTTTACCGTTACATGGAGCGCTCCCACCCACTTCCAACGTTGTATAGGAATTCCCGCCGCGAGCATCGGGACCACTATGCTTAACCGTGCAAGTAGTGAGCGCCTCCGGCCGGCCCCGCCGACCGGTAAGGTGCCAACCCCCGGGCCATCCTTACCTCGGTCCGGGGAGAACGACCGATCCGAAGGAGCGCGGTGAAGCGGCCCACGATCGCCGACGTGGCCCGGCGGGCCGGGGTGTCCAAGGGGGCCGTCTCGTACGCCCTCAACGGTCAGCCCGGCGTCTCGGCCGCGACCCGGCAACGCATTCTCGCGATCGCCGAGGAGATCGGCTTCAACCCGAACAGCGCCGCCCGGGCGCTCTCCGGGGCCAGCGCCCGGGCCGTCGGGCTCGCGCTGTCCCGGCCGGCCCGGATCCTCGGCATCGAGCCGTTCTTCATGGAGCTCATCAGCGGCGTCGAGGCCGAGCTGTCGTCCCGCGGCTACGCGCTCACCCTGCAGGTGGTGGCCGACCCCGAGGCCGAGGTGGCGGTATATCGGCGCTGGTGGGGCGAGCGCCGGGTGGACGGGGTCTTCGTCTGCGACCTGCGCGCCGACGACCGGCGGGTGCCGATGCTGGAGGAGCTGGACCTGCCGGCCGTGGTCATCGGCGGCCCCGGGCACACCGGCGCGCTGCCGCACGTCTGGTCCGACGACGCCGCGGCCGTGACCGAGACGCTCGAATACCTCATCGCCCTGGGACACCGCCGGATCGCCCGGGTCGGCGGCCTGCCCGGGCTGCTGCACACGGAGCTCCGCACGTCGGCCTTCCAGCGCGTCTGCGAGCGCCCCGAGGTGCGCTGGTCGCTCAGCGTGCCCTCGGACTACAGCGGCGAGGACGGCGCCCGGGTCACCCGCCGGCTGCTCAGCGCCCCCGAACGACCCACCGCGATCATGTACGACAACGACGTGATGGCGATCGCCGGCCTGGCCGTGGCCCAGGAGATGGGTCTGGCCGTGCCCGGCGAACTGTCCATCGTGGCCTGGGACGACTCGCCGCTGTGCCAACTCGTGCACCCGGCCCTCACCGCGCTCAGCCGGGACATTCCGGCGTACGGCGGGCACGCCGCCCGGCACCTGCTGGCGTTGATCCGCGGCGAGCAGGTCGGGGCGTACCAGGACGAGGGCGCGCACCTGACCCCGCGCGGCAGCACCGCTCCGCCGCGCGCCAGCTGAACCGGTCAAGCCCCTTCGCCGGCGCTGCGCTGCCGCTCCCCGGCCCGCTCGACGGGTAGCATCGACGTACTCGCGACTGGCGCCGTGAGGTGGAGAGAACCACCGGGGAGCGACCGGATGCGTGCGTCGCGCGCCTGGGCGTACGCGGAGGCCGACGGGCACCCGCCCGCCGGGGACCGTGGCTACCCGCACTGGCAGGATCCGGTGCGGTGAAGCAGCCGCTCCATTCCGCCGGTCGCGCTGGTGGCGGCCGCCGGACGAAGCCAGGAGGACGCTCGTGCACATACCACCGATTCCCAGCCTGACTGCGGCGGACCCGCAGCTGGCCGGCCTCGTCGAGGCCGAGGCGCAGCGCCAGCACGACAAGCTGCGGATGATCGCGTCGGAGAACTACGTGTCGGCGGCGGTGCTGGAGGCCAGCGGCACCGTGCTGACCAACAAATACTCGGAGGGCTACGCCGGGCGCCGCTACTACGAGGGCCAGCAGCTGATCGACCAGATCGAGACGCTGGCCATCGAGCGGGCCAAGGCGCTCTTCGGGGTGGATCACGCCAACGTCCAGCCATACTCGGGCTCGCCCGCCAACCTCGCGGTCTATCTGGCCTTCCTCTCCCCCGGCGACACCGTGCTGGGCATGTCGCTGCCGATGGGCGGGCACCTCACGCACGGCTGGTCCGTCTCGGCCACCGGCAAGTGGTTCAACTCCGTCCGCTACGGGGTGTCCCGGGAGACCGGGCGGATCGACCTCGACGAGGTCCGCGACGTGGCCCGCCGGGAACGCCCGAAGGTGATCTTCTGCGGCGGCACGGCCGTGCCGCGCACCATCGACTTCGCCGGCTTCGCCGAGATCGCCCGCGAGGTCGGCGCGGTGCTGGTGGCCGACATCGCGCACATCGCCGGTCTGGTGGCGGGCGGCGCGCACCCGTCGCCGGTCGGGCACGCCGACGTCGTCACCACCACCACCCACAAGACCCTGCGGGGCCCGCGCGGCGCGATGATCCTCAGCACCGCCGAGCACGCCTCGGCGATCGACAAGGCCGTGTTCCCGGGCCTGCAGGGCGGCCCGCACAACCACACCACAGCGGGCATCGCGGTGGCGCTGCGCGAGGCATCCGGGCCGGACTTCCGGGCCTACGCGGCGCAGATCGTGGCCAACGCCAAGGCGCTGGCCGCCGCGCTCGTCGAGCGGGGCTACGACCTGGTCTCCGGCGGCACGGACAACCACCTCATCCTCGCCGACCTCACCGGCCAGGGCATCGGCGGCAAGCCGGCGGCGCAGGCGCTGGACCGGGCCGGCATCGAGCTCAACTACAATACCGTGCCGTACGACCCGCGCAAGCCGTTCGACCCGTCCGGAATCCGGCTCGGCACCGCCGCGCTGACCACCCGCGGCCTCACCGAGGAGCAGATGCCGCAGGTGGCGGCCTGGATGGACGAGGCGATCGGCGCGGCCGTCAAGGACGACGAGAGCACGATCGAGCGGATCGCCGGCGAGGTCCGCGACCTGCTCGCCGGCTACCCCATGCCGGGCTACGCCACCGCCTGAGGGTGTAAGGAAGGGCCCCTTCTTATCGCTTTTTGTATAGGAAGGGGCCCTTCTTAACACCCGCGCTCCGGCGGCCCCGGCAGCGGGCCGCCGGCCCGGACCCGGCCGCCGGGTGCGAAAATCGGCGGGTGAGCTCCGCCGACACCGTCCGCTTCCGGCACAGCCAGACGATCTGGCTGGCCGCCCTGATCGCCTTCATCGGCGCGCTGCCGGTGGCGAGCCTGCGCTGGTATCTCGCGCCGATCCTGCTGGTGCCCCTGGCCATCGGGATCTGGGCCTGGCGGTCCGGCACCGACGCCGACCCCGCGGGGCTGCGGTTGCGCGCGCTGGTGGGCCAGCGTCGCATCCCGTGGCCAGACGTGGCCGAGTTCGGCGTCGACGAGCGAGGTCGGGTGACGGTCCGGCTGACCGACGGCGCCTCCGCCGCGCTGCCCGGCGTACGCCGGTCCGACCTGTCGCGCCTGATCGCCGCGAGCGGCCAGCCGCTGGACCCGGCGGCGGCCCCCGGCCCGGCCGCCACCGACACCCCCGCCTCGCCCGACAGCCCCGCCTCGCCCGACACCCCGGCCTCGCCCGACGCCCCGGCCTCGCCCGGCACACCGAGCCCGAGCCCCGGCACAGCGAGCCCGAGCCCCGGCACACCGGGCCCGAGCCCCGGCGCGGCCTCCCGCGGCCCGGGCTCGGCCGGTCAGTAGCCGCCCACCACCTCGTTCTCCAGGGGTTCCCCGGCAAGGAAGCGCCGCAGTTGCGCCCCGACCAGCCGGTACGCCCGGGGCAGCAGGCCGCGTACGGATCCGCCCACGTGTGGGGTGAGCAGCAGGCCGGGCACGTCCCACAGGGGGTGGCCGGCGGGCAGCGGCTCCGGGTCGGTCACGTCCAGCGCGGCCCGCAGCCGACCGGCGCTCAGCTCGGCCACCAGCGCGTCGGTGTCCGCAACCGGGCCGCGGGCCGCGTTCACCAGCAGCGCGCCGTCGTGCATCGACGCCAGGAACTTCCGGTCCACCATGCCGCGCGTCTCGTCGGTGAGCGGCACGATCAGCACCACGATGTCGGCGTGCGGCAGCAGCTCCGGCAGCTCCGCCACGCCGTGCACGCCCTGCTCCGGCCGGGCCGTCCGGGCCACCCGGGTGATCTCCACCTCGAATGGCCGGAGCCGTGCCTCGATGGCCGCGCCGATCGAGCCCGCGCCGACGAGCAGCACCCGCTTGCCGGCGAGCTCGTCCGTCGGCAGGTAGTCGAGGCTCGCCCACTCGTGCCGGGCCTGCGCCCGGGCGAACTCGTCGAACGCGCGCAGGTGGGCCAGGATCGCGGTGAGCACCCACTCCGAGGTGGACGTGTCGTGCACGCCGCGGGCGTCGCACAGGGTCACCCCGGCGGGCAGCCGGCCGGCCCAGGCGTCGGCGCCGGCCGAGAGCAGCTGTACGACGCGCAGGTCGGGCAGCTCCGCGGCGAGCCGTACCGCCGTGCCGGGCGCGAGGAACGGCGGCACCCAGAACTCGACGCCGGCGCGCTCCGCCGGCGGCTGCTGCGGGTCGGCCACAATCTCCACGCGTACGTCCGCGGGCAGCTCGCCGAGCAGCGACCGGCCCTCCTCGTGCGGGATCCAGATCTTCACGCTGGCCGACGATAGCCCTCCGGCGCCGCCGCCGGGCGGCCGGCCGACGCCGAACGGTTAGGAAGGGCCCCTTCCTATACGAAAAGCGATAACAAGGGGCCCTTCCTTCCTCAGGTGGTGGGGCCGCGGCGGCGGAGGTCCTCGACCGTGCCCATGGCGGTGCGCAGCTCACCGAGCCACTCCTGCGCGTGCTGGCCGACCAGCCGGACGCACCAGGCCAACGCCTCCGAGCGGGACCGCGCCACACCCGCGTCGACCAGGGTGTCGAGGACCCGGCGCTCCGGCTGGCGGAGCCGGGTCATCACCGGCGCCGACACGTTGGTGAACAACTCCTCCGTCTCGCCGCAGGCGGCGCCCCAGGCCACCTTCCGGCGGTAGCGGTGCTCGATCTGCCGGGCGATCCCGATCCGCCGGTCCCGGGTCTCCTCCCGGTGCTGGTTGATCCGCCCCGCCTCGGCGGCCGCCCGGTCCGCCGGCGTCGCCTCGGCCGCCAACTCCGGCTCGGGCAGCCGGCCGACAATGATGATCTCTTCGCGGTCCACCACGACCCGCGGTGGACCGTTGAACCAACCGTCCGGGACCGCCCCGGTGATCCAGGCCGCCGCGTCGTCCGCGGGCGGTGGCTCGTTCCGGCCACCCGCGACATCCCATCTCCGGTCTCGCATACCGCACCTCCATCGTACTGATTACATGATTACACCGTTTCACACGTTGCATCAAGGCCGATCTGAGCGGGCGCCGGAGCGGGGCTTCGGCGCCCGGCCGCGTACCGCGGGGAGATCCGCGACGCTGTGCCGGCGCGACTAGGCTGGGCCGGTGAGCCTTCGGACCACGTACCGGCACCGCGCCCGGGCCCGAGCGGCGGTCGCGCTGTGCGCGGCGGCCGTCCTCGCGGCCGGCGGTTGTTCCTTCGGCGAACCGAAGCCGGACCCGGCCGGGGAGCCGCCGCGCTTTCCCACCCCCACGGCCCCGGCCTCGACGCGGGGCGGCGGCACCGATCAGGAGGTGGCCGCCACGGTCCTCGCCACCGGCCTGAACGTGCCGTGGGCCATCGCGTTCCTGCCCGACGGCGGCGCCCTGGTCACCGAGCGGGACTCCGCGAAGATCCTCAAGGTCGGCCCCGAGTCCGGCCCGGACGGCCTCAAGGTCGCTACGGTGCAGACGGTCGAGGGAGTTGCGGCGGGTGGCGAGGGAGGTCTGCTCGGCATCGCCGTCTCACCGGAATACGAAAAGGACAAGGCGGTCTTCGTCTACTACTCCACCGACCGGGACAACCGGATCGCCCGACTCACCCTCGGTGGCCAGCCGACACCCATCCTCACCGGCATCCCGCGCTCCGGCGTCCACAACGGGGGTCGGCTCGCCTTCGGCCCGGACGGCTTCCTGTACGCGACCACCGGCGACGCCACCCAACGCGGCCTCGCGCAGGACCAGAAGAGCCTGGCCGGCAAGATCCTCCGGATCACCCCGGCCGGCAAGCCGGCGCCCGGCAACCCGTTCGCCAACTCGCCGGTGTGGTCGCTCGGGCACCGCAACGTGCAGGGGTTGGCCTGGGACGAGAACAGGCGCCTGTACGCCACCGAGTTCGGTCAGAACACCTGGGACGAGATCAACCGGATCGAGCCGGGGCACAACTATGGCTGGCCCGATGTCGAGGGCGGGGCGCCGGGTTCCGACCAGCCGGGCACCGACGCGAGGTTCAGCTACCCGCTGGTGCAGTGGCACACCGACGAGGCGTCCTGCTCCGGCGCGGCCATCATCGGGCGGCTGCTCGCGGCCGCGTGCCTCAAGGGTGAGCGGCTCTGGCTCATGGAACTGACCGCCGACGGCGGCGTGCTGGGCCAGCCCCGGGCCGTGCTGACCAACCGGTACGGGCGGCTGCGGGCCGCCGTGGCGGCGCCGGACGGTTCGCTCTGGATCTCCACCTCGAACAAGGACGGCCGGGGCCGGCCGAGGGCCGACGACGACCGACTGATCCGGCTGGTGTTCTCCGACGGCGGCGCGGGGCGCAGTTGAGCCCGCGACGCCGGCAGGTTTCCCAAGATCGGTGGGCGGGCAGGTCACCCTCTCGTGGCTGACGAGCGAAGGGACCCGGCGGCACCGCGCGACACGACCGCGGCGCGGCGCGACACCACCGCGGCGCGGCGCGCGGCGACCGCGGCAGCGGTACGGCGTGGCGCGACCGCGGCGGGCGGGGCGCTGACCACGGCGTGGCACGGCGGTCGCCGGGCCGCGACCTCGACCTGGGGTCGGCGGACCCGGATCGCCGCGGCCATCGTGGCGGTGAGCCTGGTCGGCGTGGTGCTCGGCACCCTGCTCGGCGGCCGGGTGGAGACCGACATCGGCCCGTTCCGCGCGCAGCTGGCGCTCAGCCCGTCCGCCAGCGGCGGCACCACGGTCCGCATCCCGCCGCTCGGCGCCCTCGAGTTCGACAGCCACGACGGGCCCACCCGGCTCACCGTGCAGCTCGGCGCCCTCGACCAGCGGCGTACCGAGGCGCTCATCAGCGACCCGGGCAACCTGGACCGGATCAGCAGCCTCGCCGTCCGGGACGTCAGCGAGGGCGCGGCCCGGCTGATCCTGCGGACCATCGGCGCGGCCCTGCTCGGGTCGCTGCTGCTGGCCGCCCTGGTCTTCCGGAACGTACGCCGGGTCGCCTGGTCGGGGGTGCTCTCGCTGGTCATCACCGGCGGCAGCCTCGGGCTGGCCGGGCTGACCCTGCACCCCCGGGCCCTGGAGGAGCCGCGCTACGAGGGCCTGCTGGTCAACGCGCCGGCCATCGTCGGCGATGCGCGGTCGATCGCCACGAACTATGGCAAGTACGCCGACCAGCTGCAACGGCTGGTCGGCAACGTGAGCAAGCTCTACACGACGCTCTCGGCGCTCCCGGTGTACGAGCCGTCCCCCGGCACCACGCGGGTGCTGCACATCTCGGACCTGCACCTCAACCCGTCCGCCTGGCAGGTCATCCGCACGGTGGTCGAGCAGTTCAACATCGACGTGGTCATCGACACCGGGGACATCACCGACTGGGGCAGCGAGCCGGAGGCCTCGTTCGTGAACTCCATCGGCCAGCTGAAGAAGCCGTACGTCTACATCCGCGGCAACCACGACTCCAGCGCCACGGCGGCGGCCGTGGCCAAGCAGCCCAACGCCACGGTCCTCGACCAGTCGCTCACCAAGGTCGCCGGGCTGACCATCGCCGGCGCCGGCGACCCGCGGTTCACCCCCGACAAGGAGACCTCGCCGGCCGGCTCGGGGCTCACCACGCAGGTCGCCGATCAGGTCATCACCACCGGGGAACGGCTGGCCGCCACGATCCGCTCGGCCGCGCCGCAGAAGGTGGACATCGCGCTGGTGCACGACCCGGCCTCCGCCGGTCCGCTCTCCGGGACCGTCCCGCTGGTGCTCTCCGGGCACGTGCACCACCGCGAGGTGCTGCGGCTTCCGCAGGTGGACGGCGAGCAACCGACCCAGCTCTTCGTGGAGGGGTCGACCGGCGGCGCCGGGCTGCGCGGCCTGGAGGGCGAGAAGCCCACCCCGCTGAGCATGTCGGTGCTCTACTTCGATCCGGGGCAGAAGCTCCAGGCGTACGACGACATCACGGTCGGCGGCACCGGCGAGGCGCAGGTGAGCCTCGAACGGCACATCATCACCAACCCGGCGGCGGGCGACCCGAAGGCCTCCGTGACGCCCACCCCGACCCGCGGCCCCACCCCGACGCCCACGGTGAGCCCGTCCAACTCCAGCGCCCCCGGCGCCCCGGTCCCGACCACCACCGGCTGATCCACGGTCCGTAGCCAGCGCGACCCGGCGGGGGCCGCGGGACGACCGTCAGCGTCGCCGCACCGCGGGGCGCGCCGCGGGCACGCGGGCCGCCGGGCGACCGTCAGCGGCCCATCGCCTCCACCGCGTCCTTGGCGGTCCGCAGGTCCGCGCCGGTTGCCTCCCGGTACGCCTTGATCGCCTGGATCTTGTCGCCCCGCGCAAGATGCTCCCGCACCCCGGGCAACTCCGCCCCGGGATCCTCGATTCCGAGGTGATTCATGACGAGATCGAGCCGGCGCTCGATCTCGCCCAGCCGCCACGCGGTGCCGTCCCGCCGACCCGACCCGGCCACCTGCATGAGCAACACCCCGAGAATGGCCAAGCTCACGGCCAAGAACGCGAAATCCATGCCGCTCATCCAAGCAGGTCCCCGCACGCAGCCCGGGACGGCAGCGCCGGGACGGCCCGGACCACCACGGGGGTTTCGCCGCAGCCCGCCCGCGTCGGGATCAAACCTCACCGCCCAGAGCGGGGGGCTTCGGCGAAACCCACCCACCCGACCGGCGAAGCCCCGTCGGACTGGCGCGGCGGGGCCCGCCTAGCCCTCGACGCCGAGGCGCTCCAGCACCATGTCGCGGACCGTCCGGGCGTCGGCCTGACCCCGGGTCGTCTTCATGACGGCGCCGACCAGCGCGCCGGCCGCGGCCACCTTGCCACCGCGTACCTTCGCGGCCACGTCCGGGTTGGCGGCGATGGCCTCGTCCACGGCCGCCGTGAGGGCGCCGGTGTCCGACACCACGCCGAGGCCGCGGTTCGACATGATCTCGGCGGGCGAGCCCTCGCCGGCCACCACGCCCTCGAGCACGGTACGGGCCAGCTTGTCGTTCAGCTTGCCCTCGTCGACCAGCCGCTGCAGCTCGGCCACCTGGGCCGGGGTGGCGCCCACGGCGGCCAGCTCGACACCGGTTTCGTTGGCCCGGCGGGACAGCTCGCCCAGCCACCACTTGCGGGCGCCGGCCGGGGTGGCGCCGGCCGCGATGGTCTGCTCGATCAGCTCGACCGCGCCGGCGTTGACCACCGACTGCATGTCGAGGTCGGAGAGCCCCCACCGCTCCTGCAGCCGCCGGCGGTGCACCCGGGGCAGCTCCGGCAGCGCCGCCTTCAACTCGGCCACCCAGCTCGGGTCCGGGGCCAGCGGCACCAGGTCCGGCTCGGGGAAGTAGCGGTAGTCGGTGGCGGTCTCCTTGGACCGGCCCGGCGTGGTGTCCCCGGTGTCCTCGTGGAAGTGCCGGGTCTCCTGGGTGATCCGGCCGCCCGCATCCAGCACCGACGCCTGGCGCAGCATCTCCGAGCGGACCGCGCGCTCCACCGAGCGCAGCGAGTTGACGTTCTTGGTCTCGGTGCGGGTGCCCCACTCCTCGCCGGGCCGGTTCAGCGACGTGTTCACGTCGCAGCGCAGCGAGCCCTCCTCCATCCGTACGTCGGAGACGCCGAGCGTGCGGATCACGTCCCGCAGCTCGGTGACGTACGCGCGGGCCACCACCGGAGCCAGCGTGCCGGTGCCGGGGATCGGCTTCGTGACGATCTCCACCAGCGGGATGCCGGCCCGGTTGTAGTCGACCAGCGATTCGGTGGCGCCGTGGATCCGGCCGGTGGCGCCGCCCACGTGCAGCGACTTGCCGGTGTCCTCCTCCAGGTGCACCCGCTCGATCTCGATCCGGACGAGTTCCCCGTCCACCTCGACGTCCAGGTAGCCGTCCACGCAGATCGGCTCGTCGTACTGGCTGATCTGGAAGTTCTTCGGCATGTCCGGGTAGAAGTAGTTCTTCCGGGCGAACCGGCACCAGCTGGCGATCGAGCAGTTGAGCGCCAGGCCGATCCGGATGATCGCCTCGATGGCAGCCTTGTTGGCCACCGGCAGCGAGCCGGGCAGGCCCAGGCAGACCGGGCAGACCCGGGTGTTCGGCTCGCCGCCGAAGTCGGTCGGGCAGCCGCAGAACATCTTGGTCCGGGTGCCCAGCTCGACGTGCGTCTCCAGGCCGATCACCGGCTCGTACCGCGCGACCACCTCGTCGTACGCGGGCAGTGTCGTCGTCATGGTTGCTCCTGCCTCACAGCGCCGGTGGGGTGAACGAGCCGACCGCGCTCTCCAGCGCCGCGGCGACCCGGTACATCCGGTCGTCGGCCATCGTCGGTGCCATCACCTGCAGGCCCACCGGCAGCCCCTCGGACAGGCCGCACGGGACCGAGATGGCCGGCCCGCCGTACAGGTTGCTCGGGATGGTGAACAGGTCGGCCAGATACATCTGGTACGGGTCGCTCGTGCGGGAGCCGAACGGGAACGCCACGAACGGGGTGGTGGGCGCGATCAGCGCGTCCACCCGCTCGAACGCGGCCGCGAAGTCCCGGCTGATCAGCGTGCGCACCTTCTGCGCCTGCCCGTAGTACGCCTCGTAGTAGCCGGAGGAGAGCGCGTACGTGCCGAGGATGATCCGGCGCTTGACCTCGGGGCCGAAGCCGGCGTCCCGGGTGAGCGACATGACCTCCTCGAGCGACCGGTTGCCGTCGTCGCCGACCCGCAACCCGAAGCGGACGCCGTCGAACCGGGCCAGGTTCGATGAGCACTCGCTCGGCGAGATGAGGTAGTACGCCGGCAGCGCGTACTCGAAGTGCGGGCAGGACACCTCGACCACCTCGGCGCCCAGCTTGGTGAGCGCGTCCACGGCGTCCCGGAACGCGGCCAGCACGCCCGGCTCGGCGCCCTCGCCGGAGAACTCGCGGACCAGCCCGAGCTTCACCCCGGTCAGGTCGCCCGCCGCGCCCGCGCGGGCCGCGGCCACCACGTCGGGCACCGGCTGCGGGATCGAGGTGGAGTCGCGGGGGTCGTGCCCGCCGATCACCTGGTGCAGGAGCGCCGCGTCCAGCACCGTCCGGGCGCACGGCCCGGGGGTGTCCAGCGACGAGGAGAAGGCCACCAGCCCGTACCGGGAGGTGCCGCCGTACGTCGGCTTGGCGCCGACCGTGCCGGTGACCGCGCCCGGTTGCCGGATCGACCCGCCGGTGTCCGAGCCGATGGCCAGCGGCGCCTCGTACGCGGCCAGCGCGGCCGAGCTGCCGCCGCCGGAGCCGCCCGGGATCCGGGTCAGGTCCCACGGGTTGCGGGTGGGGCCGTAGGCGGAGTATTCGGTCGACGAGCCCATCGCGAACTCGTCCATGTTGGTCTTGCCGAGCATCACCGTGCCGGCGTCACGCAGCCGCTGGACGATCGTGGCGTCGTACGGGGGGCGCCAGCCCTCGAGGATCTTCGAGCCGACGGTGGTCGGCACCCCGCGGGTGGTCAGCACGTCCTTCACCGCCACCGGCACCCCGGCCAGCGGGCCGAGCGGCTCGCCGGCCGACCGGCGCTCGTCCACGGCCCGGGCGGCGCGCTCGGCGCCCTCGGCGTCGACGTGCAGGAAGGCGTGCACCTGGTCGTCGACCGCGCCGATCCGGTCCAGGTGCGCGCGGGTCACCTCGATCGCCGACACCTCGCCGGCGGCCACCAGCCCGGCGATCCCGGCCGCCGACATCCTGGTCAGGTCGGTCTGCTCGCTGCGCTCGCTCATGATGCGGCCTCCTCGTCGAGGATCCGGGGCACCCGGAAGCGCTGCTGGTCGGCGTCCGGCGCGCCCGACAGGACCTCCTCGGGCGTCAGGCACGGCGTCACCACGTCGTCCCGCAACACGTTGGTCAGCGGCACGGAGTGCGAGGTGGGCGGGATGTCGGCGGCGGCGACCTGACCCACCCGGGCCACCGACTGCAGGATCACGTCGAGCTGGCCGGCGAACCTGTCCAGCTCCTCCTCCGTGACGGCGAGCCGCGACAGGCGCGCCAGGTGCGCGACCTCCTCGCGGGAGATGGCGGCCATCCGTATCCCCTTTTCGTGCCTCGACGGTGTACGTCCCCCGGCTCGCGTCCCGGGCCGGAACCGGGCACCGACACAGCCTCGCAGGCGCGCGGTGACCCGAGCGAGTCTATTTGTCACCGCGCGGTCGCCGGTCACCGCCTCCCCGAAAGGCGGCGGTGCCGCGGCGACCGGCGGGCGCGGCGGGTCTTCCGGGCGCCGGGGCTGCGGGAGCTCAGTTGACGTCGGCGCGGCCCTGGTCGACCCGGACGCCGCGGATGGAGGCGGTCGGCCACCGGTGCCGACCGGACCCCGGCTGCACGGGACCCGGTTGCAGGGGCCGGTAGCGGGATAGCCAGGTCGCCAGCTCGGCGGCCGGCATCGGCCGGGCGTAGAACCAGCCCTGGGCGACGTCGCAGCCGGCGGCGTGCAGCAGCCGCCAGGTCCGCTCGTCCTCCACGCCCTCGGCCACCACCCGCAGGCCCAGCGCGCCGGCCAGCTCGATCATCGAGCGGACGATGGCCGCGTCGTCCGCGTCGACCGCCATCCCGAGCACGAACGATCGGTCCACCTTCACCTCGGCCAGCGGCAGCCGGCGCAGGTGCTGCATGGACGAGTAGCCGGTGCCGAAGTCGTCGAGGGCGATGGCCACCCCGATCTTGTCGAGCCGGGAGATGGTGGCCAGCACCCGGCGCGGATCCGCCATCAGGGCGCCCTCGGTGATCTCCAGCTGGAGCTGCGACGGCGGCACGTTGAACCGGGCCAGCCGGTCGGCGATCTGGTCGGCGATCTCCCCGGTGTGCAGGTCCCGGACGCTGACGTTGACCGCGGCCCGCAGCTCGATGCCGGCCGCCGACCACTTGGCGATCTGCTCCACCACGTCGTCGACGACCCGGCGGGTGAGCAGGCGCATCACGGCGCTCTGCTCGGCCACCCGGATCAGCTCCTCGGGGTCCACCATGCCGCGCCGCGGGTGCCGCCAGCGCAGCAGCGCCTCCACCCCCACCACATCGCCGCTGGCGATCGCGATCTGCGGCTGGTAATACATGGTGATCTCGCCGACGTCATCCGCGGCGCCGGCGCTGCCCGGCGCCTCCAGCACCTGGCGCAGGTCGGCGAGCAGGCTGAGCCGCTCGGGCGAGTTGTGGTCGGACTCTGCCGCGTACACCGCCACCGTGTCCCCGCGATGCTTGGCGTCGTACATGGCCACGTCGGCGTGCCGCATCAGGGTCTCGAAGTCCCGACCGTGCTCCGGGTAGAGCGCGATCCCGATCGAGCCGCCCACGTCCAGCGGCAACCCGTCCAAGGCCACCGGCTCGGTGAGCGCCGCGGCCACCCCGTCGGCGATCTCCCGGGCCGCGTCGAGGCCGGCGAGCCGGCCCGACAGGATGGCGAACTCGTCCCCGCCGAGCCGGACCACCAGGTCGCCGGGCCGGACCGACGCGGTCAGCCGCCGGCCCACCTCCACCAGCAGCCGGTCGCCGACGGCATGCCCGAGCGCGTCGTTGACGTGCTTGAAGCGGTCCAGGTCCAGCAGCAACAGGGCCAGCCGGCCGGGCTCCCCCTTGGCCGCGCGCTCGGCGTGCAGGGAGATCTGCTCGGCCACCTCGTCCACCAGCGCCTTGCGGTTGGCCAGGCCGGTGAGCGGATCCAGCCGGGCCTGCCGTTCCTGCTCGCCGGAGAGCCGGGCCATCCGGGAGACCGCATAGAGCGGCACGATGATCAGCGGGATCAGCCCGGCGCTGACCCGGGCCGCGGCCATCAGCACCGGGCCGAGCAGCAGGAGGGAGCTGTTCGACACGGCCTCGAACGCGAACCCCTGCCGGAAGGCGCTCCACCAGCGCACCCCGAAGCGCATCCGCAGGGCGAGCGTGACCAGCCCGTAGCTGACCAGGAACCAGGCGGCGCCGGCCGCCGCCACGGCCAGCACGTCGGCCCAGGACACCGTGAATCCGGCGGCGAATCCACCCGGTACGGCGAGCCGGGCCACCTCGCGGGCCACCGCGAGCGCGCAGGCGTACTGCCCGGCGTTGAAGGCCGCCCGCCACACGGCGTGCCGCATCCGCCAGCTCGACACGGCCACCGCGAGGGTCTGCACCGCGACCGCCGGGCCGAGCCCCCAGCCGAGCAGGATGGCGAAGCTGAAGCAGATCGACGGGAAGACCGCCGGACTGGGTCGCTGGCCGGAGGGGGTGAACGGGTGCGCGTCGCCGGCCACCGCGAGGGCGGCCATCAGCCAGAACGCCGCCGGCAGGGCCGGCACCCGGCCGGGCAGGGCGGCGAGCGGCGCGGCGCAGACCGCCACGGCTACGGCGACCACCGTCCAGACGAAGCCGAAGAAGGTGGTGGCCCGTCCGGGGGGAACGGAGTTCCGCAACGACGCGGCCTCCATGGCACCTCCCGACGCGTGATCTTCCGTGGCGGGCGTCCCGCCGCACGCCGCTTCTCCATGAAACGCCGCCTTCCGGCAGTCTGACGCCCGACAGACGCGAAACGGACGTAGTCGTGACTAAGTTGGAATACACCACAACTCGCCGGATAAGATCCGACACGCCACGGACGGCCCGCCGAGGGTCAGGCCGGTTCGTCGGTACGTGCCACCCGCAGCGCCGCCTCGGTGCCCTCGGTGAGCAGGACGGTGAAACCCTCCTCGTCCAGCACGGGCCGCTTCAGCGAGATCGCCTTGTCGGCCTTGCTGCCCGGGTTCTCCCCCACGACGACGAAGTCGGTCTTCTTGGACACCGAGCCGCTGACCTTGCCGCCCCGGCTCTGCACCGCCTCGGCCGCCTCGTCCCGGGAGTAGCCGGACAGCGTGCCGGTGACCACCACGGTCACCCCGTCCAGGGGCCGAGGTCCCTCGTCCAGCCGCTCCTCCGCCATCCGTACGCCCGCGGCCGCCCACTTTTCCACCACGTCCTGGTGCCAGTCGACGGCGAACCACTCCCGCAGGCTGACCGCGATGGTCGGGCCGACCCCCTCGACCGAGGACAACTCCTCCTCGCCGGCCGCCCTGATCTGGTCGATCGAGCCGAAGTGCCGGGCCAGCGCCTGCGCCGCGGTGGGGCCCACGTGCCGGATGGAGAGCGCCACGAGCACCCGCCACAGCGGCCGGGTCTTCGCCTCGTCGAGGTTGTCCAGCAGCTTCACCGCGTTGGTGCCGAGGCTGCCGTCCTTGTTGACGAAGAACGGCACCCGGGCGAGCTTGTCGGCGTCCAGGAAGAACAGGTCGCCCTCGTCGGTGATGGCCCCCGCCTCGAGCAGCGCGCTGCCGGACTTGTAGCCGAGCACCTCGATGTCGAGCGCGCCCCGGCCGGCCAGGTGGAACAGCCGCTCGCGGAGCTGGGCCGGACAGGTCCGGGCGTTCGGGCAGCGGATGTCGACGTCGCCCTCCTTGGCCGGCGCCAGCGGCGAACCGCAGGCGGGGCACGTGGTCGGCATCCGGAACGCCCGTGCGTCGGCCGGACGCAGGTCGACCACCGGGCCGAGCACCTCGGGAATCACGTCGCCGGCCTTGCGCACCACCACCGTGTCCCCGATCAGCACGCCCTTGCGCTCGACCTCCCGGGCGTTGTGCAGGGTGGCCAGCGCCACGGTCGAACCGGCCACCTTGACCGGCGCGAGCACGGCGAACGGGGTGACCCGCCCGGTGCGCCCGACGTTGACGTCGATGTCGAGCAGCTTGGTGGTCACCTCCTCCGGCGGGTATTTGTAGGCCATGGCCCAGCGCGGCGCCCGGCTGGTCGAGCCGAGCCGGCCCTGGATGGCCACCGGGTCGACCTTGACCACCACCCCGTCGATCTCGTGCTCGACGTCGTGCCGGTGCTCGGCGTAGTAGGCGATGTAGTCCTTGACCCCGTCGAGGTCGGGCACCACCCGCCAGCGGTCGCTGGTGGGCAGTCCCCAGGCCCGGAGCGTGGCGTACGCCGTCGACTGGGCGGTGGGCCGGAAGCCGCGCCGGGCGCCGATGCCGTGCACGACCATCCGCAGCGGCCGGCTCGCGGTGATCCGCGGGTCCTTCTGGCGCAGGCTGCCGGCGGCCGCGTTGCGGGGGTTGGCGAACGGCGCCCTGCCCTGCTCCACCAGGCTGGCGTTGAGATCCGCGAAGCCGGCCACCGGGAAATAGATCTCGCCGCGCACCTCGAGCAGCTCCGGCACGTCGTCACCGGTCAGCCGCTCGGGGACGTCCCGGATGGTGCGCACGTTGGGCGTCACGTCCTCGCCGGTGCGCCCGTCGCCGCGGGTGGCCGCCCGCACCAGCCGACCCCGCTCGTAGGTCAGGTTGATGGCCAGCCCGTCGACCTTCAGCTCGCACAGGTAGCTGAAGCCGCCGCCGGCGTCCCGCTCGACCCGCTCGGCCCAGGCGGCCAGCTCGGTGAGGTCGAAGACGTTGTCCAGCGACATCATCCGCTCGGCGTGCGTGACCGGGGTGAACTGGGTGGAGAAGGTCCCGCCGACCCGCTGGCTGGGCGAGTCGGGCGTGACCAGGGAGGGATATTGCTCCTCCAGCGCCTCGAGTTCGCGCAGCATGGTGTCGAACTCGGCGTCGGTGACGGTCGGCGCGTCCAGCACGTAGTAGCGGTATTGGTGGTCGGTCAGCTCGGCGCTCAGCGTGGCGTGCCGCTCCCGCGCCGCGGGCGGCGGCTCGGCGCCGGCCGCGGCCTCCTGCTCGGCGCTGACCTGCCGCGGGATGGCTTCCTCGGACACCGCTACCTACCTCCTGACCGGGCTGCCTGACCAGCGGCGGAACGCACGGGCGATCGCACCAGGGCACGGTATCCCGCCGGTACGACTTTCCCGCACCCGTCCCGCAGGCTTCCCGCCCGGCGCCGGCACCGGACCGGCCGGCAGCCCCGGACCGGAAGCCGGCACCGGACCGGCCGCCTACGCCGGACCGGAAGCCGGCACCGGACCGGCCGCCGACGCCGGACCGCAAGGCGATGCCGAGCGCCAGACCCCGCGGGTCAGGAGCCGCCGGGCCCGGGCGGGCTGTCCCAGCAGAGGCAGAACGGATGGCCGGCCGGGTCCGCGTACACCCGGAAGCCGTCACCCTGGCCCGGCAGGCGGGTGGCGCCCAGCTTGAGCACCCGCTGCTCGGCCTCGTCGATGTCGCCGACCGTCACATCCAGATGGAACTGCTGCGGCCACTGCGGGTCGGGCCAGCGCGGCGCCCGCAGGTTGAGCGCGCGCTGGAACGCCAGCCGGGGCATCGCGCCCGGCGGGCCGCCCAGCACCACCCAATCGCTCGGCTCGTCGTCCGGGTCGAAGGTCACCGGCAGGCCGAGCAGCTCGGCGTAGAACTCGGCGAGGGCACGCGGATCCGGGCAGTCGATCACCACGGTGCGGAGCTTTCCGATCATCCGGCCATCCTGCCCGCGGGGTCCGACAGGAAAACCTACGTTTCGGCCAACCGGCGAGCGGCGTCCCGGCAGGCGGTCAGCGCCGCGCGGGCGTACTCGGGATCGGCGCCGGCCAGGCCGCAGGCCGGGGTCACCACGACCTGCTCGACCAGCCTGGCCCGGGGGAAGCCGAGCTGGTCCCAGAGCCGGCCTACCCGCTCGGCCACGCTCGCCGAGGTCGGCCGCTGACCGGGCGCGGTCGGAGTGGCCGGCACCGCGCCGGCCAGCAGGCCGAGGCCCGCGTCGATCGCCTCGCCCAGCGGGTCGAGCCGGCGTACCAGGGTCAGGTCCAGCGCCACGGCCGCGGCGCCCGCGGCCCGCACCAGCTCCAGCGGCACGTCCGGGGCGCAGCAGTGCACCGCGACCGGCGCCGCGGCGGCCTCGACGACCCGGCGCAGCGACTCGGTGGCCGGCGCGGTCTCGACCGGGCGGTACGTGCCGAACCCGCTCTCGGTCGGCACCCGGCCGGCCAGCACGGCCGGCATCGACGGCTCGTCCAGTTGCAGCAGCACGGTGGCGCCCGGCAGCCGGCGCCGGACGTCGGCCACGTGCAGCCGTACCCCCTCGGCCAGCGACCCGGTGAGGTCGCGGACCGCGCCGGCGTCGCGGAGCATGCGCGGGCCGGTCGGCAGGTCGATCCCGGCTGCCAGGGTTAGCGGGCCGGCCACCTGGATCTTGAAGGTGCCGGTGAACCCCTCGGCCTGCTCGGTCATCTGGTCGAGGTCCCGTTCCAGCAGGTCCCGGGCCCGTCGCAGATCGCGGCCGGGGCGGGCGGCGACCCGCCAGCGGGCCGCGTACAGCTCGACCGGCAGGTCCACCAGCAGGGCGGCGGTGCGGCCGATCAGGTCGGCGCCGGGGCCGCGGGCCGGTAGCTCGGGCAGGTGCGGCAGGGCCGGCAGCTCGCCCAGGACGATCCGCTGCGCCTCCGCGATGTCGACGCCGGGCAGCGAGCCGACCCCGGTCGCCGCTCCGGCCGGCCACGGCCACGCCTGGGTTTCCACGGATGACAGCCTAGATCAGCTGATGGTGGCCGAGCCGAGCACCACGTCGCCGGCCGGGTCCGGCCGGTAGGCCACGATGGCCTGCCCGGCCGCCACGCCGCGCACCGGCTCGTGCAGCTCGGCGTGCAGGCCGGCGCCGTCGCAGCGGACCGTGGCCGGGACCACCGAGCCGTGCGCCCGCAGCTGCACCCGACACTCGATCGGGCCGGTCGGCGCCGGCGCGCCGGTCCAGACCGGGCGGGTCGCGGACACCGCCGACACGGCCAGCGCCTCGGCCGGACCGACCGTCACGGTGTTGGTCTTCGGCGTGATCGACAGCACGTACCGGGGGCGACCGTCCGGCGCGGGCTCCCGCAGCGCCAGGCCGCGCCGCTGGCCCACCGTGTACGAGTACGCGCCGCCGTGCGCGCCCACCACCGCGCCGGTGCGCGCGTCGACGATGTCGCCGGGCGCCTCGCCGAGCCGCTCCGCCAGGAAGCGCCGGGTGTCGCCGTCGGCGATGAAGCAGATGTCGTGCGAGTCGGGCTTGTCGGCCACCGCCAGCCCCCGCGCGGCCGCCTCGGCGCGCACCTGGGCCTTGGTGGAGTCGCCCAGCGGGAAGATCGACCGGTCGAGCTGCCCGCGGTCGAGCACGGCCAGCACGTAGGACTGGTCCTTGCCGAGGTCGACGCTGCGCCGCAGCAGCCCGTCGGCGCCGAGCCGGGCGTGGTGGCCGGTCACCACGGCGTCGAAGCCGAGCGCCACGGCCCGGTCGAGCACGGCCGCAAACTTGATCTTCTCGTTGCACCGCAGGCAGGGATTGGGGGTACGCCCGGCCGCGTACTCGGCCACGAAGTCGTCCACCACGTCCTCGTGGAACCTGTCCGCGAAATCCCAGACGTAGAACGGGATGCCGAGCACGTCGGCCGCCCGCCGGGCGTCCCGGGAGTCCTCCAGGGTGCAGCAGCCGCGCGCGCCCGTGCGGTAGGTCTGCGGGTTGCGGGCCAGCGCCAGGTGCACCCCGGTCACGTCGTGGCCGGCGTCGACCGCCCGGGCGGCCGCCACCGCCGAATCCACGCCCCCGGACATGGCCGCCAGGACCCGCACGCAAACCCCTCCCTCACCTCGCCCTACGAGCGTAGCCCGCCCCGGAACCGGGCCGGGTTACGGGCGGGTGGCGCGGATCACGCCGGCGCGGCGGGCCCGCTCCACGGCCCCGGGCAGCGCCGCCGCGAGCGCCCGTACCTCGTCCTCGGTCGAGGTGTGCCCCAGCGCGAACCGCAGCGACGAGCGGGCGCGATCGTCGTCGGCGCCCATCGCGAGCAGCACGTGCGACGGCTGGGCCACCCCCGCCGAGCAGGCCGACCCGGTGGAGCAGGCGATGCCCTGGGCATCCAGCAACAGCAGCAGCGCGTCGCCCTCGCAGCCGGGGAAGCTGAAGTGCGCGTTGCCCGGGAGCCGGTCGTCCGGGTCCCCGTTGTAGACCGCGTCCGGCACCGCGGCGCGGACCTGCCGCACCAGGTCGTCGCGCAGGGCGCGCAGCCGGGCCGCGTACTCCTGCTGGCGCTTGACCCCGGTCTCGACCGCGACCGCGAACGCGACCACGCCCGCGGTGTCCAGGGTGCCCGACCGGACGTCCCGCTCCTGGCCGCCACCGTGCAGAAGCGGCGTGCAGGGCACGTCCCGGCCGAGCAGCAGGGCGCCCACCCCGACCGGCCCACCCAGCTTGTGCCCGGTCAGCGTGAGCGCCGCGACCCCGCTCGCGGCGAAGTCCACCGGGATCTGACCGATCGCCTGCACGGCGTCGGTGTGCAGCGGCACGCCGGCGCGGGCGGCCACGGCGGCCAGCTCGGCCACCGGCTGCACGGTGCCCACCTCGTTGTTCGCCCACATGGTGCTCACCACGGCGATCTCGTCCGGGTACGCCGCGCAGAGCCGGTCCAGCTCCGCCGGGTCGAGCCGGCCGGCCGGGTCCACCGGCAGCAGGTCCACCTCGGCGCCCTCGTGGGCGCGCAGCCAGTGCACCGCATCCAGCACCGCGTGGTGCTCCACCGCGCTGACCACCACGCGCCGGCGGGCCGGTTGGGCGTCCCGCCGGGCCCAGTAGATGCCCTTGACGGCCAGGTTGTCGCTCTCCGTGCCGCCGCCCGTGAAGATCACCTCGGACGGCCGGGCGCCGAGCGCGGCCGCCACCCGTTCCCGGGACTCCTCCACCCGGCGGCGGGCGGTCCGGCCGGCGGCGTGCAGCGAGGAGGCGTTACCGACCTCGCGGGCGGTGGCGACGTACGCCTGCAACGCCTCGTCGAGCATCGGCGTGGTCGCCGCGTGATCCAGGTAAGCCATCGCCTGACAGCCTAGCTCCGATCGCCGGACCCGGATCCGGCCCCCGGTCCGTGTTTCGGGCGGACCGGCCCGGCCCCCGCCCCGTCGATCACGCGGTGACTGCCGCGCCCCGCCCGCGAGGCGGGCGGCACCGTCATGGTCGACGCGAGCGGGGGCACGGGTCCGCCTCAGCTGGGGGTGGCGGTGACGACGATGTTGTCCCGGTAGTGCCGGGTCGCCGCGTCGAACGGGCCACCGCAGGTGATCAGGGTCAGCCGCGGCGCACCGTCCCGGGCGAAGTACCGATTCAGCGGGATCTTCGTCTTGGCGTACTCCTCGCGGGCCACCACGGTGTAGTCCCGCTGCCGGCCGTCCGAGCCGGTGACCGTCAGCCGGTCCCCCCTGGTCAGCTCGCGGAGCCGGTAGAACGCCCCCCTGCCCTGCGTGGCGCTGTCGACGTGGCCGGCGATCACCACGGAACCCGCGGTCGCCTCCAGCCCCGGCCCGTAGCGGTACCAGCCGACCCGGTCGACGCTCGGCGGCACCTCGAACTCGCCGGAGCGCTGGTTCACCCCCACCGGGCTGACGGTGGCGGCCAGCCCCAGCTTGCCGATCGCCAGCCGGGTGGGCGGCACGGTCGTGTCCCGCGGCAGGGCGCCGGCGGCCACCGGCACCCCCGACGCCGACGGATCGGATCCCGAGCCGGTGGCCGGGGCCGCTGGACTGGCCAGCCGCTCCGCCTCGCCGGCGCCGACGTTGCCGGCCGGCTGCGCACCGCAGGCCACCAGCCCCGCGACGGTGAGCGCGGCCGCGCCGGCGGCCAGCGCCGCCAGCGCGCCGCGATCGCGTACGGTCATCGCCCGGTGGTCGCCAGCCGCCGGCCGGCCAGCCGAGCGCCGCCACCCACCAGCAGCAGCAGGCCGGCGCCGGCCAGCGCCCAGGCCCAGGTCGGCGTCCCGGTCCCGGCCATGCCGCCGTCGCCGCTGGGCACCCCGCCCGGGGTCGAGTGCAGGCCGCCGATGGTCTGCGCCACGACGGTCAGCGACTTGTCCTTGGCCGAGCCGATCGCGTACACGATGGTGTCGGTGCCCTCGTTGAGCATCAGGTCCTTCGGGCCGATCACCACGTTGTCGGTGCCGGCCAGCACCACGTCGGCGGAGACCTTGCCCATGTCGAGCACGGCCTTGGCCTCCTTGGGGTTGGTGAGGCCCTTGAAGACCGGCTTGCCGCCGGCCCGTACGTCGACGGCCGGAGCGGCCGCGGTGTGCCGGACGATCAGCCGGGCCTTGCCGGGGGCGAGCCGGCCGACGTCGTTGACGAACGGGGTGATCTTCGGCTTACCGGCGGCGTCCAGGTGCGCCACGATGCTGATGTTCGCGCCGCCCGGCACCCTGGCGTTGTCCGCCTTGAGGATGGCCTTGGACACCGGGTCACCCGGCTTGGTCAGCGCGATGTCATAGCTGCCGGCCGGCAGGCTGAGCGGTCCGGCCACGGTGCCCGGCTTGAAGTCGTCGAGCGTCTTCTTGCCGTTGACGTACACGTCGACCGGGGTGTTCGGGATGCCGTGCACCACGGACACCTTGGCCGACGCGGCGAACGCCGGGGTGGCGCCGACGGCGCCGATCCCGACGAACGCCAGGGCCGCCACTGCCGCTCCGGCGGCGACCCGGCGCAGGGACCGAAGATCCATCTCTCCTCCTGACGGTGGTGCCGGTCGGGACCCGACCGGCGTGCAGTCGGGTTACGGCCGCGCCGGCCGGGCCGGATGCGCGGCGCGGATCTTTTTTTTCGGTGCATCCGGGCAGCCCGGCCGGGCCGAATGGTGGAGTGATGGGCGCTTCAGCGGCGGCAGTGGGGCGGCGGTGCGGGTGGCGGCTACAGTCAGGCATGGCCGAGGAAAGGTGGCGTGGCCGGTGACCGAGGCTCCACCGCAATCCGCTCCGCCTCCCGACGACGACCTGCCCCGGCGGTTCCTGGCCGGCGAGGAGTCGGCGCTGCGGGAGCTCTACGACCGGTACGGCCGGGCGGTCCTGCACCTGGCGACCAGCAGCCTGGCCAACCGGGCCGACGCCGAGGACGTCACCCAGGCGACGTTCGTGGCCGCCTGGCTGGCCCGGGAGAGCTTCGACGCCACCCGCGGCTCGCTGCTGGGCTGGTTGTTGGGGATCGGCCGGCGGAAGGTGATCGACCGGCTGCGGGCGGCCTCCCGGGAGGACCGGATCGTGAACGCGGTCGGCCGGCTGCCCGAGCCGGCCGCCACCGGCGGAGATCCGGACCGGGTGGTCGACCGGCTGGTCGTGGCCGACGAGCTCGCGACGCTCCCCGACGAGCAGCGACGGATGCTCGAGCTGGCCTTCTATGACGACCTGACGCACCAACAGATAGCGGCGGTCACCGGTGTTCCGCTGGGCACGGTGAAGAGCCACATCCGCCGGGGAATGGCGAGCCTGCGACGCAGATGGGAGGTGGACGGTGCAGCATCCGGAGCACGAGCGGCTGGTCTTTCTGGCGCTCGGTGAGATCGAGCCGGACGAGGCGGACACCGGACACCTCGCCGCATGCGCGCGGTGCCGGTCCGAATACGAGTCGCTGCGCGAGGTGGCCGGGCTCGGGGCGGAGACCCAGGATCTGGGCCGGCTGCCGGCGCCGCCCGAGCACATCTGGGAGGGCATCCGGCTGGCGGTCGCCGCGGCGGAGGGGCAGTCCACCGGCGCGGCCGTGGCCGGCGAGCGGGCCGGGACGCTCCCCCACGCCGCCGGACCGGCTGCGGTGGAGACGCTCCCCGGAGAAGCCGGATCGGGTGCGGCGGGGACGCTGCCGGGCGACTCCGGACCGGGTGCGGCGGGGACGCTCCCCGGTGGCGCCGGATCGGGCGTACCGGCCGGGGCGCGTCCCGCCGGCCCGCGGGCCGGGGGATCCGGCGTACCGGCGGGGTCGCGCCCGTCCACCGCGCGGCCGGCGCGGTCGGGACCGTCGGCGCCGCGGCGTTCGCGCCGGTGGCCCCGATGGGCCGGCACGGCCGTGACGGCCGCCGCGGCCGTCGCGGTGGGCGTGGTCGGCACCCTGGTCGCGGTTCGCGGCCCCGGCGCGGCCCGACCCACGCCGCAGCCCGCCGTCGTGGCCAGCGCGCAGTTGGCCGCGTACGGCCGGACGCCGCCGGCGGCCAGCGGAACCGCCCTGGTTGGTAAGGATGGCCGGCTGCGGCTGCGGGTGGAGAACCTGCCGGCCGTGCCGGGGTACTACGAGGTCTGGCTGATCGACCCGAAGACGCTGCGGATGTTCTCCATCGGCACGGTGGACGACAACTCGGAGGCGCTCCTGCCGTTGCCCACCAACGTGGACCTGCGGACATACCGGCTGGTGGACGTCTCGGCCGAGGCGTACGACAACAAGCCGGCGCACTCCGGCGACAGCCTGTTGCGCGGCACCCTCAACGGCTGAGCGGTGGGCCCGGCGTCAGCTCCCCGGCCCACCGCTCAGCTCCCCGGCCCACCGCTCAGCTCCCCGCCCCACCGTCCCCGCCCCAGCCGGGCGCGGCCCGACACGGGCCGGCCCGGCGCGGCCCGGCGCGGGGCGGCCCGGCGGCCCGGCGCGGCCCGGGGCGTTAAGAAGGGCCCCTTCCTATGCAAAAAGCGATAAGAAGGGGCCCTTCCTTTCAGTCGACCGAGCTATTTGCGCTTGCGGATCTCGTCGGCGGCCTGGGGGACGATCTTGAACAGGTCGCCCACCACGCCGAAGTCGGCCAGCTCGAAGATCGGCGCCTCGCCGTCCTTGTTGACCGCCACAATGGTCTTCGAGGTCTGCATGCCGGCCCGGTGCTGGATCGCGCCGGAGATGCCCAGCGCCACGTACAGCTGCGGCGACACGGTCTTGCCGGTCTGACCCACCTGGAACTGGTGCGGGTAGAAGCCGGAGTCGACGGCCGCCCGGGACGCGCCGACCGCGCCGCCGAGCAGGTCGGCCAGCTCCTCCACCAGCTTGAAGTTGTCGGCGTTGCCCACGCCCCGGCCGCCGGAGACCACCACGGAGGCCTCGGTCAGCTCCGGGCGGGACCCCTTCTGCTCGGCGACCCGCTCGACCACCTTCGCCAGCTTGTCGGTGTCGGTCACCTGGACGTCGAGCCGCTCCACCGCGGGGGTGGCCGGCGCGGGCGTCGGGTTGATCGAGTTGGGCCGCACGGTGACCAGCGGGAGGCCGCGAGTGACCTTGGACTGCACGATCGTGGAGCCGGCGAACGCCACCTGGGTGGCGGTGCCGTCGGCGGCCAGGCCGACCACGTCGGTGAGGATGCCGTTGTCCAGCTTCACCGCGAGGCGGGCGGCGATCTCCTTGCCCTCCTGGCTGGAGGCCAGCAGCACCGCGGCCGGCTGCACCCGGCGGACCAGGTCGGCCAGCACGGTTGCCTTCGGCGCCACCAGGTAGCCGTCGATCTCCTCGCTCTCGGCGGCGTAGATCTTCTCCGCGCCGTACTCGCCGAGCTTGCCACCGAGCGTCTCGGCCGCCCCCGGTCCGCCGAGCACCACGGCGGCCGGCGTGCCCAGCTCGCGGGCCAGGGTGAGCTGCTCCAGCGTGACCTTCTTGACGCCGAATTCCTTGGTGGCCTCGACCACCACGAGTACCTCAGCCATGTCCTCCACCCCTCAGACGAACTTCTCGGCGGCGAGGAACTCGACCAGCGCGGCCCCGCCGGAGCCCTCGTCGGTCACCTTCTGGCCACCGGAGCGCGGCGGACGCTTGCTGTGCTCGACCACCGTGCTGGTGGCGCCGGCCAGCCCGACCTCGTCGGCCGGAACGCCGAGATCCGCCAGCGACAGCGTCTCCACCGGCTTCTTCTTGGCCGCCATGATCCCCTTGAAGGAGGGGTAGCGGGGCTCGTTGATGGTGTCCCAGACCGAGACGACGGCGGGGGTGCTGGCCGTGACGACCTCGTAGCCCTCCTCCGTCTGCCGCTCGACGGTCAGCGTGCCGCCGTCCACGGTGAGCTTGCGGGCGCCGGTCAGCGCCGCCACGCCCAGCCGCTCGGCCAGCATGTGCGGCAGGACCTGCACCCGGCCGTCGGTCGACTCGGCGCCGCAGATCACCAGGTCGGCGCCCAGCCGGCCGAGCGCCGCGGCGAGCACCTTCGAGGTGGCCGGCGCGCAGGAGCCGTGCAGCGCGTCGTCCAGGATGTGCACGGCCTTGTCCGGACCCATCGACAGCGCCTTGCGGATCGACTCGGTAGCCCGGTCGGGCCCCATGGTCAGCACCGTGACCTCGCCGCCGTTGGCCTCCTTGAGCCGCAACGCCTCCTCGATGGCGTACTCGTCCATCTCGTTGATGACGTTGTTCGCGGATCCGCGGTCGACCGTGTTGTCGTCACTGCGCAGGTTGCGGTCCGCGCCCGAGTCGGGCACCTGCTTGACGAGTACGACGATATTCATCGCGCTTCGACGACCCTCCTGTCGGTGTTGCCCTCGACGCCGCTGCCGGCGCCGCGCCGTCGCCCCCATTCTGGGGCGCGGCCTTCGCTGCGGAAACGCCGGGTCAAAGCCGCCGCGTCGGGCGGCCGGTACGGACCATGTTACCCATTGGTAGCTTGACGCCGGCGGGCCGCCGGCGGTGACCCGGATCACCGCTCGCGGGCGTCCGTCCGGCGGTCGCGACGGACCGGTGGCGCGACGGGCGGGTGGCGCGACCGACCGGTGGGCGCGACCGACCGATGGGCGCCACCGACCGATGGGCGCCACCGATCGGTGGGCGCGACCGATCGGTGGGCGGCGGTCAGCGGTCGGTCGTCACCTGGAGCGCGGCCAGCACCTCGGCCAGCGCCGTCGACTCCGCCTCGCTGGTCCCCGCCGACGCCTCGGCCACCTGGTGCGCGGCCGCCACCACGGTGGCCTGGTAGCGGCTCACCTCGCCGGGCGCCCGCTCGCGCAGCAGCTCGACCGACCGGCGCAGGGCCGGCAGCACCGACTCCTTGACCGCCGCCGGATCCTCCGGCAGCCGCGGCAGCGGGCCGGTGGTCAGGACGTCCCGGATCAGCCCGGAGGAGCCGGCGATCGTGTCGGAGGCCGCGAAGCTCTCCTTGATCATGGCGAACGGTCCCGGATCGGCATTCGACACCAGGAAGACCGCCCCGTACGCGGCGGTCTTCAGGGTCATTCGCTCATCGTCGGTCAGCCCAGCACGCACAGTTACGGAGTGTAGACGTACGGTGTGGTCGTGGTGATCGGTACGAGCCCGAGCCGCTCCAGGATCGGCCGGCTGTCCTCGGACGCGTCGACCTGGAGGAAGTCGTAGCCGCGGGCGGCCGCGAGCCGGGCCCGGTAGGTCACCAGCGCCCGGTAGATGCCCCGCCCACGCCATTGGGCCAGCGTCGAGCCGCCCCAGAGCGAGGCGAACGAGCCGGAAGTCTCGTACCGGAGCCAGCCGGCGCTGACCACCCGACCCGTGCCGGCCTCCTCGGCCAGCACCACCACCAGCCGGTCGGGGGTGACGGTCAGCTCCCGCTCCAGCGCGTCGGCCAGCATGCTCCGGTCGGCGGCCCAGACCTCCGTCTCCAGGTCCGCGATCCGGTCCAGGTCGGCCCGGGCGGACACCTCGCGCAGCCGTACGCCCTCGGGCACCACCGGAAGCGTGGCCGCCAGCGGCGCGACCGGCCCGACCACGACGGTCTCCCGCTCCTCCGGCTCGAAGCCCGCGGCCCGCAGCCGGTCCGGCAGGTCGGCCGGCTGGTCATGGCCGTAGAGCTTCCACTCGACGGGCTCGCCGAGCTCGCGGAAGACGTCCCGCTGCCGCTCGATCAGCTCGCTCAGCGCGTCCCCGGTCAGCCCACCGAGGTCCCGGTAGGACAGAAAGCCGCCCCGGTCCAGGCCGGAGATCCGGACCAGTGGCCCGTCCCGCTCGACTGTCACCCCCGGCGGTACGGGGTCCGGAACGAAGGGCCGCAGCTGGTTGTCGTAGGCCTGCAACAACGTGGTGGGGTCAAGATCCGTCACGGTTACCAGGCTAACCAGCCGGCAAGCGGATAATCAGCCTCCGTGTGGCGGACGATCAGGCAGTGGTTCGACCCGCGCGAGGTGCGCGAGATTGGCAGCACCCCCGACTACCGGTTCTCGCTGGCCAACGAGCGGACGTTCCTGGCCTGGCTGCGCACCGGGCTGGCGCTGATCGCCGGCGGACTCGCCGTGGCGCAGTTCCTGCCCCAACTGCCGGTGCGGCACCTGCGGGAGGCGCTGGCCGTGGGGCTGCTGCTGCTGGGCGCCCTGGTGGCCGTCCGCGCGGTCGATCACTGGGCGCGTACCGAACGGGCCATCCGGCTGGGCGAGGAGCTGCCGGCGTCCCGCTTCCCCGCCGTACTCGCGCTGGTCGTCGGGGTGGGCGCCCTCCTGCTGATGGCGGCCGTGCTGGCCGGCGCGGTGCGCGGCCGGTGACCGGGCCGGGGCCCCGGACGGAGCGGGGCCGGTGACCGCGCCGGGGCCCCGGACGGAGCGGGGCCGGTGACCGCGCCCGCCGGGGCCGGCGGCGCCGGTGGCGGTGGTGGCGGCGGTGGCGGCGGTGGCGGTGGCGGTGGCGGTGGTGATGGTGGCGGTGGCCTGCAGCCCGAACGCACCCGGCTGGCCTGGCGGCGTTCCGCACTGGCGCACGCCGTGGTGGCGCTGCTGCTGCTCCGGCTCGGCCTGCGGCATGGGCCGGCCGGGGCCGGGGTGGCCGCGACCGGCCTGGCCGGCTGGGCCCTCGTGGTGATCGTCACCTACCGGCGGATGACGGGTGGCCGGCGCGGCGCCGACCGAGGCCCGGCACGCCCCGGCGGTGCTCGGGAACGGCCCGTACGTCTCTCGGGTCAACCGGGCGGCGCGGCGCTGCCGGTCACGGCCGCCGTGACGGTCGGCTATGCCCTCCTGGGCGTACTCCTTCTGGTCCGCTAGTCGGATGAGCCATCATTGGGCCATGGTCCGGGTGCTCATGCTGCTCTTCCTGGTCGAGCTGGTGCTGACCGGGCTGGCCTTGATCAGCTGCCTGTCGGTCGAGTCGACGCGCGATGTCCGCGCGCTGCCCCGACCGGCCTGGCTGGTGGTCATCCTGCTGCTACCGATCGCCGGCGCGGTGGCCTGGTTCCTCGCCGGCCGCCCGGCCCCGGCTCGCGGACCGGGTGGCAGCCTTCGCCGGGCGGCGGCGCCCGACGACGACCCGGAGTTCCTGCGTTCGCTCGGCGGGCGGGACGGCCGGGAGCGTGACCTGTTCGACCGGTGGGAGTCGGACCTGACCGGCCCCGGCCGGGATCCGGCCGCCGGCGGCGGACTCCCCGGCGGTTCCGCTCCGGGTGCTCCCTCTCCCGGCGGTTCCTCTCCCGGCGGTTCCTCCACCGGCGGTTCCTCCACCGGCGGTTCGTCCGCCGGTGGCGCCTTCCCCGGCGGCCGCGCCGGCGATGGGCCGCCGGACGCCGCGGACGCCGCGGACGGCGCCGCCGGGCGCCCGCCCGGCAACCACCGCGACGCCGACGACGGCCCGCCGCCCCGCCCGTAACCGGCCCCGCGCCCCCAGGGCACGGCCCCCGGCCACCACTCCGTGATCGACGATGTCGACGGGGCTCGGGCGGGCGGGGCGGCCACGGGGTGGGGTCGGGGCGGCAGAATCGAGGGCGTGCAGATCGCGATGCTCGGCCCGCTGGCGGTGGTGGGCGCCGGCGACGTTCCGGTGCCGCTCACCGGGAACCGGCTGCGCCGGCTGCTGATCCTGCTGGCCCTGGACCCGGGACGGGTGGTCGAGACCTCCCGGCTGGTGGCGGGCCTGTGGCCGGCCGATCCGCCGGCCGGAGCGATCAACGCGCTCCAGGCCCTGGTCTCCCGGCTGCGGCGGGCGCTGCCGGACGTACCGGTCGAGTCGCATCCGAACGGCTACCGGCTGGCCGTTCCGGCCGAGGCCGTCGACGTGGTCCGGTTCGAGCGGCTGGCCGCGGCCGGGCGGCGGGCGCTGCCGGCCGATCCGGCCGCGGCCGACGCCCTGCTGACCGAGGCGCTCGACCTGTGGCGCGGGCCGGCCCTGGCCGAGCTGGCCGATTCGGCCGTGGCCGCCGGGCTGCTGGCCAGGGTCGAGGAGGTACGGCTGGGCGCCATCGAGGACCGGGTGGAGGCGCGGCTCGCGCTCGGCGCGGCGGACACGCTGGTGGCCGAGCTGCGCGCGCTGGTGGCGGCGCACCCGCTGCGGGAGCGGCCCGCGGCCCAGCTGATCCGGGCGCTGCGGGCCGGCGGGCGGACCGCGGAGGCGCTGGCCGCGTACGACTCGATCCGCACCGAGCTCGCCGACCGGCTGGGGGTGGACCCCTCCGCCGAACTGGCGGCGCTGCACCTGGACCTGCTGCGTCCCGCGAGGCTCCCGGCGGACCGGTCCGCTGGGCGGCCCGCGGCGCCAGCTTCGACACCTCCCCCGGGCCAAGCCCCGGCACGGGCCACCGAGCAGCCCGCGGCACGGCTGGCCGAGCAGACCCCGGTAGGCGCCAGCGCGCGGTCCCCCGCCCGACCCGCGGAGCAATCCCCGGCGCGGCCCGCCGAACGGTCGCCGGCGGAACAGTCCGCGGACCGGCCCGCCGAGCGGTCGCCGGCGGAACAGTCCGCGGACCGCTCCCCGGAACAGCCGGTGGGCCGCTTTCCGGGACAGCCCTCGGCGACCGGCAGACCGTCGAACCTGCCGGCCGCGCTGACCAGCTTCGTGGGCCGGGAGCGGGACTGTGACCGGGTGACCGGGCTGGTGGCGGCGTCCCGGCTGACCACCCTGACCGGACCCGGCGGCGCGGGCAAGACCCGGCTGGCGGTCGAGTCCGCGCGCCGGCTGCTGGATCGCTCGCCCGCCGGAGTCTGGCTCGTCGAGCTGGCCGCCGTCACCGACCCGGCCGAGGTGCCGCACACCGTACTGTCCGTCCTCGGTCTGCGCGATCAGGCCATGCTGGCCGGGGGCCGGTCCCGGGTGCCAACGGTCGACCCGGTCGACCCGGTCGCCCGGCTGGCCGCCGGCATCGGGGACCGTCGGATGCTGCTGGTGCTGGACAACTGCGAGCACCTGGTCGACGCGGCCGCCCGGCTGGCCGACCGGCTGCTGGCCGCCTGCCCCCAGCTGCGCGTGCTGGCCACCAGCCGGGAACCGCTCGCCATCACCGGCGAGGCGCTCTGCCCGGTGGACTCGCTCACCCTGCCCCCGGCCGGTGCCACGGCCGAGGAGGCGGCGGGCTACCCCGCCGTACGGCTGCTGGCCGACCGCGCGGCGGCGGTGCGGCCGGACTTCGCAGTGCACGAAGGGACGGTGGCCGACGTGGTGCGGATCTGCCGCGCCCTGGACGGCATGCCGCTGGCCATCGAGCTGGCCGCGGCCCGGCTGCGCTCGATGACCCCGGCCCAGGTGGCCGCTCGGCTGGACGACCGGTTCCGGCTGCTCACCGGCGGCAGCCGGGCGGCGCTGCCCCGGCACCAGGCGCTGCGGGCGGTCGTGGACTGGAGCTGGGAGCTGCTGGACGAGCCGGAGCGGGCGCTGCTGCGCCGGCTGTCGGTGTTCGCCGGCGGCGGCACCGCCGAGTCCGTCGAGCGGGTCTGCGCCGACGCGGCGGTGGGCTCGGCCGCCGGGCTGCCCGCGGTGGAGGTCTTCGACCGGCTCACGGCGCTGGTCGACAAGTCGCTGGTGGTGCTGGTGGCCGGGGCGGCGCCGCGGTACCGGCTGCTGGAGACCATCCGCGAGTACGGCCTGGGCCGGCTGGTCGAGGCCGGCGAGGCGGATCGGGTCCGCCGGGCACACGCGGCCGAGTTCCTGACCCTGGCCGAGGCCGCCGACGCGCGCCTGCGCGGGCCGGAGCAGCTGACCTGGCTCGACCGGTTGTCGGCCGAGCACGACAACGCGATCGCGGCGCTGCGCTGGACCATGGCCAGCGACGACTCCGCGTCGGCGGTGCGCTTCCTCTCGGCGCTCGGCTGGTACTGGTGGCTGCGCGGGCACCGCGCGGAGGGCGCCGGCTACGGCCTGCAGGTCCTCACCGACCCGGTGGTCGGGAAGCGGGTGCCGGGACCGACCTTCGCCCGCGCGTACGTCGTGATGGCCATGATGGTGATGGCCGGCGGGCAGGGCGACCTCGCCGACGCGCGCGACTGGTTGCGCCGGGCGGCCGAGGTGGCCGAGCCGCACCGCCGGGCGGATCCGCTGCTGCGGCTGATCGGCCCGATGGCGGCCGCGTTCGAGTCGTTCTTCAGCCGGCCTGATCTGGCGGCCATGGATTCGCTCTTCACCGACGAAGACCCGTGGGTGGCGGCCACCGCCCGGATGTTCCGGGCGTTCTCCGAGCAGAACCTGGGCCTGCCGGACTCCTCGGCCGAGGCGCACATGCGGGCCGCGGCGGCCGGGTACGCGGCCATCGGCGAGCGGTGGGGCGGCGCGTTCAGCCTGGCCGGGCTGGCCGAGCTGCTGTCCCGGCGCGGCGACCACGCCCGGTCCGCCGAGTGCTACGAACGCGCCCTCGCCATGCTGTTCGAGTTGCGGACGAGCGAGGACATCTCCGAGGTGCAGACCCGGCTGGCCCACGAGCTGTGGCACCTGGGCGAGCACTCCCGGGCCCACGAGCTGCTGGCCGAGGCCGGGGCCGCGGCCGATCGACTGGGCTCGGACGAGTGCCGGGCCGCTGTGGCGTACGAGCGGGGCGAGATCCTGCGGGCCAACCAGGACTGGCCGGCGGCCCGGCAGCACCTGGACCGGGCCGTCGGGCTGCTCGGCGAGAAGGGGGTGGCGCCGCAGTGGCGGGCGATGCTCTCATCCTCCCGCGGCGTGGTGGCCGCGGCCGAGGGCGACTCCGACCTGGCCCGGGAGTGCCACGACCGGGCGCTGCGGCTGGCCGCCGCCGTGCACGACGCGCCGGTGATCGGCACCGTGCTGGTCGGGTACGCCGACCTGGCGCTGCGGACCGGCCGCCCCGAGCAGGCGGCCACGCTGCTCGGGGCGGCGGCCGGGGTGCGCGGCGGACCGGACCGGTCACTGCTGGACGGGCCGCGGATCGAGGCGGCCGTCCGGGCCGCGCTGGACCCGGACGACTTCGCCGCGGCCTACGCCCGAGGGCTGCCAACGACGGCCGAGGACGCCGCCGAGCTGGTCGGGGTCAAACTCGACGGCTGAGCGCCCGCAGGGACAGCGGGACGAAGACCACCATGATGCCCAGCGCCCAGAGCAGGGACTGCCCCACCGGGCCGGCCACCGGGCCGCTGACCAGCAGCCCGCGCACCGCGTCGGCCACGATGGTGACCGGGTTGACGCCCACCCAGGACTGCAGCCAACCCGGCATCTTTTGCGTGGGCACGAAGACGTTGCTGGTGAAGGTCAGCGGGAAGAGGAACATGAAGCCGAAGATCTGCACCTTTTCCGGCTCGCTGGCCAGCAGCCCGACCAGCACCGAGATCCACGACGCGGCCAGGGAGAACGCCAGCAGCAGGGCGAACGCGCCGAGCACGCCGAGCGGTCCGGTGCCCACCCGGAAACCGAGGATCATGCCCATGACCAGTAGCAGCGCCATCGACCACGCCTGCTTCACGGTGTCGGCGAGGATCCGCCCGGCCAGCGGCGACCACCGGGCGATCGGCAGCGAGCGCAGCCGGTCGAAGACCCCCTTGGTGAGGTCGGTGTTCAGCCCGAAACCGGTGGTCATCGTGGCGAACAGCGCGGTCTGCACGATGATGCCGGGCAGCATGAACTTGAGATAGTCGCCCGGCGAGCCCGCGATGGCCGTGCCGAAGACGTACGTGAAGAGCAGCACGAACATGATCGGCTGGACGCTCAGGTCGAGCAGCTCCATCGGGTTGTGCCGGATCTGCACGAGGCTGCGCCAGGCCAGGGTGAGCGTGTGCGCCAGCCCGGTGACCGGGCCGACCCGGCGGGCGGCGGTCGGCGGGGCGGGCAGGGTGGCGGCGGTCATGCCGAGGTCCTTTCCGGCCGCGCGGCGCCGCGGCCAGCCAGCCCGGCCGGGTCGTCTTCGCGGCTGTCGTCGTTGTTGGCGCGGTCGTCGTTGTTGGCGCGGTCGTCGTTGTTGGCGCGGTCGTCGTTGTTGTCGTCGGTCTCGCCCTCGGCCCGGTGCCCGGTCAGGGTGAGGAACACCTCGTCGAGGGTGGCGCCGCGCAGCGCCAGCTCGGCCACCCGGACCTCGGCGGCGTCCAGCCGGGCCACCACGGCCGGCAGCACCCGGTCGTCGTTGACCGGCATGGTCACGGCGCCCTGCCCGACCTCCGGCTCGACCCGGCCGACCTCCGTCATGATCGAGACCAGCACCGGCAGGTCGGTGGGATCGGTCGGCCGCACCAGCAGGGCCTGCCCGCCGGTCTTGGCCTTCAGCTCCTCCGGAGTGCCCTGCGCGATCACCCGGCCGTGGTCGACCACGGCGATCTCGTCGGCCAGCTGATCGGCCTCGTCGAGGTACTGCGTGGTGAGCAGCACGGTCATCCCGTCCCGCACCAGCACGCGGACAAAGTCGTACAGCTCGTTGCGGCTGCGCGGGTCGAGCCCGGTGGTGGGCTCGTCCAGGAACAGCAGCCGGGGCCGGCCGACGAGGCTGGCCGCCAGGTCGAGCCGGCGCCGCATGCCGCCGGAGTAGGTCTTGGCGGCCCGGTCCGCGGCGTCGCTCAGCGAGAAGTCGGCCAGCAGCTCCCGCGCCCGGGCCTTGGCGGCCGCCCGCGGCAGCCCGAGCAGCCGGCCGATCAGCAGCAGGTTCTCCGCGCCGGTCAGCGTCTCGTCGACCGACGCGTACTGCCCGGTCAGGCCGATCAGCCCGCGCACCTGGTGGCCCTGCCGGGCCACGTCGTAGCCGCCCACGGTGGCCCGCCCGCCGTCCGGACGGAGCAGCGTGGCCAGCACCCGGACGGCGGTGGTCTTGCCGGCGCCGTTCGGCCCGAGCAGCCCGAAGACCGAGCCGGACCGGACAGCAAGATCCACGCCGGCCAGCGCGGTGGTGGCGCCGAAGCGCTTGATCAGCCCTTCGGCCCGGATGGCATAACTCATGGTGATCTCCTGTCCCCGTGTGGCATGTCACCAGCCTGCCGGCGGGCTGTGACATTTCGCTGACATCCGCCCTACGGCACTGACAACCCGCTGACGGGCCACCCGGTCGTGGACGGCGCGGCGGGGCCGGGTCCGTCGCCTATGATTGGCCGCTGGCCCACGCCGCGGAGCTTGCCGGCCCGCGCCCGCCATCGCCCCCAGAAGGAGCTCACGATGACGGCATCGGAATCCACCACCGTGCACCAACCGGTGGCCGATCCCGATCACAGCGACGGCGGAGACCGCAGATCGGCGGCCGCGACCGCCGAACCGGACACCACGCCCGCCGGCCGCGGCGGCGCCGGCGACCGGGGCGACGGCAGGGTCGACGGTCCCGGCGAGCGGGAGAGCGACGCACCGGCCCGGCCGGCCGTACGGCATCGGCTGGCCGACGCGGCGGCCGTGCTCGGCTACCTCGCGGCCGCGGTCGCGGTCACCGGCCGGTACTGGCTGGATCCCACCGGCCGGATCTCGGCGATGAACGCCCGGGACGTCACCCTGTTCCGCTGGATGCTCGCGCACTCCGCCCGGGCCGTCACCCACCTGGAGAACCCGCTGCTCAGCTCCCGGCTGAGCCTGCCCGGCGGGATCAACGTGATGGCCAACACGTCGATCCTCGGCCTGGGCATCCCGCTCACCCCGGTCACCCTGGCCTGGGGACCGGCGGCGAGCGTGCTGGTCATCATGGTGCTGGCCCTGGCCGGCACCGCCACGGCCTGGTATTTCGTCCTCACCCGCTACCTGACCGACTCCCGGCCGGCCGCCTTCGTCGGGGCCGCGCTGTGCGGCTTCGCCCCCGGGCTGGTCGAGCAGACCGACGGGCACCTGCACTTCGGAGCGGAGTTCCTGGTGCCGCTGATCCTCGCGGCCGCGCTCCGGCTCGGGTACACCGCCCGGCCCGTCCGGGGTGGCGTCGTCCTCGGGCTGCTGATCGCGTACCAGGTCTTCATCGGCGAGGAGGTGCTGTTCCTGGCGGCGCTGGCCTGCGCGGTCTGGGTGGTGGCCTGGGCGGCGTTCCGCCCGCGGGAGGTGGCCCGCCGGTGGCGTCCGTTCGCCCTCGGGGCCGGCACGGCGCTGCTGGTGGCGCTGGTGCTGATCGCCTACCCGCTGTATGTGCAGTTCACCGGGCCGGGCAGCTACAAGCACGTGCCGGGGATCCAGAACTACGGGGCGGATCTGGCCTCCTTCGTGGCGTACTCGCCGCACAGCCTCGGCGGCGATCCGCACGCGCCGCTGCGCCTGGCGCGCAACTGGACCGAGCTGAACACCTTTTTCGGCTGGCCGCTGCTGCTGGCCACGGCCGTCATCGTCGGGTGGCTGCGTCGGCGCCTCGTGGTCCGGCTGGCCGCCGTGGTGCTGGTGGTGCTCGCGGTGCTGTCGCTCGGTCACGAGCTGCTGATCAACGACCGTCACACCGGCATCGCGCTGCCGTGGGCGCTGGTGATGAACGCCCCGCTGTTCGAATCGGTGGTGACGAGCCGGCTGGGTGTCCTGATCGCCGCGGCCATCGGGGTGATCGTCACGATGGCGCTCACCGAGCTGCACCGCCGCAGCGACCTGGCCCGCCCGCTGCGGGTCGCGCTCGCCGTGCTGCTGGCCGGCACCCTGCTGCCGCTGATTCCCCGCCCCCTGGCGGTCACCCGGGCCACCCCGGTGCCCGCGGCCCTCGCCGACGGGCACTGGCGGAGCTACCTCGGCGAGGACGAGGCGCTGCTGCCCGTGCCGCCGGTGCAGAGCGAGGTGGTCCGGGCCATGAGCTGGTCCGCCGACGAGACGCTGGGGTTCAAGGTCACCCACGGCTACATCCTCGGCCCGGATCCGGTCCGCGGCGACGGCTGGGCGCAGTTCCACACCGACCCGGACGCCACCGACGCCCTGCTGCTCAGCGTGGACAAGACCGGCCAGCCGATCCGGGTCACCGACGCGCAACGGGCGCAGGCCCGGGTCGACCTGGCCACCCGGAACGTCGGGCTGCTGACGCTGGTGGCCACCCGCCCGCACGCCGACGCGCTCAAGGCCACCGTCGACGGCCTGATCGGCCGGCCCGGCGTACGGGTTGGCGGCACCTGGCTGTGGGACGTCAACCCTTAGGCCACCCCGGCCTGGCCCTTTGGCCGATGGGGCGACGGGGGTCAGCCCGGCGAAGGCTGCGCCGCCTATCATTGGCGACCGGCCCACGGCCGCCCCTCGACGGCCCATCGCCCTCTGGAGCACATGATGACGGGAGTGGAATCCACCACCGCGCGCCCCGCGGTGGTTGATCCCGATCGGCCCACCGACGCCACGAACGGTGCCCGGCAGCCCGCCGAGGGCGACGCCCCGGAACCCATCGGGACCGACACCGAGCCGGCCGAACCCGCCGAGGCTGCCACCGCGGACGATGGGGCCGCGGCCGACCGGGACAGCCGGACCGAGACGCGGCGATCGCCGCGGCGCTGGCTGCCGGACGTGGCTGCCGTGCTCGGCTACCTGGCCGCCGCGATGCTGGTGTTCGGCCCGCTGTGGCGCGACCCGAACGGGCGGACGCCCATAACCAACGACACCGACGCCACGCTCTTCCGGTGGATGATGGCGCATTCCGTCCGGGTGCTGACGCATCTGGAGAACCCGCTGCTGAGCGACCGGATGAACCAACCGGACGGGATCAGCGTGATCGCCAACACGTCGGTCCTCGGGCTGGGCATCCCGCTGTCCCCGGTGACGATGCTCTGGGGCCCGGCGGTGTCCGCGCTGGTGCTGATGGTGCTCGCGCTGGCCGGGACCGCCACGGCGTGGTATTTCGTCTTCTCCCGGTGCCTGGCCTTCGCCCGGCCGGCCGCCTTCGCGGGCGCCGCGCTCGCCGGCTTCTGCCCGGGGCTGGTCTCGCACTCCGTGCACCCGAACCTCGCCGTGAACTTCATGCTGCCGCTGATCCTCGCCGCGGTGTTCCGGCTCGGTACGACCGCCCGGCCGCTCCGGGCCGGGCTGGTGTTGGGCCTGATGATCGCGTACCAGGTGTTCATCGGCGAGGAGACGCTGTTCGTCACGGCCCTCATGACCGTGATCTGCCTGGTCGTCTGGGGCGTGCAGCGACCGCGCGAGGTCACCCGTCGGTGGCGGCCGTTCCTGCTCGGCTCGGTGACGGCGGCCCTGGTCGCGCTCGTCCTGGTGGCCTACCCGCTGTACGTCCAGTTCACCGGGCCGGGCAGCTACCAGCGCATCCCCGGGGTGCAGAACTACGGCGCCGACCTGCTGTCCTTCGTGAGCTACTCGCCGCTCTCGCTCGGCGGCGACCCGGACGCCAAGCTGCGGCTGGCCGGCAACTACAGCGAACTGAACACGTTCTACGGCTGGCCCCTGCTGATCGCCGTGCTCGCCGTGGTCGCCTGGCTGTGGCGCGGGCTGTGGGTCCGGATCGGCGCCGTGGCCGCGGTCGTGCTGATCGCCCTGTCCCTGGGGCACGACATCCGGATCGATGGCCGGTACACCGGCGTGGTCGGGCCCTGGCTCCTGCTCTCCAAGGCGCCGCTGTTCGAGTCGATGGTGACCGGGCGGCTCGGCATGCTGGCCGGCGCGGCGCTGGGCCTCATCGTCGCGGCGGGGCTCACCGAACTGCTCCGCGACGGCGCCCGGCGGCCGCTCCGGCTCGGCCTGGCCGCGGTGCTGATCGGCACGATGGTGCCGCTGATCCCCCGGCCGATGCCGACCCTGCCGATGGTCCAGCTGCCGGTCGCGCTGGCCGACGGCCGCTGGCGGCAGTACCTCGGCGACAACGAGGCGGTGCTGCCCGTACCGCCGATGAAGCCCGAGGTGCTCGCCTCGATGTCGTGGGCGGCCGACACCGACCTCGGGTTCAAGGTCAGCCACAGCTACATCCTGGCCCCGGACCCGGTCCGCGGCCATGGCTGGGCGCGGTTCAGCACCATTTCCACCGCCACCGAGGCCATGCTCAATCAGGTCGCCAAGACCGGAAAGCCGGCCCGGGTGACCCCCGCGCAGCGGGCTCAGGCCCGCATCGACCTGCGACACCGGAACGTCGGGCTGCTGACCTTGGAGGCCGGCCGGCCGAACGCCGATGCGCTGCGGTCCACCGTGGACGAGCTGTTGAACCAGCCCGGCCAGCGGGTCGGTGACCTCTGGCTGTGGGACGTCGGCCAGGGCTGAGCGAGCCGCCACCCGTCAGGCGCGCGGGCCGCGGACCCGCCGGGCACCCGGGAGACGCGCGGGCCGCGGACCCGCCGGGTGGCGGGTCCGCGGCCCCCGGGCGGTTCAGGCCAGGTTCGACGAGCGCGGGTACGCGTCGGACGGGTCGGTCAGCACGTTGACCAGGTACGGCACCCCTGCCTCGAACGCCCGGCGCAACGCCGGCCCGAGGTCGGCGGCCCGGGCCACGGTCTCGCCGGCCCCGCCGAGCGCCCGCGCCACCTCGTCGTACCGCAGCCCCGGCTGGAGGTCGGCGGCCACGTCGTAGCCGTACATGGCCCGCATCGGGTGCTTCTCGAGACCCCAGATGCCGTTGTTGCCGACCACGATCACCACCGGCAGCTTGTGCCGGACCAGGGACTCCACGTCCATCAGGGAGAACCCGGCCGCGCCGTCGCCCATGAGCACACAGACCTGCCGGTCCGGGTGGCTGACCCGGGCCCCCATCGCATACCCCAGGCCCGTGCCGAGGCAGCCGTACGGGCCGGGGTCCAGCCAGGTGCCGGGCTGGGCGGGCTCCAGGTAGCGGCCGGCGTACGAGACGAAGTCGCCGCCGTCGCCGATGGTGATGGCGTCCGGGGCGAGGATCCGGCGCAGCTCGCCGTACACCCGGGCCGGTTTGATCGGGTCGGTGTCGGCGGCCATCTCGGCGGCGTCCCGTTCCCGGGCGGCGTCCTCGGCGCTGCGCAGGTCGGCGATCCAGCCCTCGTGATCGGCGCGGGCGCCCGGGTGATCGGCCAGGGCCGAGAGAATCAGCCGCAGGTCACCGGCGGGCGCGGCCGCCGGCTCGACGTGCGTGGCGCGCTGCGACGGCGCGTCCACCACGTGCACCACCCGGGCCTCGCCGAAGTCGCCGAAGCCCAGCCGGAAGTCCAGCGGGGTGCCGACCACCGCCACCACGTCGGCGCCCTTCAGCGCGGTGCGGCGGGCCTTCGCGAAGGCCAGCGGGTGCTCGGGGGGCAGCGCGCCGCGGCCCATCCCGTTGGTGAACACGGGGATCCGCAGCGCCTCGGCCGCCTCGCGCAGCGCCGCCACGGCGCCGCCCGCGTACACGTCGGAGCCGGCGATGATCACCGGGCGCTCGGCGCCGGCGAGCAGGCCGGCCGCCCGCGCCACCTCCTCCGGGTCCGGCTGCACCGGATCCACGGCCACGGCCCCCGGGGCGTCGGCCGCGCCCACCGAGAAGATCACCTCGAGCGGCAGGTCGAGGAATACCGGGCCGCGGTGCGGGCTGAGCGCGGCGGTCAGCGCGGCCGCCACCTCGGCCGGAACCTCGTCGACCGAGCCGACGGTGGCGGCGTGCTTGGTGACCGGCCGCACCAGCGGCAGGTGGTCGATCTCCTGGAGGCTGCCCGCCCCCCAACGGAACGCCGGCGCCCGGCCGCCCAGCACGACCACCGGGGAGGCGTTGAAGAAGGCGCTGGTCAGGCCGGAGATGCCGTTGGTCACCCCGGGGCCCGCGGTGAGGACCGCGAGGCCCGGCCGGCGCTGCAGCTTGGCCACCGCCTCCGCGGCGAACACCGCCGACTGCTCGTGCCGAACGTCGTAGATCGGGAAGCCGGTCCGGTGGGCCGCGTCGTACAGCGGGAAGACGTGCCCCCCGGAGAGGGTGAACATCTCGGTGATCCCGGACGCGCGCAACGCGGCGAGGGCGAGATCGCCGCCGTGTCCCTCGATCTGCTCGGCCATGCCCGCTCCCATCGTCAGCGTGATGGGATGCAGGTTACCGGCCGGTCACCAAGCCCGACCGCCCGCCGGTCCGACTCCTCCTGGACCGGCCTCGGCGTTAACGGGGGCCCCTTCCTATACAGAAAGCGATAAGAAGGGGCCCTTCCTTGCGCCTCAGCGGCCGGTGAAGTTCGGCTTGCGCTTTTCGACGAAGGCGGCCATGCCCTCGCGGCGGTCGTCGGTGGCGAACAGCGCCGCGAAGAGCTGGCTCTCCCAGGCCAGGCCGGAGCCGAGGTCCATCTCCAGGCCGCCGTCGACGGCCTGCTTGGCGGCCCGCAGCGCCTGCGCCGGGCCGGTGAGGAACGGCCGGACCAGCTCCGCGGCCGCGTCGTACACCTGGTCCGCCGGCACGACCCGGTCGGCCAGGCCGATCCGCAGCGCCTCGGCGGCGTCCACCATCCGGCCGGTCATGATGAGGTCCTTGGCCCGGGCCGGGCCGACCAGCCGGGCCAGCCGCTGGGTGCCGCCGGCGCCCGGGATGATGCCGAGCCGGATCTCCGGCTGGCCGAGCTTGGCGTCCTCGGCGACCACCCGCCAGTCGCAGGCCAGGGCCAGCTCGCAGCCGCCGCCCAGGGCGTACCCGGTGATGGCCGCCACCACCGGCTTGGGGATCCGGGCGATCGCCCCGAGCGCGCTGGACAGGTCGGCGGCCCGCTCGGCCATGTCCACGTACGACATGTCGGCCATCTCCTTGATGTCCGCGCCGGCCGCGAACACCTTCTCGCCGCCGTACACGATCACCGCGCGGACGCCGGAGTCGCCGGTCACCGCCGTCGCAGCGGCCCGCAGCTCCTCCTGCACCTGGGTGTTCAGGGCGTTCATCGGCGGGCGCTCCAGCCGGATCGTCCCGATGCCGTCCTTGATCTCCACCCGGACGAAGTCGTCCACGCTGACCTCCCCATCCTCCGCGCCGCCGGCCGACCGGCGGATGCCATCTTCCGCGTGCCCACATTACGGCCCGGCCGGTTGGGTACCCAGGGGGTGTGTCTCGGTTGTCGGCCCAGGAAGCGATCACCTACTACGACGACGGCGCGGTGCTGGTCACCTCGGCGGTGGTCCGGGTCGGCCAGCGCGGCTGCCCGATCGGGGACATCGAGCGGGTGTGGGTGGAACGCGGCGGCCGGTCGTGGCGGGTGCTGGCCGGTCGCGGCGGCCTCGCGCTGGCGCTGCTCGGTACGCTCGCCGCCGCCGTGCTCGCGCTCGTGGTGGCGGTACGCCTCCACGCGTCCGGCACTGTCACGGTGGCGCTGATCGGCGCGGCCTGCCTGCTGGGGCTGGCCGTCCTCGGCCCGCTGCCCGACCTGCTGCTGGACCGCCTGGACCGGTCGTACGCGCACGGATCGGCGCAGCTGCGCCTCTGGGTGCTGCTGCGCGGCCACCCGGTGCCCCTGCTCACCAGCCGGGACGCGCTGCGCTTCGGCCAGATCCACCGGGCGCTGCGGCGCGCCCTGGAACGCTCCGCCCCGCCCGTCCCTGGACGGCATTGACATCCGGCGCTTTGCTGGGAGGGTGACGGTCTACTACCGGGACGACTCGGTGCAGGTCACCTCCTCCTCGATCTGGAGCAACGGCACCACCGTACGGATCGGCGACGTGACGTACGTCTGGCACGCCCGCGGCCGGGCGACGGCCCGGGTGCGCTCCCGGGTGGTGGCCCGCGGCGCCCTGGTCTTCCTGCTGTCCATCCCGCCGCTGGTGGCGATCGTCTGCGTGGTCTCGCTGCTGTACGCCGCGCAGGACCGGCACCGGTGGGGCCTGGTCATCGCCATTCTGGCCATCGGCGCCGCGGCCAGCCTGGCCATGACGCCGTTCCTCGAGGTCCCGCTCGGCTGGCTGGACCGCTCCTACAGCCGCGGCGGCGGCGTGCACGAGCTGTGGGTGCAGGCACACGGCCGGGAGATAATGCTGCTGCGGACCAGCGACGCGCAGCGGTTCGGCCAGATCTACCGGGCCGTGCAGCGCAGCGTCGAGCACCGGGCCGACCCGCTCTGAGGACCCGCCGGCGGTCAGGACCGGTCGAGCCGGGGAAAGACCGTCTCCTGCAGCACGATCCGGATCGACGCCGCGACCGGGATGGCCACCAGCGCCCCGACGATGCCGAGCACGGCCGCGCCGAGCAGCACCGCGACCAGGGTGACGGTGGCCGGCACCTCCACCACCCGGCCCACGATCTTGGGCACCAGCAGGTAGTCCTCGGCGAGCCGGAACACCCCGTAGAAGACGCCGGTGGCCAGCGCCACCGGGAACGAGACGGTCAGCGCCACCAGCGAGACGATGATCCCGCCGACCGTGGAGCCGACCACCGGGATCAGGTCCAGCAGCGCCACGGTGAGCGCCAGCAGCAGCGGGTAGGGCACGCCGAAGGCGAGCAGCCAGGCGAAGGTCCCGATGCCGGCGATGAGCGAGGTGATCAGGTTGCCCAGCACGAAGCCGCCGACCTTGGTGAACACCTCGTCGCCGATGAGGATGGCCCGGGGCCGCCGGCTGTGCGGGAACATCCGGTAGATCAGCCGGCGCACCCGGGGCAGGTCGAACAGGAAATAGATCGTCAGCACCAGCACGGTGAGGGCGCCCGCGGTGGCGCCGAGCACCATCCGGCCGGCCCCGAGCAGCCGGTTCCCCACATCGCCGGCGCCGGCAAGCTGCTGCGCGCGCTGACCCAGGTGGAACCGGGCGTTGAGCCGGCCGACCAGCGAGTGCCGGTCCTGGGCCGCGTGCAGGTACTGCGGGAACTCGTGGATGAGCTGCTGGGTCTGCGCCACCAGCGGCGGGATGGCGGCCGCCAGGAAGCCGGCCCCCACCGCCAGCATGCCGGCGGTCACCACCGCCACCGCCAGGCCGCGGGGCATCCGCCGGCTCAGCGCCCGGACCGGCGGGTCCAGGCCGATCGCCAGGAACAGCGACAGCCCGATCAGCACCAGCACCTCGCGGCCGGCCGACAGCAGCTGGATGGCCCCGTACGTGGTGGCCACGCCGGCCGCGCCGAGGAGACCGATGAGGTACGGCGACCGCCGGTCCAACGGCCGGCCGGGGCGGCCCAGCGGCGCACCGTCGGTGCTGGCCCGGGCCGCCGCGTCCTCTGCCGCGGCCACCGGCTCGGCGCCGTGGTCCAGGCCCGCGCGGGCCATCGCCGCGGTGTCCTCGGCGGCCAGCGCCGAGGCGTCGTCGTCGCGGTCCTCCGCCGCCCGCCGCTCGTCGCCCGCCCCCGCTGCGTTGGCCATCCCCCTCAGCATCCGCCGGCACGGCCCCCCGCGGGGCCGGTTCCGCGCTCTCCCGCCGGCCATCCGGCGGCGAGGCGTCGATCACGGAGGCGTGGTGGGAGAGATGGTCCTTCCTGCGCCTTTCGTCCCCACTGCCGCTCCATGATCAACTCGACCGGTGGCGATGGCGGCGCACAATGGCGGGATGGCACTCCCCCTCCCCGGTCCCGCGGCGCTGGTCGGTTTCACCAGATCCGCCGTCAACCAGGCCGCCGGCCTGCCGGCCCGCGCGTTCGGCATCCTGGACGACATCGAGACGCTGGTCCGGCGGATCAACGCCGTGGTGGACCGGGCCGAGGGCGCCCTGGAGCGCACCGAGAAGGTCCTCGACCGCGCCGAGGTGGCGGTCGGGGACGTCGAGGAGATCAGCACCGCGGCCACCGCGGTGGTGAACCGGGTGACCGAGCTGACGGCCACGGCCGCCGCGCTGGTCGGCGACGTGGACCGGGTGGCGGCCGGCGCGGCCGCCCTGGTCGGCGACGCCGAGCGGGTGACCGCGGCCGCGGCCGGGGTGGTGGGCGAGGCCGAGCGGGTCTCCGCCGCCGCCGGCGCCGTGGTGGGCGAGGCCGAACTGGTGACCGGGCGTGCGGCCGCCACCGTGGTACGCGCCGACGCTGCCGCCAGCACCGCCGCCGAGCTGCTGGCGGCGTACGAGGAGACGCTGCGCAAGGGCGCGCCGATGGCGGAGCGGTTCGTCCGGCAGCTGTCCCCGGAGGAGGTGACCGCGGCCATCGAGCTGGTCGACGAGCTGCCCCGGCTGACCCGGCACGTCACCGCGGACGTGCTGCCGATCCTGGCCACGCTCGACCGGGTCGGCCCGGACATCCACGACCTGCTGGAGGTCACTCGTGACCTGCGGCTCGCGGTGGCCGGCATCCCCGGGCTGAAGATCCTGCGCCGGCGCGGCGAGGAGCGGCTGGCCGACGAGGACCGACCGGACGCCGCCGCCCCCCGTCAGGGAGTGCCGGGCGGGCGGTAGAGCGCGTCGATCTCGGCGCGGTCCGGCATGGCGACCGAGGTGCCGAGCCGGCGCGCGCAGGCCGCGCCGGCCGCGGCCGCCCAGTGCGCCGCGTCGACCGGGTCCCGACCCTCCGCCCAGGCCACCGCGAGGGCGCCGGTGAACGCGTCGCCGGCGCCGGTGGTGTCGATCGGGTCCACCCGTACCGGGGGAATGCGCCGGACCGGCTCGTCGCGCGCGGCGTACCAGGCGCCGTCCGCACCGGCGGTAAGCAGCGCCCGCGGTACGGCGGACAGCAGCGCCGCGGGGTCCTCCCGGCCGTGCCCGCTGATCGCGGCGGCCTCCCGCTCGTTCACCACCAGCAGGTCCACCAGCGCGGTCAGCTCGGCCGGCAGCTCGGTGGCCGGCGCGGCGTTGAGGATCACCCGGACCCCGGCGCCCCGGGCCGCGGTGGCCGCCGCCAGCACCGTCTCCAGCGGGATCTCCAGCTGCGCCACCAGCACGTCCGCGCCCTCGATGATGGCCAGCTCGTCCGGGCTCAGCGCGGTGAACGCCGCGTTCGCGCCGGGCGTCACCACGATCGCGTTCTCCCCCGCGGTGGTCACGGTGATCAACGCGACCCCGGACGTGCCATAGACGACCCGCAACCGGGAGGTGTCCACTCCGGAGGCCCTGAGCCGGGCCGTGAGGGTGACGCCGAACGAGTCCGAGCCGACCGCGCCGAGCAGCGTGGCCGCGCCGCCGGCCCGCGCCGCGGCGGTGGCCTGGTTGGCCCCCTTGCCGCCGGGGAGCATGACGAAGTCGCTGCCCAGCACCGTCTCCCCGGGTCGCGGGAACGCCGGCGCGGTCGCCACGAGATCCATGTTGGCACTGCCGAGCACCGCGATCCGCGCTTGTCGCATGGCCCCTCCCCAACCGTCGTGGGCCCGTCGGCAGTGTACGGGTGGATGCCGAAACGCCCGAACGATGGCAGGCTAGCGACACATGGGACACGTGCCGATCGGAGTCATGTACCGCTGCGACAACCCGCCGGAGAACCTGCCCGCGTACGCCCGGCTGGCCGAGCGGCTGGGCTACGACGAGTTGTGGCTGGTGGAGGACTGCTTCTTCGCCGGCGGCGTGTCCGCCGCCGCGGTGGCGGCGGCGGTCACCGAGCGGTTGACGGTCGGGCTGGGCATCATGCCGGCCGCGTTCCGCAATCCGGCCGTGACCGCCATGGAGATCGCCACGCTGGCCCGGATCTTCCCCGGGCGGATCCACGCCGGTCTCGGGCACGGGGTGGCCGAGTGGGTGCGCCAGGTCGGCGCCGAGCATGAGTCACCGCTCGCCGTGCTCGACGAGACGGTCGGCGCCGTACGCGACCTGCTGGCGGGGCGCACCGTGCAGGTGGCCGGCCGGCACGTCAACCTCGCCGGGGTGGCCCTGGAGTTCCCGCCCGACCCGGCGCCCCCGGTGGCCACCGGGGTCCGCAACGAGCGGTCCCTGCGCCTGTCCGGCCGCACGGCCGACGGCACGGTGCTGGCCGAGGGCGCCAGCCCCGACTACGTGCGCTGGGCCCGCGGCCTGATCGATGAGGGCCGGCGGTCGGCCGGCCGGGAGGACGCGCACCGGCTGACCGTGTACGCCCACCTCGACTTCGACGACGACCCGGGCAGCGCCCGGCGGGAGATCGCCGCCCGGTTGCTCGGCGGCGCCCCGCTACCGGTCGCCGACGCGGAACTCGCCGACGAGGTGGCCGCGCTGGTCGGGGCGTACCCGCAGGTGGCCGGGCTGGCCGCGGCGCTGCCGGCCGGCTATCTGGACCGGTTCGCGGTGGCCGGCGACGCGGCGCGGTGCCAGGCGGCGGTCGAGCGGCTCACGGCGGCCGGCGCCGACGCGGTGATCCTGGTGCCGCCCCGGGACCCGCAGCTCGGGGTGGCCCAGATCACCCAGGCGGCCGACCAGCTGCTGCCGCTGCTGCGCTGAGCGTTAAGAGGGGCCCCTTGCTATACAAAAAACGATAAGAAGGGGCCCTTCCTTACCAGCTGGCCCGGGCGGTGAACCGGTCGCCGGAGCGCTGCACCACCAGCGGCACGCCGAAGGTGGTCGTGAGATTCTCGCTGGTCAGGGTGTCGCCGAGGAGCCCCTGGGCGACCACCTGGCCCTCCCGCAGCAGCAGCGCGTGGCTGAACGCCGGCGGGATCTCCTCGACGTGGTGCGTCACCAGCACCATGGCCGGGGCGTCCGGGTCGGCGGCCAGCTCGGCGAGCCGGGCCACCAGGTCCTCCCGGCCGCCCAGGTCGAGCCCGGCCGCCGGCTCGTCCAGCAGCAGCAGCTCCGGGTCGGTCATCAGGGCCCGCGCGATCTGCACGCGCTTGCGCTCACCCTCGGACAGCGTCCCGTACGGGCGGTCGGCCAGCGAGCCGACGCCGAGCTGATCGAGCAGCGCGACCGCCCGCGTCTCGTCCATCGGCTGGTAGCTCTCCCGCCACCGGCCGACCACCGACCAGGCCGCGGTGACCACGACGTCCCGGACGCGCTCCTGGCCGGGGATCCGCTCGGCCAGCGCCGCCGTGGACAGCCCGATCCGGGTACGCAGTTCCGCGAGGTCGGTCCGGCCGACCCGCTCACCGAGCACGTGCACGACGCCGGCGGTGGGATGCAGCCGGCCGGCGGCCAGGCCGAGCAGGGTGGTCTTGCCGGCGCCGTTCGGACCGAGCACCACCCAGCGCTCGTCCAGCTCCACCCGCCACGTCACGTCCCGGAGGAGGTGATTGCCGGACCGCACCACGCCGACCCCATCGACGTCGATCACCAGGTCGTCGGTCGCGGGCGGGGGCGGCGCCGCGGCGGCGCCGGCGAGCAGGTCACTAGGCACCGGACCATCCAACCACGGGCGTGCCGGTGCCCCCCACCGGTGCCGGCCGCGCCGTAAGGTGAGCAGTTCGTATCCTTGCTCACCCGCCCGCCGCCGTCGTCTCCAGGAGGCGTCCATGAGCCCGGTGATCGACATCGCCGGCCTGCGCAAAACGTTCCGGAGCGTCCGCCGGGGTCACCGGCTGGCCCTCGACGGGCTCGATCTCACCGTCGAGGCGGGCCAGGTGCACGGCTTCCTCGGGCCCAACGGCTCGGGCAAGACCACCACCCTGCGCGCGCTGCTCGGGCTGGTCCGGGCCGACGCGGGCCGGCTGCGGATCCTCGGGGAGCCGGCCCCGGACCGGCTCGGCGCGGTGAGCTCGCGGTTCGGGGCCATCGTGGAGAGTCCGCAGTTCTTCGGCAACTTCACCGGCCGCAAGACGCTGCAGCTGCTCGCCACGGCCGGCGGCGTGCCGCGCGCGCGGGTGGACGAGGTGCTCGAGCGGGTCGGTCTGGACGGCCGGGGCGACGATCGGGTCCGGGCCTACTCGCTGGGCATGCGGCAGCGGCTCGCGGTGGCCTCCGCCCTGCTGAAGCGCCCCGAGCTGCTGATCCTGGACGAGCCGGCGAACGGCCTGGATCCGGCCGGCATCCGCCAGATGCGCGACCTGATGCGCGGGCTGGCCGCCGACGGCGTCACCGTGCTGGTGTCCAGCCACATCCTCGGTGAGATCCAGCAGGTGTGTGACTGGGTGACGATCATCTCCCGGGGCCGGCGGGTGACGTACGGGCCGGTGGCCGAGGTGCTCGCGGGCCACGGCCGGGACGAATACCTGGTACGGGTGGCCGAGCCGACCCGCGCCGTCGAGGTCCTCGGGGCGGCCGGCCTGCCGGTCGAGGCGCGCGGCGACCACCTCGTGGTGGCCGAGGTCCACGATCCCGGTGACCTGACCCGGCTGCTCGGCGAGCAGGGGCTGTGGGTGACCGAGCTGACGCCGTTGACGCCCGACCTGGAGAGCGTCTTCCTCGAGCTGACCGGCGCGCCGGCCACCCCCGACGGTCCGCGCCCGGTGGACGAGGCCGGCCGGCGCGGCGGCGACCGCGACGGCGACGGCGACGGGCTGATCGACCTGGGCGCCGTGTCCTGGGGCGACCCGGCGGTGTCGCGATGATGCTGGCACGCGCCGAACTGGACCGGCTGGCCGCCCGCGGCTTCGTCCGGCTCATGCTGGTGGTGCTGCTCGGGGCGTTCGGGGTCACCCTCGCCACCACGGCGCTCAACTCGCACCGGCCCGGGCAGGGCGAGGTGACGGCGGCCGTCCAGCGGATCGACCAGGCCTTCTACCAGGCACAGCAGCGGTACGCCGAGTGCGTGTGGAACCGGTCGCGCGGCGAGAGCCTGGACTACCCGGTCAACTGCGACGACCTGCTGCCGGCCCGGGACCGGCTCTCCGATCACCTGGCCTCGGTGTTCGTGTTCGCCGAGCAGATCCGGCCGCTGGCGTACTTCCTCGTGGCCTTCCTGGTGCTGTTCGGCTTCCTGGTGGGCGCCTCCTCGGTCGGCGCCGAGCTGGCCACCGGCGGCATGACGAACCTGCTGTTGTGGCGGCCGAACCGCACGGCGGTGCTGGGCGTCAAGCTCGGGACCGTGCTGGGCGCCACGGCGGCGCTGTCGGTGCTGGCCTCGGCGGGCTATCTCGGCGCGTTCTGGCTGGTCGCCCGCACCACGGGCCTGGTCGGCACGCCGACGACCGGCTTCTGGACCGACCTGGCCGGGCTGCTCGGTCGGGGCCTCGGGCTGGTCCTCATCGCCACGGCGCTCGGCTTCGCCATCGCGGCCCTCGGCCGGCACACCGCCGCGGCGCTCGGGGTGGCCGCCGGATACGCCGTGGTCTGGGAGGGCGGCATCCGGGTGGTGATGGAGATCAGCGAGTTCCGCGGTTCCGAATACTGGATGTTCTCCACCTACCTGGTCGCCTGGCTGCGCGGCAAGCTCGTGCTGATCGACAGCGGCCCCTGCGTCGGCTGCCCGCGGCTGCACACCGTGTACGCCACCCAGGCCCTGCTGGTGCTGCTCACGGTGGCCGTGGCTGGCGTGGCGGCCGCCTTCGCCACCTTCCGCCGCCGGGACCTGACATGAGCAGCGAGCGCGGCGGGGAGCCGGTCTACAAGCTGCTGGCCGCCGCCGAGTGGGCGGCGGCCCGGGCGGCCGGCCGGTACGACGGTTCGGCGGTGGACCGCCGCGACGGGTTCGTGCACTTCTCCACCGCGGGCCAGCTGGTGGAGACGGCGGCCCGGCACTTCACCGGGCAGACCAGTCTGGTCCTGCTGGCGGTCGACCCCGACCGGCTCGGCGCGGCGCTCCGCTGGGAGCCGTCGCGCGGCGGCGCGCTCTTCCCGCACCTGTACGGGCCGATGCCGCTGGCCGCGGTGCTCGACGAACGACCCGTACCGGAGGACGTGCCGGTGGCCGACGCGGTGGCCGCGCTGCTCGACCGCCCGCGGTGATCGGGTACGGGACACGTCGCCCGCGGCGATCAGGAGCGGGAATATTCGGCGGCCCGGCCGATCTGCTCGGCGGTGGGGCGTACCCCGGTGTAGAGCGCGAACTGCTCGGCCGCCTGCAACGCGATCACCTCGGCCCCGGTGATCACCCGGCGGCCGGCGGCGCGCGCCCGGCGGATCAGCGGCGTCTCGGCGGGCATGGCCACCACGTCGAAGACGGTGTCGGCCGCGTCCGCCACCTCCCCGGGCACCGGCAGGTCCCTGGCGGCCGGACCGCCGGCCATGCCGACCGGCGTGGCGTTCACCAGCAGGGCCGGCCGGTCCGCGCCGAGGTCGGGCCGCCAGGCGTAGCCGTACCGTTCGGCGAGCGCCCGCCCGGTCCGCTCGTTGCGGGCCACCACCGTGCCGGCGGGGAAGCCGGCGTCGCGCAGCGCCGCCACCACGGCCTTGGCCATCCCGCCGCTGCCGAGCACGGCCACGGCGCCGGAGACCGGGACGCCGTGCTGCTTGAGCAGGGCGCCGACGGCCAGATAGTCGGTGTTGTACGCCCGCAGCCGCCCGTCGGTGTTCACTATGGTGTTGACCGAGTCGATCGCCGCGGCGGACGGATCCAGCTCGTCGACCAGCGGGATGACCGCCTCCTTGTACGGCATCGAGACGCCGCAGCCGCGGATCCCCAGCGCCCGGATCCCGGTGACCGCGCCGGCGAGGTCGTCGGTGGTGCACGCCTTGTAGACGAAGTCGAGGCCGAGCTCGTCGTACAGGTGGTTGTGGAACCGGGTGCCGATGTTGCTCGGCCGGCCGGCCAGCGAGATGCACAGCCGGGTGTCCTTGCTCAGCTGTCGGGTCATGGAAGGAAGGGCCCCTTGTTATCGCCTTTTGTATAGCAAGGGTCCCTTCCTAACACGGACGGGCGCGGGTCAGCCGAGGGTCGACCCGAAGACCTCGTCCCGGACCGCGTCCAGGGCGGTGGCCAGCGCGCCGCGCAGCACCGGCTCGTCGGGCACCGCGGTCACCACGACCCGCGGCGACACCGGGGTGATGGCCGCGACCTCGTGCCGGATCCGGTCCGCCAGCGCGTCCCCGCCGGCCTGCCCGACCTCGCCGGCCAGCACGACCAGCGGCGGGTCCAGCACCACGCAGGTGGCCGCCACCCCGAGCGCGAGCCGGCGGGCCACCTCGTCCAGCACCGGCCCACCGGCCGTGCCGGCCGCCACCGCGGCCCGGATGGCCGCCTCCGCCGACCCGCCCCGGAAGCCGTGCTCGCGGGCCACCGCCCGCAGCGACTCCGCGCCGGCCAGCTGGCCGAACGGCGGCTTCGCCCGCCGGGGATCCCGCGGTACGGGCGCGCCGGGCACCGGCAGGTAACCGATCTCCCCCGCCGCCCCGGTGCTGCCGTGGTGCAGCCGGCCGCCCAGCACGATGGCCAGCCCGACGCCCCCGCCGGCCCAGAGCAGCACGAAGTCGTCCACGTCCCGGGCCGCGCCGGACTGGGCCTCGGCCACGGCCGCGAGGTTCACGTCGTTCTCGAACACCACCGGCGTACGCAGGTCCTCCCGCAACGCCGCCAGCAGGCCGCGGTGCCAGCGCGGCAGGTTGAACGCGAACGTGATGTCGCCGGTGGCCGGGTCCACCAGGCCGGGCGTGCCGAGCACCACCCGGCGCACGGTGGCCAGCTGCGCCTGCGCGCTGCCGGCCGCCTGCACCACCGCGTTGTGCACCACCCCCACCGGGTCGTCGGTGTCCCCGGTGGACTGCTCGACCCGCCCCACGACGGCGCCCGCCAGGTCGGCGCAGACCGCCACCACCCGGTCCGGACCGACGTCCACGCCCACCACGTGCGCGCTGCCGGCCCGGACGGCGTACAGCTGGGCGTTCGGGCCCCGGCCGCCGGCCTGCTCGCCGACCCGGCTCACCAGGCCGCGCTCCTCCAGCCGTTCCACCAGCTGGGACGCGGTGACCTTGGACAGCCCGGTCAGCTCCCCGAGCTGGGCCCGGGTGAGCGGACCGCGGGCGAGCAGCAGCTCGAGCGCGGCCCGGTCGTTGAGGGCGCGCAACAGTCGGGGCGTGCCGGGGAGACGTCGGGCGGCGGTCATGTGCCAGGTCCTCTATTGTCAGGAAACTTTACTACTGATAATCAGGCCGTACGGGGTAGCCGTAGCGTAGTGGCCCGAGGGCCGTCGGGCGCTCGGCCACCCGGCAGGGTTAGCTGGAGAGACGGGCCTTTCCGGTGCGACACTCGGACCGGAGAGGTGTCATGAGGGGAGACACCGTGGGGATCGATCCCGGACTGCGCCGGCTGGCGCTGCGTACGCTGCTGGCGGCCTTCACCGGCACCGAGCCGCCGGCCTGGGCGCTCGACCTGACCGCTGAGGGGCTGGCCGGGTTCACCCTGTTCGGGCGCAACGTCGCCGAACCCGGCCAGCTCGCCCGGTGCACCGCGGCGCTGCGGGCCGCGCGCCCCGACGTGCTCATCGCCATCGATGAGGAGGGCGGGGACGTCACCCGGCTCGCGCACGCGGTCGGCAGCCCCTACCCCGGCAACGCGGCGCTGGGCGCCGTGGACGACGTGGCCGTCACCGAACGGGTCTACCGGGCCATCGGCACGGAGCTGGCCGGCCTCGGCGTCTCGGTGGACTTCGCGCCCACGGTGGACGTCAACACGGCCGACGACAACCCGATCATCGGCACCCGGTCGTTCGGCGCCGACCCCGCCCGGGTGGCCGCGCACGCGGCCGCGGCCGTGGCCGGCCTGCAGTCGACCGGCGTGGTGGCCTGCGCCAAGCACTTCCCGGGCCACGGCGCCACGGTGGCCGACTCGCACCACGAGCTGCCGACCGTGGACGTACCGGCCGAGGTGCTCCGGCGGCGCGACCTGCCGCCGTTCGCGGCCGTGATCGGCGCGGGCGCCCGGGCCATCATGACCGCGCACATCCGGGTGCCGGCGCTGACCGGCGACCTGCCCGCCACCTTCAGCCGGGCCGTCCTGCACGACCTGCTGCGCACCGAGTACGGCTTCGCCGGCGCGGTGGTCACCGACGCCCTGGAGATGAAGGGCGCCTCGGTGGCCGCCGGTGGGATCGCCCCGGCCGCCGTCCGGGCCCTGGCCGCCGGGGCCGACCTGCTGTGCATCGGCTCCGACGTCGACGCCGAGCTGGTGGCCCGGGTGGCCGACGAGATCGCGGCGGCCGTGCGCGACGGGCGGCTGGCCGAGGCCCGGCTGGCGGAGGCGGTCGACCGGGCCGCCGCGCTGGCGGCCTGGACCGGCGCTGCCGGGGCGCAGCCGGCGCCGGGGTTGCCCCGGTCCGTCACCCGGCCGGCGCCCGAGCCGGTCGACGACCACCTCGGGTACGCCACGGCCCGCCGGGCCGTCCGGGTGGAGGGCGTGCTCACCGGCCTGGAGAAGCCGCTGGTGGTGCAGGTCGGCGCCACCTCGACCATGGCCGAGGGACGGGTGCCGTGGGGCCTTGGCCCGCACCTGCCCGGCGCCGAGGTGCACCTGGTGGCGGCGGCCGACGCCGACCCGGCGGCGCTGCGGGAGCTGGCCGGCGACCGGCCGATCGTGCTGGTGGGCCGGCACCTGCACCGGCTCACCGGCGCGCGCGAGCTGGTCGAGAACCTCGCCGCCACGCACCCGGTGACCGTGGTGGAGATGGGTTGGCCGTCGTCCTGGCGGCCGGTCGGGGCGCGCGCGTTCATCACCACGTACGGCGCCAGCTTCGCCAACGGCAGGGCCGCGGCCGAGGCGCTCGGCCTGGCGGGCTGACTCGCGAGTCGATGACCGTACGTAGTGCCTGGTGCCGTCCCCCACCCGCCCCCACCGCCGTCGGCGATCGCGAAGCCGCTGGTGGTGACCCTCGAAAGAGTAATTGGGGCGCGGCTTCTTGAAAGCCGGGCCGCACATACGTAGCGTTACCGGTGCGACGGGGGATCGGGCAGCGGCGCTGCCGATCTCCCCGGACGTACCACCCGTTCCGCACCGCCGACCAGCCGGTCCGTGACCGCGCCGGCCTGACGTCGGCGTGCCCCGTCGTGGCCTGGGGATGGACGCGGACCGTGGACCCGACGGGTCCACGGTCCGCGGGACACCTACCGCCGGAGCGCAGCCGGCGCCGGGGTTTGGCGCAGGCGAGCACCGGCCCGCCAGCCGGCCGCCGGAGCGCAGCCGGAGCCGGGGTTTGGCGCAGGCGAGCACCGGCCCGCCAGCCAGCCGGCCGCCGGTCAGCGCTGGGTGGGCAGATCCGGCGCGGCGGCCGACCGGGCCTGCACGTCGGTGCCGTCCACCGGCCGCCCGGCCGGGTCCACCTCGACATCGCGGCGGGCCGCGTCACCCTCCCCGGCATCGCGGCGGGCGGCGGCGTCCTCCCCGGCCGCCTGGTGCCGGTCGTCGAGCATGGTGCTCTCGTCGAACGGGTCCCGCCCGGCCAGCACCGCGACCGTCCGCTCCCGGTCGATCTGGCCGGTCCAGGTGCCGACCAGCACGGTGGCCACCGCGTTGCCGGCGAAGTTGGTCAACGCCCGGGCCTCGGACATGAACCGGTCGATGCCCACGATGAGCCCGACCCCGTCCACCAGGTCCGGCCGGTGGCTCTGCAGCCCGCCGGCGAGCGTCGCCAGGCCGGCGCCGGTCACCCCGGCCGCGCCCTTGGAGGCCAGGATCATGAACAGCAGCAGCGAGACCTGCTCGCCCACCGACAGCGGCTTGCCCATCGCGTCGGCGATGAACAGCGAGGCCATCGTCAGGTAGATGGCGGTTCCGTCGAGGTTGAAGGAGTACCCGGTGGGGACCGTGATGCCCACGACGGTCCGGTCCACGCCGGCGTGCTGCATCTTGGCGATCAGCCGGGGCAGGGCGGACTCGGACGAGGAGGTGGAGAGGATGAGCAGGAACTCCCGGCCCAAATAGGCGAGCAGCTTGAAGATCGAGATCCGGGCGACGAACCAGAGCAGCGCGCCGAGCACCACGAAGACGAAGATGAGGCAGGTGGCGTAGAAGCCCAGCATCACCTGGAGCAGGCTCTTCAGCGCGTTCACGCCGGTGGCGCCGACCACCGCGGCCATCGCGCCGAAGGCGCCGATCGGGGCCACCCACATGATCATCGCGAGCACCTTGAAGACCACCCGCTGCAGGGCCGCGATCGCGTTGATCACCGGCTCACCGCGCGAGCCGAGGCTCTGCACCGCGAAGCCCACCAGGAGGGCGACCAGCAGCGCCGGCAGCACGTCACCCTCGGTCAACGCGGAGAACAGCGTGCTCGGGATGATGCCCAGCAGGAAGTCGACCGTTCCCTTGGCCTCCCCCGACGCCGCCTTCTGGCCGGCCCCGGCGAGGGCGTCGGTGAGCTGCAGGCCGGCGCCCGGGTGGATGACGTTGCCCACCACCAAACCGATCGCCAGCGCGACGGTCGACATCACCAGGAAGTAGCCGAGCGCGAGCCCGCCCACCTTGCCGACCTGGGCGGCCCGGCGGACCGAGCCGACGCCGAGGACGATCGTGCAGAAGATCACCGGCACGATCATCATCTTGATCAGGTTGACGAAGCCCGTGCCGAGCGGCGCCAGTTTCTTGCCGAAGTCGGGGAAGAGGAAGCCGACCGCGATGCCGAGCAGGACGGCGACGATGACCGCCAGGTAGAGGTACCGGGTGCGATCCCGCCGCCGGGCGGGCGCGACGGTGTCGGCGTCATCCCCCGGTCGGGACGGGCTGGCCTCGGAGGTAGTGGACATGGCCGGTCACCTTACCCCGGTGTAACCGAGGTCACATCTCACCGCGCGGGGGCGGTCACCCGTCCTGAGCCGGGCGGTCGCTCCCGTTCGCCGGCCGGTCGTTCCGCTCCCGCCGGGCGACTCGGACGCGCCAGACCACCAACGCCACCACCAGCACCGCGACGGCCACCGCCGCCGTGGTGCGGCCGAGGTAGTGCTCCACCCGCCGGTACGAGTTGCCGGCCAGGTAGCCGACCAACACCACCCCGGTGCCCCAGACCAGGCCGCCGGCCGCGTTCCAGGCCAGGAACCGCCGGTACGGCATGTGGGCCGCGCCGGCGAGCGCCGGCATCACGGCCCGGAAGAACGCGATGAATCGGCCGAGGAACACGGCCCGGCCGCCCCGCTCCGCCAGCAGCTCCTGGGCCCGGTCCAGCCGCTCGGTGTGCCGGCGCAGCGCGCGGGTGCGGGTCAGCCGCGGACCCAGCCGGCTGCCCACCTCGTACCCGATGCTGTCCCCGATGATCGCGGCGAGCACCACCAGCACGACCACCGTGGTCAGCGAGGTGTGCCCGAGGGCCGCGGTCACGCCGCCGATCAGCGCCGCCGTCTCCCCCGGCACGACGAAGCCGATGAACAGCGCGTCCTCGGCCAGCACCAGCGCGGCGACCGCCGCGTACACGAGGGGACCCGGCAGCGACACCAACCGGTCGACCAGCCCACCCATCCCGCCACCCTACGACCCGGCCCGGCGCCGCGCTCGCGTGATCATGAGGTTGGCCGGCCGTTCCCCGGCGTGTCGCGCCCGCCAGCTTCATGATCGTCCGGAGGGGTGCGCGGCCGGCGGGGGCGGCGGCGGGACAGCAGGGCGGCGGCGGCCACGCCGAGCCAGAGCGCGAGCAGCCAGACCGCCAGGCCGCGCGGGTAATCGCGATCCTGCAGGCCGGGGTTCGGCGGCGCCGCCGCCGGCCGCCAGACCAGCGGCACCGCGATCAGCAACAGCGTGCCGGTCACCACCAGGCCGCCCCGCAGCCAGCGCCGGGCCGCGGGGCCACGCGCCAGCCGGGTCAGGGCGAGCCCGACCAGCCCGACCAGCGGCGCCACCAGGACGTCGTGCAGCACCGGCCCGGCCAGCAGCCACCAGGCGGTCGCACCGAGCTGCGGCCGGAGCAGGAACAGCCCGTACCCGCCGGCCGCCGCGCCGGCCAGCACCAGCACGGTCCGCACGCCCCGCTGCCCGGACCCGCCCACGGATGACCCGGCCGACAGATCGGCCGGCGCCGGCCCGGCCGGATCGGCGCCGGCTGCCGGGTGTGTCATGGCAGCACCTCCAGCCTGGTCACCCACTTGGTCTGGAGCACGCCGGGCCGGCTCGGGGCGATGATCCGGCAGGGGTACCCGTGGTCCGGCGTCAGCGGCGCCCCGGCCAGCCCGAGCGCCAGCAGCGTGCGCGGATCCCGCGCGTGCGCGGCCGGCAGCACGCTGGACGCGTACAGCCCGTCCCCCTCCAGCGAGCGCACCCGCACGGGCCGCCCGGCCGGGGCGCCGGCCGCGGCGAGCAGCGCCCGCACCGGCACCCCGGTCCAGGTGGCGGTGGCGCTCCACCCCTCGACGCAGGCGATCGGCAACCGTTCCGAGCGCTGCGGCAACGCGGCCAGCTCGGCCAGGCTGAACGACCGGGACCCGCCCGGATGCGTCACGGTGAGCCGCCAGTCCGGCGGGACCGCCACGCCGGCCGCCGCGGCGGTCCGGTTGACCGGGACCCCGGCCGGCGGGTCCGCGCCGCGCCAGGCCAGCGGCGAGAGCCAGCGCAGGCCGGGCACCGTGACACCGGCCGTGGCCAGCACCGCGGCCCCGGCGGCCCCCACGGCGGTACGCAGCACCGCGCGCCGTTCGGCCACGAACGCCGGCGCCCCGTACCCGGTCCGCAGGGCCGCCCGGGTGACCGGCAGCTTCACGCCCACGTGCGCGAGCAGCGCGCCGACGGCCAGCCAGGCCACCGCGTAGTGGGCGGCCGGGAAGAAGAACCGCCACGGGTACGACTGGGCCACGTTGAACAGCCCGGTGACCAGCTCGAAGAACACGGCCGCGAGCAGCGCGAGGATGCTCGCCCGCTCGGCCGCGTGCCCGAGCAGCGGGCCAAGCCGGGACGCCGGACCGGCCCCCGCCCCGCCCCGCCCGCGGCCGCGCCACCGGGGCGGCCGGGCGAACAGCCGCGGGTAGACGGCCCACAGCTTTGCCAGCAGCAGCGGCACGGCCGCCACCCCGGAGAGCACGTGCAGCCCCTGGGTCACCCGGTAGAGCTGGACCGGCCGGGTCGGCCAGCCGAAGCCGGCCGGCGGGTGCTGGGCCAGATGGCTCGCCAGCCCGGTGCCGAAGCAGACCGCCACCGCCACGCCCAGCCACAGGCCCAGCCGGGCGGCCACCTGCGGCGCGTGCCCGGGCGCCCGGAAGTCCTCCGGCCGGGGCGCCCGCGGCCGTGGCCAGCGCGGCCGGGCCGGAAGGGGCCGGCGCGGGCGCGGCGCCGGCGTCGACGGGGGCGTCATCGCGATCGCACCAGTTCGACGAACCAGCGTCCCTGCACCGGCAGGACGTTCTGCACGGTCAGCGCGCCGGCCGGGACGTACCGGTGCACCAGATCGGACGCGAGCCCGGCCCAGTGGAACGCGGGCCCGCGCCGGGCCGGGCCGGCACCCCGGCCGTACGCCAGGTGCGCCGGCCCGGCCCAGCCGCCGGCGCCGGGGGCGTCCACCTCCACCAGGGTCGTGCCGCCGGGACGCAGCAGCGCCGCGCAGCGGCGCAGCAGCGCCGCCGGGTCACCGCCGATGCCGATGTTGCCGTCCAGCAGTAGCACGTGCGCCCACCGCCCCTCCCCGGGAAGCTCTTCGAAGACGTCCCGGCACAGCGCGGCGGCGCCGCGCCGGCGGGTCAGCCGCACCGCCACCGGCGAGGTGTCGATGCCGAGCGCCGGCAGCCCGCGCCGGGCCACCGCGGCCACCGCCCGGCCGGGTCCGCAGCCGACGTCCAGGGTGGGACCCGCGCACCGGGCCACCAGCCACCGGACGGCCGGTTCGGCCGGGCCGTGCCAGCGGCGTACCGGCAGCGGGGTCCACCGGCCGTCGGGCCGGATCAGCCAGTACGGCCGCGGCCGGGCATCCGCGCCGAGCACCGCCGCGAAGGTCGGCCCGGTGGCGAGGGCGGGCGCCGGGGCGCTCCCGGTCATGCCGGCGCCGCCGTCCGTGCGGCCCGGTCCACCGCGGCCACCGCCGCGCCGAACCTGCCGGCCGGCGAGCCGGCGGCCACCGTCCGGGCGGCCCGCCAGGTGTCCACATCGGTCAGCTCGGGCAGGTCGCCCACCCGCAGCCCGCGGGCGACGAGCGCGGCCCGGGTCAGCCGCCCGGTGTCCGGAGTGGACATCGGTACGGCGCGCAGCGCCGCGGCGTGCCGAGGATCGGCCAGGCCGAGGGCCCACCAGCCGCCGTCGGTGGCCGGACCGAGCAGCGCCTCCTCGCCCGCCAGCCGGCGTGCCGCCGCGGCCAGCACGGCGGGACCCGCCTGCGGGGTGTCCATCCCGAGCTGCAGCACCGGCCGGCCCGGGGCCAGCGCGGCCGCGTCGGCGTGCGCGTTCGCCAGCCGCTCCGCCAAGCCGGTCCCGCGCTGGGGGAAGAGCCGCCAGCCGGCCAGCGCGGCGCGCAGCTCGGCCGACCGGACCGCCGCGTCCAGCCGGCCGGCAAGGGCCAGCACGGGAAGCGCGCCCGGGGTGGCCCGTACCGCGTCGAGGGTGTCCAGCAGCGCGGCGGCGGCCACCGCCGCGGCCTGACCGGGCGTGGCCGGCGGGCAGAGCCGGGTCTTGACCAGGCCGGGCACCGGCGCCTTCGCCATCACCAGCAGCACGGTCATCGCAGCACCCCCGCCATGTCCCGGGCCGCTCGCAGGGTGCCGCGGACCGAACCGGAGACCTTCGAGCGCGTCCCGGCGGCCCGGCGGGCGTACCCGACGTCCAGCTCCCGGATCCGCCAGCCGGCGCGGCCGGCGCGCAGCAGCAGCTCCAGCGGGTAGCCGAAGGCGCGGTCGGTCACCCCGAGGTCCAGCAGCGCCGTCCGGCGGGCCACCCGGACCGGCCCGATGTCGTGCACCGGTACGCCGCGGCGGCGCAGCAGGGCCGCGATGAGCGCGTTGCCGAGCCTTGCGTGCCAGGGCCAGGCACCGACCGCCACCGGCACCCGGCGACCCACCACCAGATCCGCGGCGCCGGCCAGCACCGGCGCGGCGAGCCCGGGCAACGCCGCCGGGTCGAGCGAGCCGTCCGCGTCCAGCACGCAGACCAGCTCCGCGCCGGCCGCCAGCAAGCCGCGGTGTACGGCCGCGCCGTACCCGCGGCGCGGCTCGGTCACCACGTGCGCGCCGTACCGGCGGGCCACCTCGGCCGAGCCGTCCGTGGAACCGTTGTCCACCACGATCGCCCGGTAGCCGGGCGGCAGCGCCGACAGCACCCCCGGCAGCGCCGCCGCCTCGTCGAGGCAGGGCAGCACCACGTCCAGCGTGATCTCCATGCGGCGACGGTAGGTGCGTTTCCGCCGTCCCGACCCGCCCCGCCCGCTTACGGAACCCTTACGCCACAACGATTCCTTACGAGTCCGTGACGTCCCGCCACGACACCGGCGGAGGGCGGTGAAGCCCGCTACCGTCGGCGGTCACCATGACGCAGCCGCCACAACAGACTCCCCGCCCCTCGCCGTCGGCCGGGCGCGCCGATCTCGTCGTACTCGCCGTCGAGGCCGGCCTGGTGGCCGCGGCGGCCCTGGTGGGCGCGGTGCTCAACCAGCGCGGCGTCCGGCTGCACGCCGACGCCGCGCCGCTGTACGCCAGCTGGCACCCGCACGTCGGCTGGGGCACCCCGGCGGCGCTGCTGGTGGCGGTCGCGGTCGTCCGCTGGGGCCCGCCGCTGGCCCGCCGGCTGGGCTGGCGGCCGCTGCTGGCCGCCGGGTACGCCGCCGCGGTGGCCTGGACCCTCGCGCTCGCGCTGGTCGACGGCTGGTCGACCGGGCTGGCCCGGCGGCTCACCCCGCAGGCCGAGTACCTGTGGGAGGTGAAGCGGGTCACCGACATCCCGGCCATGCTGGCCGGCTTCACCGGGCGGATCCTGGACTTCCAGCCCGACTCGTGGGCCACGCACACCGCCGGCCATCCGCCCGGCGCGCTGCTCGTGTTCGTCTGGCTGGACCGGCTCGGCCTCGGCGGCGGGGCCGCGGCGGCGCTGCTCTGCGTGCTCGTGGGCGGCACGGTGGCGGTGTCCGTGCCGGTGACGCTGCGGGCGCTGGGCGACGAGGCCGCGGCCCGGGCCGTGCTGCCGTTCCTGGTGCTGCTGCCCGGCGCGGTCTGGGTGGGCGCCTCGGCCGACGGCATCTTCGCCGGCGTGGTGGCGGCCGGGCTGGCGCTGCTGGCGCTGCCCGGCCGGTGGGCCGCCGTCCCGGCCGGGCTGCTGCTGGGCTTCGCTCTGTACCTCTCCTATGGCCTCGTGCTCGTGGGCCCGCTCGCCGTCGTGGTGCTCGCGCTCCGCCCGGGCCGGGCGGCCGGGGCGGTCCGGACGGGTCTGCTGGCGGCGGCCGGCGTGCTGGCCGTGGTGCTGGCGTTCACGCTCGCCGGCTTCGACTGGTGGACGGGCTACCGGCTGGTGGCCATCCGCTACGACCAGGGCTGGGCCGCGGACCGCCCGTACGGCTACTGGGTCTGGGCGAACCTGGCCGCGCTGGTGTGCTCGGCCGGGCCGGCCGCGGCGCCCGCGGTGCGCCGCGCCGTCACGCAGCTGCGGGGGGCGCGCGGCGCCACGGCCTGGCTGCGTCGCGGCGGCCCGACGGCCTGGCTGCCGCTGGCGGCGGCGCTCGCCGTGCTGGCCGCGGACGCGTCCGGGTTCTCCAAGGCGGAGGTCGAGCGGATCTGGCTGCCGTTCCTGGTCTGGCTGCTGGTGGCCACCGCCCGGCTGCCGGAGTCGGACCGGCGGCGGTGGCTGGCCGCCCAGGCCGTCACCGCGCTGGCCGTCAACCACCTGCTGCTGACGGTGTCCTGACCCGGGCCGGCGGCCGGAGCGGATCCGTGGCGAAGGCGGCCACCCCGGCCCGGAACGGCACCTCCGCCACGAAGCCCAGCCGCAGCGCGGCGCGGCGCGGATCGGCCACCACGTGCCGGACGTCGGCCGCGCGGGCCCCGCCGACCACCTCGGGCGGCGGACCGGCCATCGCCGCGGCCAGCTCGGTGGCCAACTCCCCCACCGTGTGCTGTTCCCCGGAGCAGACGTTCACCGCCTCGAAGCCGTCCGCCGGGCGATCCGCGCGCAGCGCCAGCAGGTTCGCCCGGGCCACGTCGCGGACGTGTACGAAGTCCCGACGCTGCCGGCCGTCCTCCAGCACCCGGGGCGGCCGGCCGGCCGCGAGCGCCGACCGGAAGATCGAGGCCACCCCCGCGTACGGGGTGTCGCGGGGCATCCGCGGCCCGTACACGTTGTGGTAGCGCAGCGCCCACACCGAGCCGCCGGTCTGCCGGGCCCACGCGGCCGCCAGGTGCTCCTGGGCCAGCTTGGTGGCCGCGTACGTGCTCCGCGGGCGCAGCGGCGCCTCCTCCGGCACCAGCTCGGAACGCAGCGGCGCGGCGCAGCGCGGACAGCCCGGGTCGTACCGGCCGGCCGCGAGGTCCTCCGGGCGGCGCGGGGCGGGCGGCACCAGCCCGTGCGCGGCGCACCGGTATCGCCCCTCGCCGTAGACCACCATCGAGCTGGCCAGCACCAGCCGGCGTACCCCGGCCGCGTGCATGGCGGCCAGCAGCACGGCGGTGCCCAGGTCGTTGTGCCCGGCGTAGCCGGGCGCGTCGGCCGGGTCGAGGCCGTGCCCCACCATGGCGGCCTGGTGGCAGACGGCGTCGACGCCGCGAAGCAGGCCGGCCAGCCGGTCCGGATCCCGTACGTCGCCGACCACCAGCGGATGCCGGGCCGACCAGTCCGGCGGGGCGTCGCCGTGCGCCTCCGGCAGCAGCGCGTCGAGCAGCGTCACGTCGTCCCCGTCCGCGGCGGCCGCGTCGGCGACGTGCGAGCCCACGAATCCGGCCCCGCCGGTGATGAGTATCCGCATCCGCCCCACGCTAGGCGCGGCGCCGGTGGCCGGCGCGTACCGGCGGCAAGCCGTAAGCGACCGGAAAGACTTTGCCCGGCGGCGCCCGGCCGGGCGCTGGCTACGCTGCGAGGATGGTGGCGAACGCGGCGGTGGCCGGGGCGGGGCGGCGGGTGCTGGTGGTCGACGACGACCGGACCGTCAGCGACGTGGTGTGCCGGTACCTCGACCGGGCCGGCTACCGGGTCTCGCACGCGGCCGACGGCGCCGCGGCGCTGGCCGCGGTGGCGCGTACGGCGCCGGATCTGGTCGTCCTGGATCTGATGCTGCCGCTGATCGACGGCCTGGAGGTGTGCCGGCGGCTGCGGGACCGGTCCGCGACGCTGCCGATCGTCATGCTCACGGCCCTCGGCGACGAGGCGGACCGGATCCTCGGGTTGCAGCTCGGCGCCGACGACTACGTGACGAAGCCGTTCTCCCCGCGCGAGCTGGTGCTGCGGGTCGGGTCGGTGCTGCGCCGGGCCGGCGTCGAGACCGGGCCGGCGGCGAGCGGGGCCGGTGTCGACGCCGGCCCGGCGGCCGGCGAGACGGGGCCGGTGGCCGGCGGTGCGGCCGGCCGCACCGGGCCGGTGCCGCCCGACGCGCCGCCGCCGCTGCGCGACGGGGAGCTGGTGGTCGACGCCGGTCGCCGGGTGGCCCGGCTGCGCGGGGCCGGGCTGGCGCTGACCGTGCGCGAGTTCGACCTGCTGGAGTTCCTGCTCCGGCACCCCGGCCGGGCGTTCCGCCGGGCCGAGCTGCTGGACCGGGTGTGGGGCTGGCGGTTCGGCGACCAGTCCACGGTCACCGTGCACGTCCGCCGGCTGCGGGAAAAGATCGAGGACGATCCGGCCGCGCCGCGCCGGATCGTCACGGTGTGGGGCGTCGGCTACCGGTACGAGTACGCCGATGCGTGACATCCTGCTCATCTTCGGGATCGCGCTGCTCGGCGCCGGCGCGGTCGGGGTGGCCGGCGGCGTGCTGCTGCGGCTGCTGCCGGCCCGGTCGATCACCGTGCACCTGGCCGTGCTGCTGGCCACGACCGTGGCGGCCGTGGTGGCCGGCGTCGTGGTGGCGGCCGAGGCGATGTTCCTGTCGCCGCACGATCTGGAGGTCGTGCTGCTCACCGTGACGGCCGCGGCGGCGGTGAGCCTCGGGCTCGGGGTGCTGTCCGGCCGCCGGCTGGCGGCCGCGGCGGTCTGGGCGGACCAGGCCCGCCAGCGGGAGCGGCAGCTCGAGAAGGGCCGGCGCGACCTGGTGGCCTGGGTCTCGCACGACCTGCGCACCCCGCTGGCCGGGCTGCGGGCCATGGCCGAGGCGCTCGAGGACGGCGTGGTCGACGATCCGGCCACGGTGGCCGAATATCACCGCCGGATCCGGGTGCAGACCGACCGGATGTCCCGGCTGGTGGACGACCTGTTCGAGCTGTCCCGGATCAATGCGGGCGCGCTGCGGCTCACCCCGTCCGCCGTACCGCTGCGGGAGCTGGTCTCGGACGCGCTGGCCGGCGCCGCGCCGCTGGCCGCGACCCGGCGGATCCGGCTGGTGGCCGCCGACTCGGGCTGGCCGGTGGTCACCGCGAGCGAGCCGGAGCTGTCCCGGGTGGTGGCCAACCTGCTGCTCAACGCCGTCCGGTACACCCCGGACGACGGCACCGTGCGGGTGGCGGCCGGCCGGGACGGCGGTTCGGTCTGGCTGTCGGTGGCCGACACCTGCGGCGGCATCCCGCCGGACGACCTGCCCCGGGTCTTCGACGTGGCGTTCCGCGGCGAGCGGGCGCGGACCCCCCGCCAGGCCACCGGCCCGGCGTACGACGAGCGGCCGTCGTACGAAGGGGGGCCGGCGTACCGCGGCCCGGTTGGGAACGGATCGACGGCGGCGGCCGCCGCGGGCGATCCGGGGCCGGCCGGCGGCCTCGGTCTGGCCATCGTGCGCGGCCTGGTGGAGGCGCACGGCGGGCGGGTGGACGTGCACAACGTGACCGGCGGTTGCCGGTTCGTCGTCCGCCTCCCGGCCGCCCCCAGCGCCGCCGGCTGAGCCCCGGCGAAGGCCGCCCGCTCAGCGGCCGCGCAGCCAGCCGGCCGGACCGTCCGGCTCCGGCGCGCCGAGGTCGAGCGACACGATCGCGCCGCCACCCGGATTGGGCGCCGTGGACAGGCCGCCACCGGATCCGGCGGCCGTGCGGGCCGCGATGTCCAGGCCCAGCCCGGTAGAGCCGCCGCCGCTGCGGCCGCGCTCCACCGGCAGCCCGTGCGGCATCCCGGGCCCCCGGTCGGCGATCGTCAGCCGCGCCCCGCCGCCCGGGCGCCGGTGCAACCGCACGGCGAACCCGGCGCCCTCCGGGGTGTGCCCGAAGACGTTGTCCAGCAGGGCGTCCACGGCCACGGCCAGGGCATCGGCCGAGACCCGTACCGGGATGGGGCCCGGGGGTAGGTCGACGGCCACCGCCCGTTGTTCCTCGTCGGCGAGCGCCGACCAGAACGCCACCCGGTCGGCCAGCACCCGGACCGCGTCGCAGCGACCGGCGGGGCCCGGGCGGCCGGGCCCGCGCGCGGTCCGGATGATGTCGTCCACCGACCGCTCCAGCGCCGCCACGTCGGCCAACACCCGGTCCCGGTCGACGCCCGCGGGCAGGCCCTCGGCGTCGATCCGCAGCGCGGTCATCGGGGTACGCAGCCGGTGCGAAAGGTCGGCCACCCGTTCCCGCTCCCGGAGCAGCAGCTCGCCGACCCGACCGGCCAGCTGGTTGAGCCCGGTCCCGACGGCCCGTACCTCCGGTGGTCCCTCGGCGTCGGCCCGCTCGTCGAGCTGGCCGGCGGCCATCCGGTGCGACACCGCGGCCACCGCGGCCAGCGGCCGGACGAAACTGCGGGCCAGCTGGTCGGCGACCAGCACGCTGACCACGACCAGACCCGCGCCGAGCAGCCCGAGCACCGTCCAGGCGCCGGCCACGCCCCGGTAGAGCTCCGCGTCCGGTACGACGGTACGGATCACCGCGGTGCCATCGGGCAGCCCGCCCACCGCCACGAGCACCTCCCGGCCGCCCGGCACGTCGTGCGCGACGCTCCGCCCGGCGGCGGCCCGGTCCACCGTCCCGGACCGGCCGGCCGGCGCGCCGACGACCTGCCCGTCCGGCAGGAACACGGTGACCGGGTGCGGGTTGACCGCGTTGACCTGGCTCACCGTGGCCGCCAGCGCCTCCGGGTCGGCCGAGGCCACGACCGGGGCCAGCGCCTGCGTCTCGACGGCGGCCGCGCTGACCGCCCGGTCGGCCGCCGACGAGCGGACCAGCATGGCGAGCGGCACGAGGAACGCCACCACCACGAGCAGGCTGGTGGCGGAGACCAGCAGGATCAGCCGGACCCTCACGACCGGTCGCGCTCCCCCGGCTCGCCGGCGGTCAGCTTGACCCCGACGCCGCGGAGGGTGTGCAGGTAGCGCGGGTTGCGGGCGTCGTCGCCGAGCTTGCGGCGCAGCCAGGACAGGTGCACGTCAACGGTCTTGTCGGCCCCGCCGGTCGGCTGCCGCCAGACGTGCCGGAGCAGCTCCTGCTTGGTCACCACGGTGCCCGCGCGGGTGGCCAGGTAGCCGAGCAGGTCGAACTCGCGCGGCGTGAGCTCCACGGGGCGGCCGTCGAGGGTGACCTGCCGGGTGGTCAGATCGATCCGCAGGCCGCCCAGGGTGATCGGCGCGGCGGTCGGGTCGGTGCCGGCCCGGCGCAGCACCGCCCGGATCCGGGCGTCCAGGTGGGCCGCGCCGAACGGCTTGCACAGGTAGTCGTCGGCGCCGTGATGCAGGGCGCCCACGATGGCCGCCTCGTCGTCCCGGGCCGTGGCCACCACCACCGGTGTGGCGCTGACCGAGCGCAGCATCCGGAGCACCTCGACCCCGTCCACGTCCGGCAGCCCCAGGTCGAGGACGACAAGATCGACGGGGTCGCGGTGCGCCATGGCCAGGCCGGTCATCCCGTCGGCGGCGTGCAGCACCACGTGGCCCAGCTCGGTGAGCGCGCGGATGAGGGCCCGCCGGATCTCCGGGTCGTCCTCCACGAGCAGCAGCCTGGCCACCCGCACACGCTAGCTTCCCGGACGCCGGCCCGGCCACGGTGGCCCCAGGCATATCTAAGCGGCATTTAACCTGCGGTTAGGACGGGATGTGCAATGGTTGGCCGATGTCCGGTCCGCTCCGCCGCACGGCCACGAACGTGGTGGCCTGGCTGATCGGCGCCGTCGTCTCGGTCACGGTGGGTGTGCTCGCGCTCACCCGGGTGGATGACGGTCTTGCCGACGGGGTGCAGCCACTCAGTCCGGACTCGGTGACCCGGGCGCTGCCGGCGCCGGAATCGCCGTCCTCGTCGCCCAGTCCGTCGTCGCGGCGGACCCAGTCGGCCACCCCCGGGGCGCCGCACCCCCGGCGTTCGGCGGCCTCCCCGCACCGCTCGACGGCCGCGCCACCCTCACCACGGTCGACCGAGCGGACCCTCACCGCGCAGGGTGGCTCGATCCTCGTCCGCTGCACCTCGGACCAGGTCTATCTCGCCTCGTGGAGCCCCGCGCCCGGCTACCGGGTGGCGGACGTGTCCCGGGGGCCCGACGAACGCGCGGCGCTGACCTTCGTCGGCGAGCGCCGGGAGCTGCGGATCGTGCTGCGCTGCGTCGACGGCGTACCGCAGGCGAACCTGCGGCTCCGGCCCCCCTCGGGCGACGACCGGCACGACGACCTCCGCTGAGCGCGGCGGCCGGCGGTCAGTCCCGGTCGGGCGCGAGCCCGTCCCCGTCGGGCGCGAGCCCGTTCCCGTCGGGCGCGGTCCAGTCCTCGTCGGGCGCCACCGGCAGCCCGGCCGAGTGGAACCCGGTCAGCTCGTCGGTGATCGCCCCGACCTCGTAGCCGGCGGGCAGCTCGGCCAGCCAGCGCAGCCCGGCCTCGCCCATGGCCAGCCCGGCCGTGGCGTACGCGTCGGCGGTTCCCAGGTCGGGGCCGGTCACCGTGACCGAGCTGAGCCCGGTGGCCGGTACGCCCCGGCGCGGGTCGACCACGTGCCGGCCCCGCTCGTACGTCCCGGAGGTGGCGACGGCCAGGTCGCTGACGGCCAGCACCCAGACCACCTTGTCGGCCTCGACGGGGTGCCGGATGCCGATCCGCCAGGGCTCGCCGGGGCGGGGACCGCCACGGGCCCGGATGTCGCCGCCCGCGTTGATCCAGTGCGCGTAGCTGCCGGCCGCCAGCAACCGGTCCGAGGCGACCTGGACGGACCAGCCCTTGACGTAGCCGGACGGGTCGAACCGGCCGGTGGCGTACGTGTCGAAGTATCCGTCGGTGGCGATCCACAGGTCGGCGCAGGTCTCGATGACGTGCCGCAGCTCCGGTGAGCACTCCTCGATGGTCAGCTCGCCCCGGTGGAACCGGTTGACCTCGCTGTCCTCGCGGTAGGTGCTGAACCGGCGGTCCACCTCGCGCAGCCAGTCGAAGGTCTGCTCGGCGAGCTCGCCCAGCAGCTCGGCGGGCAGCGGGTCACTGATCTGGAGGCTGATCGCCGTACCCATGATCTGCTCGACCCGCCGCAGCCCCCCGTCGGCCACCCGTCAAGCCTTCGCTTTGTCCAGCGCCGACTGCAGGGACGACTTGTACGCGCCGCTGGTCAGGGTCGCACCGCTGACGGTGGAGATGTTGGCGCTGGTCTTCGCCGCCACGGCGCTGGCGTTCAGGGTTGGCACGGCCCGCTCGTTGATCTGCCTGCTGGTGGACCGGTCGGTCGGGTAGGTGGCGCTGGCCTTGGTCACCACCCCACCGGACACGGTGATCGTCACCTGCACCGTACCGTAGTCGTGGGTGAAACCCCGGCCGGTGAACGTGCCGCTGGCCAGGCCGTTTGGCTTCGGGGCCGCGGCGGTGGTCCGGGTGCCGGTCGGCGTCTTGGACCGGCTGGCCGTCGGCTTGCTGGAGTGCTTGCCGGCGGCCGACGCCTTGGCGGACGGTCCACCGCTCGGGGCCGCCCCGGAGGGGTCCGCGGGCGCCCCAGACGGGGTGTCGGCGGCGGCCGCGCCGGCCGTGTCGACGGTGACCTGGGCGTCGGTGCGGGACGGCTGGCCGAGCTTGGCGCCGATCAGCAGCGACGTGCCGATGGTGGTGCCGAGCAGGGCGAAGACAGCGCGACGCACGGAAGGTACCTCCGGGGGGTCAGAATTCGAACGGGTCGAGGTGGATCTGGCGGCGGGGCACCCGCAGCCGGCGCAGGGCCTTGACCGAGGTGTCGATCAGGCCGGTCGGCCCGCACAGGAAGACGTCCCGGTGCCGCACGTCGGAGACCAGCTCCCGCATGCCCTTCGGCGTGAACAGGTAGCGCGGTCCGGCGTCGTCGCGGGAGCCGAGGACGTACCAGACCTGCGCGTCCCGCTCCCGGGCGAGCCAGTCCAGCTCCTCCCGGAACAGCAGCTCCTCCTCGTTGCGGGCCCGGTAGATCACCACCGTCTGCGCCGGCAGCTCCTCCAGCAGCGCGCGGATCGGCGCGATGCCGCTGCCGCCGGCGATGAGCAGCGCCCGGGGCCGGCGCCGGCGTTCGGCCGTGAACACCCCGGACGGACCCTCGGCGAAGATCCGTACGCCCGGGCGCAGCCCGCGCAGCCGCTCGGTGTGGTCGCCGACCACCTTGATGGTGAGCCGCAGGAAGTGCTCGTTGGGCGCGGCCGAGAGCGAGAACGGGTGCGCCTGCCACCAGCAGCCGAGGGTGAGGAAGCGCCACCGGAAGTACTGCCCGGCCCGCGCGTCCAGGTCCTCCAGCCGGCGCCCGGAGATGTACACCGAGATCATGTCCGGGCCCTCGGCGGTCACCCGCTCCACCCGCAGCCGGTGCCGCAGGTTGAACCAGGCGGGCCCGAGGATCCGGCCCCAGACCAGGCAGGCCAGCACGAAGACGTACAGCCCCACCCAGTACCACTTCGCGAACCCGCCGCGGGACAGCTCCTGCCCGGTGGCGAACTGGTGCCCGTAGCCGAGCAGCAGGATGAGGTAGGTGGCCAGGTGCAGGAAGTACCAGAGCTCGTACGGCATCCGCCGGCGGACGCCACGGATGGCCAGCAGGCTGATCCCGACCAGGATGCCGGTGGCCACCGTGGCGCTCACCATGTCCTCGTACGTGGTGATGAGGTTCCAGGTGGCCGGCACCACCGGCTGGAGGGCGAGCTTGGCGTAACCGACGCTGATCAGCCCGACGTGGGCGAGGATCATGACGAGCAGGGCGCCGCCCAGCTCGCGGTGCCAGATGAGCAGCGAGTGCGCGCCGATCCAGCGTTCCAGCCAGCGCGCCCGGCTCATCAGCAGGACCTGGGCGAGCAGCAGGAAGCCGCCCACCAGGCCGGTGAGCCGGCCGCCGGCGATCAGGATGTCGGTCACCGACTTCACCGAGCCGGTCGGCGTGTTCAGCCACCACAGCTCGATGCTGGTGGCCAGCGCGCACCAGAACACGATGTGGAACAGCAGCCGGCCGCTGTGGTCGTACACGTCGGGGGCGTCGATCTCGCGGTGCTGCGCGGCCCGCGGCCGGTAGGCATCCTTGACCCGGTACGACCGCTCGGCGTCGTCCGCCTCCCGGTCGGTGGGCGGCTCCTGCCAGCGGCCGCGCTCCGCGCCGGGCTGCTGCCAGCGGGTCCGCTCGGCGGCCGGCTCCGGCCAGCCCGTCCCCTCGGCCGACTGCCGGTCGTCCCGGGCCGACTGCCGGTCGTCCCGGGCCGACTGCCGGTCGCTCCGGGCCGGCGGTCCCAGCTCGTCCCACCGGGTCCGCCCGGGCTCGGCCCAGCCGCTCGGCGCCGGCGCCTCCCGGCGGAGGCGGTCCGAGCCGCCCCAGCCGCGGCGCTCCCCCGCCGGCTCATCCCAGCCGTACGCGTCGCCTCCCCGCTCCGGGGAGTCGGCGGGAGGACCGGGTTCGACCCGCAGATCGCTCACCCAGTTGTCCAACGGCTCCTTCGTCGCCACGTCCGGATCCACGGCGACAGGTCTACCTGGCCGGCGGGGGTCGAAGCCACCCGAACCGGTCGTCTTTGCCGACACTTAAGGCTGGCTTGGCGGCCGGATAAGCCGTACCGGAGTGGTCGGTCAGCGATGGGTCACCGGGCCGTCACCGGACCGCGGTCCTCGTCGATCGCCCGACCGCTCTGGCCCTGGGCCAGAAGCGCCGGGCCGAGGCACCCTACGGGGCGAGCAGCCGCGGTCCGGTCGGCGCGGGCCGCGGCGCCGCCGTCAGACCGACCGGAGCCGGCGTGCCCGGCCGGTCCCGCCCGTCCGGGCCGCCCTGATCGCCACCGCGGTCAGCCCGGCGGCGACCAGGCCGAGGCCGCCGGCGACCACGAGCACCAGCCGCGGCGACACCGCCCCGAGCGCCGCGCCACCGACCACATAGGACAGCGCCACGGCCAGGCTCACCCCGCCGTACGTCACCGCGAAGACCCGGCCACGCAGGTGCTCCGGAACCGCCCGGGCGACCGCGGCGGGCAGACCGGTGTCGATCATGGCGATGCCGAGCCCCCGCACCGCCTGGCAGGCGAAGGCGACCGGCACGGCCCAGGCCAGCCCGGTGAGCAGGTTGCCGCCGGCACTCACCGCGAACCCGAGAACCACCAGCACCAGCGCCGGTCGGGCGCGGCCACCCACCGCCAGCAGCAGGAACCCGACCAGCAGCCCCAGGCCGACCGCCGCGTACAGCACCGAGACCGCCACATCGCCACCGCGCAACTCGTCCCGGACCAGGAACACCAGGACGACGTCGTCGATCCCGGTACACAGCACGACAGCCCAGAACCCGACGGCGACCGCCCGTACCATCCGGTTGTCGGCGACGTAGCGCAGACCTTCCCGGGCCTCCGCCCAGATGCCGGGCGCCGGACCGACGGACCCGACCCGCCCCAGCCGGGGCAGCCTGCTCAGCAGCACCGCAGACAGCCCGAAGCTGGCGACGTCCAGCCAGAGGATCCCGCGCAGGCCGAGCACCGGAAGCAGGGCCGCCGCCAGCAGCGGCCCGGCCACATCCAGGCCGTTCGTGCCCAGGCCGAGGGCGGCGTTCGCCGGCTCCAGCTGATGATCGGCGACCAGCCGCGGTAGCACGGCCCGGCCGGCCGGGTCGAACACCACCGCGAAGGCCGACTTCGCGACGATCAGCACGAGCAGCAGCGCGAGGTTCGGCAGCAGCAGCGCGACGAGCGCCATCATGACGCCCTGGCCCAGCTCGCACGCCAGCAGGAGCCGCCGCGGCGCGAGCCGGTCGGCGAGCGCGCCGGCCACCGGACTGAGCAGCGTGGGCAGCAGCTCACCGACGAGCATGAGCAGGGCGACCGCCGAACCGGCGCCGGTCCGGTCGGCGACGTAGAGGATCAGCGCCACGGTGCTGAGCGAGCCGCCCAGAAACGACACCGCGCGGGACGCCCAGAGCGTCCGGAAGGCCGGATGGCGGCGGAGCAGCCCGAACGCGTTCTGCGCATCGGCGGCGGTCACGGCGTTATCAGACCAGGCCGGTCAACCGGTATTCGCCGCCGGCGGCCGGCGACGGGCCGCGGTCATCCGGCGCGGACCGGGGTCAGCCGGCGCGGACCGGGGTCAGCCAGCGTGGACCGGGGTCAGCCGGCGGCGGGTCAGAGTCGGCCGGCCGCCAGGCCCAGCAGGTCGTCGAGGATCCTTCCGCCCTGCAGCAGCAGGGACAGGTGCCCCTCGTCGTCGTACAGGTGCGCCCGGGCGGTCCGGATGTGCTCGGCCAGCCACCGGCCGTGCTGCGGCGGCACCGTCCGGTCCTGCGCGCCCTGCCAGACCGCGACCGGTACGGCGATGGCGGACAGGTCGAAGCCCCACGGCCGGACGAACGCGAGGTCGTCGTCCCGCCACCCGGCGACGCCGGTGGAGACGGACCGGCGGAACGACTCGGCGAGCGCGTCGGCGAAGTCGCCCGTCAGCGCGGCCCGGTCCACCTCCGAGGCGAGCCCGCCCAGCGCGGCCGCCACGTCGGCGCCGGTGATCCCGGCCAGCCCCGGCTGGCCGGCCGTGAGGAACGCGGTGAGCGCCTCGGCGCCGTCGCGGGCCGCCGTGAACTCCTCGAGGTTCTCGGGGCCCATCCCGGCGTACCAGTCGAGCCCGTCGGCCTCGAACGGCGCCACCCCGGCCACGGTGGCCGCCGCCACGCAGCGGTCGGGCAGGCCCGCGGCGCAGGCGAGCGCGTGCGGCCCGCCGCCGGACGTGCCGACCGTGACGAACCGGTCGCACCCCAGGTGGTCGAGCACGGCCCGGGTGTCGGCCGCGGCGTCCGCGACGGTCCGGCCGGGCCGCGGCGCCGACCCGGCGTAGCCGGGCCGGGAGTAGAACACCGTCCGTAGCCCGCGCTCCGCGGCCGGCCGGCTCAGCTCCGGTACGTCCGCCGCGGCCGACGGCGTGCCGGAGTGCACCACCAGCACCGGCCCATCGGCCGGCCCGGTCACCAGCACCTCCAGCTCGCGCCCGTCCTCGGCACGGACAGTGGTCGGATCGGTCCCGGACATCGCGTCCCCCCAGATCGCCCTACGCGCGAATACGAGGCCGATGCTACGGCCGCCTGGGCACGACGGCAGCCTCGCCCACCCCGCGCGCCTTCCCGGGCCGACCGCCGGACGTCCCGGCGGAAGGGCTGCGCGGGGACCGGTGATGAAACGCTCGCGGTGGCGGCGGCGCTGGTCAAGTTGGACCCGATTCATCACGAATGGAGCACGTGGACCCATGAGATCAGCAACAGGGCTTCGGCTGGCGGCACCGGCGATCGTCGGGATGGCACTGGCGACCGTGTCCGGCTGCGGCACCGGGGCCGAGGACGCCGACGTCGCCTGGAAGGGCTCGGCCTCCCCCACCGCCAGCACCGGCACGGCGCCGACCGCCAGCGCCAGCACGGCGCCGGCCCGGCCGGCGAAGCTGACCTCGGCCTGCAAGCTCCTTCCGGCCAAAACGGTCAACACCGTGCTCGGCGGCACCGCCGCGACCCGGCTGAGCGCCCACGAGGAGCCGGTGGAGAAAAAGTCCGGCCGGACCCGGATCTCCTGCAGCTACGGACGGGACGGCAACGAGCCGTTCGCGCTGCTCGTGTCGATGCGCCCGGGCCAGGCCGACGAGGCCGAGGCGCAGCTGGACGGCATCGCGGCGAACAGCGGGGTGAAGGCCACCCGGTTGACGGTGCACGACGCCGGCGCGGTGACGTACGCCAAGGAGGGCATGCGCAGCATCGCCGTGGCGGTGCCGTACCAGGACGAGCTGCGACTGGTCATCTTCGCCGCCCCGCAGGTGGTGCCGCAGTCGAAGCTGGTCGACCTGGCGGAGCACGTGGTCAAGCAGGTTTGACCGTCCGAGGCGCGCGGCGGGCCGGCCCGCCGCGCGCCTCAGCGGGCCCGCCCGGCCTAACCGGCGGCCGAAAGCAGCGCGTCGGCGACCGTGGTCCGGGTGTTCATCCGGGACCGCCCCTCCCGGTGCGTGGTGACCAGGCCGGCCGCGCGCAGGATCGTGAGCTGCTGGGAGACCCCGGCCGGCGACATCCCGGTACGCCGGGACAGCTCGGTGACCGACACCGGCGCGGCCAGCTCGGCGAGCAGCCGGGCCCGGCCCGGCCCGAGCACCGCGGTCAGCGCCCCGGAGGCCCCGCCGGGCAGCTCCCAGAGCGTGCCGGCGCCGCGGGCCGGGTAGGCCAGCTGGGGCGGCTCCGCCGCCGCGACGCTCAGCACGCTCGGCCAGACGAAGACGGACGGGATGAGCACGAGCCCGCTGCCGGCCGGCACGTCCGGCGCGGCGCAGTTGCGCTGGTCGACGCAGAGCGCATCGCCCTCCCAGCGCACCCCCTCGTGCAGGTCGTTGAGCAGCCCCGCGGCGCCGCCCCCGGCCAGGGCCCGGGCCCGGGCGAACACCTCGGCCTCGAGCAGGAGCCGGATCCGTGGCCAGTCGGCGGCCAGGGCGATCTGCCAGTAGGCGTTGATCTCCCGTACCAGCCGGCGCAGCCCGGCCGCGGGGTCGGCGGCCAGCCCGGCCAGCTCCGGGGTCGGCGCGCCGCCGTAGAGCGCGAGCTGCTCCCGGACCATCGCGGCCGGCGTGCCGGCCAGCGCGGCCAGCTCGTCGGCCAGCACCGGATCGAGACCGGCGGGCGTCGGGGTGAGGAAGTCGGGCAGGTATCCCGGCGCGGCCGGGATGAGCTGCCAGAGCAGTCCGCCACCGGCGCCGACCAGCCCGGCCGCGGCCAGCGCCGGCCGGACCCGGCGTACCCAGGGCAGGTGGATGGCGTGGTCGCCGGGATTGCGCAGCACCCGGACGCTGGCCACCACCTCCCACAGGCAGGAGGCGGCGAACCGGACCCGCGCCACCGCGCCCGCGGACAGCCCGATGGAGACCACGCGTACCCTCATTTCAGCCGGAGCTGAAACATTACGCCGCCGGCCCGCGCGGACCGACACTGAGCCGGTGAACGATCGAATCGACAGCGCCGAACAGTTCCGCTCCCTGCACCGCCCCGGCTCACCGCTGGTCCTGGTCAACGCCTGGGACGCCGCCAGCGCCGCCGTGGTGGCGGCCGCCGGGGCCGCCGCGGTCGGCACCACCAGCGCCGGCGTGGCGTGGAGCCTGGGCGCCGCGGACGGCAACCGGCTGGACCGCGGTCCGGCCGTCGACCTGGTACGCCGGGTCGCGGCCGCGGTGTCCGTACCGGTCAGCGCCGACATCGAGTCCGGTTTCGGGGCCACCCCCGCCGAGGTCGGCGAGACGGTACGGGCGGTGCTGGCCGCCGGCGCGGTGGGGGTCAACATCGAGGACGGCCTGTCCGACCGCTCGCTGCGGGACGTGGCCGACCAGGTCGCCCGGCTGGCCGCGGCCCGGGCCGCGGCGGACGAGGCCGGGACGCCGCTGTTCCTGAACGCCCGGGTGGACACGCTCCTGTTCCGCGCGGGCGGGGTGCCGGAGACCGTGGAGCGGGCCACCGCGTACCTGGCCGCGGGGGCCGACGGCATCTTCGTGCCGGGCGCCACCGACCCGGACCTGGTCGCCGAGCTGGCACGGGCCATCCCGGCGCCGCTGAACGTGCTGGCCGGGCCCGGCGCGCCCAGCGTGCCCGAGTTGGCGGCCCTGGGCGTGGCCCGGGTGAGCCTCGGCTCGGCGGTGGCCGAGGCGGCGTACGGCCTGGTCCGCCGGGCGGCCATCGAGGCGTACGGCGCCGGGACGTACGACGCGCTGGCCGACGACCCGGTGCCGTACCCCCAGCTGAACGCCCTGCTGGCCGGCTGAGCACCGCGCCGCCCAAGCGTTAGGAAGGGCCCCTTCCTATACAAAAAGCGATAAGAAGGGGCCCTTCCTTTCACCGCCGGAACGACTGGCGGAGGATGCCGCCGACGAGGGCGCACCAGGTCTCGGTGCTCACCTTGCCGTTGGGGGTGAGCCCGTGCAGCCGCTGGATGTCCTGCACGGCCTTCATCGTCGGGTGGTCGTAGGTCCCGGTGTTGGCGACGTCGGCGCACCCCTTGTGGTTGAGGATGTACTGCACGGCCTGCACCGGCAGGCCGGTGGCGTCCTTGTCCAGCTCGGGCGCGAGGGTTTCCCAGGTGGCGTTGGTGAGCGTGGCGTCGACGTCCACCGGCAGCCCCTGGCTGGCCTGCCACGACTGCACGGCCGTCACGGTGGCGGCGTCGAACACGCCGGTGAGCGGCACGGCGTACCCGCGGAAGGCCAGCAGGTATTGCGCCACCCGGACCACCGGGCCGCCGACGAACCGCCAGATGTCCGGCCAGCGCCGGGCCGGAATGTCGCCGATCGCGGTGCCGAGTTCGGCGGCGATCCGCCGGCGCAGGCCGGGGAAGAGCCGGTAGAACGCCACCCCGGGGCAGTCGGTCTCGCGGAAGTCCCAATGCCCGAAGATGTCGGAGGCGTGCAGGCCGTACTGCCGGCAGACCGTGACGCAGAGCCGGACCAGCGAGTCGAGCAGCGCCGCGGGCGGCGTTTCGGTGACGTAGGTGCCCTCGTTCTCGATGCCGATGGCGTTGCCGTTCTCCCCGGGGCAGTGCGCCGCGACCACCTGATGCTCCCCGCCGGCCAGCATCTCCAGGCTGCGGTGCCGGCCCTCCAGCACGTACCCGCCGCGGCTGACCGTGAAGTGTTGCCCGGTGTCGGCCCAGCCGTTGGTGTCCAGGTGCAGGTTCTGGCAGTCCCGGGCCAGCTGCAGGGCGTGCTCCCGGGAGTAGTCGGTCACGTTGGGGAACGCCATGTGATGCAAAATGATCTTGTTGGTGACATTGCCGCTGATCTGGATGGTGCTGGCCGGCGGCCGGGCGCCCCACTGGTCGCAACCGATGATCCAGGACAGGTCCGTCCCGGGGGCGGCCGCCGCCGTGCCGGCGGTGCCCAGCTGGGTGCCGACCACCGCGAGGGTGGCGCCGCCCAGGCCGGCCCGCAGCAGCGTACGTCGATCAAGCTCGGACATCACGTCTTCCTCTCCCAGCCGGGGTGATCGAGCCGGATGAATGAAAATCATCTACGGCTTCGATCGTCAAACCGGAGGATATTGCCGAGTGACACGGAACACCAGACCTTGCCGGCCCGCTATACGAGCGTATAGTCCTCTGTTAGGTCGTATAGGAATTGACGCTGACGTAGAGGCGGTGGGCAGGATGGCGACGGCGCGGCCGGTCGGCGACCCGGGGTTCGAGGACCTGACGGCGCGGGCCCGGATCCGGGACGCGGCGCTGCGACTGTTCGCCGAGCGCGGCATCGAGGCCACCAGCGTGCGGGACATCGCGGCCGCCGCCGGGGTGTCGCCGGGACTGATCCGGCACCACTTCGGCTCCAAGGCCGCGCTCCGGGACGCCTGCGACGCGTACGCGATGGAGCAGGTCGACCGGCTCCGCGCGGACATGTTCGACCGCGGCGGCATCTCCGACCCCACCTTCCTGGGCGCGGTCCAGCCCGCCGCACGGTTGCTGCAGAGCTACCTCACCCGGTCCCTGATGGACGGCTCGGAGACCGCGATCGCGCGGTTCGACGAGATGGTGGACATCGGCGAGCGGTGGATGCTCGACCACGGCATGGGGACGAAGGCGCGCGACCCGCGGGCCATGACCGCGGTGATCGCGCTGATGAAGCTCGGCGTCTTCGTCATGCAGGACCACCTGTCCCGGGTGCTCGACGTGGACATGAACACCACGGCCGGATACATCCGGATGCTCCGCGGCTTCGTGGACATGTCCACCCAGCCGATGCTCACGACCGAGCAGGCCGACCAGCTGCACGCGGCGCTGGACCGGCTGGAGTCCGACGGCGAGCGTCACCGGACGGCCTCGGACACCGTCCAGCACGAGGACCACGGCGCGGAGGGCGCCGGGACAGACGACGGCGCGGAGGGCGCCGCCTGAGACGGCGGCGCCGCCGGCGCCGCGACCTTCACGGGAGGAACCACAATGACCGAGGCGATCAGCATTGATGGCCTGGTCAAGACGTTCGGGCGCACCCGCGCCCTGGACGGCCTCGACCTGACAGTACGGACCGGAGAGGTGCACGGCTTCCTCGGGCCCAACGGCGCCGGCAAGAGCACCACCCTCCGGGTCCTGCTCGGGCTGCTCCGCGCCGACTCCGGCACGGTCCGGCTGCTCGGCGGCGATCCGTGGTCCGACGCCACCGCCCTGCACCGCCGGCTGGCGTACGTCCCGGGCGACGTGACGCTGTGGCCCAATCTCTCCGGCGGCGAGGTGATCGACCTGCTCGGCCGGCTGCGCGGTGGGCTCGACAAGCGGCGCCGGGCGGACCTGCTCGAGCGCTTCGACCTGGATCCGCGGAAGAAGGGCCGGACCTACTCCAAGGGCAACCGGCAGAAGGTGGCGCTGGTGGCCGCGTTCGCCTCCGATGTGGAGCTGCTGCTGCTCGACGAGCCCACCTCGGGCCTGGACCCGCTGATGGAGGACGTGTTCCGGCAGGTCGTCCGCGAGGAGCTGGAGCGCGGTGACCGCACCGTGCTGCTGTCCAGCCACATCCTGTCCGAGGTGGAGGCGCTCTGCGACCGGCTCACCATCATCCGCGAGGGGCGGGCGGTGGAGACCGGCACGCTGGCCGACCTGCGCCACCTCACCCGCACCAACATCCAGGCCGAGCTGGCCGGCCCGGTCGACGGCCTGACCGACCTGCCGGGCGTGCACGACCTGCGGGCCCAGCACGGCCGGATCTCCTTCGATGTCGACACCGAGGCGCTGGACAACGCGCTGCGCCACCTCACCCAGGTGGGCGTGCGCAGCCTGGTGAGCCAGCCGCCGACCCTGGAGGAGCTGTTCCTGCGGCACTACGACCGGGGCGGGGAGCAGCCCAAGGAGGCCGTCCGATGACCGGCACCGGCAGGCTCATCCGGCTGATCCTGCGCCGGGACCGGGTGCTGCTGCCGCTGTGGGTGCTCATCATCGGCGTGCTGCCATCGACGTACGTGGCCTCGTTCCGCACCCTGTTCTCGACCGTCGCGGAGCGGCACCACTACGCCGAGACGAGCGCCAACAGCTCAACCATGGTGGCCCTGTACGGCCAGGTGACCGGGGACAGCCTGGGCGAGCTGGCCACCTGGCGGGCCGGCTTCATGCCGATCATCGTCGCGCTGTTCAGTCTGCTCACGGTCATCCGGCACACCCGCACCGAGGAGGAGGCCGGCCGGCGGGAGCTGATCGGCGCCACGGTGGTGGGTCGGCACGCCGGCCTGGCGGCCGCGCTCATCACCACCTGCGCGGCCAACCTGGTGCTGGCCCTCGTCGTCGCGGGCAGCACGGCCGGCCAGCACGTACCGGCCGGCGGCGCGCTGGCCCTCGGCCTGGAGTTCGCGATCGCCGGCTGGATCTTCGCGGGCGTCGGCGCGGTGGTGGCGCAGCTGACCACCGGCGCGGGCGCGGCCCGCGGCATCGGCATCGTCGTGCTCGGCGTGGCGTTCGTGCTGCGGATGACCGGCGACCTGAGCGGCGCCTCGGGCGGATCGCTGTCCTGGCTGTCCTGGGTCTCGCCGATCGGCCTCGGCATGCGGATCAACCCGTTCGGCGGGAACCGCTGGTGGGTGGTGGCCATCGGCGCGGCCGTGACCGCCGCGCTCTGGGCCGGGGCCGTGGCGCTGTCGGGTCAGCGGGACGTCGGCGCCGGCCTGCTGCCGGACCGGCTCGGCCCGGCCACCGCAGCCGCGGGGCTGGGCACGCCGCTGGGGCTGGCCTGGCGGCTGCACCGCGGCCTGCTGGTCGGCTGGTCGGTCGGCTTCGCCCTGCTGGGACTGGTGTTCGGCAGCCTCACCAACAGCATCCAGGACATGGTCAGCGGCAACGCGGAGCTGGAGCAGGCGTTCGCCCGCCTCGGCGGCACCAGCGGGCTGGTCGACGCGTACCTCGCCTCCACCATGGGCATCCTCGGCCTGATCGCGGCCGGGTACGCGATCCAGGCCACCCTCCGGATGCGTGCCGAGGAGGCCGGCGGGCGCGCCGAGCCGGTCCTCGGCACGGCGGTGAGCCGCCTCGGCTGGGCCGCCAGCCACCTGCTGTTCTCGCTGCTCGGTCCGGCGGTGGTGCTGGCCGTGGCCGGGTTGACGGCCGGGCTCTCGGCCGGCGCCGTCAACCACGACGTGTCCGGGTTGGTGCCCCGGGTGCTCGGCGGCGCGCTCGTGCAGCTGCCCGCCGTCTGGGTGCTGGCGGCCATCGCGGTGGCGCTGTTCGGCTTCGCTCCCCGGCTGGCCCCGGTCACCTGGGGCGCGCTGACCGCCTGCCTGCTGATCAACCTGGTCGGCGGCGTGCTTCAGCTCAACCAGCGGGTGCTGGACGTGTCGCCGTTCACCCACATTCCCAAGCTGCCCGGCGCGCACTGGTCGGTCGTACCGCTGGTGTGGCTGCTCGCGGTGGCCGTGCTGCTGGGCGGCGCCGGCCTGGCCGGACTGCGCCGCCGCGACATCCCGGTCGGCTGATCCGCGATGACCCCGCCGGTCGTCAACTAGAGGTTGACGATCGGCGGGCGTCAACCTAGAGTTGACGCATGACCGAACCAACGCGAACCACCAGCCCGATCCGCCTCGACGACCTGATCGAGGGGATCAAGCGCGCCCGTTCCGACGTACTCGAACAGCTCGCCGACGCGGTCGTCGCGGCCGACCACCTCGGCGAGGTGGCCGACCACCTGATCGGGCACTTCGTCGACCAGGCCCGCCGCTCCGGCGCATCCTGGACCGACATCGGCCGGAGCATGGGGGTGAGCAAGCAGGCCGCGCAGAAGCGCTTCGTCCCGAAGGCGCCCGGTGAGGGCGAGGCGCTGGATCCCAGTCAGGGCTTCAGCCGGTACACCGTCCGGGCCCGCAACGCGGTGATCTCCGCGCACAACATCACCAAGGAAGCCCACAACGCGCAGATCCGGCCCGCGCACCTGGTCCTGGCCCTGCTCGCCGATCCGGATTCGCTGGCCACCAAGGCCATCACCGCCCAGGGCGTCGCCCTGGACGCCGTACGCGAGGCGGCCACCGCGGCGCTGCCACCGGCCGGGGACGACGTGCCCGCGATGATCCCGTTCGACCAGGACAGCAAGAAGGCCCTCGAACTCACCTACCGCGAGGCGCTGCGGCTGGGCCACAACTACATCGGCACCGAGCACATCCTGCTCGCGCTGCTGGAACAGGAGAATGGCGCCGCGGCCGGCGTGCTGTCCGGCGTCGGTCTCAGCAAGGCCGCCTCGGAGGCCGCGATAGCCGAGGCGCTGGCCGGCCTTCAGCAGAAGTAACCGTTGACTCGGCGACAGCCGCCGGCGGCGAGCAGCAGCCGCCGCCGGCGGCGGCGAGTCCCCGCGACACCGCCGTGCCCCGAACCACGCCGGAATGCTCGTCATCTGAGAGTGACCGGCCACTCGCGCTCCGAGGCCGGAACGTGTCGTACGGCCGTGCGAACGTGCCAGAGTGATGGACGAGCTGGTGCGGGTGGATGGGGCGATAACGACCTGCCTCGCCGCGCCGTTGTGGGCGATGCGCGAGGACAGCCTCGTGGCCGCGCTCGATGATGTCCAACGACTGAGCCAGCGGCTGATGGTGTTACGGCTCGCCCTGGTGCGCGAGGTCGATGGCCGAGGGGTGGCCCGTGCCGAGGGCGCCACCTCCACGGCAGTGTGGCTGCGGGACCGGCTCCGGCTGTCCATCAAGGAGGCCCGGCGGCTCGTCGCTGATGCCGCCTGGCTTGATGGCGGCGTCGAAAGTCCGGTGCCCGACGCCGCGGAGCCGGCCGGCGGGGGCCTGATCCTGGCCGCACCGACAACCGGCCCGGACAGCCGCCACGCCGGTCCAGCCGACCAGGCCGTCCCTGCGCGTACGGCCGACCGGTTCGACGGGCTCGGCACGGCGCCCGATCCGACACCTGGTGCCGGCAAGGCGCCCGATCCGACGCCTGGTCCCGGCCCGGCGCCCGATCCGACACCTGATCACGGCACGGCACTCGACCCGGCGCCAGGGCCCGGCACGGCACTCGACGCGGCATCTGGGTTCGGCGGGGTGCCCGAGATCAATGGCGCTCCCGGGCTCAACGCGGCGATCGGCTGCGGTGCCGCGGCCGCGGGTCCGGTGTTGCGGGGAGCCCTCGGCAGCGGGTCACTGAGCCTCGATCAGGCAAGAATCATCGCCAATGCCGTCGAGAGCGTCCGGCGAGAGGCCGGGGCGGACACCGCCGACAAGGCGCTGCACACGCTGTTGGCCGACGCCCGTCAATTCGAGCCGAGGGCGCTCGGCGCGCTCGCCAGCCGGATCCTCTGGCACGTCGCACCGGATGCGGCCGAGGAGGCCGACCGAGCGGCCCTGCGGCGCGCGGACGATGAGGCCCGACGCCGCCGGCATCTGACGTTGTCCACCACCGACGACGGGTGGATGCGGATGCGCGGCGTCCTCGATGCCGAGGCCGGTGCCACGCTGCTGGCCGCCCTCGATCCGCTCACCCGGCCCGCCGGCCCCGGCGACGGGCGGTCCCCCGGGCAACGCCGGCACGACGCGTTGAACGAGATCTGCCGACTCGCGCTGCGCACGGGCGAGTTGCCCGACAACGGTGGCGAGCCGGCTCAGATCGTCGTCACCACCGACTACCGGAGCCTCGCCACGCTGATGATGAGCGGCGAACCGGACAGCACGGCAATGGACGCCGACCGCGGCGCCACCCACGGCAAGGCCGCCGAACGCCGCGGCCGGATCCGCCCGCGCCGCCCACGCGGCGGTCCGATCAGCCCAGCCGTCGGCCGCCCAGCCACCGCCAGCTCAACCACCGACCGGCGTACCCACGGTGGATCGTCTGCCCTGGCCCGGCGAGCCACCTCGGTGCTCGGTCGGGACCCGCTCCGCGCCGGCCGCGCCATCGGCGAGCCGGCGCCGCTCCCCCGGCCGTCGGCGGCCGGAGCTGCCCGACACCCCGGTCTCGGTCCCGGCTCCGTCGACCATGGCCTCCGGCTCACTCCCGAAACCGTCCGCCGGCTGGCGTGCGACGCCGCGATCCTGCCCGCCGTCCTCGGTGGCCGCGGCCAGATCCTGGATTTCGGCCGCCAACGCCGCCTGTTCACCGGGCCGCTCCGCCGGGCGCTCGTCCTGCGCGATCGCGGCTGCGCCTTCCCGGGCTGCGATCGACCACCCCGCTGGGCTGATGCCCACCACATCAGGCATTGGGCGGACGGCGGCGAAACCGCGCTGCACAACGCCGTCCTGCTCTGCCGCCACCACCACGGGGTACTGCACGAGGGCGAATGGGAGATCCGTATGGGGGCCGACGGGCACCCCCTGTTCATCCCGCCAGCCTGGATCGATCCCGAGCAACGCCCGCGGCGCAACCGCTGCCATGACGGCCGCTGAGGGGCGCCGCGCAACGCGCTCAGCCCCGGTCGCCGGCACCGGTCTGCCCGGCTCCACGGCGGCCGCCATGAACGCTTGACCCAACGACCAGCCACCGGGCCACGACCGCACGCCGGCCGGCACCGTCCGCCAGCGGCACGCCGGCCAGCACCGTCCCCCAGCACCGCCGCCCCCAGCAGCCGTATGCCTGGAGCTGCGGCCGGACCGGGCCGGTCTCGCTGGTTCCGTCCGTACGGGGGACGCGAAACCCGGTGATACCGCGGTGAAACCACGGCGATCCGGCCGGCCGGCACGCTCTTCCTGGGCGTGGCCAACGGGGCCACCGGAGAGTCGAGGAACCATGACCAGCGATTCCCCACCGGCCATCAGCGCCACCGGGCTGCGCAAGTCGTACGGCGACCACACCGTGCTGGACGGCATCGACCTGCACGTGCCGGCCGGCACCGTCTTCTCGCTGCTCGGCCCGAACGGCGCCGGCAAGACCACCACCGTGCAGATCCTCTCCACGCTGATCCGCGCCGACGGCGGCCGGGCCACGGTGGCCGGGCACGACCTGGGCCGGGCTCCCCAGGCGGTCCGGGCGGCGATCGGCGTCACCGGCCAGTTCTCGGCGGTCGACAACCTGCTGACCGGTGAGGAGAACCTGCTCCTGATGGCCGACCTGCACCACCTCGACCGGGCCGAGGGCCGGCGGCGGGCGGCCGACCTGCTGGAGAGGTTCGGCCTCACCGACGCGGCGCGCAAGCCCGGCGCCACGTACTCCGGTGGCATGCGCCGCCGGCTCGACCTGGCCATGGGGCTGGTGGGCCGGCCACGGCTGATCTTCCTGGACGAGCCGACCACCGGGCTGGACCCGCGGAGCCGGCGCGAGATGTGGGGGATCATCCGGGATCTGATCGCCGACGGCGTGACGATCTTCCTGACCACCCAGTACCTGGAGGAGGCCGACCAGCTTGCCGACCGGATCGCGCTGCTGGACCACGGCCGGCTGGTGGCCGAGGGTACGCCGGCGGAGCTGAAGCGGCTGGTTCCCGGCGGTCACATCGAGTTGCGGTTCACCGATCCGGCCGAGTTCGATCGGGCGGCCCGGGTCCTCGGCGAGGCCGCCCGGAACGACGAGACGCTCAGCCTGCAGGTGCCCAGCGACGGCGGGGTGGGGGCGCTACGCACGGTGCTCCGGCGGCTCGACGAGACGGACGTACAGGTGGAGGGCCTGTCCGTGCACAACCCGGACCTCGACGACGTGTTCCTCTCGCTGACCGGGCAGACCGAACCCGGCGGCACCGGGCCCGCCCCCCGCGCCGGCACCACCGAACCAAACCCCCACGCCGGCGACGCCGGACCCACCGACCACGCCGAGGAGGCCGTGCGATGACCACGCTGAGCTATGCGGTACGCGACAACGCCACCATGCTGCGCCGCACCCTGAAGCGGATCCTGCGCTATCCGTCGATGACGCTGCTGCTCGTCGGGATGCCAGTCGTCTTCCTGCTGTTGTTCGTGTACGTCTTCGGCGGCACCCTCGGCAACGGCCTCGGCGGCGCCGGCGGTCGCGCCGAGTACGTCCGGTACGTCATTCCCGGCATCCTGCTGATGACCGTGGCGGCGGCCGCCAACGGCACCGCGGTCTCGGTGTCGATGGACATGACCGAGGGGATCGTGGCGCGCTTCCGCACCATGGCCATCGCCCGCGCGTCCGTGCTGACCGGGCACGTCCTCGGCAGCGTCATCCAGTCCATGGCCGGGCTGGCCATCGTGCTGGCGGTGGGCTTCCTCATCGGGTTCCGCGCCACCACCGATCCGGTCCGGTGGTTGGCCGCGGCCGGTCTGCTGGCGCTCGTGTCGGTCGCCTTCGTCTGGCTGTGCGTTGCGCTCGGCCTGGTGGCCAAGACGGTCGAGAGCGCGAGCAACCTGCCGATGCCGCTGACCCTGCTGCCGTTCCTGGGCAGCGGGTTCGTGCCCACCGACTCGATGCCGGTGGGGCTGCGCCAGTTCGCCGAGTACCAGCCGTTCACCCCGATCATCGAAACCCTGCGGGGGCTGCTGACGGGTGGCCCGATCGGCGGCAACGGCGTTGCGGCGCTGGCCTGGTGTGTGGGCATCGCCCTGGTCAGCTACCTGTGGGCCAGGCGGCTCTACAACCGCGACCCCGCGCCGCACTGACGGGGACGGGGACGGGGACGGGGACGGCTCAGGGCCGGTCGCGCAACGCCGCAAGGGCGGCGGCCCGCAGCCGGTCGCCGTCCAGGCCGGCGTACGACGAGACGGCATCGTCGTACGCCGGCCGGTCGGCGCGTTCCGCGGCCTGCCGGGCGGTCTCGGCGGACAGCGTGGGAAAGTTCCGGGGGTACCCGAGACGCTGGGCGAGCGCCACCAGCCGGATCCCGGACCGGATGGCCCGCTCGTCGCCGGTGCTCTCGGCTCGGGCGAGGTCCACGAGGCCCAGCGACACGGTGAACAGCCCGCAGAGGCGCAGTTCCAGCACGTACGGCGGCGGACTCTCCAGCGGGTGGTCGAGCATCGCGGTCAGCTGGTCCGACAGCTCGGTGACGAGCGGGGCCACCAGCTCGGACCGGCCGTGCCGGGCGTGCGCCACCACGGTGGCGGCCTGCGCCTCCACGGCCCACGGGTTCACCGCGCCGGAGATTCCCGGCACGACCTCGTCGTCCCGGTCGCGGATCGCCGCCACGACCCGGCGCCACGATTCGAGCCCGGCCGCCACGTCGCCCTGGGCCAGCAGCAACTCGGCCCGGACGCTCAGCGGGTAGCCGGGGCCGTTGTTGTCGGCCCCCGTCGACTCGGTGCCCGCCAGCCAGCGTTCGGCCTCGGCGAGGTCGCCGAGCCGCACGCTGGCGAGGGCGAGCCACACCCGCAACCCGGTCAGGTCCGCGGTCATCTCCATCCGTTCCAGCGCGGGCAGCGCCGTCAGCAGGCAATCGCGGGCCTCGGCGGCCTCCTCCCGCTGCAGGTGCAGCTCGGCGACCCGGGCATGGCCCAGGGCCCCCAACCAGAGCGAGACGTCCGTGGTCACCAGCCGCGCCATCCGCCGGGCCGCGGCCAGCGCCCGGTCCGGGTCGTACGACGTCTCCCACAGGTAGCTGGCGATGCCATTGGCGACGCCGGCCACCAGCGGTTCGCCGCTGTCGCAGAGCGCGAGCAGCGCGGCCGGGTCGTCCCGGGCCGCGTTCATCACGATGGCCGTGGCGCCGCCCAGGGAGGCCGGGTCGGCCGGGGGCAGCCGGCGCAGCGTGACCATCGCGCGGACCGCCCGCGGTCCGAGGATGCTCATCACGAAGCTGACGCACAGCACCGCCACCTGCCGGGTGGCCTCGACGTGCCGGGGGTCGGGCCGGTAGTGCGACAGCAGCCGGCCGGTGTCGGCGACCAGGTCGTTCAGCCGGGCGTAACTCGACTCGATCGTCCACAGTTCGGCCAGCGGGGCGGCGATGGCCACCATCGCGGCGGCGTCGTCGCGGGCCAGCCCGTACCGGAGCGCCAGCAGCAGATTGTCCTGCTCGGCGCGGACCCGTTCGAGGGCCGGCAGCGGCCCGGGGCCGAGCAGCCGACCCTGGTGCGCGAGGCCGAAGTCGGCGGCCCAGCCGAGGAACGCGTCAATGGTCCGCTCGGTCTCCCCGGCGGCGTCGCGGCGGGCGGCGCTGAACTCGCGTACCGTCTCCAGCATCCGGAACCGGGTGCCGGAGACGGTGTCGACCACCTTGACCAGCGACTGGTCCACGAGGTTTTCCAGCACGGCCAGCACGTCGTCCCGATCGTCGAGGACGTGCCGCGCGGCGTCGGACGAGAAACCGTCCGGAAAGATCGACAACGCGCGCATGGCGGCCTGCCCGGCCGGATCCAGCAGGTTCCAGCTCCAGTCGACCACCGCGCCCAGCGTGCGGTGCCGGTCCGGCGCGTCCCGGGGAGCGCCGCGGAGCACCGCGAACCGGTCGGTCAGCCGCCGGGTCAGTTCCGGGACCGACATGACCCGGGTACGCGCGGCCGCCAGCTCGACGGCCAGCGGCAGCCCGTCGAGGTGCGAGCAGAGTTCCCGCACCGCGTCGTCGGGCAGGTCCACCCCGGTGCGGACGGCCCGGGCCCGCTGGCCGAACAGCTCCACCGCGGTCGGCAGGCCCAGCTCGGGCAGCAGGTAGACGGCCTCGGCGGACAGCCCCAGCGGCGCCCGGCTGGTGGTCAGCACGCGCACCTCGCGAGTCAGCGCCACCAGTGCCCGCACCAGGTCGGCCGCGCCGGCCAGCACGTGCTCGCAGTTGTCCAGCACCAGCAGGGCAGGGCCGGCGCCGAGCATGGCGGCGATGCCGGCGGCCGGATCGGGCCGGTCGCTCCGCCGGCCGACCGCGGTGCGGGCGGTGTCGCCCACGCCGAGCGACGCGGCCACCTCGGCGGCCACGTCGGCGGCGGCCGTGATGCCGGCCAGCGGCACGACGTGCACCACCGGCTGTTCGGCGACCCGACTGGCCGCGTACGCGAGGCGGGTCTTGCCGAGACCACCGGGACCGATGATCGAGACCACCCGGGAGCCGCGCAGCAGATCGACCACGGCTGCGATGTCGTCGGCCCGGCCGAGCAGCGGATTCGGCTCGTGCGGCACGCCGCGCCGGACCGCCGGAGCGGCGGCGTTGAGCAGTTCCCGGTGCGCCGCCCGCAGGGCCTCCCCGGGGTCGGCGCCGAGCCGGTCCCGCAACGCCAGCCGGTACGCCTCGTACCGCTCCAGCGCTGCGGCCGGACCGGCCGTCGCCGCCTCGCTGCGCAGGAGTTCGCGGAGGATCTCCTCGTCCCGCGGATGCCGGCTGGCCAGCTCGGTGAGCGGCCCGACCGCCTCCGCCGCCTGGCCGAGCCGGGACAGCGCCAGCGCCCGGATCCGCGCCAGTTCCCGGTACGTCGCCGCGCGCTCCCGCCGAAGCGCGGACAGCGGATCCACCGCCCCGGACAGCGGCTCCGCCGGTACGTCCGCGCCGACCGGCGGCCCGGCGAAATGCGCGAGGCCGATCTCGGCGTGCCGGAGCGCGCCGGCCGGATCGCCGGCGCGAGCCCGGTCGGTGGCCGAGGCGACGCAAGCCAGCACCGCGGCCGCGTCGACCTGGTCGGCGCGCAGCGTCAGCCGGTAGCCGGTCGGGGTGCGGGCGATCAGGTCGGCGCCGAGCTGGCCGCGGGCCCTGGAGATGAGGATCTGCAGCGCCTTGGCCGGGTTCTCCGGCCGCTCGTCCGGCCACAGCCCGGCCACCAGCCGTCCGGTGCCGCAACCCCGGGACAGGTCGCCGGCGAGCAGCGCGAGCACGCCACCCAGCCGGGCGCCGCTGATCTCCCGACCCCGGTACGCCACGCGCGGCAGCAGGACCAGGTCGGCGCTCGGGGAGCCAGCGTCTGTTCGCGACTGCGGGGCTCGCAAACCCGGCTCACTCCTCGCGCTCACGGTTACCAAGGTTAGTCCTGGGCGGGGCGCCGCTGCCTGGCCAGGCCGGCGCGACGGCCCGCTCGGCGAGTGCCAGGGTGGGCATGCGTTAGGCAGGTCTCACCGGCCTGTCGAGCCCCCGCCAAGCGTTTGCGCTACAGCAATGGATGGGTACCTGCTCCGCCCGTACGGCCCGGCGGGCGGCGCCGGGACAACCTGGAGGTGCGGCGATGCGCGGACGGCTGCGGTCCGCCGCCGGGTGGGTGCGGTCCGCCGCCGGGCGGGTGCGGAGCGGTTGGATCCCGCTGGCCGAGGCCAGCGTGGCCGCCACCGTCGCCTGGCTCGTGGCGGCTCATCTGCTGGGTCACCACGATCCGTTCTTCGCCCCCACCGCGGCGCTGGGCGTGCTGAGCGAGGCGCGCGGCCGGCGGCTGCGGCAGAGCGCCGAGATCGCTCTCGGCGTGGCGACCGGCGTGCTGGTCGCCGGCCTGCTGGTGGAGGCGCTTGGCCCCGGCGCCGGCACCATTTTCCTGGTGCTCGTGCTCACCATCGGCATTCTGCTGGCGATCGGGGCCAGCACCACGCTCATGGTGCAGGCGTCGCTGTCCGCGTTCTACCTGATCACGGTGGCCGGGCCGAACGAGAGCCTGCTGGCGTACCGGTTCGTGGACGCGCTGATCGGCGGCGCGGTGGCGCTCGTGGTCAGCCAGCTCGTGGTCGGACGGGATCCGCTCGCCCCGCTGGTGGCCGAGGCCCGGCAGACCTTCGCCGACCTGGCCGGGCTGCTGAAGGACATCGACGAGGCGTTGCGGGGTTGCGACGAGGCGGCTGCCCGCGCGGTGCTGGCCCGGGCGCGCCGGGTGGACGACTGCGTCGAGCGGTTGCAGTGCGCGGTGCTGGCCGCCGGGGAGACGCTCCGGCTCCGGGTCCGGCGACGCCGGCACCTCGGGCAGGTCCAGGATGTCGGGGAAACCGCGCGGCAGCTCGACTACGCGGCGCGGAACATTCGGGTGCTCGCCCGCGCGGCTGTCACGCTCACCCGGCACCACGAGGAGACCCCGGCCGAGCTGATCGAGGCGATCAGGGCGCTGGGCGTCGCGTCGGCCGCCGCGGGCGACGCGCTGGCCGACGATCTCGCCGGCCGAACCGCCGACCGGCACGTGCGGCGCGCCGACGAGGCGGCCATGGCGGCGGTACGCCTCGGTGCCCGCCTGCTCGACACCGACCCGCCGCTGCCGCTCGTCATGATCATCGGTCAGGTCCGGGCAACCGCCATCGACCTGCTGCGCGGGGTCGGCGAGGACGACATCGAGGTGCTCGACCGGGTGGACGCCGCGCTCGGCCTCACCACCGAGGGACGGGCCCACGGGTCCGCCTGTCCGGCGCCGGCGGCATGAACGGGTGAGGGTGGGGAAGACTGCCCGGCGCTGCCGGCCGGTACGCGGTCGGGGTCACCGCAAGGGGTCGGATGCCGAACGCGGACGCCGGGGACCGCGCCGGTCGCCGAGGGCCACGGCCGACGGCCGTGTCCGGGCTGCTGGTGCTGCTCGCCGCCGCCTCCGGCTGGCTCGACGTGCTGTGCCTGGTCCGGCTGGGCGGATTCTTCGCCAGCATCATCACCGGCAACCTGGTCCAGCTCGGCCGGGCGCTCGCCGGCTGGGACGTCCGCCCGCTGGCCGTCGGTCTGACCGCTGTGGCCGGGTACGCGGCCGGGGTGGCCGGCGGGGCGCTCGCGCTGCGCGGGACGCCACCTGGATGGCAGCTCCGGACCACGGTCGCCATGGCCGCGGAGATGGTCCTGCTCGCCGGCTTCGCGGCCGGCTGGCTGGCCGCCGAGCCGCGTCCAGGCCACCCCGTCGGGCTGGCGCTGCTGGCCGGCGCGGCGGCCGCGAGCGGTACGCAGAGCATGGTGAGCATCGGGTCCGGGCAGCACAACCCCTCCACCACGTACCTGACCGGCTCGCTCACCGCCATCGTCCGGACCCTCGTGCTTGACCCGCACCGGGTCGCCGCCACGGCCGGTGGGCTGAGCCGCCTGCTGGGGTTGTTCGCCGGCGCGGCGCTGGGCGCAGTGGGGCTGCGGCTGGCACCGGACTGGGCGGGGATCCCACCGGCGGTCCTGGTGGCGGTGGCGGTCCTGATCGCGACCGCTCACCACCGCCAGCGCAGGAAGCGGCGCTGGTAGCGCACCCTGAGGCTGGAGGACCGGAGCGTGCCGCGCAGCACGACGTGCAGGCCGCCCGAGTCGGGCACCCTGGCCCTGGCCGAGCTGGCCGTCAGCTCCACGTCGTGCACCTCGGCCGACGCCCCGGGCGGCAGGATCAGCTGCACCGAGCTGCTCTGGACGTCGAGCAGCACCTCGACGGTCGGCGACGTGATGACGGCCTGGGTGAGGTCGAGCCGGACGCTGGACGACCTGGTCTCGATGAGCAACCGGCGCGGCACCACCCACCGACCGGCCCGGCGCAGCGACGAGGCCCGGGAGCGCAGCTGAGCCGACTCCGGCGCGCCGACCGCGGCCGGCAGGTCGGCGGTCCAGGGCTCCAACTCGGCCTGGGTACGCGCGGCCAGCACGCCGTCGACCCGGGTCTCGAACTCGGCCAGCGTGAGCCGCCCCTCGCCGACGGCCTGGTTCAACCGGTCGACCACCCGGTTGCGTTCGTCGTCCGACACGCGCGTCTCGGGCCGTGGCGCCAGCTCTCCGGTCATGGGACAAATCTAGGACCTCGGACCGGTCGGGCGGGAGCCCCGGTCAGCCGGCGAGCCGGAGTTCGCAGCCGGTGGCGCCGGCCGGCAGCTCGACCAGGGCGCCGTCGTCCGTCGCCGCCGCGACGACCGCCGGCGCCGTGCCATCCGCCGGCGCCGTGCCATCCGCCGGCGCCCTGCCATCAGCCGGCGCCGTCCCGTCCACCGGCTCGGGCCGCTCGCCGACCGCCAGCACCCGCCACGGGGCCGGCGCGCCGCGGCGGTCGACCCGGATGGCCCGGCCGGACCGGCCGACCTCGAAGGTGGCCGCGGCCGTGCCGTCCGCGGCCGGCACGGTGACCGTGCGCCGGGCGCCGTCGGCCAGCCCGTACAGCCGCAGCGTGACGCCGTCGGCGTAGTCGTAGTCCGGCCGGTCCGCCCGGGCGCCCACCGCCAGCGCCGCGCCGGGCCGGACCAGCAGCGGCACGCTGTCGAAGCCGTGCGTCTCGCGGACCCACCCGGGCCCGTCGACCGTACGGCCGTCCAGGAACCGGGTCCACCGGCCGGCCGGCACGTAGTACGAGGTGTCCCCGTCGGCGGTGAACACCGGCGCCACCAGCAGATCGTCGCCCAGCAGGTACTGCCGGTCCAGGTGGTCACAGGCCGGGTCGTCCGGGAAGTCGACGGCCATGGCGCGCAGCACCGGCACCCCCTCCCGGTGCGCCCGCACGGCCGCCCCGAAAAGGTACGGCATGAGGCTGTTCTTCAGCCGGGTGAACCGGCGGAGAACCTCGACGGCCTCCTCGTCGAACAGCCACGGCACCCGATAGCTCTGGTTGCCGTGCAACCGGCTGTGCGAGGAGAGCAGCCCGAACGGGATCCAGCGCTTGAAGACCGCCGGGTCGGGCCGGCCCTCGAAGCCGCCGATGTCGTGGCTCCAGAACCCGAACCCGCAGGCCGACAGCGACAGGCCGCCGCGCAGGGTCTCGGCCATCGAGGAGAAGGTGGCGGAGTTGTCGCCGGACCAGTGCACCGGGAACCGCTGGCCGCCGACCGTGGCCGACCGGGCGAAGACCACCGCGTCGTGCTCGCCGCGGTGCTCCCGCAGCACCTCGAAGACGGTCTCGTTGTAGAGCTGGGTGTAGTAGTTGTGCATCCGCTCCGGGTCCGAGCCGTCGAAGTATTCGACGTCCAGCGGGATGCGTTCGCCGAAGTCGGACTTGAAGCAGTCGACGCCCATCTCCAGCAGGGCCCGCAGCTTGCCGGCGTACCAGGACCGGGCGGCCGGGTTGGTGAAGTCGACCAGCGCCATCCCGGCCTGCCAGCGGTCCCACTGCCAGACGTCGCCGTCCGGCCGGCGCAGCAGGTAGCCCCGGGCCGCGCCCTCGGCGAACATGGCGGACCGCTGGGCGATGTAGGGGTTGATCCAGACGCAGGTGCGCAGCCCGCGGGCGGCGAGCCGGGCCAGCATGCCGGGCGGGTCGGGAAAGGTGCGGCTGTCCCAGACGAAGTCGCACCAGTGGAACTCGCGCATCCAGAACGTGTCGAAGTGGAAGACGCTCAGCGGCAGGTCGCGCTCGGCCATGCCGTCCACGAACGAGGTGACGGTCTGCTCGTCGTAGGGCGTGGTGAACGAGGTGGTGAGCCACAGCCCGAAGGACCACGGCGGGGGCAGCGCCGGCCGGCCGGTGAGCGCGGTGTACCGGCGGAGCACGTCCCGCGGGGTGGGGCCATGGATGACCAGGTACGACAGGCTCTGGCCGGCCACGCTGAACTGGGTCCGGGACACCATCTCGGACGCCACCTCGAAGGACACCCGGCCCGGATGGTCGACCAGCACCCCGTAGCCGCGGTTGGTCAGATAGAACGGCACGTTCTTGTACGCCTGCTCGCTGCTGGTGCCGCCGTCATCGTTCCAGATGTCGATGGACTGGCCGTTCTTCACCAGCGGGCCGAACCGCTCGCCGAGCCCGTACACGGCCTCGCCCACGCCGAGGTCGAGCTGCTCGTGCACGTACCGCCGGCCGGCGTCCGGGCCGGACGTCACGGCCACGATGCCCATCCCCTTGCGGCCGCTGCCGGTGAGCACCCGGCCATCGGCCTCGAAGTCCAGCCGCCAGCCGTCGCCGTCGGGTCCGCCGGCGCCGGTGAACCGGGCGGTGAGCGCACCGGACGTGAACGAGGCGCCGTCGTCGGCGGCGGTGGCCTTCACCGGCGTGTCCGGGTCGGTGGCGATGTCGAAGCCCGGCAGCCCGGGCCGTACCCCCAGATGGTGTGCGATGGTGACCCGGATGACGTCCGGCATGGGCGAGGTACACGTCACCGTGAAGATCGGGTTGTCCATGGTGTCGTACCGGCCGCGCACCGGCCGGGCGGCGGCGTACACGGTGAGTGTGCCGGCGTCCGCCGCGGCGTCCACGAGCTGCACCGGGTGCAGCACCGTCAGACCGTCACGCTTGCGCCAGTAGCCGTCGGTGAACCTCATCGACCATCCTTCTGCGGTACGGGTGGGCGCCGGGGCGGACCCACGGGATCGGCGGGTGGCTATTTCAGGGCGCCGGCGGCGATGCCCCGGGTCAGCGTGCGCTGGAAGATGAGGAAGAAGATCACCGCGGGCAGGATGCCGATCAGCGCCGAGGCGCTGGTGGTGGTGGCGTCCATCTGCCGGTCGCCCTGCAGCACGCCGAGGGCCACCGGGACGGTCTGGGTGTCGCTGGAGACCAGGAAGATCAGCGGCAGGAAGAACTCGTTCCAGGTCCAGATGAAGAAGAAGGTGAACAGCACCGCGAGGGTCGGCCGGCTCACCGGCACCACCACCCGGACCAGCGCGCGCCACCGGCCCGCCCCGTCCACGGCCGCGGCGTCGAGCAGCTCGGTCGGGAACTCGAGATAGACCGACGAGAGCAGGTAGGTGCCGAAGGCGCTCTGGATGACGGTGAAGATGATGATGATCGACAGCAGGCTGTCGTACAGGTGCAGGCTCTTGGCCAGGTAGTAGAGCGGGTAGACGAGGACCTCCTGCGGCAACAGGTTGGCCACCAGGAAGAAGACCAGGAACCAGATCCGGCCGCGGATGCGGCCGATGCCCAGGGCGTACGCGTTGAGCACCGACAGCCCGACCCCGCCGACCGCCACGGCCAGGCTGATCACCAGGCTGTTGAGCAGCTTGCGGGTGAAGTCGACCCGGTGCCAGAAGTCGACGATGCCGGACAGGTACAGCGACCTCGGCAGCGCCAGCGGCCCGTTGCCGGCGTAGTCGGCCGGGCTCTTCACGGCGTTCAGCGCCACCACCAGCAGCGGGGCCACCACCAGCAGCGTCAGCACCACGAGCGCGACCAGCACCACGTACCGGGTCGGTCGCCGGCCGGGCCGCCGCCGGGCCGGCGCGGTACGGCGGGGGCGCGGGCCGGTCGGCGCGGGCCGGCCACCGCGCCGGTCGGCCGCCGTGGCCGTCACCGCCGGCCCCCCGCGGCCCGCTGCTCCCGGTCCTGCAACCGGAGGAACAGGATGGCCAGCGCCACGATGAGCACCGTGAGGACCGTCGAGATCGCCGACCCGTAGCCGACGTTGAACTTCTCGAAGAAGTTCTTGTACGCGAAGTACGACGGGACCAGGGTGGCGTTGCTCGGGCCGCCCCGGGTCAGCACGAAGATCTGGCCGAAGATCTTCAACGCGGCGATGGTGGTGGTGACCAGCACGACGTAGAGTTCCGGCCGGATCAGCGGCACGCTGATCCGGCGGAACCGCTCCCACCAGCCGGCGCCGTCCAGCGCGGCCGCCTCGGCCAGCTCCGGATCGACGCGCTGCAGCCCGGCCATGAACATCACCACCGGGTAGCCGAGCTGCACCCAGACCATCACGGCCATCACGCTGGGCAGCGCGTACGCCGGATCGCCCAGCCAGTTCCGGGCCAGCGAACCGAGCCCGGCCGAGTCGAGGATCCGGTTCAGCGCGCCGTAGCTGGGGTGCAGGATCCAGCCCCAGACGATGCCGGTGACCGCCACCGGCAGCACCTGCGGCAGATAGAGCCCGGAGCGCAGCGCGCTGGCCCAGCGGTTGCCGAACACCGGGGCCAGGTAGTCGAAGAGCACCGCCGCGAGGACCAGCCCGAGCAGGGTGGGCAGCACCGCCATGGCCACGATCAGCCCGAGAATGTGCCCGAAGGAGGCCCAGAAGGTGGCGTCGGCGAACAGCCGCCGGTAGTTCGCCAGCCCCACCCACTCCGGAGCACCGATGCCGGTCCACCGGGTGAAGCTGACGTACACGGTCATCACGAGCGGCACCACGATCACCGCGACCGCCGCCACCACCCCGGGGATCAGGAACACCGCGTACCCGCCGCGCCGTGACCCCTGCCCGACTGCCATCCCGCCTCCCGTCGGTCGATCCTGGCCGACAGCCGCGGACCCCGGACGCCCGTTCGGGGTCCGCGGCCGGCTCATTTGCCGATGTCGGCCAGGTTGTCGTTGTACGGCTTGGCGATCTCGTCGAGCATCGCGGTCGGCGACTTCGATCCGTTGATCAGCCCCTGGACGCCACCCACCAGCACGTCGTAGTAGCCCGGCGCCGGCCAGTCCGGATAGAACGCCAGGCCGTCGGCGGAGGAGATCGACGCGAAGTTGTCGATGAGCTCCTTGTTCTTCGGGTCGGAGATCTTGCCGGCGTCGGCCGCCACCGGTACGCCGCCGTTGTTGCCCAGCAGGTCCTGGATTTCCGGCTTCATGGTGATGTCGATGAAGTCGTACGCCAGCTTCTTGGCCTTGGCCTTGGCCGGCACCACCCAGAGGTTCCCGCTGGAGCCCGGGTGCAGCTTGTTGCCCGGGAACAGGAACGTCCCCCACTGGAACTTGTTGATCTCCTTGGCGAACCGGCCGTACCACCAGCTGCCGGAGATCATGATCGGGAATTTGCCCTGCTCGAAGGCCACGCCCATGTCCTCGGCCTTGATGCTCGCCGAGTTCTTGGCGAGGTAGCCCTTGCCGACCCAGTCCGCGAACGTCTGCGCGCCGAAGGTCAGCTCCGGTCCGTGGAAGTCGACCTTGCTCTTGTAGAGCTGGTAGTTGTCGACGAAGCCGCGGTCGGCCTTGGACAGCGCCAACTCGTAGAAGATCTGCTGCGCCGGATATTCGCCGCCGCCGACCGACAGCGGGGTGATGCCGGCCTTGACGAAGGTGTCCATCGCGGACTCGAACTCCGGCAGCGTGGTCGGCACCGCGACCTTGTGCTTGGCGAACAGGTCCTTGTTGTAGTAGACCATCACGTACTCGCCGTAGTTGGGCACGCCGTAGAACTTGCCGCTGCCCATGACGCCGTCCGGGCCGTACCTCGCGGTGGTCTGCAGGCTCGGGCTGAGCTCCTTGTCCCAGCCTCGCTTGCTGACCTGGTCGGACAGGTCGGTCAGCAGGCCCTGCTTGGAGAGCAGGCCGGCGGTGGCGTTGCCCTTGTTGTATTCCATGATGTCCGGCGCGCTGTCCGAGTTGAGGATCATGCCGGCGTTCTGCTGGATCTGTTCGAAGCTCTTCTCCTCGAACTTCACCTCGACGCCCGGGTGGCCGGCCTTGAACTGCTTGATGGCCTCGTTCCAGGCGATGCCCATGGCGCTGTTCGGGCCCTCGTAGTGCCACAGCGTGAGCGTCTTGGCGTCGGCGCCCTCGTCACCGCCACCGCCACCGCCGGCGCTGCCGCACGCGGCGAGCACGAGCGACGCTGCCAGCAGCACCGCGCCCGCGGCCATGCCGGCTCGTGATCTGACCATGCCGTCCTCCCAGCGGGTTCGGGCCCCGATCGGGTACGCGCCAGTCGAAGCGCTTCGACGATCGGTGAATCGAAACGCTTCGACGCACCCCATGGCCAGACGCTAAGGAACGATCCCCCTAGATGTCAACCCGCAAGGAAGGGCCCCTTCTTATCGCTTTCGGTAGAGGAAGGGCCCCCTCTTAACGCTTGTCAGGGCGGGGGCGCGCAGGTGTCCCGTTCGACCAGGGTGGGGGGCAACAGCCGCGGCGCGGCCGGGCCGCGGCCGTCCAGCAGGCCCATCGCCAGCTCGACGGCCAGCGTGCCCACCTCGTGGGCGGGGATGTCCACAGAGGTCAGTCGTACCGGCAGGGCGACCGCCACGTCGCGCGGGCAGACCGCCACCACCGAAACGTCCTCGGGGATCCGCCGGCCCCGGACCCGCAGCTCGTCGAGCAGCGGCAGCAGCGCTTCCTCGTTGTGCACCACCAGCGCCGACACCCCGGACAGCTCCGCGTCGATGCCGGCCAGGCAGGCCCGTACGCCGTCGCCGCCCGGCTCGCATGGCCGGGCCACCGCCCGGACGCCCAACTCGGCGGCAGTGCTCGTGAAGCCGTCGAGGAACCGCTCCGCGTAGCTGGTGCCGCGCTGGTAGACCACCGGCGTCGGGCCCACCAGCGCGATCCGCCGGTGCCCGTGCCCGGCCAGGTGCCGCACGATCTCCCGGCCGGTGGCCGCGAAGTCCAGGTCGACGCAGGCCAGCCCGTCCGGGTCGTCGGGCAGGCCGATCAGCACCGATGGCTGCCGCAGCCGGCGCAGCGCCGGGATCCGTACGTCCCGGCACTCGACGTCCATCACGATCAGCGCGTCGACCATGGTGGCCCCGGCCACCCGCTCCAACCCGGCGGTGCCCTCGTCCTTGGTCAGCAGCAGCACGTCGTGGTTCTGCGCCCGGGCCGCGGTGACCACCGCGGTCACGAACTGCATGATGACCGGCACGTTGACGTCCACCCGCAACGGCACCACCAGGGCCAGCACGCTGGTCCGGCTGCTGGCCAGCGCGCGGGCGCCGGCGTGCGGGTGGTACCGCAGTTCGGCGATGGCCGCCTGGACCCGGGCCCGGGTCTCCGCCGAGATCGGCCGGCGACCGCTGAGCACGTACGAGACGGTGCTGGCCGAGACGCCGGCGGCGCGAGCGACATCACTGATCGTCGCCATCGGCCCCTCCCGTCGACTGGTCGACCGGCGGGGACCGGCCGCCGGTCAGCAGATCCTACTGCCTGTTAAGAAGGGGCCCCTGCTATACAAAATGCGATAAGAAGGGGCCCTTCCTTCCATCCGGGCGGCGGCAGTCAGCGGAGGGTGAAGTCGGCCAGCCGGAGCGGCGCGCCGAACACCAGGTACACGTCGCGCACGCCGGACGCCCGCGCGAGCGACGCGGACACCTCGACGTACCGGTAGTCGTCGCCGGTGCTCGGCACGGCGGCCGTGCCGAGCAGGCGACCGGTCGGGGAGCCGAGCCGGACCTGGACGGTCCCCTCCCCCGCGCCGGCCCTGGCGACCCGGGCGGTGAACGTGCCGGCGCCGCGCAGCAGATCCGACCGCTTGAACGAGATCCACTGCCCGGCCTCGGTGGCCCCGACGGCCGTACCGGCGGCCTTGCTCTGATCGACCAGCCGGACCCCGGCGTACCCGTCGAAGTTCTCCGCGCGGGTCGGCCGGGACAGGTCGCGCGGCGGGATCGTCTCGCCGCGGACCCGGACCGCGGCCCGGGCCCGGATGTCCGCCGAGGACGAGCCGGCCAGCAGGTCGTACGTGGAGTCCTCGACCACCCATCGGCTGCGGGTGACGTCCCAGTGCGCGAGGTCGGCCGCACGCAGCCGCAGCGTCACCGTCCGGGTCTGCCCGGGCGCCAGCTCGACCCGCTGGAACGCCCGCAGCTGCCGGATCGCGGTGGCGTCCCGGGAGGTCCGCTGGTGGCTGTAGAGCTGCACCACCTCGGCGCCGGCCCGCGAGCCCGTGTTGGTCACGTCCACCCGCGCGGTGATCGTGCCGTCGGCCCGGACCGTCCGGTCGGCACGCAGGTTGCCGTAGCGGAACCGGGTGTACGACAGCCCGTGGCCGAACGCGTAGAGCGGGTCGGCGTGGCTGTAGAGGTAGGTCTGCCGCGACGAGATGATGTCGTAGTTCAGCAGGTCCGGCGGCAGCTGGTCGTCGGAGCGGTACCAGGTCTGGGTGAGCTTGCCGGACGGGTTGTGGTCGCCGAAGAGCACATCGGCCACCGCGTGGCCGGTCTCGGCGCCGGCGTGGGTGGTCCAGACGATGGCCGGGACGTGCTGCTGCTCCCAGGTGATGGTGTCCGGGTAGCTGGTCTGCAGCACCAGCACGGTGTGCGGGTTGGCCTTGGTCACCGCCCGCACCAGGGCCTCCTGGCTGGCGCCCAGGGCCATGGTGGTCCGGTCGTGCGCCTCCCGGCCGTTGATGAACGGGTTGCTGCCGACCACCAGCACGGCGGTGTCGGCCGCCTTGGCCGCCGCGACGGCCCGGTCGATGCCGCTGCTGATCACCTCGCGGCTGAAATGCGCCGCGTCGGCCGCGGTGGCCGCGCCGAGCGCGAGCGCTCCGTCGGCCCCGACGGTCACGTACGTGTTGGCGCCGAACCAGCTCTCCTGCGTCTCGTAACCGGCGTAGTGCAGCACGAAGGTGCCGTCGGGCTGCGGCTCGAGCTTGAACTGCTGCTGCACGAACCACCCGTTGGGCTGCTCGTCCCGGGTGATGAAGGGGCCCCAGTTGTAGCCGAGGTAGCGCCCGTTGGCGACGCTGCGCAGGGTGAGCACGCCCTGGCCCCAGTCCACCGCGTCGAACTGCGCGGCCGGAGAGGCGGTCTCGCCGGTGGCGGCGACCTTGTCGGCGTCGGTGGTGCCGGTGGCCGTGACGTACCGGCCGGTGGCGGTGTCCTTGAGCGCGATCCGGTCCGCGCCGTCCACCCCGGTGACGGTGGCCGACGAGCCCAGCCGCTCCCGGATGCCGTCGAGCGCGGTCACCTGGTACGGCAGGTGGCCGGCGTACCAGTCGGAATAGAGCGTGTCGCCCAGCGGGCCGAGCACGGCCACCTTGCGGGTCTTCGCGGGGTTGAGCGGGAGCGCGTCGCGGGAGTTCTTCAGCAGCACCACGGCCTCGTCGGCGGCCTGCCGGTTCAGCCGCTGGTGCGCCGGGCTGTTGATGACGTCGGCGCCGATCGAGCCGTACGGGCCGCCGCCCGGGTCGAACTCGCCGAGCCGGAACCGGATGCTGAGGATCTGCCGGACCCGGGTGTCGATGTCCCGCTCGGTGAGCAGCCCGGCCGCGAGGGCCTGCTTGACGGCCGTGACCGTGGGCTGCCCGTTGGTGTCGTCCACGGTGAAGCTGTTGATGCCGGCCCGGATGGCCGCCGCGTCGGCCTCCGGCTGGGTGGCGTAGAAGGCCTCCGATCCGGTGAGGTTGTTCGGCGCCCAGGCGTCGGTGACGTTCATCAGGGGACGGTCGGTCCAGCTCCGCACCACCGTGTCGAGGCTCGGGTCCACGGTGGCGGGACGGCCGTTGACCAGGTTGTACGACGCCATCACCCCGGTGGCCGCGTCGGCCGCGATGGCCGGTCGGAACGCCTGCCGGTCGTACTCGTTGAGCACCCTTGGCGGCACGTTGGACGAGGTGACGTCCCGGCGTACCTCGTTGTTGTAGGCCAGGTAGTGCTTGAGGGTCGGCGCGGCCTTGAGGTGGTCGGGGTCGTCGCCCTCCATTCCGGACCCGTACGCCGTGGAGATGGCGCCGGTGAGCAGCGGGTCCTCGGAGTAGCCCTCCTCGTTCCGACCCCAGCGCGGGTCGCGGAGCAGGTTCACCACCGGCGCCCACAGGTTGAGCCCCCAGAGCCGCGGGTTCTGCGCGTGGTATCCGCGCGCCTCGTCGCCGACGGCCGAGCCGACCCGGTTGATCAGCGCCGGGTCCCAGGTGCTGGCCAGGCCCACGGCCTGCGGGAACGACGTGCCCTCGGCGTTCACCACCGCGCCGCCGTTGTCGATGTCGGTGGACCAGGCCACCCCGTGCAGCGCCTCGGTGCCGGTCTTGAACAGCCCGATGCCGAGCCGGGGAATGGCCGGCTCGTACTGGTGCAGCAGGGAGACCTTCTCGTCCAGGGTGAGCCGCCGGAGAAGGTCGTCGACCCGCACGGCCGCCGGCAGGCCCGGGTTCCGGAACGGGTACGTCGGCTCGGCGAGCGCCGTGCCGGGAACGGTCGGCAGGATCAGCAGGGCGAGCACCAGGCTGGTGAGCCCGCGCCCGAGGCGCCGGTTCCGCATGCGGTTCTCCTCACGGTTTCGGCGTCCGTCGAAGCGCTTCGACGAGCGGCCCGCCGGAACGACGGCCATGATTTTCGATTGGCCGCCAACTATAGACGTACGGCGATGCGCTGGGCAACACCGCGACGGACGCCGTACCGGATGCCACGGTCCCGGTGCGGCGGTTCGCGGCTCGATCCGAGGGGCGGACCGGCGGTCGCCGGGCCGACCACCGATCGACGCCAGGGGCGGAAGCTCCCGATTGGTGCCGAATGGCGGCAAACCGCCAACCGGAGTGGCGTCGATGCCGCACAGTGACGGCATCAGTGCACGGTTCATCGCGGGGCGGGGCCGGTGGGTATCAGTAGAAGATTCGTGTTGAGTGCGGCCATGGGCGCCGCCGTCGGCTCGCTGGCCGGTTGCGAGGTCGGCCATCGCGCCACGCCGCGGGCGGCCGGACCGAGCGGTACGCCCGCCGCCGGCGCCACGACCGCGACGGCGACCGGATCGCCGCTGCCGGTCGAGCCGGCGGGCCTGATCGGCGACGGCAGCACCCGGGACAGCGGGCCGCAGCCGAACCAGCCGCCGGCGCGCCGGATCGGGCCCGGGGAGGCGCCGCCGCAGTTCGTGGTGCTCTCCTGGGACGGCGCCGGCGAGACGGAGGCCCGGCTGTTCTCCCGGATGCGCGAGGTGGCCGGCCAGCTGCACGGGGCCATGACGTTCTTCCTGTCCGGCATATACGTCCTGCCCGAGTCCAAGCGGATGGCCTACCGGCCGCCCCGGCATCCAGTCGGCGCCTCGGACATCGACTTCCTGTCGGACCGGTCGGTGCACGCCACCATCGAGCAGCTCGGCCTCGCCTGGCCGGAGGGGCACGAGATCGGGACCCACTTCAACGGGCACTTCTGCGGCCCGGACGGCGTGCAGCGGTGGTCGCCGGCCGACTGGGACAGCGAGATCGACCAGGCCATCGGGTTCGTGGCCAACTGGCGCACCAACACCGGGTTCGACGACCTGCCGCCGCTGCCGTTCGACTACACCCGGGAGCTGGTCGGCGGCCGCACCCCGTGCCTGGAGGGGCAGGCCAACCTGCTGCGCGCCAAGCGGGTCCGGAGCTGGCGGTACGACAGCTCCGGCACCGGCACCCAGGTCTGGCCCCGGCGGTTCGACAACGGCCTGTGGGACCTGCCCATGCAGCAGATCCCGTTCCCGGGGCACAACTTCGAGGTCATCTCGATGGACTACAACATGATGTACAACCAGTCGGGAACCCCGGACGGGGACCCGGACCTGCGTCCCACCTGGCGTCGGCAGGTGCGGGACGCCTACCTGGCCGGGTTCCGGCGCGCCTACACCAGCAACCGGGCGCCGTTCGTCATCGGCAACCATCTCGAGCAGTGGAACGGCGGCATCTACCTGGACGCGCTGGTCGAGGCGGCGACCGAGATGGCCCAACATCCGCAGGTCCGGTTCGTGTCCTTCCGCCAGCTGGTCGACTGGCTCGAGGCGCAGGATCCCCGGGTGCTCACCCGGCTCCGGTCGCTGCCCGTGGGGCGGAAGCCGGCGGGTGGCTGGGCCGACTTCCTGACCGGAGCCGCCGCCCCGACCGGTTGAGCCCGATCGGGGCGGCCGGGTCAGCGGCCGGCGGCCACCGGCGTCACCTCCACGGCGGCCAGCTCGGCGGCGGCCAGGTCGGCAACGGCCGGTCCGGCGACCGGTTCCGGCGCGGAAGACGGTCGACGGTGCGCCCCGGCGCGCCGCGGGGACGACGGCACAGTCAGGGCCGCCAGTACGGCGGCCAGGGCGAGGCCGGCGAGCACCACGAAGCCGAGGGTGAAGCCGGCCTCCCGGGGCAGGCCGTTGGCCTGCGGGTGCGCCGTGATCACGCCGCTCACCACGGCCGCGCCCATCGCGCCGCCGATGGTGCGGATGTTGGCGTTCATCCCGGTGGCCGCGCCGGTCTCCCGGGCCGAGACGTTGGCGACGATCAGGTTGGCCATCGACGCGAACGCCAGGCCGATGCCGAGCCCGACCAGGCCGCCGGCCACCCCGATCTGCCACCGGGTGTCGTGCGCCACGACCAGCAGCGCGGAGGCGAGCAGGTTGAAGGCGGCACCGGTGATCAGTTGCGCCCGGGGACCGAACCGGTGCTCCAGCCGGCCGGCGAGCATGCCGGCCACGAACATGGCCACCAGCATCGGCAGCATGAGCAGGCCGGCCTGGCTGACGCTGGCGCCAAAGCCGTACCCGGCCGCGGCCGGGGTCTGGACGAACTGCGGCAGGAAGGCGAAGAGGGAGAACATCGACGCGCCGTAGAGCAGGGCCACCAGGTTGGTGGTCCAGACGCCGGGCAGGCGCATCATCCGCAGGTCGATCAGCGGGGCGGCGGAGCGGATCTCGACCACCAGCCAGCCGGCCAGCAGCAGCACGGCCAGCGCCAACAAGCCCAGCACCCGCCCGGAGGTCCAGCCCCAGGTGGCGGCCTTGCTGACCGGCAACAGCAGCGCGACCAGCCAGCCGGAGAGCAGCAGAGCGGCCCGGGCGTCGATCCGGGCCGGGTTCCGGACCGGGGACTCGGGCACGAACAGCCGGGCGGCCACGGCGGTCACCCCGACCACCACCATGGGGATCCAGAACAGCCACCGGTAGTCCAGCGCGGTGACGATCGGGCCGGCGAGCACCACGCCCAGGCCGCTGCCCACGGCCACGATGGCCGAGATCGTGGCGACCGCCGAGGAGACCCGGGCGGGCGGGAACTCGTCGCGGATGATGCCGAACGAGAGCGGGAAGACCGCCCCGCCGACGCCCTGGACGATCCGGGCCGCGATGAGCAGGCCGATGCTCGGCGCCACGGCGGCCAGCAGGCAACCCAGGGCAAGCGCGGCGAGGGAGACGACCAGCATCCGCTCCTTGCCCACCTTGTCGCCGACCCGGCCGAGGATCGGGGTGAACACGGAGGCGGAGAGCAGGTACGCGGTCAGCACCCAGGTGACGGTGTTCTGGGAGGTGTGCAGGTGGTGCTGGATGGTCGGCAGCACCGGCGTGATGAGCGACTGGAGCAGCGCGAAGGATCCGGCGCCGGCGGCCAGGACCAGGAAGGTGAGGCGGGGCGAGCCGCGCCGGGAGAGCTGTGTCACGGCTGGAACTCCAATGTGCGTTAAGCTATCCGGAGGCAGGTCTCCGGTCATATCCGGAGGAGTGCCTCCGTTAACGTATCGGAGGGATGCCTCCGGTTGCAAGCGAGGCGAGGTGACGTACGTCATGACCGGCCCGGACGGCGCGACCGGCGTCTTCGCGCGGCGGCCCAAGCGGGCCGACGCCCGGCGGAACTACGAGGCCCTGATCGCGGCGGCCCGCGAGGTGTTCGCGGAGGCCGGCGGGGCCGCCTCGCTGGAGGAGGTGGCCCGGCGGGCCGGCGTGGGCATCGGCACCCTGTACCGCAACTTTCCCACCCGCCGCGACCTCTTCGAGGCGCTCTACGTGGAGGAGGTGCGGCAGCTCAGCCGGTCGGCCGCCGACCTGACCAGCCTGCCGCCGTGGGACGCCTTGGTCGGCTGGCTGCGCCGGTTCGTCGGGTACGCGGCCACCAAGCGGGCCCTGGCCGAGGAGCTGGTGCACGACTCCGAGCTGTTCCGCACCTGCCGCACCGAGATCTACGCGGCCGGTGAGCCGCTGATGGCACGCGCGCAGGCGGCCGGGGCGGTACGCTCCGACGCCACCTTCGACGACGTCATCCGGCTGCTCAGCGGCCTCACCATGGCGCAGTTCCCCGAGCCGGAGCAGCGCGACCGGGTGCTCGGGATCGCCCTCGACGGGCTGCGCGTCCCCGCCGTCCGCTGACCGCCCGACCACCCGTCCCATCGCCCCGCCGATCAACGCCCCGGCGCCGATCGGGTAGCCTGGTGGTGCTTTCCTTTTCCTGGCCGGATCAATTCCGCCATCAGAGCCGGCGGCCGTCAGGACCGCCCGCCAGAGCCTCGGGCCACCGGCCGGCGCCGGGCTGCGCTTACTTTTACGTTCGGAGAACTCATGGCGGCACGCCGCCCGCACACATCTTCCTCAGCCGTAACCTTCGCCGAGCTCGGCGTTCCCGACGCCCTCGTCCGGGCGCTGGCCGGTCGCGGCGTCACTTCGCCGTTCCCGATCCAGGCCGCGACCCTGCCGGACGCACTGGCCGGACGGGACGTCCTGGGACGCGGACGCACCGGATCGGGCAAAACGTACGCCTTCGCGCTACCGCTGCTGGCCCGCCTGGCCGCCAGCGGCACCCCGCGCCGCCCCGGCCGGCCCCGCGCGCTGGTGCTCGCGCCGACCCGCGAGCTGGCCACTCAGATCGAGGAGTCGATCGCCCCGCTCGCGGCGGCCCTGTCCCTGCGGACCTTGACCGTCTTCGGCGGCACGGCCCCCGGCCCGCAGATCAAGAACCTGCGCGCCGGCGTGGACATCCTGGTGGCCTGCCCGGGCCGGCTGGCCGACCACATGGAGGGCGGCCACGCGAGCCTCGACGCCGTCGAGATCACCGTGCTCGACGAGGCCGACCACATGGCCGACCTCGGCTTCCTGCCGGTCGTACGCCGGCTGCTCGACCGGACCCCGAAGCGCGGCCAGCGGCTGCTCTTCTCCGCCACCCTCGACGCCGGCGTCGACGTTCTCGTCAAGCGCTACCTGAACAACCCGGTGACGCACAGCGTCGACTCGGTCGCGGCGCCCGTCGAGGTGCCGCACCACATGCTGCAGATCGACGACCGTGACCGGCTCGCGGTCCTCGTCGACCTCGCCTCCGCCCCGGGCCGCACGCTGGTCTTCGCCCGCACCAAGCGACGGGCCAAGACGCTGACCCGCCAGCTCGTCGCGGCCGGCGTGCCGGCCACCGAGCTGCACGGCAACCTGGCGCAGAACGCGCGGACCCGCAACCTGCAGGCGTACGCGACGGGCGACGTGACGACGCTGGTGGCCACCGACATCGCTGCCCGGGGCATCCACGTGGATGACGTGGCGCTGGTCGTGCACGCCGACCCGCCGGCCGAGCACAAGGCCTACCTGCACCGGTCCGGCCGGACCGCCCGGGCCGGCGCCACCGGCACGGTGGTGACCCTGATGACCGACGACCAGGTCGCGGCGGTCCGCAGCCTGGCCCGGCAGGCCGGCATCGCGCCGACGATCACCCGGCTGCGGCCGGGGCACCAGCTGCTCGGCCAGATCGCACCGGGCCCGCGTACCCTCGTCGACCCGCCGGCCCCGGCTCCCGCCGGCGGCGACCGGCCCGCCGGCCGGGACCGGACGGCCGGCGGTGATCGGACCGGCGGTGGCGGCCGGTCGCGGCGCGGCCGCGGCCGGGCCTCGGCCGGCATGCCCGCGACCGAAGCCCGCCAGGTGAGCTCCCGGGAACCGGGTACGGGCCGCGGCGGGCGGGGTCGCACCGCTGCCCCCAGCTCCGCGACGCCGCGAACGTCCGGTGCGGCCGCCTTCTCCGCCGGCAGCCGGGTCGGCACCGGCCGGGGCCGGGCCCGCTGACCCGGGGGCACCCAGACAACCGGCCGGGCGCCCGGACCCGCTGAGCCCGGGCGCCCGGACAACCGCACGGCGGGCCGCGCCGGCGTGCGGCCGGCTGGTCGCACCCACCATCCCGGTCCAGGTGTTCCACGTCGATCCGCTCAACGACCCCGGTCGCATCTGGGAGCGACCGAGCCCGGCGCTCCGGCTGCCGACCGATCCCGCAGCCGGCCGAGCCGCCGGTTGAGGTAGCGCTGCTCCGGCAGGCTCGCGGTCAGCTGGGCGGCCCGCCGGTAGTGCTCGGCGGCGGCGGCGAGCTGACCGTCCAGCTCCAGCAGGTGGGCGCGGACGGCGTACCACCGGTGGTGCCGGCGCATGGTCGGGTCCGCCCGCAGCGGATCGAGCAGCGCGAGCCCGGCGGCCGGGCCGTACGCCATGGCCACCGCGACCGCCTGGTTGAGCGTGACGGTCGGTGCGGGGGCGAGCCGGCGCAACATCGCGTACAGCATGCTGATCTGGCGCCAGTCCGTGGCCGCGTAGGTCGCGGCCTCGGCGTGCACGGCCGCGATGGCCGCCTGGAGCTGGTAGCGGCCCACGTGCCCGCGTGGCAGGGTCCGTTCGAGCAGCGCGACGCCCTCGGCGATCGGCTCGCGGCGCCACCGGGACCGGTCCTGGTCGGCCAGCGGCACCAGGTCACCAACCGCGTCGGTACGGGCCGGCGAGCGGGCGTGGGTGAGCAGCATCAGCGCCAGCGCGCCGGCCACCTCGTCGTGGTCGGGCAGCGCCGCGTGCACCCGGCGGGTGAGCCGGATGGCCTCCTCGGCCAGCTCGACGTCCAGCAGGGCCTCGCCGGAGGTCCGCGCGTAGCCCTCGGTGAACACCAGGTGGCACACGTCGAGCACGGCGGCCACCCGGGCCGGCAGCTCCGCCGGCGACGGCATGGCGAACCGGGCGCCCGCCTCGCGCAGCGCGGCGCGGGCCCGGGTGAGCCGCTGGGTCATCGTGCGGGCCGGCACCAGGTAGCCGGCCGCGATCTGCTCCACCCCCAGGCCGGCCACGGCACGCAGCGTGAGCGCCACCTGGGACGGCCGGCTCAGGGCCGGGTGGCAGCACAGGAAGAACAGCCGGAGGGTGTCGTCGGTGCCCGGCCCGGCGCCGCCGTCCACGGCCGGCGCCGCGCGCGCGTCGTCGGGCCGGCGGGCCGCGTCGAGCGCCTCACGCCGGGTCCGCGCCGAGTCGGCGCGGACCCGGTCGATCAGCCGCCGGGACGCCACCCGGATGAGCCAGGCCCGCGGGTCGTCCGGGATCCCGGCGGCGGCCCACTGGCCGGTGGCCGCCTCCGCCGCGTCCTGCAGGGCGTCCTCACAGTCGCCCAGGTCGCCGTGCCGGCGCAGCAGCGCGCCGAGGACGTGCGGCGCCTCCCGGCGCCACACGTCCGCCAGCATCGTCACCGGTCCGCCGCCGGCGCCGCCCCGGGCCGACACCGGTCGGTCGCCGTCAGTGGTCGGTCGCGTCACTGGTCGGTCGCCGTCACTGGTCGGCGCCGCCCGGCCACATCAGCGGGCGCAGCTCCACCGTCTCGCCCGGGCCGGACATCACCGCGGCAACCTCCTCGGCCCGGGACCGGTCCTCGACGTCGATGAGGAAGAAGCCGGCCAGGTGCTCCTTCGACTCGGAGTACGGGCCGTCGCTGGCCAGCGGCGCGCCGTCCCGCCACCGGTACAGCCGGGCCGCGGCCGGGTCGCCGAGGGCCTCGCCGCCGACCAGTTCGCCGTTGGCCTGCAACTCGGACAGCACCCGCTCGAAGTCGGCGTTCAGCCGCTGGCGTACGTCCGCCGGCAGCTCCTGGTGGGCCGGGAGGAACTCGGAGGTCGGGTGACCCCACGGCTGCGGGTTCGAGTGGATCATGATCACGTACTTCATGGCGAACTCCCTGATCTCGGCCGGCGGTCGATCCGCCGGTCGACGGGAACGTCGGAGCGGACCCCCCGATGTCTACATCCCCGGCCCCGCCCCGGCTCGACCGGCCTCGCTCCTGCCCCGACCCGCCCGGCCCGACCCGACCCGACCCGACCCGACCCGACCCGACGAGATGATCGCCGGGCCAGGACGGGCCGACCGGACCGGTGACGGGCCGGACCGGGATCAGGAGACCGTGAGCGCCGCGTCGTCGAGGACGAACGAGGTCTGCAGCTTGCTGCCCTCGACGCCGGTGAAGGTGAGCGTCACGCTCCGCCCGACGTACCCGGTCAGATCGACGGTCCGGCTGGTGTAGCCGGAGCCGGCGTCGACGTTGGAGTAGCCGGCCACCCTGGTGCCGTTGGCGGTGACCGTGAGCGTGTCGTACGCGGTGCTGGTGGACGTCTCGGCGGTGTCCACGTGCAGCCAGAAGCTCAGCGTCGCCGACGTGCAGGTCGCGGGGATGGAGACGGTCTGCGAGACCGTGTCGGTGTGCGCCGCGCCGTACCCGTCGAGCCACGCCTTCCAGGTGCCGCCGTGCGCGGGTTCGGCGCTGTCGTTGGTGACCACCCCGCTGCTGGCCGACCACGGCGCGGCCGTGCCGGTTTCGAAGCCGGGGTTGCCGAGCAGCTGGGCCGAGGTGCACCCACCGCCGCTACCGCCGCCACCGCCGGCCAGCCACTCGGTGGCGTTGAGCGCCAGCGCCGCGTCGGTGCCGGCCGGGTCGTTCCACCCGTTGTAGAGGGTGTTGCCGGACTGCCCGGTGCCGTCGTCGATCGGCGAGCTGTCGCCCCAGACCGCGACCCGGCCGGCGCCGAACGTGCTGGTGCTGAACTCGGCGCCGGTGTTGCCGCTGTAGCCGGCCCGGTAGACGAGGCCCTTGACGGCGGCGTTGTCCGTCGGGTGCAGCGTCTGCGTGCTGCCGTTGCGGATGATGCTGCCGGTCACGGCGCCGAACGGGCCGTGCAGCACCGGGTTGGCGCCGTCGTTGATCGCGGTGGGGTTCTCGGTGCCGATGTTGTTGACATCCACGCTGAACCCGAACGGGTCGGTGTTGTCGACCCCGTTATTGGTCAGCAGGTCGTTGGCGATCTTCACCGAGTCCCAGCCGTCGTTGTTCCGGTCACTGCCGGTGTGATCGACGACCAGGAAGAGTCCTCCGCCGCCCTGCACGAAGCGCATGATGGCGGTCTTCTCCGCGGAGCTCAGCGACGAGTTCGGCTCGGGCAGCACGAACTCGTCGAAGTTCGCCAGGTCCAGGGCGCCCCCACCGCCGTACGTGATGGTGTTGCCGGCCGGCAACGTCTTGAGGCTGTACCGACCGGTCCGTTGCAGCCCCACCCCCCAGGCTGAGATCGCGCCGGTCCAGGAGGTCTCGGATGTCGGGTTCGGGTTCTGCGCCAGCGGGTCGGGCATGCTGGTGCTGATGATCCAGTCGGCGTTGCCGGCCGTTTCGGCCTTGCTGTTGTCGAACAGGACGCGGTGGACGGTCGCCGCGGCGGCCGGGTGCGGCCCGGGGTCGGCGATCGTCAGCGGTGCGGCGGCCAGCAGCATGCTTGTGAGCAGGATGGCTGGCCGGCGACGGCGGGAGGCATTCATAGGCGGCACTCTATTGGCCGCCGGGTCGCCTGAACAGCGGTCTGAGCCCGAGCCCTCTCGGCTGGTTATCCGGCCCGACCCGAGACCGGCCGGGCCGGCGCGCGACTCCAGATGTCGTTGCACTCGGCGCAGACTTCCTCGGGGATCCAGCCCAGCCGGATGAGGCCCGCGAAGATCGTGCAGCCCACGCAGAAGGCGAACACCGATTCCAGGGTGGCCGCCAGGGCCACCACACCGAGCACGACGTACGCCGCGACGTGCTGGCCGAAGCCCAGCGCCAGCACGGCCGCGGCCCCGGCCAGCACCGCGCCGATCCCCTGGGCGAACCGCTTGGGCGGCCCGGGCACGAGCTTCTCCGGCACCGGCAGCCGCGGCGTGATCACCCGGGTGGCGAGCAGGCCGAGCGGGCTGAGCTTGGGACCCGCGAGCACCCGCGCGAGGAACCCGTACGCGATGACGGCCGTGAGCCACGGTTGATCCAGCACGATCGCCGCGGTGGACAGCACGACCACCCCGCCGGCGACCAGCCGGGCCGACGTCTCTCCGCTACGGCGCTAGGGAGCCAGCAGCGGGAGCGCCGGGAAGGCGTGGTCGCGCCACAGCCGCCGGGAGGCCTCCTCCGGGTACGCGGTAACCGTCGATGGCGTGTCGAACAGCCGGGTGCGGCGGTGCTCGGCATCGTACCCGGGCCACCCCGGGTCGCCGGTCGCGGCGAACGCCGTCCACGCCCGGCGGATGCGTTCGGACAGCTCCTCGGCCGCCGGGGAGGGCGGGTCGCCGATCAGCATGGCGGGCTGCCCGGCGCCCAGGTTGCCGAAGACGAGCGGCACGTCCAGGCCGTGGCAGGCGCCGAGGGCGCCGCCCAGGCCGGGCGCGGGCCAGGTCAGCTCGTACAGGTGGACCCGGCCACCGCCCCGGGCCTGCGCCTCGGCCAGGTGCAGGCTCGGCATCCGGAACAGCCAGTCGGCGTTGACCAGCTCGTACAGCTCCTCGCCGCCGGCGCCCGGGAACGCCGCCCGGTAGCGGCGTGCCCCGTCCGGACCGGGGGCGAGCATCCGCAGCGCGGTGTCGGCCTGCTCCCGGGTGACCCGGCCGAGCACCCCGTCGAGCAGGCTGAACAGCCGGTGCTCGTCCCGGGTGTGCCCGACGAGCAGCCCGACGTCCCGGGCGGCGCCGCCGGCCAGCGCCCGCCACGGGGCGGCCGGCAGCACGTCACCGTCGACCACGGGCGCGAACGGGATCGGCCGGTGCGTGATCTGCCCCCAGCGCTCCCGCCGGCCGGCCATGGCGGCGGAGATCGCCTCACCGACGGCCGGCAACCGGGCCGGGTCCACCGCCGACAGCGCGGCCGCGGTGGGGCGTACCCCCAGCTCGGCGGCGCAGGCGGCCGCGACGTCCGCGGCCAGCTCCGGGGCGAAGAAAGTCCCCGGTACGCTCTGCGCCGCCGCCCGCCGGAAGAGTCCGGCCGCGCGCGGCATGGCCAGCAGCGCGGCCACCGACCCCCCGCCCGCGGACTGGCCGAAGATCGTGACCCGCTCCGGATCGCCGCCGAAGCGGCGGATGTTGTCCCGCACCCATTCCAGGGCCGCCACCTGGTCGAGCAGCCCCCGGTTGGCCGGCGCCCCGTCGAGCTGGCCGAAGCCCTCGATGCCGAGACGGTAGTTGACCGTCACCACCACGGTTCGGCTTCCGGCCAGGCGCCCGCCGTCGTACTCGGGGAGGCCGGAGTGACCCACGACGTAGCCGCCGCCGGGAATCCAGACCAGCACCGGAAGCCCGGCCGCCGGATCCAGCCGCGGGGTCCAGACGTTGACCGTCAACCAGTCGTCGCCGGTGGCGCCGGGGGACGCCCCGAAGCCGGCGGGCTGCGGGGGCGGGGGGCCGTATGCGACGGCCGGGCGCACACCGTCCCAGCCGGGCGCCGGGCGCGGCGCGGCGAACCGGAGCGCACCGACCGGCGGTTCGGCGTACGGAATGCCGCGGAAGACCGTCCGGCCCGCCTCCCGGCGGCCGCGGAGCACGCCCGCGATGGTCCGGACCTCCGGCTCGGATTCCGACGGCATGCTGGACCTCTCCGCTCCCGCCCGGTGGGGCCGGCGGGTTCCGGCCGGGTAGGGCCGGCGGGTGCGCGCCGGCGTTCCGCTCGGCCGAGCATGCGGGTGCGGGCCCACGGCCGGCAAGCCATTTCGGTGTCCGCGCGGCCACACCGATGAGTTCGGCGGCCGCGCAACGTCTACCACCTGAGACGGTTTGCCCAACATGATCATGAGGAGATCCGATGACCGCAGCAGCACTGCCGCCCGTGGTCGACGCCGACACCTGGCAGCGCGAACTGGACGCGCTGCGTGTCCGGGAGAAGGCGGCCACCAGGGAACTGGACGCCATCGCCGCGCAGCGCCGGCGGCTGCCGATGGTCCGGATGCCGGACTACACGCTGGAGGGCGAGCAGGGGCCGGTCCGGCTGGCGGACGTGTTCGAGGGCCGGTCCCAGCTGATCGTCTACAACCACATGTGGTTCCCGGGCGAGGAGTGGCAGTGCCCGGGCTGCACCGGGTTCACCGCGCAGTTCACCCGGTTGGAGATGCTGGACGCCTACGACGCGCGGTTCGTCATCGTCACCCAGGGCCCGATCGACGAGGCGCTCGCGTACAAGCGGCGGGTCGGCAACAAGATGACCTGGTACTCCACCGCCAACAGCCCGTTCGGCGCCGATGTCGGCGCGCCGCCCGGCGGCGGGTTCGCGGTCAACGTGTTCCTGCGGGACGGCGACACCGTCTACCGCACCTGGCACACCACGGGCCGCGGCACCGAGCAGCTCAGCTACTCGGTCGGGCTGATCGACCTGCTGCCGTACGGGCGGCAGGAGGAGTGGCAGGACTCCCCCTCCGGCTGGCCGCAGTCGCCCACCTACAGCCGGTGGACCAGCTCGCAGGAGATCGCCGAGCTCTACGGGCCGGCGGGCGGCTGATCCGCCCCGGGGACAGCAGCCCCAGGAAAAGCCGGCCCCGGGGAAAGCCGCCCTGGGGAAAGCCGGAACGGGGGTCGGGCGCCGGCGGGCGCGGCGGGTCGCCGGCGCCCGGCCGGCGCCGATTCGTTCAAGACGGCGGGCACGGGGGTGGATAGCCTGGCCACCATGGACACGATCGGTCCGATTTCCCGACACCTCAGCACGTACGTGGACCGCCCGGCTCGGCAGGTCTACGACTACGCGTCGGATCCCGCGCACCTGCCCGAATGGGCGTCCGGGTTGGGCAGCTCCATCGAGTTCATCGATGGAGAGTGGGTCGCCGAGGCGCCGATGGGCCGCGTCGTGGTCTCCTTCGCCCCCCGGAACGAGCACGGGGTCCTGGATCACTGGGTGACGCCGCCGTCCGGCGAGACCTTCTACAACCCGATGCGCGTGACCACCCTGGGGTCCGGCTGCGAGGTGGTGTTCAGCCTGCGCCGGTCCCCGGGGATGGACGACGAGGACTTCGAACGCGACGCCAACGCCGTGCTGACCGACCTCCGCACCCTCAAGCGCCGGATGGAACGCGGGTAGCGGCCGGTCAGGCCGGGGCGCAGGCCGCCTGGACGAGCATCCGCGCGGTGGCCTTCGCCGCCGCGGCGGCGGCGGGGTCGGCGTCGAGAACCCCGGCGGCGAGGCCGCCGTCGAGCAGGAGGGTGAGCTGGCGGGCCAACAGGTCGGGCTCGGCCGCCCCGGCCCGCCGGGCGAGGTCGGTCACCCAGGCGCGGACCACGTTCTTGTGTTCGACGGTACGGGAGTGCACGTCGCTGCCGGTGTCGCTCTCGGCGGCCGTGTTGATGAAGGCGCAGCCGTGGTAGCCCTCGCGGCGGGCCGCCGAGGCGAGCGCGTCGAACATGCCCACCAGTTGCTCGCGCGGGTCGTCGCCGGCGGCCCGGGCGGCCGCGCGGAGCTGACCGAACCAGATCTGGTCGACCCTGTCCAGGTACGCCAGCACGAGGTCGTCCTTGCGCGGGAAGTGCTTGTAGAGCGTGGCCTTGGCCACGCCCGACTCGGCGATCACGGTGTCCACCCCGACCCCGCGGGGCCCGTGCGCGTAGAACAGCCGGAACGCGGTGCCGAGGATGCGCTCGCGCGCCGGCTGCGCAGGTTGACTCACGTTCCACACCTTTCGCGCTCGGCCGATTGAGCAAACTATACAGACGTGTCTGTGCAGGTCCCCGACCGCATCTACACACCCAGGCGCCCGTAAGCCATTGCAGTAGACAGACCTGTCTGTTAGCTTGGCTGCCGCAGGCCATCGACACACAGGCAGGGAGCACACCATGAAGATCGCGGTTCTGGGCACCGGAGTGGTCGGGCAGGCCCTGGCCGGGCGGCTCGCCGAGCTGGGCCACGAGGTGACCGTCGGCACCCGCGACGTCGAAGGCACCATGGCGAAGACCTCCCCCGACGGCATGGGCAACCCGCCGTACCCGCAGTGGGCGGCCGGTCAGCCGAAGGTCCGGCTGGCCACCTTCGCCGAGGCCGCGGCCGACGCGGAAGTGCTGGTCAACGCGACCTCCGGCAGCGCGACGCTGCCGGCCGTCCGGGCCGCCAGCGCCGCCGACCTGACCGGCAAGATCCTGATCGACATCGCCAACCCCCTCGACTTCTCCGCGGGCTTCCCGCCGAGCTTGTTCGTCAAGGACACCGACAGCCTGGGCGAACAGCTCCAGGCCGAGTTCCCCGGGCTGCGCGTGGTGAAGACCCTCAACACCCTCACCGCCGAACTGATGGTCCGCCCCCGCGCGGTGGCGGACGGCAACCACACCGTCTTCATGGCCGGCAACGACGCCGGCGCCAAGAAGACGGTGGCCGGCCTCCTGGAGAGCTTCGGTCACACCGACGTGATCGACCTCGGCGACATCACCGGCGCCCGCGGCACGGAGATGCTGCTGCCGCTCTGGCTGCGCCTGATGGGCACGCTCAACACGCCGATGTTCAACATCAAGGTCGTGCGCTGACCCTCCGCCGGTCTCACCGGGAAAGCCGGCGGGCGGGTGCCGCTCGGACACCCCGCCCGCCAGCACGTGGCATCGGATTCGGTCAGTGGGCCTTCGAGTCGCGGTGGGGCTGAGCGGGGTTCGGCGCGGGGGCGGTCGCTCTGGCCGGCTTGTACTCGACCTCCAGCCTGCCGATCACGGCCTGACCACTCGCCTCGACCTTGAAGAACCGGTAGTCCGACCTTCCCCGGTAGGTGTACCGGGTTCGGGTCGGGTTCTCGTAGGTTGTCGCTCGCGTCGGCAGCTTGACATAGGCCTTGCCGTCCACCGAGCCGTACAGCGAAACCTCGCCCGGGGCGTTGTACGCGTAGACCGCGGCGCTGGTGAGCCTTCCGCCCAGCGCGTACGCCACGCTGGTGGCGGCGCCGTCCCCGCTCTTCAGGACCGCCAGGTCCTCCTGCTGTGCCGAGTTTCCGTACGACTTCTGGGTCGTCGCGTTCGGCTCATGGGAAGACGTCTTGGAGAGGTCGAAGAGGTCGTCGACGATCCACTGCCGGTGGACGACGACCGGGCCCGAAACCTTGGACGGCGCCGATGTTCCGCCGCTGTTCTCGGCCACGACCCGGTAGTAGTACCGCCGGCCCGGCAGCGCCCCGGCGTCGTGGAAGAGGCTCGTGTACGTCGGCAGGTTGTCGTAGACCACGCCCACCACCGACCAGGGGCCGCGCTTGGACTCGCTGCGCTGCACCCGGTAGCTCTGGGCGCCGGTCGAACCCTGCCAGGAGATGTGTCCGACGTCGGCGACCGGGAGCAGGCGCGGCGGCTGGGGAGCGGCCAGCGCGGGCGGCGCACCGGCATTCCCCATGATCTTCCAGGCCTTCTCGACCAGGATCTTCTGCAGCGTGATCTCCGTCTGGATCTCCGGCAGGTATCCCGCCGTGCCAGGGAAACCGGGCCAGTTGAGGTCCTCGTACTGCGAACCGCCGTCCGAGTGCTTGTAGAAGCCGCCGTCACGGTTGTGGAAGCGCGTCCCCCACCAGTTGGCGCCGCTGGCCCCGTCCGCGATCAGCTCGTCCAGGAGGGCGGCCAGCCGGGCCGGCGGCGTGTACATGGCGATCTCGCCGACGACCAGGGCGGTCTTCCCCTTGGTCAGCTCTCTGATGATCTTCAGGGTGGGTGTGTCACCGATGTCGCCGGAGGTCGAGGTCCGCAGGGCCGGCGGCAACGACGTGTCGGTGACGGGCCCGGTGAGACCGACGTAGGTGTGGTACGAGAGGACGTCGATGTTCTTGTCGGCGCCGAACTCGTCGTAGTTCTGCACCAGGGCGCCGTTGGAGAACTTGGCGACGTCGTCGGGCTTGTTGCGTCCGTCGATGAACAGCTGCGCCGGCGCGGTCTGCTTCACGAACCGGGCGAGGTCGTGCAGCCAGGTCGCGCGCTCGGGCTGGTTTCCGACGACGATCTCGTTCCCGGACTCCCAGCCCATGATCGCCTTGTCGTCCTTGTACGGGACGCCGGTGAACGAGTTCGTCCGGTTCAGCAGCCGCTCGACCATGCTCTTGAACTGCCGGTTGGCCGTGCTGCCCACCGTGAAGAAGTCGTCACCATAGGTCGTCGTCCCGCCCCGGATGGTGGCCTTGTAGTTCACCAGCGGGATGTAGACGCGTACCCCCTGCTCGTTGCAGATTTGCAGCAACTTGTCGAGCACGCGCATCGCGTCCCGGTTGAGGGTGACGTCATCGGCGCCCAACGGGGCCTTCACCATGTAGTTCGGATCGGCTCCGTTGGTCACGGTGACCACGAAGGTCCGCATGACCTGACCGTGCATCTGCTTGACGGTCGCCACCGCGTCCCGCAGCTCGTACTCGTTCGGCAACCGGACCGGGGAGTTCGCCTCGAACCGGTTGTTGTCGATGATCTGGAGCACGTCGGGCATGTTGGTCGAGACGAAGCGGAATTCCTTCGATCCGTCCGTCAGCTTGTCTCCGGTCCTGGTGATGAAGTGCTGCAGCACGCTCCGGCCGCCCGCCTGGGCGGCCTGCGGGTGGATGAGCGCCGGAACGATTGTCAGCACCATCGTGATCAGATAGACCGCCGCGGTCGCGATCCTCTTCGCTCTCATGTGTCCCCATCTCTTCGTGGTGACGGTCGATCGGGCGCAGGGAGGTGGGTGGTCAGCGGCCGGAAGTCCTCCCCGAACCCCTACCGGGGTTCTCGGACGTCAAGGTTGTGGATGTCTTCGGGGCCGCTTCCGCAGCATGCCACGGCCCGCCGGGACTGGGCAAGCGCTTTCCGAGATTGACGTTGATACGGTCCCGCCGACGTGGAGCCCGATCCGGCCCTCCGACTGAAGAGCCTGCCCAGACGCTGACTCAGCGCGGCTCGCCACCGGCGTCGACGGTCCGACCGCTCGGAAAGGGCTTTCTGTGCTGCCCTTGACACGGCTAGGGTGGGCTTCCGTGACGCCGACCGAGAGGGGACCACAACCCATGCCGCGGAGCACGATCGTGGTCGATATCGCCGACGCGCTGGTCGCCGACCTGTTCGACCCCGACCTTCGCGCCCGGCTCGACGCGCTCGGTACGGTGGTCGACACCGGTGGCACGGCGGACGACGCCCGTCGCTTCAGCGCCGATGTCGCCGTGACGGGATGGGGCTCCCGGGCCTTCCCCGGGACGCTGCCGCCCTCGGCGCGGCTGCGCTTCGTCGTGCACTCCGCCGGCACCATCAGGCAGCTCGTGCCGCACAGTCTCATCGCCGGCGGGTTGGCCGTCAGCCAGGCGACGGCCGGGATGGCTCGGTCCGTCGCGGAGCTCGCGCTGGCCTTCACCCTCGCCCTTCCGCGCGACCTGCAGCGCGTGGCTGCCGTCATGCGCGGTTGCCACGACTGGCACGCCGCCCAGCCGACCGCGCTGGGCAGGGCGGTCTGCGAGAGCACGGTGGGCGTGGTGGGCGCGAGTCGGATCGGCCGCATCTACATCGAGCTCGTGCGGGCGCTCGGCGCGACGGTGCTGGTCTACGACCCGTACCTGTCGGACGCCGACGCCGCGGCGTTGGGGGCGCGGCCCAGCACGCTCGAGGCGCTCATGTCCGCGAGCGACGTGGTCGCCCTGCACGCCCCGGTCACCGCCCAGACCAGGGGCATGATCACCGCGGCGCTCCTCGCGTCGATGCGCGACGGCGCGTGCCTGGTGAACACGGCACGCTCGGCCATCGTGGACATGCCCGCCCTCGAACGGGAGCTGGTCTCCGGGCGTATCCGGGGCGCCCTGGACGTCTTCGACCTCGAGCCGCTGCCGCCCGACTACCCCCTGTTCGGGCTACCGAACGTCATCCTGACGCCGCACCTCGGCGCGGTCACGACCGCCTCCCGACGCCACCAGGGCCTGATTGTCGTCGAGGAGATCGAGCGGTTCCTGGCCGGGCGGCCGTTGCGACACGCCGTTACCGCCGAGTCCTACGGCCGGCTCGCCTGATCCGGCCGCGCCGGCCCCGCGGCCGCCGAGAGTCCAGGCGACGATGACGACCGGCACGAGCCCAAAGCCGACAAGCAACAGGGCCGGCCGGTACGCGGCCGTCACGAGCCACGCCGCGAACAGGATGAACGCCCACAGCGCGCGCAGCGGAACCTCGGTGAGCCGGCCGAGCGCGGCCCTGCCGAGCGCGGCCCTGCCGAGCGCGGCCCTGCCGAGCGCGCCGGCCGGGCCGCGCGCTCCCGCAGCGTACACGTCCAGCAGGCAGAGGTACCAGGCGCACAGGAAGCCGGTGACGAAGGCCAGGGTGCCGACGGCCGGATATCGCACCGCGGTCGGCGCCGCCGACCAGAAGAGGTAGGCGAGCAGCAGCCCGCCGCCGACCACCGGCGCCCCCAGGCCGAACGGCCATGCGCAACGCCACGCGCGGGCAAAGGCGGCCAGGAAGCCGCGCGCCCCGACGCGCCCGCCCGCCCGCAGCACCCCGACCTGCTCCTGGAGCGCCAGCACGGACGGAACGGCCGTGACGAGCGGCAGCGCGAACAGCACACACAGCAGGTGCAGCGCCAGCGCCGTGCCGATGTCGTCGAGCAGGGGGAGCAGACGCCGCATGGCCTCGCCTCCGTCGCGGGTCCCGTGTGCTGTTCATCCATCACGATCCGGATCACATGGTTGCACAACGGCGGCCTCATCACTACGGTCCTCAGGAAAGCGTTTTCCAGCAGATTGCAGTGCTCCTGACAGGAGGTTTCCCACGCATGAAGCGCAAACTTGGCGTGCTCGCGGCCCTGACGGCGGGCGCGCTCGTGCTCACGGGTTGCTCGAGCTCCGGCTCGAACCGCTCCGGCGGTGACACCAACGCCGCCGAGCAGACGGGCACCCTGCGGGTGCTCGTCGCCAACTTCCCGTCCAACGACCAGGGCACCAAGACCTTCGCCGCGATAGTGGACGTCTTCCACAAGACATATCCGAAGGTCAAGGTCGAGTCGGACTTCGCCCCGTACGACGGGATGAACCAGAAGATCTCCACCTCGCTGGCCGGCGGCAGCCCGTACGACGTCATCAGCGCGGGCATCGGTTGGGTACAGCCGATGGCCGATCTGGGCGCCATCCAGAGCCTGACCAAGCTCGGTGTCACCAAGCAGAGCGTCGAGGACTCGACGAACCCCGCCTTCGTGCCGCCGATGCTCTACAAGAACGACGTGTACGCGCTGCCCGTCATCGCGAACCCGCGGGTGCTCGCGTACAGCAAGAGCGCGTTCACCAAGGCGGGCCTCGACCCGACGAAGCCACCGCAGAGCCTCACCGAGCTGCGCGAGTATGCCAAGAAGCTCACCATCCGGGACGCGGGCGGTCGCATCACCCAGACCGGTTTCGACTTCTGGGCGCCGCCGTCCAACTACCGTCAGCAGTTCGTCGCCTTCATGGGCGCGCTCGGCGGGCGCGAGTTCGACGGCGAGACCCCGGTGTTCGACTCGCCGGCCGGCGTCGACGCGCTGACCACCATCCGCGACATGGTCTCGGTCGACAAGTCCTCGACGTACGGCTATCAGAACTCCGCGCAGTCCGCCCTGGTGACGGCGGGCGAGGCGGCGATGGGATTCGCCAGCCCGAACGTGGACTGCTCCAGCGCGGGCATCGGCGACCGGTGCAAGGATCTCGTCTACTTCACCCTCAAGGACAAGCAGGAGGTCCAGTACGTCGGCGGGCGAACCGCCTCGGTGGGCGGCCGGACGAAGCTGCCGCAGGCCGCGCTCGCCCTCGCGAAGGCGTTCACCGATCCCCAGGTGCAGGTCGCGGTCTCGAAGATCGACCGCGGGGTGCCGATCGGCAAGGACGCCGGCGAGAGCGAGTGCGTGAAGTCCAACCCGGCCAGCACGATCGCGTGGAAGGACCTCGACAAGGGTGTCTTCGAGTTCGGCGGCCCCACCTATCTCGACTTCCGGGCCAAGTTCGGTCCCGCGCTGGACCAGGTGATCCTCGGCAAGGCCGAGCCGAAGAAGACGCTCGACGATCTCAAGCAGGTCGCGCTCAGCGGCGGCCGGTGACGCCCGTGGGCCCCGGCCTCCCCCGGGGCCGATGGGCCAACCCGACCATCCCGCCTTCACCCAGCCCAGAAGGGTCAAGATGAGGTGACCACACTCTCCGCCGCAGAAGCGACCAGCGCCCCGGCCGCGCCCGCCTCGCACGCCTTACGACGGTCCGGCCGGCGACGCGGCAGCGTGGATCGCTCCAAGGCGCGGGCCGGCTGGCTACTCCTGGGCCCCGCCCTGCTGCACTCGGTGATCTTCATCGCGATTCCCATCGTGATCGTCGCCGTCCTCAGCCTGACCGATGCGCGCGTGGCCAGCCAGGGCGTCTTCATCGGGCTCGACAACTACACCGAGTTGTTCCACGATGACGTCTTCCGCAAGGCGCTGGTGAACACGCTGCTCTACACCGTGGTCGTCGTGCCGGTGGGGATGGCGATCGCCCTGAGCGTCGCGATCGGGCTCAACCAGCAGCTCCGCGCGCGGGGCCTGTTCCGTACGCTGTTCTACATCCCGGTCGTCACCAGCTCCGTCGCCGTCTCGGCGGTGTGGCTGTGGATCTACAACCCCGCCGCCGGCCTGGCCAACCAGGTGCTCGCGTTCTTCGGCCTCGCCCGCTCCGGCTGGCTGACCGACCCGGACGTGGCGCTGCCCGCACTCATGATCATCGGTGTGTGGCAGGGCCTGGGCAACAAGATGATCGTCTACCTGGCCGCCCTGCAGGGCATCTCCCCGGACCTCGTCGAGGCCGCCCGGCTGGACGGCGCGGGCCGGTGGCAGGTGTTCCGCCACGTCACCTGGCCCGGCCTCGCGCCGGTGCACTTCTTCGTCCTGGTCACCTCGATCACGAGTTCGTTCCAGGTCTTCGATCTGGTCTACGTCACCACCCACGGCGGTCCGGCGGACGCGACCAACGTGCTCACGTTCGACATCTTCACCAACGCCTTCACCCGGCTGCAGATCGGCTATGCGAGCGCGGAGACGGTCGTCATGTTCGGCTTCGTCGCAGTCATGATCTACCTCGGTCGGCTCACCCAGCGCGATCGGAGGGAACTGTGATGGTCACGATCGCCGAGGCGCCGCCCACCCCGACCGTCCCGGCCGCCCGCCGCGGATCCGGAACGACGTCCGCGCGGGCGTCCCGCATCCTCCTGTACGCCGTCCTCTCGGCGGGTGGCTTCCTGATGGTCGTGCCGTTCATCTGGATGCTGTTGACCTCCTTCAAGGAGCTCAGCGAGATCAACACCTTCGCCTGGTTGCCGAGAACCTTCGCCTGGCACAACTACATCGACGCGTTCAACGCCGCGCCCTTCCTGACGTACTTCCGGAACAGCTTCATCGTCGTGGTCGCGCAGACCGTGCCGCTGCTCTTCCTGGCCGGGGCGGCGGGCTACGCGTTGGCGCAGCTGCCCGTCCGCGGGCGGCAGCCGATCCTGACCTACTTCATCCTGCTGCTCGGCGTGCCGTTCCAGGTGCTCATCGTGCCGCTGTTCATGGTGGTGCGCTCGGTCCCGCTGGCCGGCGGCAACGACATCCTCGGGCAGGGCGGCACCGGCTGGATCGACACCTGGTGGGCGCTGATCATCCCGTTCGTCTCCGCCCCGCTGTACGTGTTCCTCGCCCGACAGTTCTTCGTCTCGCTGCCGGCCGAACTCGCCGACGCGGCCCGGGTGGACGGCGTCTCCGAGATCGGCATCTTCTTCCGCATCATGGTCCCGCTCGCCCGCCCGGCCTTCGTGACCATCATCCTGTTCAATGTCGAGTCGGCCTGGAACGGATTCATCTGGCCCCTCGTCGCGACCAGCTCGGAACAGCTGCGACCGCTCCAGTTCGGCCTGGCCACCTTCATCCCCACGTCGTCGGACACCCCGCAGTGGCCGTTCCTGATGGCCATCTCGGCGCTGGCGGCGCTGCCGATGATCATCCTGTTCGTCTTCGGTCAGCGCTACTTCATCGCCGGCCTGGCAAACTCGGGGATCAAGGGATGAGCGACCTGCGCGTTCCCGACCGGCGACCCGCGTTCTCCACCCTCGGCGCCTCGGGCGAACCGCTTGATCAGGTCGTCCACCTCGCCCGCGCCGCCGGCCTCACCGGCGTCGAACTGCGCTGCGCGCCGGACGAGCCGATCCACCCGGGGCTGACCGCCGAGCAGGTGGAATCGGTCGCCCGGACGCTCGACGCGGGCTGGCTCAGCGTCCTCGCGCTCAGCGGCTACGTGCGGCTGTGCGCGCCGGACGACGACTTTCAACTCATCGAGCTGACCCGCCAGCTCACCCTCGCCGCGGCGGTCGGCGCGGCGGGCGTGCGGGTGTTCATGGGCGACGAGGACGGCACCGGTGAGCCGCGCGCGCGGCGCCGCCTGGCCGCGGCGGCGCCTCAGGCCGCCCGGCTGGGGGTACGCATCCTGATCGAGACGCACGACAGCCACGCGGAGAGCCGCCGACTCGCCGGCTTCATCGGCACGCTCGACGCCGACACCGTACGCGCGGTCGGCGTCATCTGGGACACGGCCCACACCTGGCGGCACGGCGAGTCGCCGGCCAGGAGCCTTGACCTGCTCGCGCCGTACCTCGCCCACCTGCAGGTCAAGGACGTCGCCTCGGACAGCGACGCCACCCCCGTACCGCTCGGCTCGGGCCGGTACCCGGTCCGCGAACTGGGGGCCGCGCTGGATGCGGTGCGCTGGCGCGGCTGGGTCTGCCTGGAGTGGGAGCGCAAGTGGCAGCCCGGACTGCCGCCGATCCGGGAGGCGCTCGAACGCTTTCCTGGCTGGGCGGCCGCGGTGCTCGGCGTCGCGGCGACGGGACCCGAGCCCCGCCCATGACGGGAACCACCGGGCACCACGCGAGAGGACTGTGATGACGGCGCTGGAAACGAATGCCCGACTGGGTGGCATCGAGCGGTTCGCGTCCGCGTTCGGGCGCGTAACCGTTCCGCCGGAGGACCGCGCGCTCAGTCCCTACACGGGCCTGACCCGCGCCCACTGGGCGGCGGTGGCCGACGACCTGCTGCTGTCCGTCGCGCGCTACCGGTCGCCGGGCGGGGCGCGGATCGACCTGCCCGGCCGCCCTTCGCAACAGGGCGTCCGCACGGACGGCCTCGAAGGCTTCGCGCGAACCTTCCTGCTGGCGGCGTTCCGGCACGTCGGCGAGGGCGGCAGGGCACCGTACGATCACCTCTCGCCCTACCTCGATGGCCTGGTGGCGGGCACCCGTACGGTCGGCGCGGACGACGACGAGTCCTACCCCGTCATCGGGGACATCGGGCGGCACGGACAGCCGCACGTGGAGGCCGCGTCGATCGCGCTGAGCATGCAGTTGACCCGGGCCGACACCTGGGACCGCCTCGACGCCGGCGCGCAGGATCGCCTGGACGGCTGGCTGCGGCAGGCGATCCACCGCGAGCCGTCGGACAACAACTGGTACCTCTTTCCGCTCACCATCGCGAGCTTCCTCGAGAGTGTGGGCCGGGCGGACGAGCAGACCGGCTACGTGATCGAGCGGGGCCTGAGCCTCATCGACGGGTGGTACCGGGGCGAGGGCTGGTACAGCGACGGCGCCGCCGACGCCTTCGACCACTACATCGGGTGGGCGCTGCACCTCTACCCGCTGCTGCACGCGCGGCATCGCGGCGACCACGCCCTTGAGGAGAAGCTCACGCAGCGCCTGCGCGAGTTCCTCGGCACGTACTCGCACATGTTCGACCGCAACGGCGCCCCGCTGTACCAGGGCCGCTCACTCACGTACCGGACCGCCACCCTGGCCGCCGTGGCGATGGGCGAGGTGTTCGGCGCCACCCCGCTCGAGCACGGCCAGTCCCGGCGGATCATGTCGGCGAACCTTCGTTTCTTCTTCGAGCACGACGCGACCCGCGACGGGGTGCTGACGCTCGGCTGGTTCGGCGAGCACGCGCCCACGTTGCAGCGCTACTCGGGCCCCGGGTCGCCGTACTGGGCGTCCAAGGGCTTCGCCGCCCTCATGCTGCCGGCCGAGCACCCGTTGTGGACGAGCACCGAGGCGGAGCTGCCCGGCGACGTACGGGACCACGCGCACACGATCCGCCCCGTCTCGTGGCTCATCCAGACCACCGCCAGTGACGGCCTGGCGAGGGTGCACAACCATGGCAGTGACCACGTCAAGCTGTTCCGGGAACCCGACGCGGGCGCCCCCGACCCGCTCTACGCCCGGTTCGCCTACTCCACCCGTACCGGTCCCACCGCCCTGCACAATGCCAGCGACAACGACATCCAGGTGCGGTACCGGGACGTGTGGAGCGTCCGGCGCAAGATCCACGCGGTGACGGGCGGCGCGGACTGGGTCGCCTCCTGGCACGCCCCACGGTTCCCGCTGTACGCGCCGTTCGACGCGAGCGACCCCGCGGATGGTGGCCCAGTGCTGCCGTCGGTACGCATCGAGAGCCTGACCGCCGTGCACGGCCGGGTCGAGGTCCGCGCCTTCCGGCTGCGCAACGTGCCCCCGCGGCTGCCGGTGCGGCTGTCCGGCTGGGCGGTGGCCGGCGACGCGCCGGAGGACTTCACGACGCACGTCGACGGCGCCGAGGCGACCATCCACGTGGAGACCCCGGACGGGCGCCTGACCTCGCAGCTACTCGGTGTGCACGGGCTCGGCGAGGCGACCTGTGCCGGCGCGCCGTACGGCACCGCCTTCGGCCGGTGGAGCGTCATGCCGGAGGTCCGCGGCCTGGCGTCCGGTCGGGTGTACGTGGCGCTCGCCTCCCTCACCGCCGATCCGGCGCCGGCGCCCCTGGCCGAGCTCGCGGCGGTCGAGGTCGACGGCAGCGCCGTCGCCATCGACTGGCTCGACGACGGGACCCGGTTGGTCCTTGACCTGCGGCAGATGCCCTGGTGAGGGCCGCCCATCGGGTTGCTCGATACCGCCGTCGGCGGGTCGCGGACATCGGCGCCCAAGTGGGCGACGTCTCGCAGCCGACCGAGCCGGTCGCCAGGTGTCCGGTACGACGGCCTGAGCCGATCGGGACGCGGCCGCTATTCGGCAGCGGACCGATCCGGGTCGGCAGCCCGGCCGTGCCCGGAGCTGCGCCGCAGCGCCTCGGCGACCAGGCGGGCCGCGTCGCCGAGGCGCCCGGGCCGGTAGCCGAGCACCAGACGACGGACCTCCGGCGGCTCGCCACGGACTGCGACGGCGCGAACGTCGGGTGGGAGCAGGGGCAGCGCCACCGGCGGCAGCGTGGTGATGCCCAGGCCGGCGCCCACCAGCCGGAACTTGCTCCACCAGTCGCGGACCACGTAGCGGACGTCGGGTCGCCCGGGTAGGCCGGGCCACACTCCGGGCAGCAGCTCACCGGTGTCCGACCGGCCGGCCACCCAGGTCTGGCCGATCAGCTCGTCCCGCTCCACGGCGGCGCGGGCGGCGAACGGGTGCCCCGCTCCCACGCACAGCAGCAGGTCCCGTTCGGCGAGGACGAGCTGCCCCAGCGCCGGCGTTTCCGTGTCGAGCGGCCGGAACGGTGGCGACTGGGCCAGCACCGCCAGGTCGAGCGTGCCCGCCCGCAGCGACCGGATCAGGGTCGCGCTGCTGCCCTCCCGCAGCGACACCGTCAGCTCCCGGGGCAGGGCGGCCAGCACGGCGGGCAGCAGCGCCGCCGCCGCGGTGGGGAAGGCGCCCAGCCGTACCGGTCCGGCCGTGGTGGCATCGCCCGCCAGGTCCCGGGCCGCGGCGTCCAACTCGTCCAGGATCCGGATCGCCCGGGCCAGCAGCATCGAGCCGGCTGCCGTGAAGGCCACGCCGTCGCGCCGTCGCTCGAACAACGGGCGTCCGGCGGCCGCCTCCAGCGCCGCCACCTGGCGGGACACCGCCGACTGGGTATAGCCCAGCGCGCGGGCGGCCGCCGTGAACGACCCCCGCTCCGACACCTCCCGCAGCACCCGCAAGCCCGCCGGTGCGAAGTCACCTGTCATGCGTCTCCCGCATACCTGTCGTGCCGGATTGTCGATCCTCGCATGCTAGTGGGGCGATCTCCCCGTGGCTAACGTTCGGACGTGACCTCTCCACGTACCGCCCTCGTCACGGGGGCCAACCAGGGCCTCGGCCGCGCGATCGTCGAAGGGCTGGCCGCCGCCCTGGCACCGACCGACCGCGTCCTGCTCGCCGGCCGCCGACCCGACGCCGTGCAGGACGCCGCCACCGAGATCGCCGCCGCCGTACCGCGGGGCGCCGGCGTCGAGCCGTACGTCCTCGACGTCCGCGACCCGGCCGCCATCGAGGCGCTGGCCGCCGACCTCGGCGAGATCGACATCGTCTTCTCCAACGCCACCGCCCGGATGAGCCCGGACGACGACCCCGCCGACCGGGTCGACGCCGTGGCCGAGACGAGCAACCTGGCCACCAGCCGCATCCTGCGCGCCTTCGGCCCCCGCCTGCGGCCGGGCGGCCGGCTCGTCGTGGTGGCGAGCGCGCTCGGCACCCTCGACAAGCTCGACGCCCGCGTGCGGCCCCGGTTCGCCGCCGCCGCCGAGGCCGACCTGGACGCCGTGGATGACCTCGTCGCGCAATGGCGGGCCGCGGTCCACGCCGGGCGGGCCGAGGAGCAGGGCTACGGCGCCTGGCTCAACATCCCGTCCAAGGTCGCACAGGTCGCCGCGGTCCGCGCGTACGCCCGGGAACGGCGCGCGGACGACCTGGCGCGCGGCACGCTCGTCGCGGCGCTGTGCCCCGGCTTGATCGACACCGCGGCGTCCCGGCCGTGGTTCGCGGACATGAGCACGGCACAGACCCCCGCCCAGGCCGCCGCGTGGCCCGTGGAACTGGCGGCCGGCGAGCTGACCGCCAGCGCCCTGGCCGCGTTCCACGGTGAACTCGTGCAGTTCGGCAGGGTGCTTCCGTGGCGTACCGGTATCCCGGTGCCGCACCGCGCGACCACCTGACCGCTGCCGACCGCCCGCCGCAGGGCGTCGGCGACGAGCTGCGGAGCTGATCAGGCGGGTAGACTGGGCCCAGCTGCAGGGTGTGTTGCCCGCCATCGACGGCGTCGACAGGTGTCACCGATCGGGATGCGAACGGCCGGGAGCCGGCAGTCGACCGATGGATCCCGCGCCACGCGACCGCTGCAGGGGGAAGCCACCAGGTGAGCACTCACTCGACGTTGCTGTTCGTGCTCGCCGCCGTGGCCGTCATCGTCGTCGTACGGTGGGTGGCCACCCACACCGGCCTGCCGTCCGCCGCCCTGCTGCCGCTGATCGGCATCGCGTACGCGCTGCTGCCCGGCCCGAACCTTGGCCTGGATCCCGACCTGGTGCTCATGGTGGTGCTGCCGCCGCTGCTCTACAGCGCCGCCCTGGACTCCTCGCTGCTGGACCTGCGCCGGAACCTCCGCATCGTGGTCAGCCTGTCCGTGGTGCTGGTGCTGCTCACCGGGGTGCTGGTCGGTCTCGGCTTCCACCTGTTCGTCGCCGGCGCCACCCTGGCCGCCGGGATCGCGGTCGGCGCCGCCATCGCGCCGCCCGACCCGGTGGCCGCCCTGGCGGTGGGCCGCCGGGTCAACCTGCCGCCGAAGATGATCACGATCATCCAGGGCGAGGGGCTGCTGAACGACGCCACCGCGTTGACCATGCTCAGCGTCGCGGTGGCCGCCGCCGTCGGCGGGAAGTTCTCGTTTCCCGCCGCCGTCGCGCAGTTCGTGCTGGCGGCGGCCGGCGGGGTCGCCGTGGGGGCGGCGGTCGCCTGGGCTAAGCGGTTGGCCCGACCGCTCACCGCGGACCCGTTGCTGTCCAACGCGATCTCCCTGGCCACCCCGTTCCTGGCCTACCTGCTGGGCGAGGCGTTGCACGTCTCCGGGGTGCTCGCCGTGGTGGTCGCCGGGCTGATCGTGGGCCACCAGACGCCCGAGCTGGGCTCCGGGGCGTCCCGGTTGCAGACCGGCGCCGTGTGGCGGCTGGTCGACTTCTTCCTCGAGGGCTTCGTCTTCCTGCTGATCGGCCAGCAGCTGCCCGAGGTCGTGCAGGGCCTGCGCCAGTACGACACGGCCACCATCGTGGTGGCCGTCGCGGTGTCGGTCGGCGTGGTGCTGCTGCTGCGCCCCGCCTGGCTGATGTTGACTCAGTCGCTCCCCCGCTCGCTGCACACCCGCCTCGGCGGCGTATCCGAGCAGGACGACACCGGCGAGCCGGGCAGCGCCCGGCAGGCCGCCCGCGCCGACCGCAACGCCGATCGGCTGACCCCGCGCGAGGTGGTGGCGCTGAGCTGGTCCGGCACCCGCGGCGTCATCAGCCTGGCCGCGATCTTCACCCTGCCGCTGACCACCGACAGCGGAGCGCCCTTCCCCGACCGCGACCTCCTGCTGTTCTGCACCTTCGTGGTGGTCCTGGTGACGCTCGTCGGGCAGGGCCTGACGTTCGCGCCGCTCGTCCGGCGGCTCGGCCTGCGCGCCAACAAGAGCGACCAGGCACGGGTACGCAACGAGGCGCGCTCGGCCGCGGTCGAGGCCGCGCTGGCCCGCCTCGACGCGGTCGCGGCCGACGAGCCGGACAGCGCGCCGGCCGTCGACGCCACCCGTACGCAGCTGCTGGGCCGGTTGAAGCGCTACCGCGGACGGCTCGACCTGATCCAGCAGAGCGGGTCGGCCGACGTGCCCACCTCACCCGAGTACGAGACGGCGCTGCGGGTCCGCCGGGCGGCCATCGACGCGCAGCGCGAGGAGCTGTTGCGCTGGCGCGACGCCGGCCGGCTGCCCGACGAGGAGCTCCGGGTGCTGGAGCGCGAGCTCGACCACGAGGAACTGCTGCTCCCGAAGCGGGCGTCGAGCTGACCAGCACTCCGCGGCTGGCCGCTCAGCGGCGTACCAGAAGGTCCTGACCCTGCCCTCAGCGCGACCCGGCGGGTACGGCCGTGGGGGTCGGCTCGGCCGGCGCCGGCGGCGCCGGGCGGACGCGCCAGGTGGCCGGGACGGCGAGGGTGGCCACGGTGACCAGGACGGCCACCAGCGCGATGCCACCCAGCAGCGGCCCGGTGCCCAGCGCCGTGGCCACCGGGCCGGCGAGTCCGGTGCCGATCGGCACCGCGATGACCGCGCCAAGCATCAGCACCGACGTGGCGCGGGCGATGAGACCGTCGGGCAGTTCGTCCTGCACGGCGGTGCTCTGGAAGACGTTGTAGATCGAGACCTGGAGGCCGCCGAGAACGGCGGCCGGGACGATGAGCCACACCGGCGCCGGCACGGCGAGCGTCACCGCGAGCGGGACGATCAGCAGGAAGCAGCCGACGGCGGCCGCCATGGGCCGCCTCGATCTCCACCGGGAGCTGACGAGACCGCCGAGCAGGGCGCCGACCGTGTAGCCGATGGCCACCGCGGCCCAGGCCGGCGCGCCACCGAGGTGCTCGTTGGCCACGAACGGGCCCAGGACGAGGATCGGGGCGACCACCAGCAGGTTGATCAGGCCGGCGTGGGCCGCCCAGACCCACAGCCAGGTTCGGTCCCGTACCTCGCCGAGGCCGGTCCGGACGCCGGCGATCAGGCCGGCCTTACGGCCCGTCCGCCCGGCCGTGAGGGTACGCGGAAGCCGGGCCAGGACCGCGGCGCTGACCAGGAACGTCACCGCGTCGACGCCGACCGCCCACCCCGGACCGGCCAGCGCGACCAAGGCGCCCGCCGCTCCGACCGCGACGATCGAGGCGGCGCCGCGGGACATGGTGAGCACGGAGTTGGCCTGGCGCAGGCGCGGCCGGTCGACCAGCGACGGGAGCAGGCCCTGCGCGGCCGGGTTGAAGAAGGCGGCGCCCGCGCCGGCGATGAGTTGCAGCGCGACGAGCAGCCACAGCCGGACCACCCCCGTCAGCAGGATCACCGCGGTGGCCGCCTGGACGGCGCACCGGACCGCGTCGGTCACCAGCATGACCGTCCGGCGCGGGTACCGGTCCCCCACTGCCCCGCCGACCAGGGCGAACAGGATGACCGGCAGGCGGCCGCTGAGCACCACCAGGCCCAGCGCCGTTGGCGAGCCGGTCAACCCCAGGACGGCGAACGCCAGCGCGAACGGGGTCAGGCTGTCGCCGAACCCGGACGCGGTGAACCCGATGAGGTAGCGGCGGAAGTCACGGATCCTCAGTACGGCGAACATCGAGCTCCTCGGACGTGGTCCCACCGGGGGCCGGCCGGCGTTCGGTGGGTCCGTCGAAGGATGGGCGCTCAACCAGGTCGAGGGTCAAGCCGGGATCGCGTACCGGCTCGTGCGGGCCGCTCGTACCGGAAGGTCCCGACCCGCCTCAGCCGGCGGGGAACTGGTCCGGGTCCACGTCGCTGGAACTGGCGTTGCCGCCGTTCCCGGCCAGCAGGGAGAGGGTCCATTCCGTGTAGCTGCGAGAGGTGGTGGTGAATTTGTACGTGCTGTCGAACCGCTCGAAGCCGCAGTCCCGGCCGAACGCCTTGAACCGGCTGTCCCAGTCGATGCCGCTGACGAAGTAGACCTGGTAGGTGCCGTCCGGGATCCCGCGTACGGTCGCGGTGCTCTTGCTACGGACATAGATCCGGTCGACGACGGTCTTGCCCCGCACGACGCTGAACACCGTGTCGACCGTGCCATTATTTTCGATCTTCAACCGGCCGAGGCCGCCCTGCGTCCGCTTGAGGTACGACCCGGTGCTCAGCCGCCGGTTGGCGTCCTCGGTCTTCGCGGGGATGAAGGCGCCGACCCGGTACGGGTGCGCCGGGTCGGCGCTGGCCAGCGTCCGGAAGGCGCCCCGGAGGCGCTCCACGGCCGCGTCCCGACTGAGCTGCGCCGTCGCGGCCGGCCCGACACACACCTCCCACGAGTCGGCGACGGATCCGGCCACGGCCAGCGCCGAGCTGAGCTCGAGCAGTCCCCCGAGCAGATCGGCATGGGCGCTGGCCGCGGTCGCCGGTGGGGTGAGATCGGCCAGCGTGGCGCGCTGTTCGGTGATCGTCTTGGAGATGCCGGCGGTCGCCAGGGTGACGGCGTGCGGGTTCTTCGCCGCGGCGAGCGAGCGGAAGGCCGCCGCCATCGCGCTGTCGAAGCCGGTCAGCGTGGCCTGATACTGCTCCGGTGTCACCGGCGCGCCGCTCGTCGTCGACGCCGCCGCGGCCGCCACCGGCGCCGGGTTCTTCCCCTTGCCGTCGGGCAGCAGGGTGAAGATCAACCCTACCGCCGCCAGCACCGCCACGACCGCCACCGCGGCGACGACGAGAACGGCCCGGCGCCGCGCCGGGCTGACCGGGACCGGCGGTCCGTTGCCCGACCATGGGGCCGCGACGCCCGGCGCGCCCATGAACTGCGGCGGCGCGGCCGTGGACGGCTGTTGCGCCGTCATGAAGGGCGACGGCTTCGCCGCGAGCTGCGGTGGCGCGGTTGGGAACGGCGGCGGCGTCGTCGCATATGGCGGCGGCGGCACCGTCGCGTACGGCGGCGGCGTCGTCGCATACGGCGGCGGCGCGGTCCGCACCCGGACCAGGACGTGCGCGTCCAGCGGCGATCCGTCGGCCGCCGCCGGGCCGAGGCCCGGAAGCCGCAGCAGCGCGCCGTCGGCGGTTCCGGCCGGAATCTGTACGGTCGTGCTGCCCGACCAGGGCAGAACGAGCACCTTGGAAACGCCGGCGAGAGCCTCCTGCGGCTCCACCTCAACAGTCAATGGTCCCCCGTGGTCCATTCGTACAGTATGGACGTTTGCCGAGACGCAAGCAGCAGCCGAACGTCGGACCGACGATCCGCTGAGCCGGTGGTTTGGCCCGCCCTCAGCCGGGCCAGTCGATCCGCAGCGGCCCGGATCAGAGCTTGCCTGCTCGTGCGGCAGTAGGCGGTCCGAGGCTTCCCGCGATGGCCGACTGTCCCATCCTGGCGATGATCCCGATATCCCGGACCGTCATGTCTCCTCCGGCGTCCGCCGTTCCGCGGCGTACGCGCCGACGCGGCGACGAGCCGGCCAGCCGTCGGCTCGCGCCGCACGTCGGGCTGCCCGCGGTGCGGGAGTTCGCCGACCGGGTGCAACCGCTGCTGCAGGCTGCCTAGATGCGCCCGTTCGCCTTCGCCAGCAGCACCGCGAGCAGCCCGGCGACCGAACCAGCACCGACGATCTCCCCGGCCTGGATCCGCTGCTCGGCCTCGGTGAGGGGGACCCAGCCGAGTCGTTCTGTCTCGTTGATGTCGGGGGTTCCGCCGGTGGGTTCGGCGTCGCGCGACAGGTAGATGATGTTCTGCTGGTCGATGGTGCCGACCATCGGCTGGAACTCCAGGAGCGGTTCCATCGTTCTCGGCCGCCAGCCGGTCTCCTCCTCCACCTCCCGGGCCGCACACACCACGGGGTCCTCGTCCGGGTCGAGGTAGCCGCCCGGGAGTTCCCACACCCACCGGTCGATGACGAACCGGTGCCGCCGCATCATGAGAACCCGCTCGGCGTCATCGAGGATGATGACCATCGCCGCGGCCGGGATCCGCAGCACGTACTGCTCGAACCGGACCCCGTCAGGCAGCTCGACATCGGCGATGCTCAGCACCGCCCGCCTGGTGTCGTCGACGATCCGCTCGCCGTGGATGGTCCACTCGCTGGGCCGTCGAGCCTCGGCAGTCATGGCCGCACCCTACCGAGATGTCCACCGCTGTTCCCGGGTCGCGTCGCAGTGTCCGCTGACACCGGCTGACGCCGTACCGCTTCAGCCTGACCGCCGCTGGGACCAACCTGGCCACCAAGGGGATGTGGCGGTCGGTGCCGTAGGGGCCAGGCCGCTGAATCCCGAGCGACGGCGGCCAGCAAGCTCCGAGCCGGCCTGCTGGCCGCCGCCGCGCCCGCTCAGCAGAACGAACCTGGGAACCGATGGCGATGTACGCCCGTGCGGAGGTAGCCGACGATGTCTCTCACCATGGCGACCCTGGCGTCCGCTCTCCTCGGCTGGATAGCCGGGATGTGGACGTTCAAGCGCTCGCAACGGTGGTGCCCGACCTGCGGTAACGCGCTCGCCTGCCCGAGCTGCCGGGACGGCCGCCACCGGCAGCCGAAGCGGACCACCAGCCCGAACGGGGGCGCGTTCGCGTGACCAGACCCGAAGTAGTGGTGGGCCAGGTGGTCCACATCCCCGAACCGGACTACCGCTATGGCACCGGGGAGCTGATCCTGCGGGTCAGCATTGTCGGCCCGATCGAGCAACTCGCCGATGGAGCATGGCTGGAGCTGACCGGGATCGAGCTACGCCAGGACGGATCGATCCGCCGGCCACAGCCGCGCCAGGCCCTGGTCCGGCTCAGCGCGCTCCGCAGGGCAACCGGCACCCGATGACCCAGCCGGCAGCGGGCCCAGACGTCAGGCTCGTCGAAAACACGAAAAGGCCCCGACGGGGCAGAGAACTGCCTGGTCAGGGCCTTGATCGTTGGTGCGCCGCCAGGGACTCGAACCCCGAACCCGCGGATTAAGAGTTACGTCGATGCCGTGCTCGTCGGTCCCATATGACGCTGGCAGGCCAGGATTTCCCTGGCGGTTCACGATTGGCGGGGTACCAGATACCACCAGATGCCGCCTGTCCATGGCGCGCGAGCACCCGGCGAGCACCCGCAGGTCCGCCTTTGGGGCGACCATGGACCAGCCGAGCTCTCGGTTAATCGCCGCAAGTTCACCCTGAAAATCAATCCCCTACAACCGCGAGTGGCCCGGCTGACGGGCCCAGGCAGGGACGATGTACCACGTGCCCATGTGGGCGGCCCAGTTCAAGCAAATGCGAGTATGCCGGACCCTCTGCATAGAGCCCGAATCTTCGACCGTCGACCAGTAACGACGGCTATCGCCGCTCTGTAGCGCTATGCCGCATTGATACTGATTGGCACGTCGATGACGTCGCGTGCGACCACGACCCCGTCCTTGACGACGTAGCACTCGACGACGTGCTCCCCACGGAAGCTGGTTCGCTCGTGCCTCACGCCGGGGCGGCTTGACGAGATGATCTGGCCGCGGATGTTGTTCCGGCGCTCGGCCTCGTCCCCTCGGTTCAGCACCTTCCACCTCACCTCATACGGCTCCGGGACGCTGCACTCGATGATCGTGAAGTCGAGACCCTTATTCGCGAGGAGCGGAGTCCGGTCGCGGAGCATCCTCCGCAGCAGGGTCGGTCGCCAACCGTTCTGCGTGACCTCGCAGTCGATCGCCACCGTGTGCCCGATGTCGACGGGGAACAGGTTCTCGATAAACTCCTCCGTGTCGCTGAACGACCGAGCGGACTTGGTGATCTCAAGCGGAACCGCCGTGCCGAACACCTCCCGCCACTTCTTGTTCGCAGATGCCTTACCCTCGTCGGCGATAGCTTCGATGCAGCGGTTGTATGCCTTCTTCGCCTTCGGCTGGAACCGCTTCTTCACCGTCACACGCTGGTTGCTGCCCAGCGCGAGATAGTAGTCCTTGTCAGGCTCCTCGGCAAGGAACCTGAAGAAGTCCCGGACCATAAAGTCGAACCAGAGAGAACCCTTGTCGTCGTACTCGGTGGTGGTCGAGAAGAACCGATGAACCAGCGTGTCGATAAGCAGGCCGCCCATGACCACGCCGTTCGTGTCCTTCCACGCCCGGACCATCCGAGCGAGGTGGCGCATGTTCTTCGACGTGCGATCGTTGCAGTCCTTGGTTGCCGTGATCTCGTGGCGCGGCTTGGTGACCTTCCAGCTCTCGGACTTCGTGTCGGGGTAGTCAAAGGTGCCGTTAGCGTTCTCGAAAGCCGGCTGAACCTCGAACTTGAACTTGTTGCTGGTGAACTGCACCCGCACGACGCACTGGTCGACCCGGATCTCGGTGTTCGGATAACGAGCCTTCAGATCATCCCGGATCCGGTTGAGGATCCTCCGCGGCCCAGTCTCGCTGTCGTAGCTCGAGCGGAGGCCGGCCGGGAGGATGTAGATCATGTCGAGGTCGGACACCCCACGGATCGCCGTGCGTCGCCCGTAAGAGCCCACCATTAGCCGGTTCACGGTGCATCCCTCGACCGACCTGAAGTCCTTGTTTAGCGCCTTGGTGATCTCATCCCGACGCGCGGCGATGGTGGTGCTGGCGTCGCCAACCTTGAGGTTCTCGAGAAGGGCGTCGAATATCTCCGAGACCTTCATGCGGCAGCCTCGCTCTCGCTGAGCCGGAGGGTTTCCGGCAGGAGGAGGTCGATCTCGCCGGACGTGAACGTCAGCTCCTCGTTGTTCTGAAGCCCGTCTTGTGCCTTGCCATATGCCTTGGATGTGGTCCTGGGCGCGTCGGCGTAAGCCGCACGCGTGGTCTCCTGGAGCTTGTCACGGCGCTCACGCGCATCGGACGCCGACGTCGCGCCGGACATCAGGTCGGCGATCAGAGACAGGTACGACTCGCGGACGTCCCACAGGCGCGAGGCGGTGTTGCGGTGCGCTTCGGACTCTTCGCCGAACTTGAAGCTCTTGGTCGCGAGGGTCAGCGTCGTGACGATCAGGGCGATGAACGATGTGACGAGGCTGGCGATTTGCGGGCTCACGAAGTTGCCGAGCAGCGCCGCCAGGAACGTACCGGCGCTGGCCGCCGTGAAGACGACAAGGGCAGCCTGCTGGCTACGATGCTTCCGGAAGCAGAGGTCGGCTTGCTTCTCGTGGGTCTTGTGGCTGTACACCACACGACCGAACGTCTCCCGCACCTGAGCCAACAGGTACTCGTCTCGCTCTGTCTTGACTACGGGGTCTATCGCCATCTCTCCCCGCTCACCAGTGACTAAGAGGTGCACCCCCGGTGGGTTCCTCCCCGGCCGCACGTGCCGCGGAATAGCGATGGTCACTGACTATCGCTGCACTCGGTTAAGTATGGCTGGGACCACCGACACTCCTGGAGCCAGTCTGGAGACCTTCGTCCACGTCGGTCAGCCCATCCACAGGCGGGCACCGGCGCCGAGGAGGTCGGACTTCCGGCGCTCGTAGTCGGGCATTGCCCGTTCCACCGTCGCCCAGAACGCGGGCGTGTGCTGCGGGTGCGCTACGTGCGCGAGCTCGTGCACTAGCACGTAGTCGATCAGCGACGGCGGTAGTTGCAGGGTTGCCCAGTGGATGTTGAGCCGGCCATTGGCGCTCAGAGATCCCCATCGGTAGCCAAGGTCCCGCACGTCCAGCCCGGTCGGGAACAGCCCCATTCGGTCGGTCCACGGACGTAGCCGACCCGGCAACCACTGCCGGCCCCGAGCGCGATACCAGCGGACCAGGTACGCGCTCGGATCTGGGCCGGCCGCCGCCGTTCGGGGTAGAAGCAGCCGGCCGCGTTCCATGCGCACCTCGTCGGTGTCGGTGTCGGTGACGAGCAGGCGGTGGCCGCGGCCCAGGTAGGCGAACCCTTCCCCGCTGACGAACTCCTTAGCTGGTCGGGCGGACAGCAGGAGGTCCTTCTCGGCCAGCTTGCGGTAGACCCACATCCGTTTGGAGTACGCCCATGCGGCCAACGCCTCAGGTGGGCAACCGGTAGGTGCTTGCAGATACAGCGACCCGTCCCGGTCGACAGTGATGCCGACGGTGGCGCGACGCGGCGACTCGCGGACCGCGAAGTGCAGGTCACCAATGAACATTGTGTCGGGTAGTGCTTCGGTCACGCTCACGGCGACGATGCCAGCCGGTGGTGGTTGTGCTTCGCCAGCTCGAGCAGCCGGTCGGCGAGCGGTCGCAGCATGGCGTACTTGAACAGGTCGCTGCCGTCTTCCAGCCGGCTGTCGTCCAGTCGAGCGATGATCGCCCGGCGGAGCTGTTCGCGCTTGTGCGGGTTGTCCCAGAATCCGACCAGGCGTATGTCGTCGCGGATGAGGTGTACGACGTCGATGGTGGCCTGCCGTAGCGGTCCGGCGATCTCGGCGGCGACCGGCCGGCCGTAGTCGGCCAACTCTTGGGCGATGAGGTCGTGGAACGGTGCCTCGATACCCGGCTCGAGTCCGTTGCTGCCCTCGGTTCGCCCCGAGGTCACCACCGGTAGGAAGTTGGCCAGCGCCAGCGCGAGCTGCTCCCACTGGTCCCGCAGCTGACTGATGATCTGCTCCAGATGCTCGGACAGCCGCTGGTAGTGGGCCGGGTCGGTGTCCATGCGCTCGCCGATGTGGTGGCGGATGGCATGCTCCATCTCTGATGCCCTGGCGCGCGGGCTGGTCAGTCCGCTGACCTTCTCCGCGTAGTCGGCCGAGGTGATGGAGATCGGTGGGATCTTCTGGGTAATGCCCAGGGATTGGACGTGCGCGTCAATCAGTGCCCGGACCTTCTCGCCGTAGACCCGAACGTCGAACAGCGTGTGGTCGCGGTAGCGGCGGCGGGCCAGCAGCGCGATCGCGCCGCACGCCTTCGCATCGGCCACATACGGCAGGGCCTTATCCGACGGCAAAACGATCTCCATGCTGCGGTTGAACGCCTTGAGTGCTGCCTCGAACCTGGCCCGCAGCCGCTCCTCGGCCAGCGCCTCCACGCAGGCGTCCTGCGCCGCCACAGTGCTCAAATCGCTGATGCCCGCGAAGAGCTGACGCACCGCGGCGTGAGCGGCGGCCAGCCTCGGTACCTCGTCGTTGAGGCTGGTCAACGCGCCGTCGATGTCGTCGTCTGCATACGCTTCCAGCGCCTGCGCCAGGTGGTGGGCAACGCCGTAGTAGTCCACGATGTAGCCGACGCTCTTGCCCGAGGTGGTGCGGTTGACCCGTGCGATGGCCTGTAGCAGGTCCGCCTCTCGAATCGCCTTATCGAGGTAGAGCACCTGCTCGCGAGGTGCGTCGAAGCCAGTCAGCAGCATGGCGTTGACGATTAGCATCGCCACAGGGCTGGTCTGGTCGGCGGGCACGCCCGGCATGGGCAGCTTCTTCTTCTTGAAGTCGTCGACCACCTGCTCGTACCCGCTGGTCCACTCCAAGATGGGCGACTTGTCATTCTGCCGGCTGGAGACCACCGGTACGAAGTCGAGCTGCGCGACGACGTCCCGATGGGGCCACGCCCGCACCAGCAGGGCCCGCTTGGCGGTCAGCCGATCGACCCGCTCCAGCGCGTCTGCGGTCTTCCACGCCGGATCGAGCGCATCCAGCTCAGCGATCAGGGCGTCTCGGGCAGCCAGGAACGCGGTCCGGTAGCGGACGGTGGCGAGTCGGCTGGTGGCCACCACCTGCGCCTTGAAGCCGTTCGGCAGCACCACCTCGACGTAGTGGCGAAGCATGTTCGCCGCCTTTGCGGCGATGAGCTGCTCGGCCTCGGCGACGTGCCGCTTGGTGGCGTACCGCTTCTTCAGCTCCTCGGTCTGCTCCCGGGTGAGCCCGTAAAGGTCGATGAACTCGTCGATGTCGTCAGCGTCGTTGATCCCGCCGCGGGTGGTACGGCCCTCGTACAGGATTGGCACGGTCGCCCCGTCGGCCTCGGACTGGCGGATGTCGTACCGGTCCAGGTACTCACCGAAGATCGTGTGGGTCTTCTTCTTTGCACCCATGATGATCGGCGTACCGGTGAACCCAACCCTGGCTGCGTTGGGCAGTGCCTTTTGCAACGCCGCATGTAGCGCGTTTGAGTGCGACCGGTGCGCCTCGTCGATTAACACCAGCACCTCGGCGGACTTGTCCAGCTCACCGATGTTCTTCAGTGCAGCGTCGTCCGTCTTCTTCGCCTGGGGGTTGCGGTACTTCTGCACCATCACGAAGATCAGCGCCTTGCCTGGGGTGGCCAGCAGCTCCTTGGCCTTGGCCACCTTGGTCGCCGTACGGACCGTTTCCCCTGTCAGCTCCGCTGTGTCGGCGAGCTGCTTCTGCAGATCCTTACGGTCGGTCACCACTACGACCTTGAACCCGACCAGCGCCGGGTGCGATCGCATGGCCCTAACCAGGAACACCATGGTCAGGCTCTTGCCCGACCCCTGGGTATGCCAGATGATCCCGCCGCGCCTATCGTGCTCACCATCCTGCGCCCGGGTCGGGCCGGTCAGCAGCCGCTCAATCGTCGTCCGGACCGCGCGGTACTGCTGGTACCGCGCCACAACCTTGATCTTGCGTTCCTCCGGCTGCATGACCAGGGTGAAGTGCCGAATCAGGTCCAGCAGCCGCGCCGGATGCAGCATGCCCGCGACCAAGCGCTGCTGTGACGACAACTGGGCGACGCTGAGGCTGCCGGCGACATCTTCCTCGGGGGTGGGCGCAGTCGTCTTCCATTCGGCGTAGTGCTCCGCCAGACCGGTGAACGTGCCGGCCTTCGCTGTCTCGAAGCTGCTCGCCACCACGAACTGGTTAGTGTGAAACAGCAGCTCGCTGCCCTCCGGCTCCACCGAGTTGCGCTGGTTGGCGTATCGGCGAAGCTGTTCAACTGCCTCACCGATCGGGTCCGGCTTGGTCGGTGACTTTGCTTCGACGACGACCAAGGGGATGCCATTGATGAACAACACCGCATCCGGCCATATGGGGGCGCGACCACCGGGTGGATCCACCCGGAACTGGTTAACCACTAGGAAGTCATTGTTGGCGAGTGGGTCAGGGCTTGTCCAGTCGATGAAGTGAACGGTACGGGCTCGGCCACCGTCCCAACCATCAACGCCATCCACGGCAGCGCCGCGGAGTAGCAGTTCAGTCAACTCCTCGTTGATTTCGAGCAGTGATGTCGCTTGGGGACGGGTGAGCTGGGAGATCGCCTGATTGATGCGGCCGTCGTCTAGCCACTCGTTGCCGTCGCCATCGAGGTTGATTCGGCGCACTGCGGCCCGCAACCGCTCAAACAGCAGAACTTCCCGGAAACTGGTCCGACCCGCTACTGAGGCTGGGTCGGACCTGTCCGGCTCAACGTGCTGCCAACCCATGCGAATGAGTTGACGTACCAGCGGCCGCTCGACCCGTTCATACTCCGACCCTGAACCCACGATGCTGCCCCTTCCGCGCCTAGAGGCGGACTCGCCCCGTCGTGAGGTCCTCCACCAAACCCTCCTTCAAGCTCCGTAGCTTCGCTAGCTGAGCTCGTTCAGCAGCGATGGCTGCAGTCGCGGCCTGCCAGGCGCTGCAGATCAGATCTTGCTGTGGCCGCGGCGGAACATCGATGCTGAGTGCTGCGATAATACGTGCGCTCGTGACGTCGCGGCCGCTGCTATTGGTAGTGGCGCGCAACTGTCCTCGAACTCGTGGCGAGTGCGCGAGCGAGAGCTGCAGGAACGTCGGCCTCACGATGTCGGGATCGGCCGATATTCGCAGAAGGTTGGACGACATGATCCAGCCTTCCTGATCCCGCCCAATCACCACAGACCGCCCAACGTCGGCAACTCGGGAAAATACCACATCACCGACGCGCACTCGATATGCCGAAAGCAAGTTTGCCTTCGAGGGCGTAATGTGTAGAAGTTCATCGACGTGGAAGCGACCGACACCGAGGGATCCAATCGTTATAACTGGAACACCCGACTGAACCCAGTCGCGTCCTTTCAAGGAGGATCCGAACGGTCCGATCTTCAGAATCGGCGAATCGCCCCTTCTGAGATTCGCGAGGACAATCGAGTCACTGGCCGACTCGATTGACTGAAAGAACTGCAGCAGGGTCCCGTCGCGAAGTTTCTCCTTCTTATTTATCAGGCGCGCGGTAGATTCAATCGAATCGTCCAGTGACTCTAGGACTTTCACGATTTGACGTTGTTCCGACCTTTTAGGGGCACCAATCGTTAGCGCCCCGAGCTGATCCGTCGGAAGTCGACCAGTGCCATGTCCGGCTTCATCCACCATGGAGAGCACTCGGCTAGCATTGGCTCTCAGGGAATAGGCCAGGAATTTGGAGTCAATGTCTGGGCGGGGGATGATCGCCTTGCAATCCTGCCCGAAGGCGACCTCCCGCTCTGTGACGCCCACTCGGAACTCGCTCTTTAGGCTCATCCCCCGGACAACGAACAGCACGGTGTTCGGAGGGACCATGCGACTCCCTGAACGAGCCCCGAGTGGGGTAATTCTACGATCCGAGTCGGTTATGTGAAAGCTTTTTAAGCTGGCCGCACTAATCCAGGGAATGCTCCCGTTCCAATAAGGGGGAAAAGCCGTATTCGGAGTGCCACCAGAGAGCCAGTGCCCGGAATCGGCAAGGCGGACATGTTGCCAGTCATTAGGATATCTAGACATAGCCTAGCACCCGGAGGTAGGCATCGAGCTGGCTTGCAGCAGTGGTGCGGTTGGCTTCGAGGTTAGTCAGAGAAACAGCATACTTGTCCCACCACGTCTCCAAGGCAAAGGCTATTCGGCGACGATGGCGGGCGGCATAGCCCTCGAGGTGAGTTGTCAGGTCGTCGAGCCAGATACTCATAACGAGGTCTTGCTCTTGCGGGCTGGTCAGCGTGCCGCGGGCCTTGGCAAGGTTCGCAGCAAACTGACCCTGAAGAGCACGCTGACGCTTCTTCACTGCGGTCAGCTCTGCCTTGACGCGTTTGATTTCGGCAGGGCTTGCCGTGTCCTCTATCTCTTCCGGATCTTCATCTTCGTCGATGGAGCCAACAGCTACCTTCGCTTGAGCTTCCAGCGCAGCCCGTTGCAAATCGAGGGCGGCAAGTTCCTCCAGATAGTCCGGCAAGAGTCGCAGTGGGAGCGGGTGGCGGTAAGGGGCGTCGTCACCCAGAGCGGTTTCGATCGTGACAAGCCAGCCATCCACGACCGCACCAAAACCGTGGGTGGCCAACGTGCGCAAGTTGTACTGATGGGCGTCCCACCAACGCACAATCACGCCGACGAGCTGGAACCGGTCGAGCAACCCTACTGGCAGCAGCGCGCTTGTGAAGGAATCGATCAACTCTGCTCGTGCTGCCATCAGCCGCTTGGTGGACGGAAGCTCGATGATCAGCTTGCAGTGCTCTTCCCACCACTCTTGCTTGGCAGCGATGAGTTCGGCTTCGCGTGTGCGGACCCCCATGTGGTCGGTAACTAGCGCCGCGAGGTCCGCTCGGTCTATGCCGGCAGCAAAGTTGAGGTAGGCGTCATCCCGGTCGTCGAATACGGCATCAGTCGTGAATCCATGGGCGGTGAGCAGGCCGGCCTTCGCTGCGACTTCGGCCCTCGGCACGCCGCCGTGGAGGTGGGCGCGTACGTCCTGCGGCTCTGGCGGTGGGGCACTGTCGGCGTACCGCCGAATGTTGAGATTGTCGTCGTTGTCCCGCAGCTCCTCGCGAGTCACCACGCGGGCGTAGCCGGCGATGTCGGTGAACGTCTCGTAGGCGTAGACAATTTTCTCGATGTGCTCGGGAAGCAGGTAGTTCTGGGCGCGGCCTGCGGCGTATTCGTGGTCGGCGTTGATGAACAGCACCCGGCCGGCCCGCTCTGGGGGCTTGGACCCGGGGGCACGCAGCACGAGCACGCAGGCGGGGATGCCGGTGCCGTAGAACAGATTCGGCGGAAGGCCGATGACGGCCTCGATGACATCGTCGTTCAGTAGGTTGGTGCGGATTTCCCGCTCGGCTCCACCACGGAACAGCACGCCGTGCGGCATGACGGTGGCTGCGACGCCGTTGGCCTTGAGTACCGCAACCATATGCTGGACGAACATCAGGTCGGCTTTCTTGCCGCCCTCCGGTGCCCAGCCCCAGCGGAAGCGGTTGCTGTAGCGCATGCCGTCGCTGGAGTAGTTGAGTGAAAACGGTGGGTTGGACAGCACCCGGTCAAACAGGTCGATCTGGCCGCCGTGGGTGTGGCGTGGGTTGGTTAGGGTGTCGTCGTTCTCGATCTTCGCGTCAGGAATGCCGTGCAGCAGCAGATTCATCTTCGAGATTGACCAGACGCTGCCGGAATTTTCTTGCCCGGCTAGCAGCAGGTTGCGCGGGTTGCCGCCGTGCTCTTCCACGTACTCCTTGGCGTGGATCAGCATGCCGCCGGAGCCTGAGCAGGGGTCGTACACGCTCATGCCTTCGGTCGGCTTGACCAGCCGGACCATCATCCGGACCACGGCCCTCGGGGTGTAGAACTCGCCGCCCTTCTTGCCGGCCGAGTCCGCGAACTCCTTGATCAAATACTCGTACGCGGCACCCAGGAGGTCCGGGAACTCGAAGTCCTCGGTGCGTAGCCGGTGCCGGCCGAAGTGTGCGATCAGATCCCGAAGCTTTTTGTCCGAGATGCGCGAGTTGCCGACCTGCCGGTTGAAGTCGATGTGCTGGACGACCCCCTCCAGCGAGTCGGGGTTGGCGTCCTCCAAGGCGGCCAGTGCCTTGTTGATGCCGTCGCCTACGTTGTCGTGAAGCTGGCGAAGGTGGTTCCAGCGAGCGATCTGCGGGACGAAAAACGCCTCCCGGTACGACTCCGGCTGTTCGGCGCGGTGCTCGGCCTCCTGCAGGCCACGGTCGGCGTAGCGTGCGACAACTCGCTCCCGTTCGGCGTCGAACATGTCCGACGCGCGCTTTAGGAACAGCATCCCGAAGATGTACTCCTTGAACTCCGAGGCATCCATCTTGCCCCGCAGGATGTCCGCTGCCGCGAACAGATGCCGCTCTAGCTGGGGCAGGGTCAGCTTCCGCACGTGATCCACTCTCCGTCCGCACGTCCCAAGCTTGACGTGCAGCGCTCAGCTTAGAGCGGGACCAGAGTGCCCATCCGCAACCCGTCAGCCGGCGTGTGGCCAAGCTCGCGGCGGAGGTAGCTGAAGATCATCAGCTAAGCCAGCGCATGGAGTCGATCGTTGTCATCCTGATGTGCGCCACGCTGCCCTCCTCGCAGTAGGGCAGCGGCCAGCGGCTTCGCCGCCGGCTGGCCGGGGGCTGCTGACGACGGTCGAACAGGCGTGTGCGGATTACGCCGGCCTCGTCGCGCCGCGCCGACGTGGGACGACCGATGCGGTTGCTTCGGCGGCGGCGCGGGATAGCTCGGGGAGTACGGCGCCGTAGAACTTGGCGGTGAAGTGGGGGCTGGAGTGGCGAAGCCGGTTGGAGATGATCTTCATCTGCACGCCAGCAGCTAAGCCCATGGTGGCGGCGCCGTGGCGGAGGTCGTGGAGCCGGATGGGTGGTAGCCCGGCTTGGGTGGCGAGGTGGTGGAAGTGGTCAGTGACGTCGGCGGGGTGGAGCCGGCCGCCCGTGGGTGTGGTGAACACGAGCCCGGTGGTGGTCCAGGCAGCGCCAGCGCCGAGGCGTTCGCGGTGTTGCCGGGCGCGGTGGGCGCGCAGCACCGCGACAGTCTCGGTGTCGAGGGCGACAGCTGCTTCGCTGTCGGTGGTTTTGGGGGTGTCGATGGCGGTGGCCCAGCCGTGTTGGACGAGTTGCCAGCGGACGGTGAGGGTGTGGGCGTCGAGGTCGAGGTCGTCCCAGTGCAGGCCGCACGCTTCGCCCCGCCGAAGGCCGGTGAAGGTGACGAGGTGGTAGAGGGCGTAGAGCCGGTCGCCGGCGTCGTGGGTGTGGTCGAGGAATCTGCCGGTGTGTTCGGGGGTCCAGATCATCACCGGGCTGGGCGACTTGCCGGTGTCGCGCCAGGTGCGGATCCGTTGGTCGGTCCAGATGGTGGGCTTGGGTGCTCGGGCCGTCGGTAGCTCGACCATGAGGGCGGGGTTGGTGTCGATGTAGCGGTGGCGGCGCATCGCGTCGTTGAGGGCCTTGCGCAGGGTGGCGTGGATGACGTGCAGGGTCCGGTTGCCGACGATCCGCTGATTCTTCACCTGGTCGCGTTTGGCGGGGTCTCGGCTGGCGCGAAGGGTGGCGATGGTGGTGTTGCGCTCGGCGATGGCGTCGTACATGGCGTCGATGTGTCCGGGCCGGAGCCGGTCGATGCGCAGATACCCGAGGTGCGGGATCAGATACAGCCGGATGTGCCCCTCGTAGGAGCGCAGCGTGCCGGCCTTGATGTTCCGGCGCCCGGCGAGCCAGTCGGTCAGGTACACCTCCATGGTCGGGAGTTCGGTGGGGGTGATGTCCAGGTGCAGCGCCCGCCGCACCTGGTCTGGGCTGGGGACGGGCGCCCCGGCCTTGACGGCGGCCTCGATCAGGTCGCCGGTCTTGACGGTGGCGTGGGGGTCGGTGGGGTCGGGGACGGCGAGCGCGGCCCGGATGCGGTCCAGGACGGTGTCGGTGTCGGCTTGGGTGGGGTAGGGGCCGTGGCGGAGGGTACGGCGGGTGCCGTCGGCGCGGGCGGGGATCTCAATCTGCCAGTGCCAGTGGCCGTGGGTGCGGGACCAGCCGCCGCCGGGCCGGCGTAGCTGGGGGCAGGTGCGTCCCAGTCGCCGGCCCGTGACGCTGTCACGGCAACTACAGCGTTTGAAGGTGGATCCCTTCACTCGTCGTCTCCCGGATGCTCCAGGTGGTGCCGCCAGCGGTGTCGGGTGGAATCCGCTAGCGGCGGGGTCACCGCATCCACGCTCACCTTCCCGCCGGCATCAAGTCCCCTACCGCCGGTCGCGGCGGGGTCGGGTTGGAGAAGGTGAAGGAGGGCGGCGACGGGGACGATGATGCGGCTGCCGGCCCTGATCAGCGGGAGCGGGAACTGGTCGGTGGCGGCGAGCCGGTACGCCTGGGATCTGCTGATGCCGAGCACCGAGGCGGTGGTGGTGAGGGTGGTGGTGACGCCGAGGGCACGGACGCGCTCGACGGTCCACACCTCCTGGGCCGTTGCCGTGGGCGCCGGGGTGGTGCTGTCGGTTGTGGGATGGGTGGTCTGGTCAGCGAGGTTCGTGGGGCTGGTCATGATCGGGGTTCTCCTGGTCGTGAGAGGGATGGCTGTGCGGTGCCGAGGACTCGGCCTTGAGGGTCTTGAGCAGTTCGGAGAGGCGGGTGTTGGACACGGTGTGGCCGCCGGCGCGGAGGGCTTCGGCGAGCGCCGCGCGGGTCAGTGGCTGCCCGTCCGAGGCGATCCGGTCCCGGACCTGCCGCGCCGCCGCCAGCAGCTCGACCGCGTTGCCGGACGGCTGGGCGGACGGTCCGCGGTCCGCTCGCCGGTTCCGGTCCCGTCCGCCACGTCGGCGGCGAGGCTCCGGTGCGCGGACGGTCCGGGTGCCAGGCCGCTCCGCCGCCGGCTCGGCGGACCGCATGGTCTCGTCCGGTCCGCTGTCGGGAACGGTCCGTCCGGCCTCGGCCGACGCCCGGTCCCCGATCGTGCCGGCGGTGGCAGGCGTCGTGGTGCTGGTCCGGCCGAGGGCGACTTTGACCATGACGAGAAACCCGAGCGCGGGTACGGCGGCGGCGACCCAGCCGATGGTCGAGGGTTCGGCCTCGACGACCTGCGCTGCCAGGGACAGGGTGACGGCGCAGGCCAGCACGGCGGCGGGGAACCTTGTCGGAGTATGGGTGCGTTTACGGCGGCGGAGTTCCAGGCCGGAGGCGATGGACATCAGCTCCAGGACGATCGCGTCGGCCCAGGCCAGCCAGCCGGGCTGACCGTGCGCGGCGGCCACGTTGTGCACGTGGGTGAAGCTGGCCGCCCCGGCGGCGCCGCCGATGGCCAACATGATGACGACCTGAACACCGCCCTCGACGCGGCTATCGGACCGACCAGGGTCCGGGTCAGGGGTCGGTGCCGCCGTGGCCCATCACCTCCCCAGTTCGGACCGGGGCAACGGTTGGTCCGCCCGCCGGAGCACGGCGGACCGGGTGGCGGACCGCGCTGTCGTCGGGCAACCGCCAGGACGGGGACCGGACGTCGGTGGCGGACCGCCCGGAGCGGACGCCGCCCGCGGACCGTCCGCCGCCGGCTCCGGACCGTGGCGTGGTTCCGTCGCGGTGGGAGCGGACGGCCGGTGCTGGCGCGGGTCTGTCAGTACCGGCCGGGCCACTGCCGACAGATCCGTGACTGATGTCGGTGGTTGCTGTCGGCTCCGCAGCGGAGGTACCGTCGGCCGTCGTGCCGTGGCCGATCACGCGGCCTCACCCGCCCGGCCGGAGGCGTCCACGACGTACCCGGCCAGGTCGACCAGCCGCAGCCGCTGCCCTCCCCCGCCGGCCACCGCCCACACCGCGTCCGCCGGGACCAGGCCGGCCGTCGCGGCGTGGTCACGGGCGCCGGTGGCGACCGGCACCGATAGCGGCAGGTCGGCCAGGACACGGCGCAGGTTGCGCTCTCGGGCGGCCGAGTGCAGCCAGAACAGCACGGGCCACACGCGTCCGAGCGTGCCGAACAGCTCCCGGTAGCCGGCCACCTTGCCGGCCAGGATCGACAACTGCTCGCCGCCGGTGTCGTACTCCAGGAAGAACGGCACCTCCATACCGCCATCTGCCCACCGGCCGTAGCCGTCCGGACGCACCCGTGGCTGGTACGCGCGCAGCAGCGCCGGATCCTGCGGCTGTATGAACGTTCCGGCGCGCTGGCACACCACCTCCGGCAACCACTCCACCAACGCCGTGCCGGGATGGGTGTGGGCGTGGCCGGCCAGGTCGGTGAAGAACCCGTTCACCCCCAGGCGGTGGGCGAGGCTGCGGGTCGAGGTCCAGCGCCGCCGCTCCACCCGGGCGTGGTCCCGCCGCGGTGGCCGCTCATCCCGGGCCGCGGCGACGACCTCGGCGCCGAGCTGGTCGATGACGTAGTGGTACGGGTACGAGCCGCCGTCGGCCCGCTGCGGCCGGAACCGGGCCACCAGACGCAGCCGGTACAGGGTCCGCAGCCGCCGCTGACAGAAATCCAGCGACGGGAACAGGGCGTGCGCGAGCTGGAACGACGTCAACACGCCGTGGTCGTACAACCAGCCCAGCAGCACCCGGTCCCGACCGGTCAGCTGGGACTGAACCCGAAGGACCGGATCATCCACCGGCCACCACCTCCTTCCTGATGCGGAACACCGGTCCCCGGGGAGAGACCCGAGACCAGTGAGGGTCTGTCGCAGGACAAGCCGACCGTGCTGACAGCCGGCCCGCCTGCGGCGTGAGACGAAACAGGGGGGTCCGTTCCGGGGTCCGGGTGAAGACTGACCTCAACCCGGACGCCAACCCGGACCCCGCAACGGGGATCAAGACGGGATCTGTCACCGCCACCGGCCGAAGGCCGGGGCGTAGAGAGACGAGACGTACGGGACACACGGGAACTCCTTGATCGAAGAAGACGAGGACGGCGACAGTCGCGACGCCGAAGGGATAGGCCGCAGCCACAGGCGGGTGCGGGAGACCGCGACAGAAGGCACTGTGGAGTTGTCAACGAACACGCCGACCGGCGTACCGGTCGACCCGAGCGCGGATCAGGGCAGCAGCGATCGACACGACCACGAGCAGCGAAGCCGCGTCAGGAACGGAAACAGCGAGGGAGAAACGGCGGGCAGGGCGGCATGGCGCCGCCGGGCGGGGTCGCCTGGGACAGAATCCCCACGAGCCGTCAACACCACGACGGCCCGGGTAGGCGTCGGCTCAACCCGCCGGAGCAAGATCCTTCATCGCGAACCCCCTGTCACTCAGACCCGTCGACGGCCCCGCCCAATCCCGAGCCCCGAACGACCGGCGACGCTCCCCAAGGAGCGTCACCAGACCGATCGAACCCGACGGGCGGACCGCCACGCGGTCACGTGCGTACCAGTACGCCTCCGCCGCCGACGCCCTGTCAACCAGCATCGCCAGCAGCCGATCATGACGTTCCCGGACCCAGCCGGACGCGGTAGCACCCGTTAACCCGTACTGGTCGCCAATGGCACGGATTCCCCGCCGAAACAGGCAGAAGAATCTTGACCCATATCTGCGGATGTCTCATTTTCTGAGACGCCGCACCGGCCAGCGATACCAGGAGCGGACCACCAGCCGGCCCGGCATGGCCGTCTTCCTCCGGTAACGAGCCGCTCGCCCGGGGGCCAGCCCGTAGGGTCGTTCGCGTGGCCGAGACACAGACCGAACCCGACCTCGCCTACATCGCCGGCGTGACGCGGGTCCGCGCAGCGGCCGGCGGGATCCTCCGCGACCAGACCGGCCGGGTGCTGGTGGTCCATCCGACCTACAAGGACGTGTGGGAGATCCCCGGCGGGATGGTGGAGCCAGACGAGTCCCCCGCGGACGCCTGCACACGCGAGATCCAGGAAGAACTAGGCCTCTCGGTGGCGACCGGAGCGCTGCTGTGCATCGACTGGGTGCCACCGAAGCCGCCCTGGGACGGCGGACTCATGTTCGTATTCGACGGTGGAGTCCTGACCGCGGACCAGATTGCGATGATCCGGCTGTGCCCGGCGGAGCTGGATCGGTTCGAGTTCGTCGAGCCGGAGCGCCTGAGCGAGGTGTTAATCCCTCGGTTGGCTCGGCGGTTCGCCGCGGCGGTCGACGCGATCGGGCGGGGCGGCGTCTACCTCGAAGATGGTGCCGCGTTCCCGCCCAGGTAGCCGACACGACCGGACCAGGGCCGATGGCCGCCGCCGCGACAAGGCCGTCCGCCCGGTGTCGCGGACACCGCCCCATCGATCCGGCAGCCGACAGCGTCAGTGGTTGCGGTCGGCAGCTGAGTCGGTGCGGACGTCGATGCCCAGGGCGTCGACGGCCATTCGAGTCAGGTCGGGCAGCTGGTCCTCGGTGAGGACGACGCCGCGCAGATCGTCCAGCGGCGCCGCGAGGGCGTGCAGCCGGCTGCCCCGCAGGTCGGCGCCGTCGAGACGGCAGGAGTCCAGTTCCAGGTGGCTCAGGTCGCACGTCCGCAATGCGATCCCGGCCAGGCGGCAGGATGACCAGGTGCCGTGGGCGAGGGTGCAGTCGGTGAAGGCGACCGATCCGGCGGCGCTGACCCGGCTGAGGGTGGCGTAGTCGAACCGGCAGTTGTCAAACAGCACGTCCTTGAGCCGCACGTCGATGAGCCGGGTTCCGGTGAAACGGGAGCCGGTGATCGCGCACCGCTCGATGGTGACACCGGTGAGGGCCGCTCCGGACAGGTCCGTCCGGGAGATCTCGCAGCCGTAGAGGGTACCGCCTTCCCAGGTGATCTCACCTAGGTCCGCGGCGGTGATCTGGCAGCCTCGGATGCTTTGGTCCTCGATTTGTCGACCCCGCCAGGTGACGTCCTGTACGAGCCCGTCGCGGATGTCGTCGTCGGGCAGGTCGGTGACCGGGTCGAGGTCGTCTGGGTCGAGGTCGGGCAGGAGGATCGTCACGTCGCCCGCGGTGGTGGTCCGCATGTCTGTCCAACCTGTCCGGGCGCGGGGTGGGCGTGCCACCCCGCGCGTGGAAGCGACCGCCGGTCGGCGGGGCTACTTCTTCTTGTTCCAGTTGTCCCAGCCGGGGCGGCTGTCGAACTTTCCCTTGTTGCCCCAGGTGGGGCGGTTGTCGAACTTCGCCGCGTCGATCGACGCTACCGCCCGCTCCGGATCGACGCCGAGCAGGGCGAGGCGGTCCGGTGGCGCGTCCAGAAGCGCGGCGAGACTGTCGGTCATGATGGTCCTCCTTCAAGGGGTGAGCTGATCCGCGGCGGCGCGGATCAGGGCTTGCCGGGTGGTGCGGCAGTAGGCGGTCTCTCGGGCGGTGAAGGTGCCGTGTTCGAAGTAGCGGTTACCAGCCTGGGCGCCCCGGCAGAAGTCGTAGAAGGCGCATTGGTCGGCGCAGTCGTCAAGCGCCGCGACGAACTCAGCGACGTACCGCAGCTCCCGAGCGCGGGCGAGCATGCCGCCGATGGGCTCGTAGCGGACGTTGCCGGCGATGAAGTCTGCGTACCGCGGGCTGGTGATGCCGAGCAGCTCCGGTGACAGCAGGACCGTCCGGCCGTCGTGGCCGACCGTGGGGATCGGCTCGTACGGGCCGTGGTCGGCGCGGCCGGCGCGGGTGGCGCCGAGATAGTCCGCCAGCCGATCCAGGTCGCGGATCCGCAGCCGACCGCCGGCGAGCCGGTGCCGGACCAGTCGGCTCCAGAACTGGTACGCGGCCTCCTCCGACACCGCTGTGCGGGCGGCGCCTTCCTGCTCCTCGATGTTGAAGCCCACCGACTCGCAGCCGGGCAGGTCGGTGAAGAACGCGACCAGCTCGTCCGGGTGGTCGATGGTTTCGGGTGTGACGACGCAGATCACCGAGTACTGCAGGCCGGCCTCGGCCAGGGCGCTCATGCCACGGATCGTCCGGGCGGTCGTCGCGTGCCCGGCCCGGTCAAGGCGGTTGAGGTTGAGCGAGTCGGGCCCGTCGATGCTCACACCGATCTCGAACTCGTAGGCGGCGAACAGGTCGCACCACCGCTGGTTGATCAGCGTCGCGTTCGTCTGGATCTCGTGGCGCACCCGTCCAGCCCGCCGGAGTTCCTCGAATGGGGCGAGCAGCTCACGGAAGTGGTCGATCGGTGTGGCGGTGGGCTCGCCGCCGTGCCACACCACGCTCACCGGGTGGACGCTGCGCTGCTGCTCGACCGACCGGGCGCAGGCGGTCGCGACGGGCACCGGCATGAGCCGGCGCGATCGCCGGTCCGGCAGGTAGCAGTAGGTGCAGTCCAGGTTGCAGAAGCTCGTGGGTTGCAGAACCAGGGTATGGAAGCTTCCGGCGATGGCCGGCTGCCCCGTCTTGGCGATGATCCCGATGTCCCGGACGGTCATGTCTCCTCCGGCGTCTGCGGTTCGGCAGTGTACGAGCCGACGCGGCGACGGGCCGGCCAGCCGAGGAACCGGTCGAACAGGTCCCGTACGTCGCCAGTGGTGCTCGGGTGGAGCCGGTGCAGGTCGTCGATGGCCTCGTGGAGCAGGCCGGCCAGATAGATGAGCAGGTTGAGCCGGCTGTCCTGGTAGCAGGTCAACAAGGCGAGCTTGGCCCGCCCGCACGGCCAGGGCTGCCCGCAGGCCCGGCACAGCCACAGCGGACGCAGCGGGAGGTGTTCCGGCGGTACCTTCGGCGTCGCGGCGGCTGATACGCGGTCGCTGGTCATCGACGGTCACTCCCGCGCGACTGCCGCTCGAACACGATCCGCCAGACGTGCGTCAGCAGCGGCGGATCGGCCGGGCGCGGCCGTGTCGACGCCGGATCCCCCGTTGCGCGTATTGGCGTCAGTTCGCCGGTCGCGGCGTACCGCGACATGTACACCGTCATGGTCGGCCTCCGGCCGGCGCTGGCCGCTGTGTGCGGTGGGCTTGCCGGCGTGCCGGCAAGCCCACCGCCGTCGGCCAACGGCTGGGAGCAGACCGCCGGCCACCCGCCCGCGCAGCCCCGATGGCGGTACGCGAACGGGGAGTCACCCGGGCGGTCGACGGAGTGCCCGGCGCGAGCACTTGCCGGTGCGTCGGGTCGCGGTCCGACCGTTCGCCGTGGGGCACGTCCATCTGGCTCTCCCTGAGGTTGCCGCTGGCCGTCGGTGCGCCGCTGCGGAGCGGCGCGCCGGCATGTCCAGGCTGGCTCGGACGGTGGGCGGACGGAATGTCCTGCCGGTGCACCCGCGGTGCACCTGTCGTCACCCGATGTGCCGGTACCATCACGTCCGCCGGGGACTGTTCGTTCCGGAGGGATGTGTGATGGCTACGGTGACGACCTGGACCGGCCGGGACGCGAACGCGCTGCGCAATGCGTTGCGGATGAGCGTCACCGCCTTCGCCGAGCACCTCGGCGCGGCACGGCGGACCGTGGCCAAGTGGAGCAGTCACGGCGACAGGGTGCTTCCCCGCGCGGACATGCAGGCCGCGCTGGACACCGTGCTGGCCCGAGCCACACCCGAGGCGCGGGAACGCTTCGAGGCCTTGCGGGCGGCCGGCACCAGCGGTGCACCGGCCGGCGCCGGGCCAGCCGTCGCCAGCCTGCGTGCGGATACTGGCGATGGCGATGGCGATGGCGGAGACGGCGACTCGGGCTCGGGTGGTGACGTGCGACGGAGAGATCTTCTACGGGGAGCAGCTGCCGGTATCGCGGCCGTGCCCGACGTCGCGCCGTTACTGGCCGCGCTCGTCTCCCCTTCGCGGTCGACCATGTCGGCGCTGCCCGTCCAGCAGCTCGCCCGTGCTGTGGCCACCGCGAAGGCCGACTATCAGGGCTGCCGGTACGAGCGGGTTCTCGGCCGGCTCGTCACGCTGCTGCCGGCCCTCGATCCGACCCGCACCGGAGCCGACGGTGAACAGCGGGCGCGAGTTGAGATCCTGGCGGCGGACCTCTATCACGTTGTCGGCAGCGTCCTGCTCAAGGTGGGCGACACAGGGATGGCGCTGGTGGCGGCGGAGCGAAGCAGCCGAGCCGCAGGCACGAGCCGGGACCCGGTGGCCATCGCCGCCAGCGCCCGGATCATGACCCACGCCCTGATGAGCAACGGCCACGACACCCAGGCGGTAGCCCTTGCCCGCGCCGCAGCCCAGTCGCTCGATAGGGACACCCGTCTCGGGTCGACCGATGCGGTGGCCGTCTACGGCGCCCTGGTCCTGCGCGGGGCGATCGCCGCCGCCCGCGCCGACGACCGGGACACCGCGCAGGCCATGCTCGAGGAGGGCAGCCGCGCCGCCGCCCGGCTCGGCTACGACGGCAACGATCGGTGGACCGGGTTCGGCGCCACCAACGTCCTGCTGCACCGGGTCAACATCGCCCTGACCGTCGGCGACGCCGGAACGGCCATCGCGATCGCCCGGACGGTCCCGCTGGAGAAAGTCCTCCTGGCCGAGCGGAAGGCGTCCCTGTTCGTGGACGTGGCACGCGCCTACACCCAGTGGGGCCGCTACGAGCACGGCCTCAGCGCACTGCACACCGCATACGAGGTTGCACCCGAGGAGGTCCGCTGCCGCCCGGCGGTCCACCGCATCGTCGAAGACCTGGCCCTGCTCGCCAAAGGCTCGGTCCGTGCCGCCGCCGTCGGCTTCGCCCACGACGCCCGGATCCGGCTATGACCGGTCACCTCCAGGTCGTCGTCTGCGGCGCCGGCCCCGCCACGGACGTCCTTCAACTGACCCAGATCGCCGGCACGCGGGGATGGACGGTGGCCATCACCGCAACCCCCAACGCCCAGGACTTCATCGACTCGGCAGCGGTCGAGGCAGCAACCGGCAGCCCCGTCCGGTCCAGCTACCGGCCATCATCCGGCGCCCGCAGGACGCTACCGCCCGCCGACGCCCTGGTCATCGCACCCGCGACCTACAACTCGATCAACAAGATCGCCCTCGGCCTGGCCGACAACTACGCCATGACCTCGATCGCCGAACTCATCGGACGGAAGGTACCCACCGTCATCGTCCCCTTCGTCAACGCCGCCCTCGCCGCACGGGCGCCCTTCCTACGGGCGGTGGCGGCCCTGCGTGACGAGGGGATCCACATCCTGCTCGGCCCGCAGGACGGATGGGAGCCGCACCCACCCGGCAGTGGCAGCGAACGGCAGAAAGCCTTCCCGTGGGCGGCGGCGTTCGGTACGGCAGTCGAGCTTGTCCAGGGAGCAGGATCGACCATGTCCGGCCGCCCCTGACCGTGAGGGAAGCATCTGCCGTGTCACGTCGGGCCCATCCACCTACGCCGAAAGACATGAACCGAATCGCCATCATCGGCTGCGGCGGCAGCGGCAAATCCACCCTCGCCCGGCAGGTCGCCGCAGTCCTCGGCCACCCGCTCACCCACCTCGACGCGATCCACTACGACCAGCAGTGGCAGCCGCTCCCACCAGAACAGTTCGCCGCCGAGCAACAGAAGCTCGTCGCCGGCGACCGATGGATCATCGAGGGCAACTACGCCAGCACCCTGCCCATCCGGCTCGCCGCTGCCGACACGGTGATCTTCCTCGACCTACCCGCTGCGGCGTGCCTATGGGGCATCCTCCAACGCCGGTGGCGCTACCGCGGCGGCCAACATGCCGACGGCGTGTACGACCGGATCACTTGGGGCTTTATCCGCTACGTCCTCGGCTACCGATCAGCGATGCGACCCCGGATCCATGCCCTACTGCAGAAGCACGGGCCCCACGCCCGACTGATCACGCTCACCAGCCGGCAGCAGGTCAACCGGTTCCTTGGGCAGCGACAGAGGTGAGTGACGCGTTCCTGGCGGGTCGGGGTCGGCTTGGGGATGCATAGACTGCCGCGCCATGGGAGAGATCGTTTTTCTGGGCGAGATCAGCTGCCCCTCCGGCGAACTGGTGATCGTCGACGGCGGCACCCTCGGCATGTGGTCCGGACGCCGCTCCCCGGGTGAGCTGGACCCGCGCGGTCTCGGCATTGACGATCCTCAGCTGATAGCAGACATCTCCGGGTCCGTTGACTACGTGGTCGTCGGGCCCGACGCCGGAAACGCCGCAGCGTCGTTCGCCCGACGGCCGACGCCGTACCACTACGACATCCCGGCATCCCGGGCCGCCGAATGGGCGGACCAATTCGCACAGCACTGCCACGCACACGGGTGGAATGCCAGCGTGCAGACCGAGGCAGTGCAGGTACCGCATCGTGAGCGGGCCCACCGGTGCGCGGTTGAACGCCTTGCAGGGTTCCGGGTCTTCGGTCTACCTGCGGTGGCGATTGACGGGCTGCCCACCACCGCCGCTGTCAGAGTCGAGGCTCGGCGCTCGGACGGGCCGTGGCACGGCTGGTCAGAGATGACGGTACGGGTACGCGACACCCCGGTCGCCGCGACGACCGACGTGGGATCGGTCGGTGTGGACGCCGCCCGGTTGGCATTCGCCGACGCTGACGCGCTCACCCACTGGCATCATGATGAACCGCTGGACGGGCTGGCCGACGTCGCGTTCTGGGGAGGAACCGCCGCCGCAACGGCGGCGGCAGAGTTTAGCGCCGACCGACTGACCAAAGCCGGGGACGAGGGCAGCTACGGCTGGACGAACCTACCCATCCGATCCGCGCTCCAGCGTGCGAGGACCATCGAAGTGTGGAAGAACGCCGAACCCAGCCGGCGAATGGCGCTCGACTTCCGCCCACACTCCCACCACTGGCAGGTCATGCAGCAGGTCCGAGCCAGCGACAACGAGACCGGCTCCGTCACCATCGGCGACGCGCAGATCTTGTTCGCGATGACCAGCTGGGGGGACGGAGTGTTCCCTGTACACGCGGACCGCGACGCCGCCGGGGACCTCGTCTCGCTTCGCGTCACTCTGACCGAACAATGAGCACCTCGCAGGCCGGCCGATGACACGCCTGTCCGGCTAGCCTCGCCGGGTGAGTTTCAGTGCCTACGCCCGCCACGTTCGCAACCCGGCGCTGCCCCATCGACGCCGAGTGTCGGCGCTACGGTCCTGCGTGCAGCTGTACAGGCCGATCGGCTTCCATGCGACTCTCAGTTTCCTGCGAGTCGTGGCTGGACCCTTCGAGCGTGACGAGGCGGCACTGCTGCGCGCGCTTGACGCCCTGAGCGCGAGCCGCGCCGGCTGGCATGCCGAGCTCCGCGAGTACGCCGTACAGCGTCGCGCCGCCAAACGCCGCGGGGAGCGAAGCCCTCGCCCAAACGATCCGAACCCCAATCGGGGTCCCGGATGCTGGTACGGAGCGCCGCAACAGGCCGCCGTACACGCCTTGGCGTTCTGGCGCCGCAGGCGCCTGCCTGCCCTGTTGGTCTGGCCCGACCCGATCGCGTCGCAGCTCGATTCCTGTGTCACCGCCTGTCTTGCGGCGGGAGGATCCCTCACGCCCGCTCAACGGCAAGCACTGGCAGGTGCGGTCGGTGCGCTCCGGCGACGCATTCAGGGCAGCCTGTGGCGTGACGACCAGGCCGCCTACTTCCGGACATGGGGTCTGCTGACGGTGGCTAGGCACGCTCAGGTCGCCACCGACGCCGCGCGGGCTTCAGATCATCCGGCTTCCGACCTCAGCGAGTAACGAGCGAAGGTGGCCGTGCCCCGGAGAACTACTCTTCAGCTCACCAAGTACATGCAGCAGCCGCATCGTCAGTCGCCCGCCGGCTGCCATACGGGCAGGTCGATCAACCGGTGACGTATGCTCCCCGTGCTCGGGGTCCGCCACACCTGCTCGTGTGGCCAGTGTCGGTGGAGCAGATCGACGCTGGTGACCGCGACCGGCGCCCGCAGCGGCCGGCTCACCAGATCCGCCAGCAGGTTTGCCTCCCGGGCGTTGTCACGCGCGATGACCAGCACCGCGCCGACCGGCACGACCGGATCCGTGCGCCGGTAGCCAGCCAGAACAGCACCGAGCCCGGCGGTGGACCGCTCGCGTTCAACGATCACCTTGCCGCCTGGCCCGAGGTGGACATGCACGAGGAACCGCAGACACCGGCCGTCTTCCAGCCACACCCCGTACCCGTCAGCACGCAGATGGGCCAGCCCCCGCTCGCGCAGCCATACCGACGTGTCCATCGTCGTCAACCACTGGAACAGCCCACAGCGGCCCGGATCCCGCCGCGACACCTCCAGCAGCGGCAGGAACAGCAGGTAGTGCGCCGCACCCCAGTGCCGCTGGCCCAGATGCAACGGCACCGGCCGTCCCGAGGCGACGAAGTCTCGGTTGAGCAATGCGGTGCCGTCCCCGGTGATCCGGTACCACCAGACGTGCGCCCGGTCCTCCGCCGACCGTCCCCGGCCCACCAGGCCCGAGGAGTACAGCCAGGTGAGATCCCGCTGCGCGGTCAACCGCGGCACTCCCACCACCACCGCGATGTCACTCGTGGTGGACGAGCCGTGCAACGCGAGGAACGACAGAATCCGCCACCGCCGAGGCGTCAACGCAACACCGCCGGTCACCCATCGATGATCCCCCACCCACCGACACCCGGCCATCCTCGGCAACGCCGCGATGGAACTCCCGCACCCTCAAAACGGGGTTTGTGAGACGTTTCCCATGATCACTGTTCACCGAATCAGCCGAAGAGCCGATGACGAATGCCACAGAACCGGCAAACCGCGTTCCGGCAAGATCGGCCCAGCCCGGCACCGAGCCCATCCGGGACCACCGCGAGCCCATCCGGGAAACCACCACGAGTCCATCCGGGAACCACCGACAACCCCATCCAGGCTGCCCAGCCATCCCACACCGGCAACCACCGATCAGCGTCCCGGAGCACCCCGCCACGTCCCACCGGGACCGTCCCGGTCCATCGGCTCCCGAGCACCCACCGAGCGACCACCTACCGCCCGTGTGCACGAAAAAGGCCCCAACAGGCAGAGAACTGCCTGGTCAGGGCCTTGATCGTTGGTGCGCCGCCAGGGACTCGAACCCCGAACCCGCGGATTAAGAGTCCGCTGCTCTGCCAGTTGAGCTAGCGGCGCTCGCTGACAACGGGTGAAACCCTAGCACGCCCCCCGAACCGCCTTCCAATCAGATCCACCCCGGGTCGGTCCGGCCCCGACCAGCGCGGTCCGCACCCATCACCGAGCGACCGGTTTGGGTTATTAGTCGTTTTGGTTCCGTGGTCCCGCTCACCCGAGGCAGCCGGATCGGTGTTCGGTGCGTCTGTGGGGGACGATGGTAGGCGGGATCTGGACTGTGAGGGGATCGATGCGAGTGACCGGGGACCGGAACCGACGAGCCGGGGTGGCGCGGCGCCCGGCGGTGGTCGCGGCGGTGCTGGCCGTCGCGCTGGCGCTCACCGCCGGCTGTTCGAGCAAGAGCGGTGGTGGCGGGGGCTCGGCGTGGAAGCCGGGTGAGCAGGGGCCGAAGGCCGCCGCGACGATCACCACGCCGGCCGCGAACGCCAAGGACGTGCCGGCGGCCACCGAGATCGACTTCACCGCCAAGGATGCCAAGCAGACGGCCGTCGAGCTCAAGGACGCCGATGGCAAGGCCGTCGAGGGGGCGGTCGCTGCCGATGGCAAGAGCTGGCTGCCGGACGCGGCCCTGGAGTACGGCACCACGTACACCGCGACCGTGACGGCGACCGGCGACGACGGCAAGGCGGCGACGGCGACCAGCACCTTCACCACCATGTCCGCGCCGGCCAATCAGGTACGGGTGACCAGCTTCATCGGGGACAACCAGGTGGTCGGCGTCGGCATGCCGCTGATCGTGAAGTTCGGCCGGGCCATCCCGCAGGACCAGCGGGCCAACGTGCAGCGCCGGATGACGGTCCGGACCACCCCGACCCAGGAGGGCGCCTGGCGGTGGATCAGCCCGACCGAGGTGCACTTCCGGCCCAAGGAGTTCTGGCAGGCCAACACCCGGCTCGAATACAAGGTCCAGGTGGGCGGCCTGCCGCTGGGCGGTGGCTGGTACGGCAAGTCCGACCTCACCATCGACGCCAAGGTGGGCCCGTCGTTCGTGATGACGGTCGACAACAAGACCAAGCGGATGACGGTCACCCAGAACGGCAAGGTGGTCAAGACCATCCTGGTCAGCCTGGGCAAGCCGAGCACCCCGTCGTCCAGCGGCACCATGCTGGTGATGGAGAAGCTGCGGCACACCGTCTTCGACACCACCACCGAGCTGGGCCCGGAGGACGGCTACCGCACCGACATCGACTTCGCCCAGCGGATCACGTACGGCGGCGAGTTCATCCACGCCGCCCCGTGGTCGGAGGGCAAGCAGGGCTCGGTGAACGTCTCGCACGGCTGCGTGAACGTCTCCGAGGCCGACGGCGGCTGGCTGTTCGGGCAGACCCGGGTCGGCGACCCGATCACGGTGAAGGGCACCGAGCGGCAACTGCAGAACGGCAACGGCTGGACCGACTGGAACCTCAGCTGGGACGAGTACGTCAAGGGCAGCGCCATCCCGTACCAGCCGGGGCAGACCACCAGCGCCTCACCCGGCGCCTGACCGCGGCCCGGGCCCGGGCCCGGGCTGAAGCAGGCCATGGGCCCGGGCCCGGCCCGGACGCACGGCACGGACCGACCGGAAGCAGCCCGGAATAGCGATGAGGGCCGGCGAAAGCCGGCCCTCATCGTTGCTGGGGTGACTGATGGGAATTGAACCCACGACACCCGGGACCACAACCCGGTGCTCTGCCAACTGAGCTACAGCCACCATGGCCCGCACGGTAACCCCGAACGGGACGTACAAATGATAGCCGCACCCCCGGCCCCGCCGTCGAGCGGGTTCCCGGCAGCCGCCGGCCGGATCCGCCGGCGGGTGTCGGGACCGTCAGAGCTCGGCCGCGATGGCCTTGGCCGCGTTCACGTCCGGTCCGGGCAGCGGTACGAAGATCGTCCGCCGGTAGTACTCCAGCTCGCGGATGCTCTCCCGGATGTCGGCCAGGGCCCGGTGCGCCAGTCCCTTGGTGGGCTGGCCGAAGTACACCCGGGGGTACCAGCGCCGGCACAGCTCCTTGATCGACGAGACGTCGATCATCCGGTAGTGCAGGTGCGCGTCGAGCCGGCGCATGTCGCGGGCCAGGAAGCCCCGGTCGGTGGCGATGGAGTTGCCGCACAGCGGGGCCGTGCGCGGTTCCTTGACGTACGTGGTGACGTACTCCAGCACCATGTCCTCGGCCTCCTCGACGGTGACCGTCGAGCGCCGGGCCTCGTCGGTGAGCCCGGACTTCTCGTGCATGGTCTGCACGATCTCGGGCATGGCGGCGAGCGCGTGCTCGTCGGCGTGGATCACCACGTCCACGCCGTCGCCGAGCACATTGAGATCACGGTCGGTGACCAGCGCCGCGACCTCGATCAACCGGTCCTTGCCGAGGTCGAGGCCGGTCATCTCACAGTCGACCCAGACGAGGAGATCAGCCACCGGCACAGCCTACGCGCCACCGCCGGGCCCGCGCCTCGGCACGGCGTCCCGAGCCGACCGCTAGGGTTTCTCCGTGCCCGCCGAACCCGTCGCACCGCCGAACCGCCCCCGGGCCGGTTCCGGAGGTCCGCACACCCGGAAAGCGCAGACCCGGGGCATCCTCGTCATCGTTGTCCTCGTTCTCGCGGCGGCGCTGTCGTACAAGAAGGCCACGCAGCACAGCTTCTTCGACCTGAAGATCTATCTCAGCGCGCTGCGCTGGTGGGACGCCGGGAATCCGCTGTACGACTACATGCAGCCGGATTTCCTCCAGGGCTGGCTCTACTTCACCTATCCCCCGCTGACCGCCCTGCTGCTGCGCCCGTTCGCGGCCATCCCCGGCCCGCACGCGCTCGGCATCACCGCCGGGATCTTCACTCTCCTCACCGCGGCGGCGGTCGTGGTCACCACCTGGTGGCTGGTGATCCCGATCGCGGACCGGCGCGGCTGGCCGCGCTGGATGGCCATGGGGATCGCCGTCCCGCTGGCCTTCGCCGTGGAGAGCACCCGGGAGACGATCACCTTCGGCCAGATCAACATGCTGCTGGTGGTGCTGGTGCTGGCCGATCTGCTGATCGCGCTGCCCCGCGGATCCCGCTGGACCGGGGTGGGCATCGGGCTGGCGACGGCGCTCAAGCTCTATCCGGGCATCTTCATCGTCTACCTGCTGGCCACCCGGCGCTGGCGGGCCGCGGCCACGGCGGCCGGTACGGCGGCCGCGGTGACGCTGCTGGTCGCGGTGTTCACCCCCGGCGAGTCGTGGCGGTTCTGGACCCGCGAGCTGTGGAACACCGGCCGGACCGGCAGCCGGCCGGACCAGCCCGGCAACCAGTCGCTGTACGGGCTGCTCTGCCGGCTGACGGTGCCGGGACGGCCGGAGCGGTGGCTGTGGCTCGCCCTGGTCCTCGCGGTGGTCGTGTTCGGGTTGTGGCGGGCCGCCCGAGCCGCCCTGGCCGGCGACGAGCTGGCCGGTCTCACCCTCACCGGCCTGGTCGGCGCCGTGGCCAACCAGATCACCTGGCCGCACCACATCTACTGGTTCATCCCGGCCGTGCTGGTGCTGGTCGACGCCGGCCTGCGCCAGCCCGGCGATCCGCCCGCCGGTCCGCAAGATCCGCCCGCGGGCCCGGCCGCCGCGGGGTCCCGCCGGCGCCGCTGGTGGTTGATCATCGCGATCATCGCGTACGCGGGCAGCGTCTACGGGGTGGTGTCCTTCCACAAATGGGGCACCGCCCTGGTCCGCACCGCCGACCCAGGCTCGTTCCTGCTGCGCAACCTGTGCGTCCTGCTGGCGCTGGCGCTGCTGGTGGCCCTGCCGATCCGGCGCGCCCTACCGGCCGCCACCCGCCGCACGGCCGCCACCGGTAGCACCGCCGACACCTCGGCCACCGGTAGCACCGCCGACACCTCGGCCACGGGTGGCACCGCCGACACCTCGGCCACGGGTGGCACCCCCGGCAGGTCCGGCATGCTCGGCCCCCGCGACAGCGATACGGCCGACGTCGAAGACGGCGCCGTGCTGCGTACCGACCGACCGCGCTGAAATCCCAGGACGGACGGGGCCGCGCCCGGCTGGCCGCCTCGCCCGACGGTGTCACTCCCTCGGCGGCCCGGGAGGAACGGCGCGCCGCGGGAAGGCTGCGCACAGTGATCGCAGGCGATCGGCGCCCCAGACACGCCGGGAGCGGATTGGCACCAATTGCACGTCTTCTGGCGCGTCGACTTGCGCCCGTCTAGGCTGATTTTGCCGCCGCCGCCCCATAGGTACCACCGGTCCCCCGGTATGGACGGCCCTCCGTGTCGGCAGCACGGAGGGCCGTCCGAGGCCGGCACGGACCGGGCCGGGAGCGTCCGACCGGCGGGCCGGGAGCGTCCGACCGGCGGGCCGGGAGCGTCCGACCGGCGGGCCGGGAGCGTCCGACCGGCCTACTTGACCGGCACGGTGGCGGTCACCGTGGCCTGGTCGATATCGGTGGTCCGCAGCGTGAAGCGCAGCTGCCACGGTCCGGCCGTAGGCAGGCTGATCTCCCCGGTGGCGTGGTTGTCCCCGATCGGCAGCAGCGGGATGGTGATCGGTTCCACCCCCTGGTCGGGCCGGGCCGCCGTGGCCTTCCACTCCACCACCCGCTGCGGCCTGTTGTCCGGGGTGTACGCGTACAGGTGCAGGCTGTTGTTGCCCGTCTGGGCCGGATCCACCTCGACCTGCAGCGAGTAGAGCGAACTGGTGAGGGTGGCCGACCAGAACGCCGGGGCGGCCGTTCCGGCCGTCCCGGTCGTCCCGGCCGCGTTCCGGGCCGGGGGCTGCTGCACCAGGACGGCCGAGAGCGCCAGCACGACGGCCAGCACGGCCATCTCCAGCACCACGAGCCGGCGCAGGCCCCGCGGGCGACCGGCGCCGACCGCGCCGACCAGCGCCTCCGGCTCGGCGGCGTCGCCGGTCAGGTCCGCCGCCGGCGCGGCATCGGGATCCGACTCGCCGCGGCCACCGCCGGCGCCCGGCCCAAGCTCACGGCCGGTCCCCGACTCAAGCTCACGGCCGGTCCCCGACTCAAGCTCACCGCCGGCGTCCGGGTCCGGCTCGGCTTGGGCACCGGCCAGGGCGTGCCGGCGCACGTGCTGGCGGGACACCGCCGCCACGCCGATGACCAGGGCGAACAGCGCGATCTTGGCGAGCAGCAGCTGGCCGTACCCGGTGTCCACCAGGGCGGCCGGGGTGCCCACCTCGATGAGCGCCTGCACGGTGCCGGCCACCACCAGCGCCGTGACGGCCACGGCCGCCCACCGCGACCAGATGGGCAGGATGGCCACCAACTCCCGGGCGCTGGCCCGCGGCAGCAGGAATCCGGCCAGCATCACCAGGCCGCCCAGCCAGACGGCCATGGCGGCCAGGTGGGCCATGTCCGCCACCACCGACACCACCGGGACCGGTGTGGCCGCCGGGTGCCCGGCCAGTGACCAGGTTGCCAGGCCGCACCCGCCCAGCACGAGCAGCAGCAGCCCGTCGGTGCGGCCGGCCGTGCCGGCCAGCACCGGCCGCAGCAGGATCACGGCGGCGCCCAGCAGGCCCAGCCGGACCAGCAGGGCCGCCCCGAACGTGCTGCCCAGCACATCGGTCAGCGCCGCGCCGCTCACCGCGAACAGCCCGCCGCCGCCGGTGTACGGCAGCTGGAGCCAGAGTCCGGCCAGGGTGGACAGCGCCACCAGCCCGGCGCCGGTGTAGGCCAGCCGGGTCGGGCCGCGCCGGGACAACCGGCGGGGCCACAGCAGGGCCAGCACCAGCACCGGGCCGACCAGCAGCGCCAGCCCGGCGTAGCCGACGTACTTGGCAATCTTGACCGCGGTCGAGACCACCGGGTCGACCCGGCTGCCGCCCCCGGTGTCCGTGGGTGGCGTCGAGGCCGCGCCCACCGAGTACGTGTAGCCGCCGACCACCGGGTGGCTGTCGGCCGAGATGATCCGGTACGTCACCAGGTAGGTGCCGCGAGGCGCCCCCTGGTCCACCGTGATGGTGAGCACCGCCCCGGAGACGGCGGGCTTGCCTCGGTCCACCCGGCTGCCGTCCGGGCCGATCACCCGGACCCGGTCCGGCACGGCGCGGACGCCCTCGCTGAAGGTGAGCACAACCTGGCTCGGGGCGGACGCCAGCACGGCGCCGTTCGGCGGGCTGCTGCTGACCAGCACCGCGTGCGCGCTGGCCGGCGCGGCCGGCCCGAGCAGCGCCGCGAACGCCATCACCAGCAGGCCGAGGGCGGCGGCGACCCGCGCCGCCGGGCGGTGCTTCGCAGGGCTCATAGCGGACAATGATCGCCCATCCGGCCCGCCAACCGCCCGGCCCGGTGCGGAGAAATTACCGCCGGCGGCGGGGTTCCCGAAATGCGAAACGGACGTCAAGTGCCAGACGGCCCGGCCGTCGGCCCGTGCTCCGCGTACCCTCGAATGTCGTGATCCCCGCCCAGCACGAGCCAGAAGCCGCCGACGGCCCGCACCGGCTTCCGCCCGGCGCGCCGCCCGGGGCCGACGCCGCGACCGCGTGGGCGCTGGCCGCCCGCGACGGCGACCGGATCGCCCAGGCCGCCTTCGTCCGGGCCACCCAGGTGGACGTGTGGCGGTTCACGGCCGCGCTGGTCGACCCGGCCAGCGCCGACGATCTGACCCAGGAGACCTACCTGCGGGCGTTCCGCGCGCTGTCCGGGTTCGCCGCCCGGTCGAGCGCCCGGACCTGGCTGCTCGGCATCGCCCGGCGGGTCTGCGCCGACCACCTGCGGGCGGTGGTCCGGCGTCGCCGGCTGGACGTCCGGCTCAGCGCGCAGGCGCAGACCCAGCACGCGCACCCGGACCCGGCCGGCCAGCTCGGCGCGGCCGACCTGCTCCGGCGGCTGCCGCCGGAGCGGCGCGAGGCGTTCGTGCTGACCCAGGTGCTCGGGTTGTCCTACGCGGAGGCCGCCGAGATCGAAGGGGTGCCGGTGGGCACCATCCGGTCCCGGGTGGCCCGGGCCCGGGCCGAGCTGGTCGACGCCGTCGCCGAGGCCGAGGCGAACTGATCGTGCGCGGGAACCCGGAGCCGGAGGGGAGCGACTAACCGCCGTGACCACCTCCACCACGACCGCCCGGTGGCCCGTCCTGCGCCCCTGGCTCGGCACCCTGGTCCGGCTCGGCCTGGCCGCCGTGTGGCTGGTGGCCGGCGCCAGCAAGGTGGGCGACCTGGCCGCCTCCGGCCGCGCGGTCAACGCGTACCGGCTGCTGCCCTACGACGTGGCCACCGTGATCGGCGCGGCGCTGCCGTTCGTGGAGCTCGCCCTGGGCCTGCTGCTGCTGGTCGGCCTGGCCACCCGGCTGGCCGCCGGGGTGGCGGCCGGGCTGCTGCTGGTGTTCATCGCCGGCATCGCCTCGGCCTGGGCCCGCGGGCTGTCCATCGACTGCGGCTGCTTCGGCAGCGGCGGGCAGCTCGGCGCCGGCCAGCACCCGACGTACGGCCCGGAGATCCTGCGGGATCTCGGCTTCCTGATTCTCGCCGGCTTCCTGTTGAGCTGGCCCCGCACCCGGTTCTCGGTGGACGGCTTCATCGCAGCCGACCCGGCCGAAGGAGAGTTCGATGAGTAGTCGCAAGGATCAGAAGAGCTCCGCGCGGGTGGTCCGCGAGCAGCTCGCCCGGGAGCGGCGCCGGCGCCGCACGCTGTGGACGTCCGCGGCCGCCGTCGCGGTCCTGGTCATCGCCGGCCTCATCGGGTACGCCGTCTGGTCCGGCCAGCGGCCCGCCGGCAACAGCGCCACGCCGCCCGGGACCGTGGCCGGCGGCACGGCCGTGGCGCTCGGCTCCGGGCCGGTGACCATCGACATCTACGAAGACTTCCAGTGCCCGGTCTGCAGGCAGTTCGAGCAGCAGTCGGGCGACACCATCGACCAGCTGGTGGCGCAGAACAAGGTCAAGGTGCAATACCACCCGATCGCCATCCTCGACCGGTTCTCCACCACCAACTACTCGACCCGGTCCGCCGCGGCGGCCGGCTGCACCACCCAGACCGGGAAGTTCCGGGACTACGCCAAGGCGCTGTTCGCGCAGCAGCCGGCCGAGGGCAGCGCCGGGCTCACCAACGACCAGCTCGTCGACATCGGCAACCAGGCCGGGATCAGCGGCGGCGACTTCGCCGCCTGCGTGAAGGATCAGCGGTACAAGGGCTGGACGCAGACCAGCACCGACACGGCCACCAAGAACGGCGTGAACGGCACCCCGACCGTGCTGGTGAACGGCCAGAAGGTGGACACGCCGACGCCGGAGAACATCACCGCCGCGGTGACGGCCGCCGCGAAGTAGCGCGCGGGCTTGAGCCGGCCGGCTCGGCGGCTCGGCGGCTCAGCGGCCAGCGGCTCAGCGGCGGGCGGCCAGCTGCTCGGCGGCCAGCCGGGGGTCGAAGCCGTACGGCAGTTCCAGCCGGTGCCGGCGCAGCAGCTCCGCGTCGGCCAGCACGTCCGGCGTCGCGCCGTCCGCCACGATCCGCCCGGCATCCAGCACCACCGAACGGTCACAGAGCTCCAGCGCGTACGGCAGGTCGTGGGTCACCATCAGCAGCGTGACCGGCAGCCCGCGCAGGATCTCGGCCAGCTCCCGCCGGGCGGCCGGGTCGAGGTTCGAGGACGGCTCGTCGAGCACCAGGATCTCCGGGCGCATGGCCAGCACGGTGGCCACCGCCACCCGGCGGCGCTGCCCGAACGACAGGTGGTGCGGCGCCCGGTCCCGGTGCTCGAGCATGCCGACCGCGGCCAGCGCCTCGTCCACCCGCCCGGCCAGCTCGGCCCCGCGCAGGCCCAGGTTGGCCGGGCCGAACGCCACGTCCTCGGCCACCGTCGGCAGGAACAGCTGGTCGTCCGGGTCCTGGAAGACGATGCCCACCCGGCGCCGGATCTCGGCAAGCGTGCCGCGGTCCCGTTCGACGGCGAGCCCGCCCACCGTCACGGTCCCCTCGGTGGCGGTGAGGATGCCGTTCAGGTGCAGCACCAGGGTGGTCTTGCCGGCGCCGTTCGGGCCCAGCAGCGCCAGCCGGTCGCCCCGGGGCACCCGCAGGTCCACCCCGTGCAGCGCCACGTGGCCGTCCGGGTAGGCGTACCGGACGCCCCGGACGTCCAGCGAGGCGGGGCTCGGGAGGCTGCCGGTGGGGGCGTCGGGGGTCGGCACGTCGCCGATCATGACATCGCCAGCGCGGTGGCGGCGATGCCGGCCGCCACCGCCGGAACGGCCACCCCGGCCACCCACTCGGCGGCGGTGGCCGCGCCGGGCCCGCCGGCCACCGGCGGCATCCGGCCGGTGTAGCCGCGGGACACCATGGCCAGGTACACCCGTTCGCCGCGCTCGAAGGCCCGCAGGAACAGCGCCCCCACCCCGGCCGCGAAGCCGCGCAGCTGCCACAGGAAGCGCGGATCGTCCCCCCGGGACAGCCGGGCCACCCGCATCCGCCGGGCCTCCCCGGCCAGCACGTCCAGGTAGCGCAGCATGAAGGTGGCGATCTGGGTGAGAATCTGCGGGCAGCGCAGCCGGTCCAGGCCGACGATCAGGTCCCGCATGGTGGTGGTGGCCGCGAGCAGCAGCGAGGCGAGCACCCCGAGGGTGCCCTTGGCCAGGATGTTCCAGCCGCCATACAGGCCGTCCACCGACAGCGGCATCCCGAGTACGTCGACCCGGGCGCCCCGGCCGAGGAACGGCAGGGCCACGGCGAACACCAGGAACGGCACCTCGATGAGCGAGCGGGTGATCAGCCAGCGCGCCGGCACCCGGGCCACCGCCGCGACGGCCGCCACCAGCGCGGCATAGCCGGCGAAGGCCCAGAAGGCGTGCCGGGGGGTGGCCACCACCGCGATCGTGAACGCCACCATGGCGGTGATCTTCACCTCCGGCGGCATCCGGTGCGCCGGCGAGGAACGCTCCAGGTACAGCATGTGCGCGTGCCCGGCTCCCATCCGAGGCCTAGCCGCCCGGCCGTGCGGACGTACCGCCGGTGCTGGCGCCCGCGGCGTGCCCGGCGGTCCCGGCGTCCGCCGCGCGGCCCGCGGCATCGGCTCCGGCGTCCGCAGCGCGGCCGGCGGCGTCGGCTCCGGCGTCCGCCGCGCGGCCCGCGGCATCTGTCCCGGCGTCCGCAGCGCGGCCCGCGGCGTCGGTCCGCTGGCCGGCGCCGCGGCGGCGGACCAGCCAGAACACGCCACCGCCGATCGCGAAGGTGAGCAGCACGCCGAGCACCCCGGACAGCCCGGTCGACAGGTACGGGTTGGAGATGCCGCGTACGCCATAGTCGGCCAGCGGTCCGGCGAGCTCGTGGCTCCTGGCCCGCTGGGCCGGGCAGCTCCCGCCGGTGATGTGGTCGTGGGCGTCCACGGTGCAGCCGCGCAGCAGCGCCGAGTCCAGCCCGTCCGGGTGCTTGGAGGCGAAGTTGCTGACCACGCCGGCCAGCAGCAGGGCCACCAGCAGGCCACCGAGGATGAAGATCCGGGAACGCCTCACCGCGCGCCTCCGTTGTCGCGGACCTCGACCGGGGCCGGCCTGGCCGCCGTTGGGCTGGCCGGGGTTGGGCTCACCGGGGTTGGGCTGGCCGGGGTTGGGCTGGCCGGGGCCGGGACGGTCTGCGTCGGGAGGGCGGCGCCGGCCGGCGGGCGGCGCAGGCCGCGCAGCGCGTACACCAGGTCGGGCCGCACCTTGGCCACCGTGACCACGGTGGTGGCGGTGATCAGGCCCTCGCCGATCCCGATCAGCAGGTGCGCCCCGCCCATCGTGCCGGCCAGGGCGCCCAGCCCGCGGCCGAGATCGGCCGTGCCGCCGAGCCAGTATTCGAAGACGAAGCCCTGGGACGCCACCACCACGCTGGCCACCGAGGCCACGAAGGCGGTGACGGCCAGGCCCGCGGGGGTGCGCGGCAGGATCCGCAGCAGCAGGGCGATCAGCAGGTACGCCGCGGCGGTGCCGATGATCGCCATGTTGGTGATGTTGAGACCGAGCATGGCCACCCCGCCGTCGCCGAACACCAGCGACTGCACGATCAGCACCACGGCCACGCACAGGGCGCCCACCCATGGCCCGACCAGCATCGCGGCCAGGGCCCCGCCGAGCAGGTGCCCGCTCACCGCCCCGGTGAAGATCGGGAAGTTGAGCATCTGCACCGCGAAGATGAACGCCGCCACCAGGCCCGCCATCGGGGCCAGCCGGTCGTCCAGGTCACGCCGGCCTCGCAGCACGCACAGGGTCAGCACGGCGAGCGCGAACGCCGCGAAGACCGCGGCCACCGGGCCGTTGATGATGCCGTTCGAGATGTGCATCGCGACGACCCGCACGCGCCCTCCCCCACCTCGTCGACCGCTCCGACCCCGCCGGCCAGCCTATTGGCCCCACCCTGTTGTTGCCAATATTTTGCAACAGGCTCCGGCGGTCGGCCTCCCGGCCTCCCGGGCTCCCGGGCTCCCGGCCTCCCGGGCTCCCGCCGCGGAGGCGACCTAGATGTCTAGACACCTAGATGGAACGGTGAGATGGTAGGGGGCGTGCCCGGAACCCGTCAGCAGTTCAACGTCAACCTCGACCCGGAGCTGGTGCGCCGGGTCAAGCACCACGCCATCGACGTGCAACTGACGCTGTCCGACCTGGTCACCCGCGTCCTGCGGGACCATCTTGAGCACAACAACGCACCGAGGGAGTCGGCCATGTCAGACCAGTCACCGACCCGAACGGCAATGACCCTGCAGCCCATGGTCCACGTGGCCGACATGGCCGCCGCCGTGGGCTTCTACGAGGCCCTCGGCGCGCAGGTCGAGCACGGCAGCCGCGACGGCGACTTCGTGATGCTGCGCCTCGGCGCCAGCCGCTTCAGCCTGCTCGCCCACCCGCCCAACCCCGAGCAGAACGAGGGCCGGGTGGAACTCAACTTCGAGACCGCCGAAGAGCTCGACGGACTCGAGGCACGGCTGCGGGCGGCCAACGTCACCATCACCCAGCCGACGACCGACGAGGGCTTCGGCCGCCAGCTGCAGGTGAGCACGCCGGACGGACTCCTCGTCAAAATCAACCAGCTCGACCAGGAGCTGTACACCTGACCGCCACCGTGCGGCGCCGGCCCACCGCCGGGCCGCGTAGACGGGCGCCGGGCCAGCCGCCCCGGCGTCGACCGGCACCGGGCCGCCCGGCCTCCTTGCGTTCGCGACCGGGAACCGTAGGGTTTTCCGCATGAGCACGCCCACCCGCCTCGCGCCCGGCGACGCCGCCCCGGACTTCGACCTGCCCACCGACACCGGCGAGAAACTCTCGCTGGCCGGCCTCCGGGGCCGCCCGGTGATCCTGTACGCCTACCCGGCCGCCATGACGCCGGGCTGCACCAAGCAGGCCTGCGACTTCCGTGACTCGCTCGCCTCGCTGCAGGCCGCCGGCTATGAAGTGATCGGCATCTCGCCGGACAAACCCGCCAAGCTGGCGAAGTTCCGCGAGCGGGACGCGCTCACGTTCCCGCTGGTCAGCGACGAGGACAAGAGCGTGCTGACCGCGTACGGGGCGTACGGGGAAAAGCAGATGTACGGCCGCACGGTGACCGGCGTCATCCGCTCGACGTTCGTCATCGACCCGGAGGGCCGGATCGAGCGGGCCATGTACAACGTGAAGGCGACCGGGCACGTCGCGAAGCTGCGCCGGGACCTGGGCCTGGACTGACCCGGGGCCGGCCTCGATCGGCCGGGCTGTCGGTGCCGGCGGTTACCGTGCGAGCATGGCCCGCTACCGATACACCCCCGAGATGCTGGCCGAGGCCGTCACCGCCTCCCGGACCATGGCGGACGTCATGCGCTTCCTGGGGGTGACGCCGAGCGGCGGTTCCCATGCGCACCTGCGGCGCCGGATCAATGGCCTCGGCCTGGACACCACGCACTTCTCTCGTCGCGGCACGTTGGTCGGCCGGCCGCGGCCGCGGTTGTCCGCCGCCGAGATTTTGGTGGAACGGGAGCCGGGTCGGCGCCGGGCACGGCCCGAGCTGCTCCGGCGGGCCCTGGTCGAGTCGGGCGTGCCGGAACGCTGCGCCGGGTGCGGCAGTGGACCGACCTGGCTGGGTCGCCCGCTCGTGCTGCACGTGGATCACCGCAACGGCTTCGTCCGCGACTGCCGGCTGGCGAACCTGCGGTTCCTCTGCCCGAACTGTCACAGCCAGACCGACACGTACGCCGGGCGCAACCGGCGGATCTTCGGTGTGCCGACGGCACGGCCACCCGTCTCCCAAGCGCCGCATCCCGGACAGCGTGAGCCCGTCGAGCAGGAGCGGTTGGTCGCGTTGTTCGGCCGGATAGACCGGCGGGAGCTGACCGCGACGGCGGCCGCGGATCTCATCGGCTGCAGCCCCGGACATCTCCACCGACTCCGGCGGCGGCTGGAACGGGACGCGGCGCTCCCGCCCCGACCGGACGGGCGGCGCTGGCGGTCGGCCGCCCGCCGCGAAACGGTCATCGCGGCGGCCCTGTCTCATCCCGACCTGGGGCCCAAGCCGCTGGCCCGGCTGCTCGCCGCCGACGGTTGCCCGGTGAGCCACGGCTCGGTGTCCGCGATCCTCCGCGCGGCCGGGCTCAACACGATTTCCGCCCGACGCTCTAGACTGCTTGCGCCAGCGGAAGTGGTGGAAGCGGCAGACACGCGGGTTTTAGGTACCCGTGCCTTCGGGCGTAGGGGTTCAAGTCCCCTCTTCCGCACAGTTCAGGGCCAGCCGTCGGACCCGCCCGGCGGCCCACTGGCCTGATCGCAAGGACCGCCACCGGTCGACTCGGCGCGCTTGACGCCGCTGCGCAGCAGCTCCTTCCCCGTTCTCCGGCCCGGCGGATTGTTCGACCTCAACTAGAGTGGTATGTCCCCTTCTATGGCTGATCGTCGGTTATCGGCGAATCGGGCGGAGGGGGCGGGCATGGTCCGGGTCAGCGACCGGCGGCGAGCGCCGCTCCTCGGCGCGCTGATGCTGGCCGCCTTCAGCTTCAACACCGCCGAGAGCCTGCCGATCGGCCTGCTCCGGATCATGTCGGCCGACCTGGCCGTGCCGATCACCTCGATCGGTCACCTGATCAGCGGGTACGGCCTCACCGTCGCGGTCGTGTCACTGCCGCTCGCGCACTGGACCCGCCGGGTGCCGCGCCGGTACCTGCTCACCGGGGTGCTGTCGATGCTGCTGGTGGCGAGCCTGATCCCGACGCTGGTTCCGGCGTACGCGGTCCTGCTGCCGGCCCGGGTGGCGACGGCCGTCGCCCAGGCGCTGTTCTGGAGCCTGCTCGCCCCGGTGGCCACCGGCATGTTCCCGGCGGCCGCCCGTGGCCGGGTCGTGGGGCTGCTGGCGGTGGGCGGCACCCTGGCCATGGTGCTCGGGGTGCCGGTGGGCAACTGGCTGGGCCGGCAGCACGGCTGGCAGGTGCCGTTCCGGCTGCTCGGCCTCTGCGCCCTGGTCGCCCTGGTCACCATCGGCCTGCTGCTGCCGACGTCGCCGCCGGCGTTCGAGCCGGGGGCGTACGGCCTGACGCCCGACGGTCCGCGATTCGTCAGCACGCTTGCCGCGATGACGCTGGCGGTGACCGGGATGTTCACCGGATTCTCATACCTGGTGGAGGTGCTGCGCACGGCCGGCCACTTCCCGGACGGCGCCGTGGGCCTGCTGCTGGGCGTGTTCGGGCTGGCCGGTTTCGCCGGGGTGGCGCTGGCCGGCGCGCTGCTGGACCGGCTGCCCGGGGCGGTGCTGGCCGGCTGCGTCCTGCTGCAGGCGGTGGCCCTGCTGCTGCTGTCGATGGCGGTGGCCCATCGGCCGGCCGCGGTGGCCCTGCTGATTTTGCTCGGGTTCGCGGCCACGCCGGTGTTCCTGGCCGCGCAGAGCCGGGCGTTGCGGGTGGCGCCGGGCCGCACCGAGCTGGCGCTCGCGGCGAACTCGGTGGCGTACAACGTGGGGGTGGCGCTCGGTACGGCGTGCGGCGGCGTGGCGCTGCGGGTGTTCGGGGCCCGGGGCACGTTCCTGGTTGGCGGGACGCTCACCGTGCTGGCGCTGGTGATGGTGGTGGCCGAGTTGCTGTGGCGTCCGGGCGGTCGCCGCGGCGGCGGCGACCGGTCCGGCGCGGCGCCGCGGCCGCGCGCGGTCGAGGCGGCCCGGCAGCAGACCGGCGCGGGCGCCGGGTAGCGGCAGGCCGGTGCGGGCACCGGTAGCGGCGGCCGGCGCGGGCGCGACATCGCGGCAGGCCGGCGCGGGCGCGACATCGCGGCAGGCCGGCGCAGGCGCGACATCGCGGCAGGCCGGCGAAGCGCCGCGTGAGCCGCCGTCCGTAGAGTGGCGGGATGCGCGAGGTGGCCTGCGTCGGTGCGCTCATCCGGGACCCGGAGCACCGGGTGTACGTTCACCGCCGCTCGCCGGACCGCCGCCTGCTGCCGGGCACCTGGGACATCGTGGGCGGCCACGTCGAGGCCGGGGAGAGCCCGGAGCAGGCGCTGGCCCGGGAGATAACCGAGGAGACCGGCTGGCGGCTGCGCCGGATCGAGACGGCGCTGCCCGACTGGGAGTGGGAGCACGCGGGTGTGCGGCGCCGCGAGCGCGACTACCTGGTCGAGGTCGACGGGGATCTGCGCGCGCCGCGGCTGGAGGAGGGCAAGCACGACGCGTACGCGTGGGTCGGGCCGGACAACCTGGAGCTGATGATGCGGGGCCGCACCGACGGCGACCGCCGGCTGCGGGACATCGTGGCCAAGGCGGCCCGGACGCGGCTGACCGAGCGGCTCCGGCTGGAGCCGGTCGGCCCGGAGCACGCCGACGAGCTGTGGGCGTTGCACCGGGACCCGGGCGTGGCCCGGTGGTACGGCGGGGCGTGGAGCGCCGCGGCCCACTCGGCGGCCCGGTTCCGGGCCGCCGAGTGGGCCGCGGCGTGGGACCGGGACGGCGTGCACAAGTGGATGGCGTACGACCGCGCGGGCGGGTTTGTGGTGGGCCGGGGTGGCCTGTCCCGGCAGCTGCTGGCCGGGCAGCCGTGTCTCGAGCTGGGCTGGGCGGTGCATGAGCGCCGGTGGGGGCGGGGATACGCCACCGAGATCGGCCGGGCCGGGCTGACGTACGCCTTCCGGGACCTCGGCGCGACCGAGGTGGTGGCGTACACCGAGCGGCACAACCTGGCCTCGCGGGCGGTTATGGAACGGCTCGGGATGCGGTTCGTGCGCGAGTTCACCGGGTCCGGGCTGGTGGCCGGGCGGGATGGGGTGCACGACGACGCGCCGTTCGTGCTGTATTCCGCGCGCCGGGACCCGTCGCCCGCCAGCTGACACCCCGGCCGGTCGGGGCGTACCGGCGGGTCAGCCGCAGCCGGCGCGGACCGGAAGGGCGCTCGCGGGCGGCGCGGCCTCGACGGTGGCGGGCGCGCCGGCCGGGACGGCGGTCGGAACGGCGGTCGGGGACGGCGCCGCCGATCCGGACCGCGCCGGGCCGGCGCTGGGGCTGCGGCTCGGCGCGGGCCGACGGGCGGGTGCGGACCGGGCGGCCGTGCTGCCGCCGTACATCCGGACCGAACTGCGCTGCACCTGGCCGGGCGCCATCCGGATGCCGGTGGCCACCACCCGGTGCCCGTACACGTCGGTGACCCGGATGGAGAACGGTCCGGCGCCGGCGCCGGCGCCGATGAGCCAGTAGTTGTAGTCCTGCCGCTCGGTGGTCCGCCACGACCCGCTGGCGCCCTGGCGGACCTCCACCGAGCGCAGCGGGTTGCCGTGGTTGCCGATCTGAACGGCGAACCACCACTGTGAGGAACCCTCCTTGAGGCGGAAGGTGAGCGGCCCGGGCAGCGGCGGGTTGACCACGGCGCGGTAGCGCACCGGCACGATGCCCTGGACCGGGTCGGCGATTCGCGCGAACGCCTCCGCGGAGAGGTCGAGGTGACCCGGCTCGCACTCCGGGCACTGATCCATGATCAGTACCCGGATGGTGCCCTTCGGGCCGGTCACGTCGAGGTAACCGCCGCAGGCGGCGCCCGCGGAATACTCGCTCGGGCCCAACGCCACGTACCGGTGGTCGGCCGGCGCGGCCGGGTAGGAGCAGTTCCCGCCGGCGCCGGCGGAGTCGTAGAAGGTGGCCTTTCCAGAGTGGACGGTGCCGCCGGTCGGCGGGGCGGCGCAGGCGGGCGCGCCGCCGGCCTGGACGGCCATGGCGAGCCCGACCACCGCGGCGAGGACGGTGACGCCACCGGCCACCCACCAGCGACCCGGCCAGCGAGGCCGGCGGTGGCCGGGCCGGCCGGCGGGCGGAACGGGCGGGTCGGTCGCGGTGGAGGTCACGTCCGGCCATGCTGCCGGAGCCCACCGCGGGCGCGCAACGAAGCTAATCGAGATCTAAGACGGTGTGCCATGCGGTGACGGCTCGGGCAGCACCGGGTCACCGACCGCGACCGAGCCGACCAGATCGCCGGCCGCCGGCTCCGGGATGAGGTGTACGCCGAACAGCAGCTTCTGGTTCCGCTGGCGGTGGGCCGCGAGCACCCGCAGCGGCTCCTTGCCGCGTACGCCGGTCTCCTGGTCGATGGTGGTGACCATGCACCGGTCGCAGCCGCCGGCGACCCGGAACACCACCGCGCCGATCCGCAGCCGGCGGCCCACCCAGCCGTCCTCGGCCCACGGCGGGGCGCCGGCCACCACGAGGTTGGGGCGGAAGCGTTCCATCGGCAGCGGACCCTCCGGGCTGCCGGCCTCCCGCAGCCAGCCGTTGAGCGCGGCCAGCGACGCCGGGTTGGCCAGCAGCACGGGATATTCGTCGGCGAAGTTGACCCGGTCGCCCGGGTCGACCGGAAGCTCCTCGGCGGGCACGTGCCGGGCGGGGCGCCCCAGCCACACCAGCCGAACCGGCCGGCCGAGCAGCTCGCCCAGCCACCGGTCGGCGTCGCCGCCGGCCGGCTGTGCCGGCACCGGCAGGCGGCTGTTGAAGACCCGGACCGGCAGCGGCTCGGCGCCGACCGGCTCGGCGACGTCCAGGTCGGACCGGCCCTCCGCCCGCAGCAGCAGTCCCCCGGCGTGCGCCTCGGCACGCAGCGTCACCAGCGCGGGCGCGTCCCGCTGGGTGACGCCGACGCCGTCGGCGTCGACCAGCATCCAGCGGCGGTCGCCGGCCAGCCCCCAGGGCCGCACCGGCGCGGTGTCGCGGTCGAGCCGGTGCCCGCCCTTGACCGGGTACGTGTGGATCGCGTTCAGCACAACGTCCATGGCCACGTTCTATCAGGGGGCTGCGACCGGTTTTCCGGCCCGGGCATCCGTCCGTCCGATGTGAGCGACGTCGTATCTCTGACCGTGCAGCGGGTACCCGGGCAGGTTGGCCGGTCAGTAGCATCTCGGCCATGTCGATCCGAGAGAATCTCGCGGGGGCGGATCACGTCGACGAGGGGCCGGCGGCCGTCGAGCAGCCTGAGCCGGCCGAGCGGCGGCCGCGGCGGCGGCGCGGCCTGAAGATCGCACTGATCGTGCTGGCCGTGCTGGTGTTGCTGGGCGCCGGCGGGGCCGTGGCGGGCGGGCTCTACCTGCGGTCGGTGGACAAGAAGGTGGACCGGGTCGAAGCCTTCAAGGACGTGCCCGCGGACAGCCGGCCGCCGGTGGTGGCCAAGGACGCGCAGAACATCATGATCCTCGGCAGCGATTCGCGGGATCCGGAGAACGCCTCGGGGTCGCGGTCCGACACGATCATCCTGGCGCACCTGCCCGCCGACCGGAAGAGCGCCCAGCTCATCTCGATCCCGCGGGACACCTGGCTGCCGATCCCCCGATCCAAGGACGGCCAGCACGGCGGCCGCGAGGCGAAGATCAACGCCGCGTACGCCTGGGGCGGCGTGCCGCTGATGGTGCAGACCGTGGAGCAGTTCACCGGGGTCCGGATCGACCACGTCGCGATGGTCGACTTCTCCGGCTTCAAGGAGATCGTCGACGCGCTCGGCGGGATCGACATCAACGTCGAGCAGAGCTTCACCTCGACCCACTCGCTGAACCCCGACGGACGCCGCCAGTTCGTCAAGGGCCCGCAGACCATGAACGGGGCGGCCGCCCTGGACTACGCCCGGGAGCGCTACGCGTTCACCGACGGCGACTTCGCGCGGATCAGGCATCAGCAGCAGGTCATCAGGGCCATCCTCGACAAGGCCGCCTCCGGCGGGACGTTGACCAGTCCCGGCAGGCTGAACTCCTTCCTCAAGGCCACCGCCAACTCGGTCGGCGTCGACAGGTCGCTGTCCCCGTTGGACCTCGGCATGGACCTTCGCCAGCTGCGCAGCGGCAACCTCGCCTTTGTCACCTGCCCCACCAGGGGCACCGGACGGGTCGGTACCGAGAGCGTTGTGTTCGCCGACAAGTCCCGGGCCCGGTCCCTGTTCGACGCGGTACGCCGGGACGCGGTCGACGAGATCCTGCACGCCGGGCAGTAGCGGGTGCGGCGGCCGGCCGTCGCACCCGGGGCACGGCATGGAATCATCGTCGGCAGCCGTGGCTGGGCCGTCGCCATGGCGCTGGGGGTGCGGGGCGTCGCGGTCATTGACGTCCGAGGTCGGGAGGAGCGCAGATGCCCCACGAGCAGGCGGGCGAAGCGCGGTGGCCCTGGGCGGTTACCCGCCGGACGGCGCTGCTGAAGGGTGGCGCCATCGCCGCCGCGGTCGGCTCCACCGTCGCGGTGGGCGCGGCGGCGGCGAACGGCCTGAGCTCCGACGGATCGGACCGGCGCCTCATCGACGTCCGGGACCATGGCGCGACCGGGGACGGCCGGACCGACGACACGGCCGCGCTGCAACGCGCCATCGACGCCGCCCGCGGCGGCGGCGGCATCGTCTACTTCCCCCCGGGCACCTACCTCACCGGGCAGCTCACCCTGTATTCGCGGGTGCACCTGCGGGGCGCCGGCGGGGATGCCAGCACGCTGCGACTGCGCGCCGGCGCCAACTCGGCGCTCATCCAGTCGGACGGCTACGGCGAACTCACCGGCAGTCGCTCCGACGCCGGCATCACGCTGTTCAGCATCCGTGACCTCTGTCTGGACGGCAACAAGGAGCAGAACCCGCGGGCCGGGTACGGGCTGCGGATCTACGGCTACGGGTACGAGTTGACCGAGGTCATGGTCGTCAACTGCCGCAACGACGGGGTGGTCAGCGAGTGGGGACCGACGGCCGCGTTGCCGTCCGGGCACCAGATGGAGTCCCGGCTGTCGGCGGTGCGGTCCCGGGACAACGACGGGCACGGTTTCCACTTCGCCGGCCCGCACGACTCGCTTTTCCTCAACTGCCTGGCCTCCCAGAACGGTGGGGCCGGGTTCCGCATTGCGGGCGAGTCCAACGGCACCTTCCTGATCAACTGTCACGCCTGGGGCATCCGGCAGGACCTCTCGTTCGATCTGGCGGCCCCGGCGGTGGGCTGCGTGAACTGCTACGCCGACCTCAACGGCGGCGTCGGCGTGCGAATCTCCCGCAGCGACTGCCGATGGATGTCCGGCTTCGTGCTCGGCTACAACCATCAGCAGGAGATCGGCGTGCAGTTCGCGCCCGGCGACGAGCCGGACCAGCCGTCCGGATGCATGGTGGACACCCGCATCGTCAACTGCGGCACGGCGGCGGTTGACTTCGGCGCTGACCGCGGGGCGTCGGTGGTCCGGGCCAGCGTGTGGCAGCCGGGCGCGGCCGACGAGGTGGGCCGGCACATCGTCGGCTCGGGACGCGGCTGGATCGGCAAGCCCTCCCCCACCACCCAGGTCGAGATCGTGCAGGGGCTGGGCGAGCCGGAAAAGAACCTCGTGGTGAGCCCCGCCTTCGACCTTCGCGCGCAGGCCACGCCGGCCCGACCGGACGACGGCAGCGTCCGGCTGTTCGCCCGGGACGCCGGCGGGCGTACGCAGCTCTGCGCGATCTTCCCAACCGGCGCGGTGCAGGTGCTCGCCGCCGAACCGTGACGGGCCGGGTCGGGTCGGCGCCCGGCTACCGGCCGAGCGGCGCGCCGCCGGGCCGCCCTCGAGCGGCCGGCACGCTGGCACGCCCCACGGCGGCGTTCGGCCGCCTGGCGGGCTCCACCACCGTGGCGGCCGGCGCGCCGTCGGCCACCACGGCGGCGGCCGGCACGCTGGTGGGCACCACGGTGGCGGCCGGGGCGCCGGTGGGCCCCACGGTGGCGGCCGGGGCACCGGTGGGCCCCACGGTGGCTTCCGGCGCGCCGTCGGGGTCGGTGCTGACGGCCGGCGCCCGGACGCCGGTCCGCATCCGGACCAGGAACCAGCCGATCACCGTGGCCTCGGCCGCCACCAGCAGCAGGACCAGGTCGGTGAGGCCGGCGGCCAGCACAATCGCGGCCGTGAGGCCGGCGAACGCGATGACCCGTGAGCCGATCGCGGAAACCAGGTAGCGGCGTGGCGGGGCCCAGATCATGTGCCGGGTGGAGAGCCAGGTGGAGACCATGACGACGGCCTTGTAGCCGCAGTACGACGCGAGGACGGCGAGGCCGACGGCGCCGAGGTCGGTGGCGAGCAGCCCGCGCAGCCGTTCGCTGCCGAGGACCACCGCGGAGACGACAACCAGGGTGACCACGGTCAGGGCCCGGGTGCCGCTCCGCCACCGGATGCGGCGCCCGGCCACCACGTCCTCCCGGGTGGTCGCGGACAGGGCCACATGGAACGGGCCGAAGGCCAGGTCCATCGCGCGCAGCACCACCACCGAGCTGGCGCCCGCCACCCACCCGGCCACCGCCGGCAGGGCGATCGAGTACGAGAGGTCGACCACCGCCGCGAAGCAGTACACCGCTCCGAGCGACACCGCGGCACGGGCACCGGGGCGTACGGTGCCCGGTCCGGCTGCCGGCCGGCGCAGCAGGCACCAGAGGATCACGGCGACCTGCGCGGGCACCGCGGCGACGTCCACCCGTACGTCGGCGGCGACGAAGGTCACCCCGCCGAGGAGGGTGCCGATGGCGGTCAGCTGCGGGATCAGGTTGGCCCGCCGCGGCGAGCCGGTCCGGGCGGTGGCCCAGAAGTAGGCCTCGATAGGCAGTTGCAGCAGCACCGGGGCGAGCATGCATAGCCGGTCGGCGACGCCGGTCTGCGGCAGGGCGATGGACGCGGAGAGATAGCCGACCACACCGACGGGCAGCGCGACGACCAGCGCGGCGGTGCGGGCCCACCGGCCCGTGTCCCACCGCTCCGGCACCAGATCGGCGGCGATGGGCCGGCCGACGAGCGCCTCGATGAGCGCGTACGGGACGGCCAGCAGGATGCCCTGGAACGCGACCAGCGGCAGGTGGTCACCGTCCCACCAGGACGCCAGCAGGAACAGGACGACGCTGCACAGCCGGTTGAGGGCCTGGACCGAGAGCTGGGTACGTTGCAGGCGCGCCAGCTGGGCCACGACGGATCCCACGCGGGTCACCACCAGAACGGCGTGGGCGCCGGCCGCAGCCGCCGGGCGTACGCGACGAAGATCGCCAGGCACATCATCGCGCCCGGATATTCCCACGCCTCGACCACCAGGCTGGCCGCGGCGAGCCCGGTGAGGATCGCGAAGTGCAGCCCGGCGGACGGGTCGGTGGCCGCCCGCCGCCACAGCCGGAACAGCGCATAGCCGAGGGCGGCCACGACCGCGACCGCGACCACCGGGCCGAACTGCAGAGCCAGGCTGACGTAGTAGTTGTCGACGAAGACCTGCTGCCCGGAGGCGATCCGGGAACTGGTGGCCGCGCCGACGCTACCGATCCCGCCGCCGGCGAGGGTGACGTCGTCCAGCAGCCGCCCCCAGTTGGCGAACCGGTCGAGCATGCTGTGCGAGCCGGTGGCGCCCAGCGCGCCGAAGGCGACGATCAGGGCCGCGACCACGCCCAGCCCGACCAGCCGGGCGCGCCGCCGGGCCGCGGCGCCACCCGAGCGGTTCGACACGGCGGCGGCCACCACCCCCGCGGCAACCAGCAGGGCCCCGGACCGGCTGGTGCTGAGGGCGAGGCAGAGCAGCGCGGCGGCCGCCCCGGCGTGCCAGGACCACCGCCTGGGTCGGGCGCCGCGGGTCAGCCACAGCGCGACGTAGCCGAGCAGGTACGCGCCGGCCAGCAGGCCCAGTTCGGCGTTGAACTCGGTCAGGCCGGACACCCGGAAGGTGTCACCGATGTAGCGGACCGCCCGGCCCTCCTCGAAGCCCCACTGGACGAGTCGGGCCGGACCCACCGCCAGTTCGGCGAGCGCCGCGACGGCGTTCGCGATCAGCACCCAGGACAGCACGGTGACCAGGGTGCTGAGCCGGGGCAGCGGCAGCGCCACGAGCACCAGCAGGATGAGCAGCGGCACCACCAGCAGGCGCACGCCTACGGCGGTCTGCGCCATCCCGTGGTGCGCGATGCCGATGAGGCTCCATACGGCCAGGATGGCCAGCGCCACTCCGGCGGCCAGCACGTCCCGCCGGGTCCACCGGTGCAGGAACGCGGTCAGGGCGAAGAGCGCGGCCACCACCAGCGTGCCGGAGATGCTCAGCGCGTACTCCCGGCCGCCGAAGGCGTCCCCGACCAGCCGCTCGAGGCCGATGAACCACAGCCCGAGCGGCGCGGTGAGCACGACCAGGACGTACCCGAGTCCCGGCACCGGGCGGAGAGCCAGCAGCGCCAGGACGGCCAGGAACACCGGCAGCAGCGGCGAGTATCCGACGAACGGCCCGACGGCCACCGCCGCCAGCAGGACCACGCCCGCGGCCAGCAGCCAGCGCGGGTACGGCGGAGCGAGTCCGGACCGGCGCGGCGGCGTCGGACCGGGCGCCTCCGGGCCCTCGGCCGCGCCGCGCCGGGTGTCGGTCTCGGACGTCATGCGGTGGTCACCTCGTGATGCAGAAGGCCCGGCAGGTCGGGCCGGCTCCGGACCGACCGGTAGCTGTCGAGGACCGCGTCGACGTGGCGTTCCCAGTCGAGTTGGCGGCCGTCGTGGGCGGCGGAGGCGGCCGCCGCATCGTACTCGGCGTCGGGCAGCGTGGCGGCGTGGCGCAGCAGGTCGACGAGGTCGGCCCGGTCGCCGAAGGTACGCACCGACCCGTCGGACGCCATCGGCGGTCGGGCCACCCGGCTGGCCAGCAGGGGCCGTCCGGCCAGCAGCGCCTCGCAGCAGGAGATCGGGTAGTTCTCCGCCCACTGGCTGGGCAGGACGAGCCAGCCGGCCCGCCGCAGCGCGGCCTCCTTGCCGGGCCCGTCGAGGTAGCCGAGGTATTCCACGCCGGGCAGCGTCCGCGCCGCCGCCTCGACCGCCACCCGGCGCGGACCGTCCCCGGCGATCAGCAGGGTCGCGCCGGCGCCGGCGCCGGCCTCGGCCCCGGCACCCGCACCGGCCCCGACACCGGCGCCGGCCTCGCGCCAGGCGTCGAGCAGCAGATCGATGCCCTTGTGCTCGCTGAGCGCGCCGAGAAAGAGGAACACCCGCCGATCCCCGGGCGGCCAGCTGACCGGCCGGCGGACCCCGGTGAAGACGGCCAGCGGCACGACCCGGCCGGTGAGCCGGGCCTCGCCGGGCACCTGGCCGCGGACGATGTCGCGGGTGCGTTGCGCCGGCCACAGCAGCGTGACCCGGCGCAGCCGACGCACCAGCCAGGCGGAGCGGACCCGCAGCGCCCGATCGACCAGCCCGGAGCGGCCCCGGTTGGCCAACGCGTTGTTCGGATCGCAGAGGGCGTAGTCGTGCACGGTGTGGCAGGTCGGGTAGGCGCGGGCCAACCGGGCCACGGGCACCGCGCCGAGTCCCTGCCAGTTGTGCACGTGCACCACGTCGGGGGCGAACGTCCGCAGATCGTCCACCCGCAGACCGGTCGGGTCGATCAGGTCCCCAAGGTGGGCGAGGACCTTGTTCAGCGGCCGCGGGAGCCGACCGCCCCGGTTCGACAGCCGGGTCCGGACCGGCTCGTCGGCCGGCTCGGCGTTGACCGACGGGCTGCTGAAGACCCGCACCTGATGACCGCGCGCGGCCAGCGCCCGGGACAGGTCGCGGACGTACTGCTCGGCCCCGCCCCGGATGGCGAAGGAGGAGTGCACCATGGCGATCCGCACGGTTCAGCTACCCTCCGGCCCGAGCCGGCGCCGGCCGCCGGTCCACCGTGGAGAGTTCGCCGAGGAACGCAGCCAGCTCCGCCGTCGCCTCCCGCCAGGACCGGCCGCCGTAGCCGGGGACCGGACGTGCCGCGCGTTCGGCCGCCGTCACGGCCGCCACCAGGGCCTCCGCCGACCAGGCGGTCATCCGGACCGCCCGGCCGCCGGTCGCCTCGTGCAGCGCCGGATCGGGTGAGACGACCGTCGGCGTGCCGAGTCGCAGCGCCTCCGCCGCCGGCAGCCCGTAGCCCTCGAAGTGGCTCGGCATCAGGAAGACGGCGGCGTGGGCCAGGGCGGCGGCGTATCCGGCATCGGGGAGCCGGTCGAGAAAGTGGATGCGGTCGCGCGCCGTCGACCGGGCCGCCGCGTCCCGGAACCGCTCGGCCGGCTGCCCACCGGTCAGCACCGCCAGCGAGTGCCCGGGCAGCCGGGGCAGGGCGTCCACGGCGATCTCGACGCCCTTGTGCGGCGCGTGGCCGGCGACGAGCAGGTATCGCTCGCCCCGCTCCGCGAGCCGGGCCAGCGGCTCCGGCAGACCGGTGGCGGGTGGGCCGCCGGCCGCCGGACCCGCAGGAAGGCCGACGGCGGGGAGACTGCTGGCGGGCGGACCCGCGGCGGGGACGGCCAGGTCGCTGCCGGGGTGCCAGACATGGGCACGCGCCGGCGGCACCCCGTACAGGCCCAGCAGGTCGTGCCGGGTCCGGGCGCTGACGCAGACCAGCCGGTGCGATCGGCGGATGGCCGTGCCATAGCTGACCTGCCGGTACCGGCGGACGGAGGCGGGCAGCTCGTACGGCCAGAGCCGGAACGCGAGGTCGTGCAGCACGGTGACCACCGGCAGCCGGCTGCCCAGGACGGCGGCCGACGGGCTCAACGAGAGCACGGTGGTCGCGCCGGCCCGCCCGGTGGCCCGGCGCAACGCCGTGGTGGCGGCGGCGATCGTGCCGGCCCGGCCGTTGCCCTGCCCGCTGAGCACCGTCACCTCGGCGCCGCCCGCCCGGGACGGGACGGACCAGGCCGCCGGGGCCGCGACGAGGTCCAGTCGCCACCCCGCCGGCCAGTGCCGGACCAGTTCGGTGAGCACCCGGGTGATCCCACCGGCGCCGACGCCGCTGCAGTCGACGACGAGGCCGACCGGCGGCCCGTCAGCCCGACTCACGGGCGATCCACTCGGTCATCCGGGCCGCGAACCGCTGCCGGGAGAAGCGCTCGGCGTTGTCCATGATCCGCTCGACCGGCAACTCGGCGACGCGTCGCACGGCGGCCGCGTAGGCGGCCGGGGCGAGGGAGTCGACCAGGTGGCCCGTCTCCCCGTCCCGGACGGTCTCCAGCAGACCCCCGCCGCGCAGGCCGATCACCGGGGTGCCGCAGGCCTGCGCCTCGACCGGGACGATGCCGAAGTCCTCGTGCGCCGGGAACAGCAGGGCGCGGGCGCCCCAGTAGAGCTCGCGGAGCCGCTCCCGGGTGGGCCGGCGCTCCAGCGTGACCTGCGCCCGGCTCCGCTCGGCGGCGCGGCGCAGCCGCGCCTCCTCCGGCCCGGAGCCGGCGATGATGAGCGGCAGCCCGGCCTCCGCGGCGGCCGCCATCATCAGGTCGAAGTTCTTGTACGGCACCCATCGGCCCACGCCGAGCAGATAGTCACGGGGCTGGGCACGTTGCTCGCGCGGGGCGGCGGCGAAGTAGTCGACGTCGACCGGCGGGTGGATGACGACGGCATCCCGCCCCCAGAACCGCTCGACCCGCCGCTGCACCTCACGGGAGTTGACCGCGTAGGCGTGCACGTGCCGACTGAGCCGCACGTCGGCGGCCTGCAACGCCCGCCGGGGCAGCGAGAGCAGCGGGTTGCGACCCCGCGAGTCCAGGCTCGGACTCCACACGTAGCGGGCGGGCGAGTGGACGTAGCTCAGGTGCCGGGTCCGTTCGGGCGGGCCGAACCGGGCGGTGTGCGCGAACGCGTGGCTGGAGGAGATGACCACGTCGAGCGGGTCGCCGTCCCAGCCGCGCCAGACCAGCGGCATGAGCGGCAGGGCGACCGCCTTGCTCCGGGTCAGCGGGGTCCGGGCCATCCAGGACTGGCGCAGCCGCAGCTGCTCGACCGGGACGTCCCGATCGGCCCAGAGCACGAAGCGATGGGCGTGCGGCACCAGGTCGGCGAGGACGAGGAAGGTGCTCTCGGCGCCGCCGGTGGCGCCGAACCACTCGTGCACGACCGCGACCGAGCGCCCCGCCAACAGAGGTGGATGACCGACCGGTTCGACCACCGGATCGAGATTCTCCACAAAAGTCATGATCCCCCGCTTGATGCACGCCCATGTGGATGGCAGTACGAGACCCATTCACTCTTGTCAGGACGATTGTGTCAACGACCGAACGGCCCGAAGATCAGCTGTTCCGGTGCCACAGGTCGCGCAGGGCATCCCAGTTGCCGGCCAGACCCGACTCGCAGAGCGACTCAAGGTAGAAGGCGCCGACGCTGTCGTCGCGGTCCCACCAGATGCCGCACATCGCCCGCCCGTCACCGGTCTTGAAGGCGTACTCGACGTAGCTGCCGGGCGCCCCGGTGACGCCACCGGTGGTGCGGGTCGGCGGCCGCAGCCCGGGGGCGAGCGCGGTGCCGGTGAGGCCCAACTGCGCGCGGTAGGCCCGCGCCGCGTCCTCCTTCGCCGGAGAGTCGTAGAGCGCGAAGTGCACCGAGACGCCGCCGTACCGGCAGAACACGTGCCGCTCTTCGTCCCGGGGAAGGTCCGGCCCACCGCTGTCGGTGTTGGCGGCGCAGCCGCCCATGTGGGCCAGCCACGGCTCCGCCAGCTGCGCCAGGGCACCGTCGAATTTGGCCTTGTTGATGGAGAACTGGGTCGCCTCGTAGACGGGGAGGGACGGGCTCGGATCCGGCTTGGCCGCCGCCCGTCCCTGGCTGTTGCCCCAGCCGAAGCCGATCGCGCCGCCGGCCAGCAGCAGCGCCACGCCGACGAGCGCCTGAACCCAGACCCGCCGCCGCGGGCCACGCGCGGGTCGCTCCACCGGCGCGATGCGGCGGCCGGGACCGGCGAAGGGGCCGGCGCCCGACCCGGGCTCCGCCGAGACCGGCTGCGGCGGAACCGACACCGGCGCGGGGCGGCCCGACACCGGCGCGGGGCGGCCCGACACCGGCGCCGGGCGGCCCGACACCGGCGCGGGGTAGGCGGGCGCGGGCGAGAGCGGCGCCGGCGACAGCGGCGCCCCGGATGAGGGGGCGCCGGAGACCGGTGGCGCCGACATCGGATACGGCGGCCCGGAGATCTGGTGGGACTGGGCCGGAGCCGGTGGCCCCGACATGGGACTCCCCCACCCCGGCGACCCGGAGACGGGGTGCGTCGCCCGGACGACGGGCGGCGGCGTCCCGCCCGGCACGCCGGCGGAACCGGCGGCGGTTCCAGGCACGCCGGCGGAACCGGCCGCGGTTCCAGGCACGCCGGCGGAACCGGCCGCGGTTCCAGGCACGCCGGCGGAACCGGCCGCGGTTCCGGGCGCGCCGGCCGGGCCCGGGGTCGCGTCGGCGTCGGGCTGCAGCACCATGCCCAGCGACTGGAAGAGGCGTTCGGCGCCGGGGCCGCGGCCTACGGAGTACGCCACCCAGGGCAGCTGCGCGGCGAAGTCGGCGTTCACGTACGGCATGTCACCGGTCTGCGGCTGCGCCATGGTGTTGGCGGCGGCCTCGAACGCCTGCCGCCAACCCGGGTCACCGGCAGCGGTCGCGTCCAGGACGGCAACCGTCAACAGCCGGCCGAATTCGTCCTCGGCGGACCAGACGGCGCCGACCTGGCATCGGCCCACCAGTTCGGTGAAGCTGTACGGACCTTCCGGCTGCATGCCAACTCCTCCACTCGCCCGCCCTGCGGATATTACCGAGGGGTCGCTCGCGTCTTGGGGGGCCGGTCACCGGCCCGACAGCGGCGGTCGTTGCGTTCTGAAAGATTTGATGCATAGAGTCAGCCCATGAATGAGCCGGCCGGCCCCAGCGGGCCCACCGAACGGGTCCTCGACCTGGTCGGCGGAATCCGGCTGACCCCCACGCAGCGCCGGATCGCGCACTGCCTGGTGCAGCACGCCCCGGCCGCGGCGTCCTTCTCGGCCGCCGAGGTGGCGGAGCTGGCCGGGGTCAGCCAGCCGTCGGTCACCCGGTTCGCGGTCGCGCTCGGCCACGACGGCTATCCGGCGCTGCGCCGGCGGCTCCGCGAGGTGATCGCGGCCGGTGTGGCGGACGCCGGCGGGGAGAACGAGCTCCAGCGGGCCGTACGCGCCGAGATCGGCAACCTGGACCGGCTGGCCGGCCAGCTCGCCGACCGGGACCGGCTGGCCGCCACCGGCCGGCTGCTCGCGGCCAGCCGCCCGCTGCCGGTGCTCGGGCTGCGCGCGGCCGCGCCGCTGGCCGCGTACTTCGCCTATTTCGCCGCGAAGGTGCACCCGGACGTGCGGGTGCTGGACGCCGGCGGCACCCTGCTGACCGACCGGCTGGAGCAGGCCGCGGCCGCGGGCGCCACGGCGGTGCTGGCCTTCGTACTGCCCCGGTACCCGCGGGAGGCCCTGGACGCGCTGCGGGAGTCCCGGTCCGCCGGGCTGCGCGTGGTGGCCATCACCGACTCGCCGGTCAGCCCGGCGAGCGAGCACGCCGAGGTGGTGCTGCCGGCCGCGGTCGGCACCGACCTGGTGTTCGACCTGCACACCGCCCCGATGACGCTGGCCATGGTGCTGCTCCAGGCGATCTGCGACGCGGCGCCGACCGACACCCAGGCCCGGCTGGAGGCGTTCGAGGCCTCCGCCGCCCGTCGCCAACTGTTCGCGCTCTGACCAGGGCCGCCCCACCCCCCGTACCCGGAAGGAGAGCCGATGTCCCCCGACAACCGTGCGCCGGCGGGCGGTGTCCGCGCCGCCCGCGGCGCCGCCCGGACCGCCCCCGGCTGGCCGCAGGAGGCCGCGCTGCGGATGCTGCAGAACAACCTGGACCCGGAGGTGGCCGAACGCCCCGACGACCTGGTGGTGTACGGCGGCACCGGGCGGGCGGCGCGGGACTGGCCCTCGTACCACGCGCTGGTGCGGACGCTGCGCACGCTGCGCGACGACGAGACCATGCTGGTGCAGTCCGGCCGGCCGGTGGGGGTGCTGCGCACCCACGAGTGGGCGCCGCGGGTGCTGCTGGCCAACTCCAACCTGGTGGGCGACTGGGCCACCTGGCCGGAGTTCCGCCGGCTGGAGCAGCTCGGCCTGACCATGTACGGGCAGATGACGGCCGGCTCGTGGATCTACATCGGCACCCAGGGCATCCTGCAGGGCACGTACGAGACGTTCGCCGCGGTGGCGGCCAAACGGTTCGGTGGATCGCTGGCCGGGACGCTCACCCTGACCGCCGGCTGCGGCGGGATGGGCGGCGCCCAGCCGCTCGCGGTGACCATGAACGGCGGCGCCTGCCTGGTCGTCGACGTGGATCAGACCCGGTTGGACCGCCGGCAGCGGGACCGCTACCTGGACGAGGTGGCCGGCTCGCTGGACGAGGCGCTGCACCGGGCGCTCGCCGCCAGGCGCGACCGCCGGGCGCTCAGCGTCGGCGTGGTGGGCAACGCCGCCACGGTGTTCCCGGAGCTGCTGCGTCGCGGGGTGGCCATCGACATCGTGACCGATCAGACCAGCGCGCACGACCCGCTGTCGTACGTGCCGGAGGGGGTGGAGCTGGCCGACGCGGCGCAGTACGCCCGGACCAAGCCGGCCGAGTTCACCGACCGGGCCCGGGCGTCGATGGCGAAGCACGTCGAGGCCATGGTGGGCTTCCTGGACGCCGGGGCGGAGGTCTTCGACTACGGCAACTCGATCCGCGGCGAGGCGAAGCTCGGCGGGTACGAGCGGGCGTTCGAGTTCCCCGGCTTTGTGCCCGCGTACATCCGGCCGTTGTTCTGCGAGGGCAAGGGCCCGTTCCGGTGGGCGGCGCTGTCCGGCGATCCGGCCGACATCGCGGCCACCGACCGGGCCATCCTGGAGCTGTTCCCGGAGAACGAGTCCCTCGCCCGGTGGATCCGGTTGGCCGGCGAGCGGGTGGCGTTCCAGGGACTGCCGGCCCGGATCTGCTGGCTGGGCTACGGTGAGCGGGACCGGGCCGGGGTGCGGTTCAACGAGATGGTGGCCAGCGGCGAGCTGTCGGCGCCGGTGGTGATCGGCCGGGACCACCTGGACTGCGGCAGCGTGGCCAGCCCGTACCGGGAGACCGAGGCGATGGCCGACGGCTCGGACGCGATCGCCGACTGGCCGCTGCTGAACGCGATGGTCAACACCGCCAGCGGGGCGTCCTGGGTGTCGATCCACCACGGCGGCGGGGTGGGCATCGGCCGGTCGATCCACGCCGGGCAGGTCTGCGTGGCCGACGGCAGCGCGCTGGCCGGGCAGAAAATCGAGCGGGTGCTCACCAACGACCCCGCCATGGGCGTGATCCGGCACGTCGACGCCGGCTACGACGACGCCCGCGCCGTCGCGGCCCGCACCGGCGTCCGCATCCCAATGGCCGAAGCGTAAGGAAGGGCCCCTTGTTATCGCATTCGGTAGAGGAAGGGCCCCTTGTTAACAGGTTCCGCGCCTGCTGGGACGAGCTCGCCCCGGTCGGGCGGGACGCCGGCAGCGGCGGCTACCTGCGGTACGCGTTCACCCCGCCCGAGCTGCGGCTGCGGGACTGGTTCCGCGACCAGGCGGCCGCGCGCGGGATGGCGCTGACCGAGGACGGCAACGGCAACCTCTTCGCCTGGTGGGGCGACCCGGGCACTGGCGACGCCGGCAGCGACGGGGCGATCCTGACCGGCAGCCACTTCGACTCGGTGCCGCACGGCGGGGCGTACGACGGTCCGCTGGGCATCGTGAGCGCCTTCCTGGCCATCGACGAGTTGCGCGCCGCCGGGATGGCGCCGGCCCGGCCGGTGGGGGTGGCCGCGTTCGTCGAGGAGGAGGGCGGCCGGTTCGGCGTACCGTGCCTGGGATCACGGCTGTTCGCCGGCGCCATCGACCCGGACCGGGCGGCGGCGCTCACCGACGCCGCGGGGACCACCTTCGCCGCGGCGCTCGGGCGCCGTCCGGCCGGCGCGCGGCCGGACCTGCTGGGCAACCTCGGCGGGTACGTCGAGCTGCACGTCGAGCAGGGCCGCGCGCTCGCCGAGGTGGGCGCCCCGGTCGGGGTGGCCAGCGCCATCTGGCCGCACGGCCGGTGGCGGCTGGAGTTCACCGGCGAGGCCAACCACGCCGGTACGACCCGGATGGCCGACCGCCGCGACCCGATGCTTACGTACGCGTTCACGGTGCTGGCGGCCAACAAGGAGGCCCGGCTGCGCGGGGCGCACGCCACGGTGGGCCGGGTACGGGTCGAGCCGAACGCCACCAACGCGATCCCGAGCCGGGTGACGGGCTGGCTGGACGCCCGGGCCGCCGAGCCGGAGACGCTCACCGAACTGGTGGCGGCACTGCGTACCAAGGCGGCCGAGCGGGCCCGGCGGGACGGCACGGAGCTGGTGGTGGTCGAGGAGTCCGCGACGCCGCCGGTGGCCTTCGACACCGACCTCGGCGCCCGGCTGGCCCGGCTGCTCGCGGCGCCGGCGCTGCCGACGGCGGCCGGGCACGACGCCGGGGTGCTGGCCGGGCACGTGCCGACGGCCATGCTGTTCGTGCGCAACCCGACCGGGGTGTCGCACTCCCCCGCCGAGGCGGCCGGCGACGCCGACTGCGCGGCCGGGGTGCGGGCGCTGGCCGAGGTGCTCGCGGAGCTGGCATGTCGGTGACCCGCTACCTGGCCGAGCACGCCTGGCTGCCGGGCGCTCCCGGCTCGCCGGCCGACCCGTTAAGAGGGGGCCCTTCCTATACAGAAAACGATAACAAGGGGCCCTTCCTTGCATCTGACGTGCTGGTTGAGGTGGAGGGGGGCCGGTTCGCGGGGGTCACGCCGGGGGTGGTGGCGCCGCCGGCCGATGCGGTACGGCTGCCCGGGCTCACCCTGTCCGGGCTGGCCAACGCGCACTCGCACGCGTTCCACCGGGCGCTGCGCGGGCGTACCCACGGCGGTCGCGGCGACTTCTGGAGCTGGCGGGAGCTGATGTACGCGGTGGCCGGCCGGCTGGACCCGGACGGCTACCTGGCGCTGGCCCGGGCCGCGTACGGGGAGATGGCGCTGGCCGGGATCACCTGCGTGGGCGAGTTCCACTACCTGCACCACGGGCCGGGCGGACGGCGCTACCACGACCCGAACGCGATGAGCGCGGCGCTGATCGAGGCCGCCGCGCAGGCCGGAATCCGGATCACCCTGCTCGACACGCTCTACCTGACCGCCGGCGTGGACGGCCGGCCGCTGAGCGGGCCGCAGCTGCGGTTCTCCGACGGCGACCTGGACGGCTGGTCCGAGCGGCACGACCGGCTACGGGCCCGGCACGACCGGCCGCGGGACGCGCGCGAAAGGCCGCACGACGCCGGCGACGAGCCGGACGACCGGCCGCGGGACTCGGGCGCCGACCCGCACGTGCGGATCGGCGCGGCGCTGCACTCGGTGCGGGCCGTGCCGGCGGACGCGATGGCCGCGTTCGCGCACCGGAACGAGGGCGCGCCGGTACACGTCCACCTGTCCGAGCAGCGGGCCGAGAACGAGGCCTGCCGGGCCGCGCATGGGCGTACCCCCACCGAGCTGCTGGCCGAGCACGGGGTGCTCGGCCCGGCCACCACGGCCGTGCACGCCACCCACCTCACCGGAACCGACCTGCGGCTGCTCGGCGGCAGCGGCACCGGGGTCTGCCTCTGCCCCACCACCGAGCGGGACCTGGCCGACGGGATCGGCCCGGCCCGCGAGCTGGCCGACGCCGGCTGCCCGCTCAGCCTCGGCAGCGACAGCCACGCCGTGGTCGATCCCTTCGAGGAGGTACGGGGAATGGAGCTGGACGAGCGGCTGCGGACCGAGTCCCGGGGCCATTTCGCGCCGGCCGAGCTGGTGACGGCCGCGACGGCTGCCGGGCACGCGGCGCTGGGCTGGGCCGACGCCGGCCGGATCGCCGTCGGCCAGCGGGCCGACCTGGTCACCGTCCGGCTGGACTCGGCGCGCACCGCCGGGGTGCCGCCGGTGGGGGCGTTCTTCGCGGCCACCGCCGCCGACGTGGACCGGGTGGTGGTGGACGGCCGGCTCGTGGTGGCCGGCGGCCGGCACCTCGGCGTCGACGTGCCGGCCGAGCTGGCCGCGGCCATCCGCAAGGCGGTCAGCCCATGAGCGAGCGCAGCGAGCGAATCATCAGGCTCAGGGCGGTGGAGCCTCATGCCGGGTCCGAGCGCAGCGAGGGGCCGGCATGAGCGAGCGCAGCGAGCGAATCATCAGGCTCAGGACGGTGGAGCCTCATGCCGGGTCCGAGCGCAGCGAGGGGCCGGCATGAGCGGCAGCCTGCTGGTCGACAACATCGGTGAGCTGGTCACCAACGCCCGGCGCGGGGAGGCCGACGGGCCGCTGGGCCTGCGCCGCAACGCCGCCCTGCTGGTCGAGGCGGGCCGGGTCGCCTGGCTGGGACCGGCCCGGTACGCGCCGGCCGCCGATCGGCGGATCGACGCCGGCGGCGCGGCCGCGCTGCCCGGCTTCGTGGACAGCCACGCCCACCTGGTGTTCGCCGGCGACCGGGCGACCGAGTTCGCGGCCCGGATGTCCGGCCAGCCGTACACCGGCGGCGGCATCCGGACGACGGTGGCGGCCACCCGCGCCGCCGACGACGACACCCTGCGGTCCACCGTGCGCCGGCTCCGCGCGGAGGCGCTGCGCCAGGGCAGCACGACCATGGAGACCAAGAGCGGGTACGGGCTGACCGTGGCCGACGAGGTCCGGTCGCTGCGGATCGCCGGCGAGGCCACGGACGAGACGACCTTCCTGGGCGCGCACGTGGTGCCGCCCGAGTACGCCGACCGGCCCGACGACTACGTGGGCCTGGTCTGCGGGCCGATGCTGCGGGCGGCCGCCCCGCACGCGAAGTGGATCGACGTGTTCTGCGAACGCGGCGCGTTCGACGTCGACCACGCGCGGGCCATCCTCACCTGCGGCCAGGCCGCCGGGCTGGGCGTACGGCTGCACGCCAACCAGCTCGGGCCGGGCCCGGGGGTCCAGCTCGGCGTCGAACTGGACGCCGCGAGCGTGGACCACTGCACCCACCTGTCCGACGCCGACGTCGAGGCGCTGGCCGGCTCGGACACGGTGGCCACGCTGCTGCCCGGGGCCGAATTCTCCACCCGGTCGCCGTACCCGGACGCCCGCCGGCTGCTGGACGCGGGCGCCACCGTGGCCCTCGCGACCGACTGCAACCCCGGATCGTCGTACACCTCGTCCATGCCGTTCTGCGTGGCGCTGGCGGTCCGGGAGATGCGGATGACGCCGGCTGAGGCGGTCTGGGCCGCCACCGCCGGCGGCGCCCGCGCGCTGCGCCGGGACGACGTGGGGGTGCTGCGCGTCGGCGCCCGCGCCGACCTGCTGATCCTCGACGCGCCGTCCCACCTGCACCTGGCCTACCGGCCGGGGGTTCCGCTGATCCGCCAGATCCTGCACAACGGAGTGCCGCAATGCCAGTGACCGTCACCGTCCTGCCCACCGGGGTCAGCCCGGCCGACGTGCTCGCGGTGGCCCGCGACGACGCGCGGGTGCTGCTCGATGCATCGACCGTCGAGGCCATGGCCGCCAGCCGGTCCATCGTGGACCGCATCGAACGGGACGGCCGGCCCGTGTACGGGGTGTCCACCGGGTTCGGCGCGCTGGCCAACACGTCGATCGCGCCGGAGCGCCGGGCCGAGCTGCAGCACGCGCTGATCCGGTCGCACGCGGCCGGGGTGGGCGCGCCGATGCCCCGCGAGGTGGTCCGGGCCATGCTGCTGCTGCGGGTCCGCTCGCTGGCCATGGGCCGGTCGGGGGTACGCCCGCTGGTGGCGCAGGCCCTGGTGGACCTGCTGAACGCCGGCGTCACGCCGTGGGTGCCCGAGCACGGCTCGTTGGGCGCCTCCGGCGACCTGGCCCCGCTGGCGCACTGCGCCCTGGTGCTGCTCGGCGAGGGCTGGGTGCTCGGCCCCGACGGGTCCCGGCTGGACGCCGCCGCGGCGCTGGACGTGGCCGGCCTGCGGCCGATCGAGCTGGCCGCCAAGGAGGGACTGGCGCTGATCAACGGCACCGACGGCATGCTCGGAATGCTGCTGCTGGCGCTCGCCGACGCCCGGCACCTGCTGGCCATGGCCGACGTGACGGCGGCGCTGGCCATCGAGGCGATGCTCGGGTCGGAGCGGCCGTTCCAGCCGGAGCTGCACGCCATCCGGCCGCATCCCGGGCAGGCCGCCTCGGCCGCCAACATCGCCCGGCTGCTGCGGGATTCGGCCATCATGGACTCGCACCGGGACGACCTCGCGCACGCCGTGCAGGACGCGTACTCGATGCGCTGCGCGCCCCAGGTGGCCGGCGCGGCCCGGGACACGCTGGAATTCGCGGGCGTCGTGGCCGACCGGGAGCTGCGGTCGGTGGTGGACAACCCGGTGGTGCTGCCCGACGGCCGGGTGGAGTCCACCGGCAACTTCCACGGCGCCCCGCTGGGATTCGCGGCCGACTACCTGGCCATCGCGCTGGCCGAGGTGGGCGCCATCGCCGAGCGGCGGGTGGACCGGCTGCTCGACGTGGCCCGCAACCGGGACCTGCCGGCGTTCCTCACCCCGGACCCGGGGGTCAACTCGGGGCTGATGATCGCCCAGTACACCGCGGCCGGCATCGTCGCGGAGAACCGGCGGCTGGCCGCGCCCGCCTCGGTGGACTCGCTGCCCACCAGCGGCATGCAGGAGGACCACGTCTCGATGGGCTGGGCGGCCACCAAGAAGCTGCGTACGGTGCTGGACAACCTGACCAGCCTGCTCGCGGTCGAGTTGCTCGCGGCCGTACGCGGGTTGCAGTTGCGGGCGCCGCTGCGGCCGTCCCCGGCCGGCCGGGCCGCCTGCGCGGCGCTGGCCGGCCAGGCGGGCGAACCGGGGCCGGACATCTTCCTGGCCCCCGCCATGGAGGCGGCCCGCGCCGTGATCGCCGCCCCCACCCTCCGCACCGCCATCGAGCGCGCCCTCGGCCCGCTGGGGTAGTTAAGGAAGGGCCCCTTCTTATCGTTTTCTGTATAGGAAGGGCCCCTTCTTAACGGCGGCGTCGGCGCAGCAGACTGGAAGCGTGCAGTGGGGAGGAAGCGAGGCCCGCACCGCAGCCCGCGGCGCGGCGTGGCCGATGCTGCGCCGCGTACCGGTTTCCGTCGCCGTCATCGGGTACGCGCTGTGCGCCGCGCTGGCCCAGCCGCTGACCCTGGCCGCGCTGGTGGCCGTGCTGCTGCCGGGCGTGCCGTTGGCCTGGTACGGCGTGCGCCGCACGCCGCGTACCCGGATATGGGCCGGCCGGCGGACGGTGCTGACCTGGCTGGGCCTCGGGGTGGCGTTCTGCCTGTGGGAGCTGGGCGCGTTCCTGGCCGGCAACGACGACGCGCACCCGACGTTCAGCATGCTCGCCGACCCTGTGCTGGCCGGCTATCCCGGCCGGGTCGCCGGCTACCTGCTCTGGCTCGGCACCGGCGCCTGGCTGGTGCGTCGATGAGCACCCGCGAGCTGACGGTGGCCGGCTTCCTGGCGCTGCTCGCCGCCATGGCCGCGGTCGACCTCGCCGCCCGCCGCGCCACAGACGCCCGCCGCGCCACAGACGCCCGCCGCGCCGCAGACGCCCGCCGCGCCGCAGACGCCCGCGCCGCAGAGGCCCGCCGCGCCGCAGAGGCCCGCCGCGCTGCAGACGCCCGCCGCGCTGCAGACGCCCGCCGTCGCGCGAACGCCGCGCGATCGTCGGGCCCGACCCGCGGGGCGGAGCCGGCGGGGCCGGTGGCGCCGCTGGGTACGGCCCTCACGGCGGCCCTGAGGGGACCGCTCGGCCGGTTGCTGGTGTTCGGTTGGTGGCTCTGGCTGGGCTGGCACTTCCTCGCGCGGTGAGCGGACACCCGATGGCTGGGCTGGCACTTCCGCGCGCGGTGAGCGGACACCCGATGGCTGGGCTGGCACTTCCTCGCGCGGTGAGCGGACACCCGATGTCTGGGCGCCCGATGTCTGGGCGCCCGATGCCGGTTGCCTCAGAACTTCCGGCGGATCACGGCGATGGGGATCAGCACCGCCCAGGCGACGAGCATGACCACGCCGAGGACCACGAATTGCGTACCGATGCGGTCGCCGGAACGCTGCTCGAACAGCCCGCCGAGGAGGACCACCAGGCTGAGCACCGGACCGAAGATGAGCATCGTGCGCGGCCGACGCTTGCGCTTCCACCAGGGTTCGTCACCAGGTGGCGACGGAGCTGCCATCTCAAGTCCCCCCAACTCAAGACCGGACGCACATGTCCCTGGTGGACAGATACCCAGGGCGGTCCGGCGTCAACCGGGGAGGTTGGCCAGCTCCTTGACGATGACCTTGCCGAGCGTACGCAGCGCCTTGCCGCGGTGGCTTACCGCGTCCTTCTCCGCCGGGTCCAGCTCGGCGTTGGTGCGGTCCTGCCCCTCGCCCACGAAGATCGGGTCGTAGCCGAAGCCGTTGGTCCCGCGCGGTGTCCGGATCAGCCGGCCGGGCTGTCGACCGTCCACCAGGTGTTCCCGGCCGCTCGGCAGCACCAGCGCCGCGGCGCAGACGAAGGCGGCGCCGAGCTGCTCGTCGGGCACGTCGGCGAGCTGGGCGAGCACGAGTTCGAGGTTGGCCCGGTCGTCGCCGTGCCGGCCGGACCAGCGGGCGCTGAACACCCCGGGCATCCCGTTCAGGGCGTCGACGGCCAGCCCGGAGTCGTCGGCCACCGTCGGCAGGCCGGTGCGCCGGCACCCCTCCCGGGCCTTGATCAGGGCGTTCTCGCCGAACGTGAGGCCGGTCTCCGGCACCTCGGGATAGTCCGGGAACTCGGCCAGGCTCGCCAGCTCCATCCGGCCCGAGCCGACGAGCCCATCCAGCACGCGCTGGAGCTCGATCAGCTTCTTGGCATTCGTGGTGGCCAGCAGGAGGCGACTCATCCGGCCAGCGCCTTCCGCTGGGCCTCGGCCAGGGTGGCGCAGCCGGCCACGCCGAGATCGAGCAGCGCGTCCAGGCGCTCCCGACCGAACACCCCGGCCTCGCCGGTGCCCTGCACCTCCACGAAGTCGCCGGTGCCGGTGCAGACGACGTTCATGTCCACCTCGGCGGTCACGTCCTCCTCGTAGCACAGGTCCAGCCGGGCCTCGCCGGCGATGACGCCGACGCTGACCGCGGCCACCGACCGGTGCATCACCCGGTCGAGCCCGGCGGCCAGGGACCGGCGATCGGCCAGCCACCGCACGGCGTCGTGCAGCGCCACGTACGCGCCGGTGATGGCCGCGGTCCGGGTCCCGCCGTCGGCCTGCAGCACGTCGCAGTCGAGCACGACCGAATTTTCGCCGAGCGCCTTCAGGTCGATGCACGCCCGCAGGCTCCGGCCGACGAGCCGGGAGATTTCGTGGGTACGACCGCCGACCCGGCCCTTGACGCTCTCCCGGTCCGAGCGGGTGTTGGTGGCGCGCGGCAGCATGGCGTACTCGGCGGTGACCCAGCCCAGTCCGGAGCCCTTGCGCCAGCGCGGCACGCCCTCGGTGACGCTTGCCGTGCACAGCACCCGGGTGTCGCCGAACTCGACGAGCACCGAGCCCTCGGGGTGCCGGCTCCACCCGCGGGTGATCCGTACCGGTCGTAGCTGGTCGGGTCGTCGCCCGTCTGGTCGCGCCATGGCACCACCCTATGTGCCACCCCCGACGCCCGCCCGGCACCCCTGGCCCAGGCCGGGCGTGGGCGAGGACCCGGCCGGCGATCGGGTGCCGCCCGGCGCGCCGGCATCGCCGCTCGGGCGCGCGGCGGCGTCGACCGCCGGTTCGGCGCCGTGTGCGGCCAGGAACCCGGTCACCGATGCCGGCCAGCCGAAGAGCTCGGCCCGGGCCCGGGCGGCCGCCCGCCGGTCGGGCTCCGGCCGGTCCAGGAGTTCCAGCACGGCGGCCCCGAAGGCCGGCCCGGTGCCGGCCGCGGCCCGGCCCGCCCGGCCCACCACCTCGGGGAGCGCGCTGGCCGCGTTGACCACCACCGGCGTGCCGCAGGCCAGCGCCTCCAGGCCGGCCAGCCCGAAGGTCTCCACCGGACCGGGCGCGACCGCCACGTCGGCGCTGGCGAGCAGGGCGGCCACCGCCGGCCGGTCGTTGAGGAAGCCGAGAAACCGGACCGGCAGGCCCGCGGCCTGTCGTTCCAGGTGGGCCCGCCGCGGTCCGTCGCCCACCACCACCAGCACCGCCGGTACGCCGGCCGCGCGCAGCGCCGCCACCGTCTCCAGCGCCAGTCCGGGCCGCTTCTCGGTGGACAGCCGGCTGCAGTGCACCACCAACACCTCGTCCCGGTCGGCGTACCGGTCCCGGACGGCCTGGTCGCGGTGCCCGGGCGTGAACGCGGTCAGGTCCACCCCGAGGGGCACCCGGTGCAGGTTCGGCGTACCGATCCGGCGGAACTCCTCGGCGGCCCAGCCGGTGGTGCAGATGATCCGGTCGAAGGTGGTCGCGCTCCGCGCGTTGAGCCGGTCGGCGAGCCGGACCGCCGGCCCGGCCGGCGCGCCCCAGACCCGCAGCAACCCGGTCAGGCTCTCGTGCGACACCATGGCCGAGGGCACGCCGGCGGCCCGCGCCCAGCGCCCGGTCCAGCGCAACGAGGACCGGTCCGACACCTCCAACCGGTCCGGCTCGAGCTCCTCGAGCAGGCGTTCCACCGGCCCGCGCGCGGTGAGCAGGCGATAGCCGCCGGTGCCCGGCAGCAGCCGGCCCGGCAGCGTGATCACGCGTTCACCGTCGACGAACCTGTCATCGGCCGTGGCGCCCGGCACCACCAGCACCGGCTCGTGCCCGGCGGCCCGGTAGCCGGCGCCCAGGCAGCGCAGCGCGGTCCGGAGCCCGCCCGAACGATCGGTGACGAAGTTCGCCAGCCGGACGATGCGCAGCCCGGACGCCCCGGCGTGAGGCGCCGGCCCGCGCGGCCCGTCCGCCACCGCGTCCGGTTCGCCGGCCGGCGGCCGACCAACCCCGCCGGCGGCGACCGCCGGGTCTCGCCGGCCGACGGCGACCGCCACCGCGGCCTCGCCGGCCGTCACGCCGCTGGACGCAGGGTCGCCGGGGGCTCGGCCGCCAGCACGGCCCGGTAGTGGTCGATCAACTCGTCACCCACGGCAGCCCAGCTGCGGCCGGCCACTCCGGTCCGGGCCGCTCGACCGTACGACTCGCGCAGCGGCCGGTCGGCGGCGAGCCGGGCCACCGCCGCGGCGATGGCCGGGCCGTCGCCGGGCGGAACGAGGACGCCGGTCACGCCCGGGGTGATCAGGTCGGTGGGTCCGCCGGCCGCGGGCGCAATCACGGGCAGCCCGCTGGCCTGTGCCTCCTGGATCGTCTGCCCGAACGTCTCATGCGGTCCCGTGTGCGCAAAGAGGTCCAGGCTCGCGTAGAGCCGGGCGAGCTGGTTGCCCTGGCGAAGACCGAGGAACAGCGCACCGGGCAGGGCCCGCTCGATCTCCCGGCGGGCCGGCCCGTCGCCGACCACGACGACCCGTACGCCGGGCAGCCGGCAGGTCTCGGCCAGCAGCTCCACGCGCTTCTCGGCGGCCAGCCGACCGACGTACCCGACCAGCAGCTCGCCGTTCGGGGCGAGCGCCCGGCGCAGCTCCTCGTGCCGTTTGGCGGGGTCGAACCGGGCCGTGTCCACCCCGCGCCGCCACAGCCACACCCGCTCGATGCCGTGGTCGACCAGGTCGGTGGCGGCGGCCGTGGACGGCGCGAGCGTACGGTGCGCGGAGTTGTGGATGGCGCGCAGCCGCCGCCAGGCCGCGGCCTCGCCCCAGGCCATGCCGTACGCCCGGGCGTAGGCCGCCATGTCCGTCTGGTACACGGCCAACGTCGGCAGGCGGCGCTGCGCGGCGAGGGTCGCGGCCCGGCCGCCAAGCACGAACGGACTGGCCAGATGCAGTACGTCCGGCGCGTGCTCGGCCAGCGCCTCGCCCAGTTTCGGGCTGGGCAGTCCGAGGCGGAAGCCGCGGTAGCCGGGCAGCGCGATGCTGGGGACCCGGATCACCGGGCAGTCCTGGGACGCGTCCGGCGCCTCCGCCGACCCGGCGGAGGCGGGCGCCGGCAACGGTCCGGCGGAGGCGGGCGGCGGCACCGGTCCGGCGGAGGCGGGCGCCACGACCAGCGGTTGGTGGCCGCGCCGGAGCAGGTGTTCCACGGTGCGTACCACCGAGTGGGCCACCCCGTTGACGTCCGGCGCGAACGACTCGGTGACGATCGCGATTCGCATGCGCACACGGTGATTCCACCGGCGGTGCACAGGGCGACCCGTGGCTGGCCGGCCGGGAAACACTGCCGCACAATCGTCCGCCGGCTGCCGGCCGGTTCGCCCGGTACCTGGCCCTCGCGTCGCCGGCGTCCCCGAAAGGGGCCGCCGTCCCGACCGGTCAGATCTCGTAGCTGGCGCCGGGCCGGACGACCTCGATCGGGCCGCTGAAGGCGCCGCCGGCGGCCTCGCGGGTGATCGCCTCGCTGCCCCAGGCGGCCACGAGGTGGGTCAGCAGCAGCTGGCCCACCTCGGCCTTGGTCGCGATCTCCCCGGCCTCCCGGCCGGTGAGGTGGATGTCGGGCGGGTTGTCCTCGCCGTCCAGGTAGCTGGCCTCGCACAGGAAGACGTCCGCGCCGTGCGCGAGCCGCAGCAGCGCCTCGCACGGGGCGGTGTCCGCCGAATAGCACAGCGAGCGACCCTCGTGTTCCAGCCGGACGCCGTACGTCTCGACGGGATGGTTGACCCGGTCGACCGTCACGCTGAATGGTCCGATCGGGAAGCTGCCGGCCTGCAGGCCGTAGAAGGTGTAGACGTCCTCGACGCTGTCCGCGTCCTGGCTGTACGCCGCGGCGATCCGGTCCGGCGCCCCGGCCGGGGCGTACACGGGCAGGGCCGGATACGGCCCGTCCGGCGCGTACCGGCGGACCACCACGTAGTCCACGGCGTCCGAGATGTGGTCGCAGTGCAGGTGGGTGAGCAGGATGGCGTCCACGGCGGACAGTCCGGCGTAGCGCTGCAGCGCGGACAGCGATCCGGACCCGAAGTCGACCAGCAGCCGGAAGCCGTCGGCCTCGACCAGGTACGCCGAGCAGGCGGACTCGGGGCCGGGAAAGCTCCCCGCACAACCCAGGACGGTCAGTCGCATCGGGCAATCCTGCGGTTACTCCGAGTTATCAGGCCGCCGATGGTGATCCGCGCGATCGACCTCGGCGCCGTTCCGTTCACGAGGCGCAGCCTACGCCGGAAGCTCTCGGGGCAAGAACGATCCGATCATAGATGTCGCCAAGGTGACACCGTGCCGATCCGGGATTCACCGTTACGCCCCGTTACCGTGTTCCGTTGCATCTTCTGAGGAACGCCAGGTCCGGCGGCCGCCCGGCCGTGCGGACGCTGGCACCAGCGGGAGGAGCAGCGGTGGCGGCCTTGCCCCAGCGGAAGAGCCCGGACGCCGAGGCGTCACCGCCCACGCTGCGGGCGGCGGCGCCCGGCGGCGCCGTGCCCGCGGCATCCGACCACACCGCGCCCGCGGCATCCGACCACACCGCGCCCGCGGCGCCCGACCACGCGGCGCCCGGCGGCGCCGTGCCCGCGGCGTCCGAGGTTGCGGTGCCCGTGGGGCCGGCGGTCGCCGTACCCTCCCGGCGCTCCGGGCCGGGGCCCGAGCTTCCGGCGCCGCGGCATGGCCGCCGGGCGGCGGCCGGCCCCGCCACGATCGCCCCGCCGGTCGTCCGCGGCCTTAATCCGCCGCCCGCGCCGCTGCCCGGCTTCCAGCAGCCGTTCCCGGTGCAGCGGGTCGACTCGGTGGGCGCCAGCGACCGGATGCTCGGGCTGTGCGGCTGGGCCACCGTCCTGGGCGTGCTCGGCACGGTGGCCGCGGTCCGCGGCCTGTTCGCCATCCGCGCCGGCGCCGCGCCGGAGTGGTACGAGCCGACGCTCGCGACGGTCGGCCTGGCCAGCATCGGCTGCATCGTGGCGGCCTTCACGCTGGTCCGTCGGGCCCGGCTGCCGTGGCTGCTGCTGGGACTGGCCACGGTGCCGGTGCTGGTCAACGTGGGGCTCACCGTCGGCGCGCTCTGAGCGGTGGTCGATCCGCGGCCCCCGTCGTGGCGTCGCGGCATGCCATGGGCTGCGCCGAGCACCGAGCCGGGGGCGCGCCCGGGACCCTCGGCCGGGCGCGCCCCCGGCTCAGGCCCAGAGCTGGCCCTCCAGCGCGTCCTCGGCGTCGCCGAGGCTGCCACCGTAGGCGCCGGTGGAGAGGTATTTCCAGCCGCCGTCGCAGACCACGAACGCCACGTCGGCGCGACGGCCGTCCCGGACCGCCTGGTGCGCCACGGCCAGCGCCGCGTGCAGGATGGCCCCGGTCGAGAAGCCGGCGAAGATGCCCTCCACCTCGACCAGCTGTCGGGTACGCAGCACGGCGTCCCGGGTGCCCACCGAGAAGCGGCGGGTCAGCACGGTGGCGTCGTACAGCTCCGGCACGTACCCCTCGTCGATGTTGCGCAGGCCGTAGACCAGCTCTCCGTACCGCGGCTCGGCCGCGACGATCTCGATGCCCTCGACCTTTTCCCGCAGGTAGCGGCCGGTGCCCATCAGCGTGCCGGTGGTGCCGAGCCCGGCCACGAAGTGCGTGATGGTGGGCAGGTCCTGCAGCAGCTCCGGACCGGTGGTCTCGTAGTGCGCCCGGGCGTTCTGCTCGTTGCCGTACTGGTAGAGCATGACCCAGTCCGGATGCTCGGCCGCGATCTGCTTGGCCGTGGCGACGGCCTGGTTCGAGCCGCCGGCCGCGGGCGAGAAGATGATCTCCGCACCGTACATCCGGAGCAGCTGCACCCGCTCGGTCGAGACGTTCTCCGGCATCACGCAGACCAGCCGGTAGCCGCGCAGCTTGGCCACCATGGCCAGGGAGATGCCGGTGTTGCCGCTGGTCGGCTCGAGGATGGTGGCGCCCGGGCGAAGCCGGCCGGACCGTTCCGCCTCGCGGACCATGAACAGCGCCGGCCGGTCCTTGACGCTGCCCGTCGGGTTGCGGTCCTCCAGCTTGGCCCAGAGCCGCACCGGCGGCGAACCGTCCGGCACGGCCGGGGAGAGCCGGGGCAGCCCCACCAGCGGGGTGCCGCCGCATGCGTCGAGGAGGCTGTCGTACCTCGCCATGGCGGCCGCCGTCAGCGGTCGGCTCGGCGCTGACCGTCCGGTTGGCGCCATCCGCGCAGCGCGGCCACCGCCGCGAAGCCGAAGGCGCCGCCGGCCACGGCCGGCAAGATGGTCACGGTGTCACCGTCGGACAGCTTCGCGTCCAGGGCGCCGAGGAACCGGACGTCCTCGTCGTTGACGTAGACGTTGACGAACCGGTGCAGGGTGTTGTCGTCGGTGACCAGGCGGGCGCGCAGCCCGGAGTGCCGGGAGTCGAGGTCGGTCAGCAGGTCACGCAGGGTGTCGCCGCTGCCCTCGACGACCTTGGCACCGCCGGTGTGGCTGCGCAGGATGGTGGGGATGCGAACTTCGATGGCCATGATGGGTGTGCTCCTCGAACGACTGGGTTGACGCGGGACGGGACCGGACGTGGGGACGTCAGCGGCCCGAACACTCGTAGTCGACCGTCGCCGGGCTCTGCCCGAACATGAATGACTGGACGGCGTGCTGGTCCACTCCCGGTTCGAGGATCCGCACCGGCTCCTCGGCGACCTCGCCGTCGGTGATGCGGTAGGAGCGGATCTCCGCCCGCTCCGGATCGCGGGTCGACACCAGCAGGTAGTGCGCGCCCGGCTCACCCGCGAAGGAGACGTCGGTGCGTGACGGGTATGCCTCGGTGGCGGTGTGCGAGTGGTAGATGACCACGGGTTCCTCGTCCCGGTCGTCCATCTCGCGCCACACCCGGAGCTGCTCCATCGAGTCGAACTCGTAGAAGGTCATGGACCGGGCCGCGTTGTCCATCGGGATGTGCCGGGTGGGCTGGTCGCTGCCGATCGGGCCGGCCACCACCCCGCACGCCTCGTCCGGATGGTCCCGCCGGGCGTGCGCCACGATCGCGTCGATGATTCCGCGGTCGATGCTCAGCACGCCGTCCAGCGTACCGTCTGCGGCGCGGTCCGTAACGTGTGCGACGTCACTGGGGTTTTCCCGCTGGGCACGGGGGAAGTTTGACAGGGCAACCGAAGAACGAAGGGGGCCGAATCGCATGCAAAACCGAGTGATCGGAACTGTCCAGGTCAGTGCCATCGGCCTCGGCGGGATGCAGATGTCGATCGAGGGGCGGCCGGACGAGGACCGGTCGATCCGGACCATCCACGCCGCGCTGGACGCCGGCATCACGCTGATCGACACGGCCGACGCGTACCACCTGCACGCCGACGACGTCGGCCACAACGAGTCGCTGATCGCCCGCGGGCTGGCGAGCTACGGCGGCGACACCTCGAACGTGCTGATCGCCACCAAGGGCGGACACCTGCGCCCCGGCGACGGCAGCTGGACCGTGGACGGCTCTCCCGAGCACCTGCGGCAGGCCTGCGAGGCCTCGCTCAAGCGGCTCGGCGTGGACGCCGTGGGCCTCTACCAGTTCCACCGGCCCGACCCCAAGGTCCCGTACGCCGAGTCGATCGGCGCGCTGCGCGACCTCGTGGACGCCGGCAAGGTGCGGATGGCCGGCATCTCCAACGCCGACCTGGACCAGATCCGCCAGGCGCGGGAGATCCTCGGCGACCGGCTCGTCTCGGTGCAGAACCAGTTCTCCCCGGCGTTCCGCAGCTCGGAGCCGGAGCTGGACCTGTGCGACGAGCTCAACCTCACCTTCCTGCCCTGGTCCCCGTTCGGCGGCGCCGGCAAGGCCGACGAGCTCGGCGGCCGGCTCGGCGCCTTCGGCGAGGTGGCGAAGAGCCGCGGAGTCAGCCCGCAACAGGTCTGCCTGGCCTGGATGCTCGCCAAGTCGCCGCGGGTGGTGCCGATCCCCGGCGCCAGCCGCCCGGAGACCATCCGCGACTCGGCCGCAGCCGCCGACCTCGTCCTCTCCGAAGACGAGTACGAAACCCTCGACGCCACCTCCTGACCCACCCAACCCTGCATGTCGATCATGAGGTTAGCGGGCCATTTGGGATCAAATGGCCCGCTAATTCAATGATCGACCGGGGGAGGGGGTGGCTTGGGGGGTTAGTCCAGGAGGGCGTTGAGGAGGGACTCCTGGAGGTAGCCGAGGTAGGCGTAGACGGACAGTTGGAACACCCGGGACGAGTTGGGATCGGCCAGCAGCGCCCGGTCCAGCTCGGCGCTCAGATCCGTGCCGTCGGTGATCTCCAGCCGGACGCCCATCGCCAGCCGGGCGTCGTTCAGGGCCCGCAGCCAGGCCTCGGCGGCCTCGCCGTCCAGGCGTACCTCGCCGGGGCCCTCCGCGGGCAGGGCCGCGAGGATGGCGCCGGCCTGGTCGATCTTTCCGGTCTTGAGGTCGCCCTCGGTGTACCGGCGGAACTCCTCGGTGTCCTCCTTGTCGTCCGGATAGACGGCCGGGAAGAGCCGGTCGACCACCGGGTCCGAGTGATCGAAGCCGTCGGTCAGCAGCCCGACGACCTCGCCGGCCACCTTGCGCAGCACCTTGGCCTCGTCCGGGGCAAAGCTGGCCACGTAGTGCTTGCCCCGACGGCGAAACATGCTCATGCCGCCCACCCGCTGATGATTCCCGCGCCGCGCTCGGTCACGAGCGGTCCACCGTGGCCCACAGGCCGTACGAGTGCAGCTGGGCGGCGTCGTACTCCATCCGCTCGCGCGCCCCGCTGGAGACGATGGCCTTGCCCTTGTGGTGGACGTCCAGCATGAGCTTCTCGGCCTTGTCGTGGCTGTAGCCGAAGAGCTTCTGCAGGACCCACGTGACGTAGGACATCAGGTTGACCGGATCGTCCCAGACGATCGTCACCCAGGGCCGGTCCGAGATCGGAAGATCGTCGGTGCCCGGAGTCTCGACCGGGACAACCTGTGGTGCCGCCATGCCCCCCATGGTGCCACCGCCGCCGGGAATCCGAGGAGGCGGAGCGCCACGAGCGCGCCGGACCGGGCCACCCAGCACGTCAGGCGAGCAGGATGCCGTGGTCCACGGCGTCGGCGAGGAGGGCCGTCATCGACAACCGCACCGCTTCGAACCGGCGGGCCACCTCCCGGCCCAGCTCCACCTCGACCTCCCGCAGCGCGCGTTGCAGCCAGGAACGGGCCCGGGCCGGGTCGTCGTTGCCCGGGTTGGCCCACAACTGGTAGCAGCCGCCGGAGAGGGCCACACCGACGGGCGGCAGCGGGCCGACGGTGGGGCCGGGACAGGCGGCCAGCGCGCTCACCGCGGCCGACCCGGTGACCACGGCCACACCGCCGGTGCTGGTGACCAGCAGCACGCGCTCCAGATCCCGGGCGACCCGATGGTCGGCGAAGCCCCGGCGTACGGCCGCGGAGATCCGCCTCCGTACGCCCTCGTCCGGGGCCTCGCCGAAGACCACGCCGGCGACCTCGTCCAGCGCGGCGGCCACCGCCCGGTCCCCCTCCCGCACCGCGGTCAGGGACAGCGCCTCCAGCTCCCGGTCCAGGTCGGCCGGCAATCCGGCTGGACCGGCGCCGAAGACGATCCCCTGCACGCAGCGTAGGTGGATGTTGGCCAGCTCGATGGCGAGCCGCTGCCGCAGCCGGTGTGCCGCGGTGCGGAGCTGCCGATCCAACCGGTCCGCCCAGGCCGACTCGTACGCCCCGGGGGTGACCGGAACGGCCCGGGTGGCGGCCGGGACCGGCGCGAGATCCCGGCTGGCCCGGGCCAGTCCCTCGCGATCGGCCCACTCGATCAGCGCCCGGCGCAGGTAGGCGATGTCGCCGGTGAGCGCGTCCACCACGAACCAGCCGGCGTCGGCCAGCGCCGGCACCCGGGCGGCCACGGCCGCGCGGAGTCGCCGCTGCGCCGCGGCGGTGGGGTCGCCGCCGGCCACCGGCCCGGATCGGTGGCTCGGCGGCGCCCAGCCGGACGTCTCCGGCAGCACGGCGAAGAACACGGTGCAGCCGGCCTCCGCGACCCCGGCGAGCAGGTCGAGATCCGATTGGCTCAGGCCGCCGGCGACCGGCAACACGAAGAGCAGCGCGCCACCGCGCCGGGCCGCGTCCAGCACCACCCGGGCGCCCGCCACGCCCAACCGGCTGGTGTCCGGCGTGTCCACCAGCTGGAAGTGCCGCAGCAACGGATCGGGCAGCGTGGCCGTCACCCGGCGCGGTGGCCGGGCCGGCACCGGGCCGCCGCTGGAGGCGTCGGTGAAGGCGTGCGGTTGGCGGTATCCGGGGATGTGCGCGGCCACGCCGACATCCGGCCCGTGGCTCACCACGAGAAAGCCACTGCCCGGCTCCGGCGCGGCCGGGACCTCGCCGACCAGGGCGGTGAGCAGCGCTTCGCGGAGGTCGCCGGCGGGACCGGCGAGGACGACGGCGATGGATTCGTCGGGCACGGCCTCGACCGCCTTGGCGCTGATGCGGAGCGGACCCCGGTCGGGTCGGCGGCGAGCCGTCGGCGACGCGGCCCGGTCCGCGCCGCGCAGGGTACGGGGCTGACTGGACCTCACGTTCGCCTCCCTGCGACCCGTTGGCGGGTGCGAGCCACCGCACCCGGGCGTCGGAGTCGATCGCGAAGCCCGGCAGTGGAGGGCCGCGACGCCCGACAACCGAACCGTATGCGCGGGACCGGGGAGGTCACGAGGTACGCCGGTACTTAGGCCAACTGTCGTGCTACTCAACTTCTGCGTAGTCGGATGAGTACGCCATGGAACTTTCATCGATATGCTGGCTGAGTGGGACCGTGGCGCTTCGTGGGCAGGACGAAAGAGCTCGACCGGCTGATCGCCGCCGCCAGCGGCGCCGCCGGCCGGGGCATCTTCTTCAGCGGTACGGCCGGCATCGGCAAGAGCCGCCTGCTCCGGGAGGGGGTGGCGGCGCTGCCCACCGACAAGTACGCGGTGTGGTCCGCGTCGGCGAACATCGCCACCGCCGGCCTGCCGTTCGGTGGCCTGGCCCAGGTGCTGCCGGCGGACCAACCCGCCGGGCTCTCCCCCGCCGGCATCCTGCGCTGGGCGGTGGACGCGCTGCACCAGCAGGCGGCCGGCCGGCCCATCGTGCTGGCCATCGACGACGCGCACCTGCTCGACCCGTCGTCGGCCGCGCTGGTCTATCTGATCGCCCGCTCCGAGGACGCCACCGTGCTGGGCACGCTGCGCAACGGCGAGCAGGTGCCGCTGCCCATCCGGGCACTGTGGACGGACGACCTCGTGGAATACGTCGAGCTGCCGCCGTTCAGCCCCGCCGACACCCGGGCCCTGCTGTCGGAGATCCTCACCGGCCCGGTCGACGACGCCTCCGCCGACCGGCTGCACCGGCTGTCCGCCGGCAACGCGCTGCTGCTGCGCGAGCTGGTCATCGCCGCGCAGGCCGGTGACGAGCTGTCGCAGTCGTACGGGGTGTGGCGGTGGACCGGTCGGCTGGAGCTCGCGCCGAGCCTGAACGACCTGATCGACGCGCGGATCGGGCAGCTCGAGCAGGGGGTGCAGACGGTGGTGGAGTTCGTGGCCCTGGGCGAGCCGATCGGCCTGGAGCTGCTGAACCGGGCCACGGACCGGCGGGACGTGGAGCTGGCCGAGGAGCGGTCGCTCATCACGGTCGTCCAGCACGACCGGCGGTCCAACGTACGGCTCGCGCATCCGCTGTACGGCGAGGTGGTCCGGCACCGCTGCCCGGTGACCCGGACCCGGCGATTGAAGGCCGAGCTGGCCGACCTGGTGGAGGCCGCGGGCGCCCGCCGGCGCGAGGACCTGCTGCGGGTGGCGGTGTGGCGGCTGGACTCGGGCACCGCCCAGGTGCCGGCCCTGCTGCTGGCCGCGGCCGGCCAGGCGTTCGGGCAGTACGACGTGCCGCTGGCGGCCCGGCTCGCCCGGGCGGCGCTGGAGGCCGGCGGCGGGTACGACGCGGCCGAGCTGCTCGCCACCATCCTGATGTTCGGCGACCAGCCGGAGGAGGCCATCGGTGTCCTCGACACGGTGGCCGCCGAGGTGACCACCGACGAGCGGCGGGCCCGCCAGCTCACGGTGCACGGCATGATCTCCTACTGGGGGCTGCGCGACGAGTCCACGGTGGAGCGGGTGTCGTTGGCGGCCAGCGAGCTGACCGACCCGGCCGACCGGGCCCGGGTGCGCTCCTTCGAGGCCATCATGCGGCTGCACCGGATGGACTGCGACGAGGCCGTACGGCTCAGCCGGGCCATCCTCGACCGGCCCGCCGCCACGGTCGCGGCCCGCGGGCTGGCCCGGTGCACGGTCGCGCACCTGCAGGCCGCGCAGGGACACTTCGAGCTGAGCGGCCGAGCGGTGGCCGGCGTCGCGGCCGAGGCGGCGCAGTGGCGGGCCGACATGCCGTACCTCCAACTCGCCCTCGAGCTGGCCCGCGGCACCGGCCTGCTGCTGGCCGGGAATCTCGCCGGCGTCGACGCCATCGCCGCGGACGAGTTCGCCGATCTGGCCGACGCGGGCGAGTTCCGGCTGGGCACCGGCTACCTGTCGATCGTGCGGGCACAGGCCGCCCGGCTGCGCGGGCAGACCGGCGACGCGCTGCGGACCAGTCTGGGCGCCTGCGCCGTGCTGGCCAACAGCCCCGCGTACGCCAGCCTGGCGCAGGCCGAGCGGGCCCAGGCGGCGGCGCTGCGCGGCGACGTCGCCCAGGCGGAGGCCGCCATGATCGAGTCGGACGCCACGCACCTGCCCGGCATGGCGGTCCTCTACCCCTGGCGGGAGCAGGCCCGGGCCACCGTGCTGGCCGCCCGGGGGCGGACGGACGACGCCATCGAGTCGTTGCGCTCGCTCGTCGGCCGGCTGTGGGCGGACGGCTTCGCCGGGCACGAGGTGCACGCCCTGCACGACCTGGTCCGGCTGGGCGCGGCCGAGGTGGCGGTCGCGCCGGCCGGCGGCGGGACGCCGCCGGTGACCGTCGCCCACCGGATGGCAGCGTTGACCGAGATCGTGGACGGCCCGCTGCCGCCGTTGCTGGCCCGGCACGCCGCCGCGGCCGCCGCTCGCTCCGGCGCCGACCTGCTGGCCGTGTCGAACGAGTTCGCGGCCGCCGACCTCTACCTCTTCGCCGCCGAGGCAGCCGCGACCGGGGTGGCCCGGCTCCGCGAGGACCGGTCGGCGCTGGCCAACCAGGCCAACCTGCGGCTGGGCGAGTTGCTGCAACGCTGCGACCTGGTCCGCACCCCGGCGCTGTGGAGCCGGCAACCGGTGCTCACCGACCGGGAACGGGAGATCGCCACGCTGGCCGCCGGCGGCACGCCGAGCAGGAACATCGCCGAACAGCTCTACCTGTCGACCCGTACCGTGGAAAACCACCTCCAGCGGGTCTACAGCAAGCTGGGCATCGCGGGCCGGGCCGAGTTGTGGGCAGCGTTGCGCGCGCTGCCCGACGTCGACGGCCGGTCCGGGCGCCGGGACTGACCCCGGCGGGGCTGTCGGCGGCGGGATTAGGCTGTGGTGGTGATCGCACATCGTCCCGCGCTGCTGACGGACCACTACGAGCTGACCATGCTGGCCGCCGCCCTCCGGGACGGCACGGCGAGCCGGCGGTGCGTCTTCGAGGTGTTCGCCCGCAAGCTGCCGACCGGCCGGCGGTACGGGGTGGTGGCCGGCACCGGGCGACTGCTGGAGCTGCTTGCCGACTTTCGCTTCGAGCAGCCGGACGTGGCATACCTGCGCGAGAGCGGCGTGGTGGACGACCGGACGGCCGAGTGGCTGGCCGACTACCGCTTCACCGGCGACATCGACGGGTACGCCGAGGGCGAGCTGTTCTTCCCGGGCTCGCCGGTGCTCACCGTGTCCGGCACCTTCGCCGAGGCGGTGGTGCTGGAGACGCTGGTGCTGTCGGTGCTCAACCACGACTGCGCGGTGGCCGCCGCGGCCGCGCGGATGGTCACGGCCGCCCGCGGCCGGCCGCTGATCGAGATGGGTTCCCGGCGGGCCCACGAGGAGGCGGCGGTGGCGGCCGCCCGCGCCGCATACCTGGCCGGCTTCGGCTTCACCTCCAACCTGGCCGCCGGCCAGCGGTACGGCGTGCCCACCGCGGGCACCGCGGCGCACGCCTTCACGCTGCTGCACGACGACGAGAAGGCGGCCTTCGCCACCCAGGTCGAGGCGCAGGGCCGGGCCACGACGCTGCTGGTCGACACGTACGACATCGCCGCCGGCATCCGGAACGCCGTGGAGGTGGCCGGTCCGGACCTGCGGGCGGTCCGGATCGACTCCGGCGACCTGGCCGTGATCGCCCAGCAGTCGCGCGAGCTGCTCGACTCGCTCGGCGCCACGGAGACGCGGATCATCGTCTCCGGCGACCTGGACGAGTACGCCATCGCCGCGCTCGCCGCCGAGCCGGTCGACTCGTACGGCGCGGGCACGTCGGTGGTGACCGGCTCCGGCGCCCCCACCGCGCACCTGGTCTACAAGCTGGTCGAGGTGGAGGGCCGGCCGGTGGTCAAGCGGTCGGAGAACAAGGCCACGGTGGGTGGTCGCAAGGTCGCGGTACGGCGGCACAAGCCGACCGGCACCGCGACCGAGGAGGTCATCGTCTCGCAGGGGGTGCCGGACCACGTGCCCGGCGACCGGATGCTGCAACGGTCGTACGTGATCGGCGGCGAGCCGGTGGTCAAGCCCGACCTCAGGGCGGCCCGGGAGCACCTGCGGCAGTGCCTGATCTCGATCCCCTGGGAGGGGTTGAAGCTGTCCTCCGGTGACCCGGCCATCCCGGTCACCGTGGTCCCCGCGGAGGGAGTGCGCGCATGAGCAGGGCGTTGATCATCGTCGACGTGCAGAACGACTTCTGCGAGGGCGGTTCGCTGGCGGTGGCCGGCGGCGCGGCCGTCGCGGCCGCCGTGTCCCGGCTGCTGGCCGCGCCGGTCGACCGCTGGGCGCACGTCGTGGCCACCAAGGACTACCACGTCGACCCCGGCGACCACTTCGGCGATCCGCCGGACTACCGCACGTCCTGGCCGCGGCACTGCGTGGTGGGCACGGCGGGCTCGGAATTCCACCCGGAGCTCGCCGCCGAACGGATCGAGGCGGTGTTCCACAAGGGCGAGCACGCGGCCGCATACTCGGGCTTCGAGGGACACACCGCCGACGGCGAGGGGCTGGCCGACTGGCTGGGTCGGCACGGCGTGGACGCGGTGGACGTGGTCGGCATCGCCACCGACCACTGCGTCCGGGCCACCGCGCTGGATGCCGTACGCGCCGGCTTCGCCACCACGGTGCTGCTGGACCTCACGGCCGGGGTGGCCGCGCCGACCACGGAGGCCGCGCTGGCGGAGCTGGCCGCGGCGGGAGCCACCCTGGACGGAACGCCGGTGGTGGACGCCGGCTGAGGTCGGCCCGGCCTGTGAACTGAGTAACCGGAGTCTCGAATTGTCGGTGCCGGCGGCCATGATGGCCCCGGAGGTAACGACAGCTCATGATGTTCACCCCGTACCGTCCCGTGCTCGCCCTGCCCAGCGTCCGGCCCCTGCTGCTGGTCGCCATGCTGGCCCGGGTGCCGACCGCCGCGGCCGGGGTGACGCTCACCCTGCACGTGGTGCTGGACCTGCACCGCGGGTACGCGGCGGCCGGTCTGGTGGGCGCCGCCATGACCGTCGGCACGGCCATCGGCGCGCCGCTGCTCGGACGGCTCGTCGACCGGCGCGGGCTGCGCCCGGTGCTGCTGCTCACCACGCTGGTGGAGGCGGCGTTCTGGGCCACGGCGCAGGCCATGCCGTACCGGCTGCTGCTGGCGGCGGCCTTCGTCGGCGGCCTGTGCGCGCTCCCGGTGTTCTCGGTGGTCCGGCAGTCCCTCGCGGCGCTCACCCCCGAGCGGCACCGCCGGCAGGCCTACGCGCTGGACTCCATGTCCGTCGAGCTGTCCTTCATGACCGGGCCGGCGCTCGCGGTCTTCCTGGCCACCACCGTGTCGGCCCGGGTGACCATGCTCACCGTCGGCGCCGGCGTGGTCGCGGCGGGAACGGCCCTGCTGCTGCTCAACCCGCCGGTACGGGCCGCGGCCGAACCGGCCGGCGAACGGGTCCGGGTCCGGCGCCGGGACTGGTTGGCCGGCAGGCTGCTCGCGGTGCTCGTGGTGAGCGCGGCCGGCACGCTGGTGCTCGGCGGCACCGACGTCTCCGTGGTGGCCATGCTGCGCGGGGCCGACCAGGTGGGCTGGACGGGCGCCGTGCTTGCCCTGTGGGGCGGCTTCTCGCTGATCGGCGGCTTCGCCTACGGCGCCCTGCACCGGGCCATCGCGCCGGCCGCGTTGACGGCGCTGCTCTGCCTGCTCACCATCCCGGTCGGCCTGAGCGGTGGTCGGTGGTGGCTGCTGGCCCTCGCCCTGCTCCCCGCCGGTGCGCTCTGCGCGCCCACCCTGGCGGCCACCGCCGACGCCGTGAGCCGCCTGGTGCCGCCGTCGGTCCGGGGCGAGGCCATGGGGCTGCACGGCTCGGCGATCACCGTCGGCATCGCGCTGGGCGCGCCGCTGGCCGGAGCGGTGATCGACGCCTCCGGACCGGCCTGGGGCTTCGCTGCCACCGGCGCCGTCGGGCTGCTCGCCGTGCTGGCCTCCCGGCTGCTGCCGCAGCGCCGCCCGCCCGCCGAACCGAGCCCGGACCCACATCGCCCGGCGCGGCCGAGCGCTTCTCCCTCGATCGTCTGACCCGTGGCCCCGGCCCGGCCCCGGCTCAGGGCCGGCGGGACGAAGCAGGGCGCCGGTCTCGATGATCGAGACCGGCGCCCGTGTCCGAGCTGGTGCGGCGTGTTACCGGTTGTGCTGGCTCTCCTCGTACCGGGCCCCGCCGTCGGCCTCCGTGGTCAGCGGCCGAGCCCCGCCCTCGGGCGGGCCGGCTACCGACTGGCCGGCGGCCAGCTCCGGGAACTTGAGGTCGAACGCCGGCCGCTCGGAACGGATCCGCGGCATCCGGTCGAAGTTGCGGAGCGGCGGCGGGCAGCTGGTCGCCCACTCCAGGCTGTTTCCGTGACCCCAGGGGTCCATCACCTCGACCACCGGGCCGGTCTTGTACGACTTCCAGCAGTTGTAGAGGAACGGCAGGGTGGAGATGCCGGTGATGAACGCGCCGATCGAGGAGATCGTGTTCAGCGTGGTGAACCCGTCGGTGGGCAGATAATCGGCGTACCGGCGGGGCATGCCCTCGGCGCCGAGCCAGTGCTGCACCAGGAACGTGGTGTGGAACCCGATGAACGTCAACCAGAAGTGGATCTTGCCGAGCCGCTCGTCCAGCATCCGGCCGAACATCTTCGGGAACCAGAAGTAGATGCCCGCGAAGACCGCGAAGACGATCGTGCCGAACAGCACGTAGTGGAAGTGCGCCACCACGAAGTACGAGTCGGAGACGTGGAAGTCCACCGGGGGGCTGGCGAGCAGCACGCCGGTGAGGCCACCGAAGAGGAACGTGGTGAGGAAGCCGATGGCCCAGAGCATCGGGGTCTCGAAGCTGAGCTGGCCCCGCCACATGGTGCCGATCCAGTTGAAGAACTTCATGCCGGTGGGCACCGCGATCAGGTAGCTGAGGAAGCTGAAGAACGGCAGCAGCACCTGGCCGGTGGCGAACATGTGGTGCGCCCACACGCTCATCGACAGGGCCGCGATGGCGATGGTGGCGCCCACCAGGCCCTTGTAGCCGAACACCGGCTTGCGGGAGAAGACCGGGATGACCTCGGTGATGATGCCGAAGAACGGCAGCGCCACGATGTAGACCTCGGGGTGGCCGAAGAACCAGAACAGGTGCTGCCAGAGCAGCGGCCCGCCGGTGGCCGGGTCGTACACGTGGGCGCCGAGGATGCGGTCGGCGGCCAGTGCGAACAGCGCGGCGGCCAGCAGCGGGAAGACCATGATCACGAGCAGGCTGGTGATCAGGATGTTCCACGTGAAGATCGGCATCCGGAACATCGTCATGCCGGGCGCGCGCAGGGTCAGGATCGTCGTGATCATGTTGACCGCGCCGAGGATCGTGCCGAGACCGGAGATGGCCAGGCCGACCACCCACATGTTCGCGCCCACGCCCGGCGAGTTGACCACGTCGCTCAGCGGCGTGTACGCGAACCAGCCGAAGTCCGCCGCGCCTCCCGGGGTGAGGAAGCCGGCCAGCGCCAGCGACCCGCCGAAGAAGTACAGCCAGTAGGCGAAGCTGTTCAACCGCGGGAACGAGACGTCCGGCGCGCCGATCTGGAGCGGCGTGACGAAGTTCGCGAAGGCGAACACGATCGGCGTCGCGAAGAACAGCAGCATGATCGTGCCGTGCATCGTGAACAGCTGGTTGTACTGCTCCGGCGACAGGAACTGCAGGCCCGGGCGGGCCAGCTCGGCCCGCATCAGCAGGGCCATGAAGCCGCCGATCAAGAAGAACGCGAAGGCGGTGACCATGTACATGATCCCGATCTGCTTCGCGTCCGTCGTACGCAGCAGCCGCGTGAGAGCAGATCCCTTGACCTGCTGCCGGACCGGCCAGGGCCGGGTCACGATCGGCTTGGGTGCGACGGTGGTCACCAGTGGCCTCCGGTTCTCGTTCGTCCCACTCGGCACGCCGGAGATGTGGCTGGGCGTACCTGAAGAGCGAGGATAGTCCCCGGGACGGGGGGTCACTCGGGCGGGTGGCCGGCGGCGATCAGGCCGGTTCCCGCAGCAGCCGGTAGTGCGCCTGGAAAATCCGCCCGCCGCGGCCGCGCAGCACCGGGTCGCGCACGGCCGGCGGCACGTTCCGGGTCCGGTCCCGGTCGTGGGTCCGGTCGCGCACCCACTTCGCCCGCGGTCGCCGGCGCGCCTCGTACGCCCGGAGCGCCTCCTCGACGCTGGCCGCGGCCCGCAGCGTGGCGGCCAGCACGACGGCGTCCTCGACGGCCATGGCGGCGCCCTGGGACAGGGTGGGCGCGGTGGCGTGCGCGGCGTCGCCGACCAGCACCACCCGGCCGTTCGACCAGCGCCCCAGGTCGAGCTCGTCGGTCAGCGCGGCCCGGACGTCCCGGAGCGCGTCGAGCACCGCGGGCACCGGCCCGCCGTACCCGGCGAAGATCTGCCGGAGCCGGGCGGTCGGGTCGGCCGGCACCTCGCTGCCGGCCTCGTCGGCATAGCAGCACAGCCGGCCGCCACCCATCGGCATCACCAGGAAGCCGGCCCGCTGGCCGAGCACCGCGACCCAGTCGCACACGTCCGGCCGGCCGTCGACCACACCGCGGTAGGCCACCTGCCCGGCCGGGCGCGGCGGGCCACCGAGGGCGGCCAGGGTCCGCACCATCGAGCGCGGTCCGTCGGCGCCGACGACCAGGTCGTACGTCTGCTCCGCGCCGTCGGCGAAGATCACTTGAACGCCGTGCCGCCCCGGCCGGAACTCGTACGCCTCGACGCCGTACCGGACCGCGCCCTCGGCGCCGGCGAGCAGCACCTCGTGCAGGTCGGACCGCGGCAGCGCCCGGCACTCGCCCACCCCGGCCCACAGCCCGCGCAGGTCCACCTCGCAGAGCTGCTGGCCGGACGCGTCGAGAAAGCGCTGCCGCTCGATCACCTGGCCGAGCCGGCGGAGCGGCGCATCCAGCTCCAGATCGCGCAGCGCCCGGTCGGCGTTGCCGGGCAGGAAGATGCCCTCGTCGCAGCGGGCGGGACCGGGCAGCCGCTCGGCCACCTCGGGACGAAACCCGGCGAGCCGCAACGCGCGGGCCGCCGCCAGCCCGGCGATGCCCGCTCCCACGACGAGGATGCGGAGGGTGGACTCGATCATTGCGGGGCGACGCCTTCCGCGAGGTGTCGATACTCGTCGAAGGCAGAAGGCTACTGTATGCCACCGCCGGGCCGATAGCGCCGATTCGGATTCACCGCCGGACCGGCCTGGCCGTGGCGGACGGCATTCGGCCAGGTCAGTCGGCGCGGAAGGGCGGCCCGCGGGGCCCGCGGGAGGATCGGGTCCACCCGAACGGATGCTCGGGATGAACCGGCGCAGTTGCGCAGTCGTTTCAACCATGTAAATGTGTGAAGTGTCATGGGAGCGCTCCCGGCCCCCCGAATCCCCACCAGGAGCATCATGAGACGCCCGATCCGCACCCTCCTCGCCGCCTGCCTGATGGCCGCCGGCGGACTCGTCGCGGTCGTCGCCGCCAACCCGGCGTCCGCGGACACCCAGATCTGCGACCAGTACGGCTCGACCACAATCGGCGGCCGGTACGTGGTGCAGAACAACCGCTGGGGCACCTCGGCCCAGCAGTGCATCAACGTGACGAGCACCGGCTTCGCCATCACCACCCAGCAGGGCTCGGCGCCCACCAACGGCGCGCCGGTCTCGTACCCGTCGATCTTCCTCGGCTGCCACTACACCAACTGCTCCCCCGGCTCCCCCCTGCCGATGCAGCTGGGCAGCATCGGCAGCGCCACCAGCAGCATCAGCTACAACTACGTCAGCGGCGCCATCTACGACGCCTCGTACGACATCTGGCTGGACCCGACGCCGAAGAAGGACGGGGTCAACCAGATGGAGGTCATGATCTGGCTCAACCGGCAGGGCTCGATCCAGCCGATCGGCTCGGTGGTGGGCAACGTCAACATCGCCGGTCGCACCTGGGAGGTGTGGCGCGGCAGCAACGGCTCCAACAACGTCATCTCGTACGTCGCGCCGTCGGCCATCAGCAGCCTCAACTTCAGTGTGCTCGACTTCCTGGCCGACGTGCGCAACCGGGGCGCCATCACCAACGCCTGGTATCTGACCAGCATCCAGGCCGGCTTCGAGCCCTGGCAGGGTGGCGCCGGACTGGCCGTCAACAGCTTCTCGGCCACCGTCAACGGCGGCACCCCACCGACCGGCGGACCGACCGGCGGCCCCACCGGCGGACCGACCAACCCGCCCCCGGGCAACAGCTCGTGCCGGGTCACCTACAAGCCGACCTCCACCTGGAACAACGGCTTCACCGCCGACGTGACGGTGACGAACACCGGCTCGAGCACCATCAACGGCTGGACGCTGACCTACAACCTGCCCTCGGGCCAGCAGGTCACCAACGCCTGGAACGCCACGGTCAGCCAGAGCGGCTCGGCCGTGACCGCCCGCAACATCAGCTACAACGGCACCATCGCGCCCGGTGGCACCGCCAACTTCGGCTACCAGGGCACCCTGAACGGCAGCTACTCCTCGCCGACCAGCTTCGCCCTGAACGGCACCGCCTGCGCCACGGGCTGACCAGGAAAACGCCCTCCGACCAGGCATCGCCGGTCGGCCCGCTCCCGGGCCGGCCGGCGATGCCGCGTCAGTCGCGGCCCGGCAAGGTCCACAGTGCAGCCGCCCGGTACGGATACGTCGAGTTTTACTGTGGACAATTATCGATCCAGCCATCCATTGATCGCTGACGAGAAGTGCGGTTACATAGCGAGAGCGACCGGTTACTCACTTCTCGGGGGTGGCGAGATGCCGACGGTCACGGACGCCGGTTCGACCGTTCCGCGCCGCCAGTTGGGGCGCCGGCTGCGCCAGTTGCGCGAGGAGGCCGGCATCACCGTCAAGGCGGCCGCCGACGCCCTGGAGTGGTCGACCCCCAAGCTCTGGCGCATCGAGGGCGGGATGGTCTCGATGCGGTCCCTCGACGTCGAGGCCATGTGCCGGGTCTACGCCGCGCCCGGGGCGGTGACCGAGGAGCTGATGGCGCTGGCCAAGCAGACCCGGGCCCGCGGCTGGTGGCACGCGTACGCCGACGTCATCCCGGGCTGGTTCGAGCTGTACGTCGGGCTGGAGGCCGCGGCCAGCCGGCTGCGGACGTACGCCCCCGAGGTGGTGCCGGGGCTGCTGCGCACCGAGGCGTACGCCGAGGAGGCCCTGCGGGTCACCCAGCCGGCGCTGCCCGACGAGGCCGTCCGGCGGATGGTCGCGGTGACCAGCCACCGGCAGGCCGCGCTGTCCCGGCGCAGCCCGCCACCGCCCCGGCTGGAGGTGGTGCTCAACGAGTCGGTGCTGCGCCGGTCGCTGCAGGACCGTTCCGCCATGGCCGCCCAACTGCGCCACATCATCGAGCTCGCCGAGCGGCGCACGGTGTCGGTGCGGATCATGCCGCTGGACGCCGGGCTGCACCCGGCCGTCGCGGCCGGCGGCACGTTCACGATCCTCACCTTCGCCCCCCGGGAGACCGGCGAGGCGGAGCCGCCCACGGTCTACCACGAGGGGCTGACCGCGGCCACGTACCTGGACAAGGCCGTCGACGTGGAGGCGTACGACGCGGCCTGGACCGCGCTGCGCGGGGCCGTGCTGGACGACGCCGACTCCGCGGCGCTGCTCGCGGAGGCCGCGAAGGCGTACGGCTGAGCCGGTGATCAGCCCGCGAGGCCGTCGATCTCGGCCAGCTCCCCCTCGTCCAGGGAAAAGCCGAAGATGTCCAGGTTGGACCTGATCCGCTCCGGCGTACCCGATTTCGGGATCACCACGAAGCCGTGGTCGACGTGCCAGCGCAGCACGACCTGGGCCGGCGTCACGCCGTGCGCCTCGGCGATCCGGGTCAGCACCGGGTCGCTCAGGTTGGTGTTCTTGAAGGCGCTGTAGCCCTCCAGCACCACGTCGCGGTCCCGGTGCTCGGCGACCAGCCGGCCGTCGTAGAGGGCGGGGCTCCAGCGGATCTGGTTGACCGCCGGGGTCTCGCCGGTCTCCCGGATCAGCTCGTCCAGCTGGGCGGTGCTGTAGTTGCTCACGCCCGCGGCCCGGAGCCGGCCGTCCGCGCGGGCGGCCAGGAACGCCCGCCACGTGGCCACGCCCGCGCCGCGGGACGGCGGCCAGTGGATCAGCCAGAGATCGACGTAGTCGGTGCCCAACGCCGCGAGGCTGGCGTCCAGCGTCTCCCGCTCCCGGCCGGCCCGATCGGGCGGCAGCTTCGTGGTGATGAAGATGTCCTCCCGGGGCACGCCGCTGTCCCGGACGGCGCGGCCCACCTCCGCCTCGTTCCCGTACATGGTGGCCGTGTCCAGGAGCCGGTAGCCGGCCTCCAGGGCGGTCCGGACGGCCTCGTACCCACTCCGGCCGGTGAGCTGCCAGGTGCCGAAGCCGACCAGCGGCATCGACACCTTTCCCGCGAGCTCGACGGACGGCTGTCCAGCGGTTGTCGTCATGCGCCATTCCTACCCGGCCGCCCCACCGGCATGCCTGAGACCCGACGGCGGCAGTCCGCGCCCACCCAGACCCGCCCGGTCCGCCCAGACCCGCCCGGTCCGCCCGGTCCGCCGAGAACCATCCCCGTACGTTGATGGTTGCGAGCGTCCAACTTATTGGCCGGGCCGGCAGGTTTATCCCTCGGGAAACCCGGGGACTCCACCTGGCAAGGCCGGGTCGGTGATCCGCCCCGGCCGAGCCAGGTCCCCGTTGACGTACCGCCGGATGGCTGCGTCGGTGGGAGACGGCCAGAGCGCGGCGACGTTCCCACCGGGAGCGGCGCCGCGCGCTCTGTGTCCGCCCGCCCGCCGGCGGAAACACGGGACCGGACCCGCCGCGACCGACGGTCGACGGCGGGCCCGGCCGGGGTGTGTCAGGAAAGCACGCCGAGATGGAACGCTCGGTCAGTGAGCACTCCGGCGGTGTTGTAGGTGGTCACGAAGACGCCCGTGGCCAGGCCGGCCCGCCCGACGACGGTGACCGCACCGTCCGGCGCCGCGCCGACGCTGCCGGCGAAGCCCTGGGTGGCCAGGAAGGCGGACCGGGTGACGTCGTGGCTGAAGACGACCTGGTAGGCGCCGACGCCGAGCCGGATCGACGACACGACGCCGAAGCCCCGCGCCAGGGTGCCGTTGGCGTTGACGACGGCCCAGAACACCTGAGCGGTCGGCGGCATGCCGGCCACGGTGGCCGGGACGAGGGTACGGGTGGCCTCCTCGACCTCGGCCGGGCTCGGCTCCGGCTGCTGCATGACCTGCTCTTCGCTGGATTCGGACATGATTGCGCTCCTTGCCCGGATCGGTTGATCGATCCGTGTTCCGAAGGGTGGCTTGGCTGCGGCCCGGGTCGACCGGCGGGCGAGCCTCCACTACTGAGAGTAATCAGAGCAGCCCACGGCACCTAGATCGAACAGGTGTCCAATCTCGGACAAGGAGAGCAAGCTAAATATTTCTCACTTTTGCTATCTGACGGTGCAGCCGACGTTCACCGGCGGGTCCGCGGCGCCGTTCACCACCATCCCCCAGCTGGTCCGGCCGCCCGCCGGGATCGCGCCGTTGTAGTTGGCGTTCGTGGCCACCACCCGCTGACCCGACTGGGTGGCGGTGGCGTTCCAGGCGCTGGCCAGCTGCTGGCTGCCGGGGAAGGTCAGCGTGCTGGTCCACGCGCTGCTGGCCGCCGTGCCGTTGTTGGCGACCGTCACCTCGGCCTGGAAGCCACCGGTCCACGAGCTGACCACCCGGTAGCTGGCCGCGCACGTGCCCGCCGGCCCCGTCGGGGTCGGGCTCACGGTCGGGCTGGCCGTCGGGCTCGGCCTCCCGGTGGGGCTGGGGCTCGCCGTCGGGCTCGGGCTGGCCGTGGGGCTCGCGCTCGCCGTCGGGGTCGGGCTGCCCGTCGGTCCGGTGCCGTCCGAGGTGGTGTAGCTGACCCGGGTGTACGCGGCCGAGCAGCGGCCGCCGCAGGAGGCGGGCAGGCTGAACCGGTATTCCCGGCCGTTGTTGATGAGGGCGTCGGTCACGTCCCGGACCCGGATCCGGTAGTCGGCGCCGCCCGCCGTGGTGGGATTGATGAGGTACGCCTGACCCATGTCGCTGTCCATTGTGGCGCTCTGCCACGCCCCGCCGGCGAAGTACTCCAGGCCGTGGATGCCGTTGGCCAGGTGCGACACGGCCACCGCCGTCCAGTAGGGCTGGGATCCCTGCAGGAACCCGATGTTGATGTCCCCGGTGTAGCCGGGCGCCGGCACGAAGTTCCAGGAGATGTGCCGGTTGTTCCAGTGATTGGGGTTCAGGTCCCCCACCGGCGTCCCGTTCTTGACGAACCGGTTGAGCGAGTCGGTGGACAGGTCCAGGTGGTACCGGTCGTCCCGGCACCAGGCGTTGCCGTCGCCGCAGCTGTCGGCCACCACCATGGTGAGGGTGGCCCCGTTGTACGCGTCGGAAACCCACGAGCCGTTGCGGCAGAACGGCTGGCCGGACGCCCCGTCGTTGGTTCCGGTGCAGTAGTCGCCGATGCTGACCTGGACGAACCGGCCGCAGTTGCGGCCGTTGTCCCAGAGGCCGATCTTGTCGGCCTGGGACGGCGGCAGCGGGCGGGTCGGATAGGACGAGTAGTCGCCCGGCAGGTCGTAGACGTTGAGCGCCACGAAGTCCGGCGAATCGAGGGCGGACTGCGGGAGCCCGCAGCCGCCGTACGGGGCGCCGAGCGCGTCGAAGTGGGTGGCGTTGCCGGTCACCGGCGTGGTGGGCGGCGGCACGGTGGCGCCGACCCGGCCGGCCGGGAACAGCGCGGCCACCAGCACCGCCGCGGTCAGCAGGGCCAGCAGGAGCAGCGGGTACGGCCGGCGACGGGCGCCGGCCACGAGGGCGTACGGAGACATGGTGTGCCTTCTGTGAGCAGGATGGACCGACGGGTGGCAGTGGTGCCCTGTGTCACTGCCCGGCCATCCGCGCACGCCTATGTCACCACCCGCGCCAACCGGTGTCAAACGAGCTCCCACCGGCGCCCGCGGAGCACGTCAAACTATCGATGATATTGATTGCAACCCACTCGTCAAGAAGTTTCGCAACAAACAGACGTACCGTAGAAAGTCTTCTTGCGGCCGTTGCCGCCGTCGGCCCGGCGTGGCGGGATGGGACGACCCGCCCGCCCGTACCCGGAGGTCGTCATGTCCGTTCCGATCCCCCGCCGCGCGGTGCTGCGCGGCGCGGCCCTGCTGGCCGGCGCCGCCGCGGCGCCGCTGGTCGCGCGGCCCGCGCTCGCGGCCGTCGACCAGCCCGACATCGCCAACTGCGCGACCTGGGGCGCCCGGCCACCGTCATCGGCGGTGACCGTGCTGCAGAACCGGCCCAACAAGATCATCGTGCATCACACGGCGTTCCCGAACTCCACCGACTACAGCCAGGCGCACGCGTTCGCCAACGCGCGCGACATCCAGAACCTGCACATGGACACCAACGGTTGGCTGGACTCCGGGCAGCACTTCACCAACAGCCGCGGCGGCTGGCTGACCGAGGGCCGGCACGGCAGCCTGTACGCGCTGCTGCACGGGCAGACGATGGTGCAGGGCGCGCACTGCGTCGGCCAGAACAGCCAGGCCATCGGCATCGAGAACGAGGGCACCTATCTGGACGTGCAGCCGCCGCAGGCGCTGTGGGACAGCCTGGTGCTGTTCTGCGCCTTCACCTGCCAGCAGTACGCCATCCCGGCCACCGAGATCTACGGGCACAAGGACTTCAACGCCACGCAGTGCCCGGGCCTGCTGCACGACCGGCTGCCCGAACTGCGCGCCGCGGTGGCCGCCCTGCTCAGTTAGGGCGCGCCCGGCGGAACCTCGGCTCCGGATCCTTCGGGATCCCCCGGAACTCGAACGCGCGCCCCGGCGCATTGACCGACGGTGTTACCAAGGTCGGGACGGTCCGCGCGGCGCGGGCCCAGGCCGGCCGGTCCAAGGGGAGTCGCAGTGGTGAAGGCAGCAGGTTCGGGGCGCAGGAGCGGCGTGGCGCCGTTCATCGCCGGTGGCCTCGTGGCGCTGGTTGTGCTGGTCGGCGTCCTGGTGGGCGTGATCAACGGATTCGACAAGACCAACGCGGGCGAGGTGGCCGTGGTCCGCAACGGTGGCCTGTTCGACAACAAGCGGATCCGCCAGGTCGTCTCGCCCGGTTCCGGGATGACCTGGATCGGGCTGTGGTCGAGCATGCACCGGTACCCGTCGCAGCAGCGGTTCTACACCCTCACGGCCGACCAGGAGCGGGGCGGCCGGCCCGGGATCGACGTGGCGCACAGCCCGTCGAGCGACGGCGTGGACATGGGCATCGAGGCGACGATCTACTTCACCCTCAACACCGACCGGGCGGCCATCTCCAGCTTCGACGACAAGTTCGGCACCCGGGACTTCCTGGGCGCCGACGGCGAGCGCCGGTACCCGTGGGACGGGATCGACGGTTGGAACAGCTTCTTCGACGCGGTGGTCCGGCCGATCATCGACAACGACCTGCGGGTGCAGATCAACAACTTCCGCTGCGCCGAGCTGGTGTCGAGCTGCGCGCTGGTGCAGAACGGCACCATCCGCCCGGACACCGGCAAGCCGGCCGCGAACGGCCAGGCGAACAACACGAACATCGCGAAGGTGCAGCAGGCGATCAACGACAGCCTGCAGGCCGACCTGCGGGACACGCTGGGCGGCGACTTCTTCCAGAACCTCAAGTTCAACCTGGTCCGGGTCAGCCTGCCGGCCAACGTGCAGGAGGCAGTCAACAAGGCGCAGGCGGCGTTCGCCCAGGTCAGCGAGGCACAGGCAAAGGTCGCCCAGGCGCAGGCCGAGGCCGACGCCAACAAGAAGCGGCAGGAGGGCTACAACGCCTGCACCACCTGCGCGCAGATCGACATGATCAAGGCGCTGCCGCCCGGGCTCACCACGTACGCGCCGGGCGCCGGCACGACCGTACCGATCAAGTAGGGGGCCGGCATGCGGCTGATCGGCCTGCTCGTCGCCGTGCTGCTCGCGGCGGCCGTCCTCTACTGCGGGTACGCCGTGCTCACCCGGCTACGCGGCACGCGTACCCGCCGGGCGCACCGGGCGGCCCGCTGGCAGGTCCGGCACTACGGCGGCGGCGGGCAGACCGTGGTGGCGGTCGTGCTGGCCACCACCGGGGGCGACCGGCTCGACGAGCACGTGGTGGCCCGGCTCCCGGACGGCGACCCGGACTGGCAGGCCCGGTTCCTCGCGGCCCGGCAGGAGGCCGAGGAACGGGCCTTCCACCTGAACGCCGACCGCTGAAGCGGCGCGGCGCCGCGTGACCGGCTGTCACGCGGCGCCGCGGTGAGCGGTACGCGGGGCCCGGGGTCGGTGTCGGGCGCCCGCGTCCGGCGTCCGGACCGGCTCAGGACCCGAGCTGGCTCAACGGGCCCGCCAGGTCCGGGAAGTTGCGGGTGCTCATCGCCTGCACCCCCGCGGTGTGGTCGCCGTTGAACGGCGTGGTGGCGCCGGGGCAGCCGGCCGCGGTGGCCTCCGCCGGCGTGTTGAACCAGAAGCCGACGTGGTAGGTGTGGATCGGGGCGAACGCCGGATTGCTGGTGGCGTCGATCGTCGGATGCGTGTCCGGGGCATGGGTGCTGCCGGGCGCCACGGCGAAGGTCTCGATGTTGAACCGCCCGATGACCCGGACAGTCGCCCGGCCGCGAGAGTCCGACCGCAGGTCGCTCTGGTACCAGGAGACCCCGAACGGAGCGTTGGGCACCTGCAGGATGAACAGGTCGAAGTTGGTTCGCGGTGGCAGCCCGTACGCCCGTATGGTCATCACCTCGTTGAAGCGTTGCGGGTACACCCGGACCGTCGCGCGGGCGTCGCGGAGGCAGTTGGCGCCCTCGGCCGCGGCGGAACGGACCATCGTGAAGGTCAGTCCGTTGCCCCCCGCGACCGCGGTGGTGGTCACGATCGAGGCGACCAGCGCGCCGGCCGCAGTGGCGGCGGCGAGGACACCGATGATCTTGATGCGCAGTTTCATGGCGATCTCCAGCTGGTGGGAGGAGGCGGCGGCCCGGGTCGGCGGTTGCCGGATGATCCGGACAGCTCAGGCGGAAACCACGCTAGATAAGTCGACTCCGGCAGCAAAGACATTAGCCTTAGATCCGTCAATATGAGGAGCACCCATGATCGCTCCATCCGGCGCCGAGCCGCCGAGGCCCCCCGCACCGGCCGAGGCGACGTGGCCAGTGCGGTGGAACCCCAGCCGAGCGGTCAGCTCGGTCGAGCCACCATCAGCGCGGGGAGATCGGCGGCCTGGACCGACCGACGGGCCCGGCCCGCGCCCAGCAGATAGAGCTCGCACCCTGCCCGGGTGAACCGCACCGTGATCGCCCGGCCGGCGTGCCGGGCCGCGAGCCGGATCAGCTCCGGCACCGGGTCGCCCGGCACGGCCACCGGGTCGTGGTCCGGCGCCGGGATGGCAACGTGCGGATCGACCGGCACGCGCTCCGCGAACGCGAGGTCCAGCACGTCGATGAGGGCCGCCACGGCGGCCCGCGGGCCGGCCGCGGTGGGGAACTCGTCGACCGGGACCGGCGCGGCCGGCGACAGCAGCCGCAGCTCCCAGCGCGGCCCGTCCGGCCAGCGCAGCACCGCAACCGGCGCGCCGGTGGTGGTGGTGCGCGCCTCCCGCCCGACCGGCAGGCCGGGCAGACCCACCGGAGCTGGTCCGCCGTTGAGGTCGGTCGACTTCGAGGCGCCCGCCGGGCGGGACGGCGCCGGCACCGGTACGCCGTCCCGCAGCGTGACCAGCAGCGCCAGGTCGAGGCCGTGGGCCAACCGGACGAGCGTCGCGAGCGTGAGTGGACCGGGCGCACCCGGCCGCCCGCCGGCTTGGCCGGCGAGCAGACCGAACCGGCCCAGCCGCCGCCCGGCGTGGTTCGGCGCTCCGCTCCGGCCGATGGCCACCCGCCAGGGCTCCCGCCAGCACTCCGCGACGGCCCGCGCTTCGAGGTCGTACCGCCGGTCGGCCGGCAGCTCGGGATCCCAGTCGGCGGGCAGCCGCAGGGTCAGCTCGTCGGGCGTCCCGGCCACGCCCGCCGCCTCGGCCAGCTCCCCGATCCGCGCGGTGAGCGCCACCCGCCAGCCACCGCCCGGGACCGGCCGGACATCAAGGCGGCCCGGTTCGACGACGGCCGAGCGAACAGCGCCGGTGTCGATGTTGGCCACCGTGAGTACGAGCTGCGCCCGCAACCGGCCCCGACCGGCACACGCTGGGCAACCGTCCGGCTCGAACGGGCCCGCGCCGACCGGGCCGGGGTCCGGCCGGCCGGAGCAGACCGGGCAGGTGATCACGGGTGCGGCCGCGCTCACCGGGCCACCTCCGGCGTGCACGGCCCGTCGTGGTCGGCCCGCCGGGCGCACCGGCCGCCACCCGGCAGCCGGCAATCGCAGAACACCCGATGTCGTACGCCCTGCTCGTCCTCGGCCGACACGGTGGTCTCTCCCTGGTCCACCTCGGCCAGGAAGCCGAGCGAGCGGGCCAGCGTGCCGGCGAAGTGCCGGGCCGCGGGCAGGTCGGCCGCCGTGAATGGCAGGTGCGCCACCCAGCGCGGGCTCATCCGGCAACCCCCGCGGCCGTGGTCGCCCGCAGCATGGCGGCCGGCCGCGGCGGCGGGTACGGCGTCCCGGTCCGACCGGACCCGCGGTCGGACGGCGACGGTGGCTTCGAGCGCCCGGCGAACGAAAATGCGCGCACGACAGCATCACCCTTTCTTGGCAGGGAGTTGGCTCGAATTGAGATGACCGGTGGGAATCGACGACGACCGGTCGCGCCGTTCGGAGCAATCTTGAGCGCCCGGCACCGGGATTTCAACGAGTCACCGCGCGTTTGCGGTGGGTATTTGCGACCAACTGGCCGATGTTGCAAAAACACCGCTCAAACGGTCCTTACATGCCGCCGCGGCCCGACCAAAAGCGCGAAAATCGGTATTGTAGAGCGTTCTTTCTAGAGTTATCTTTAGCAAATGCCGGATCCCCGACCGCAGGTCGCGCTCACCGACCCCACCGCGCTGCGCGCGTACGCCCACCCGCTGCGGCTGGCCCTCGTCGGGCTGCTCCGTCGCGAGGGCCCGCTCACCGCCACCCGGGCGGCCCGGGCGCTCGGCGACAACGTGCCGAACTGCTCCTTCCACCTCCGCCAGCTCGCCAAGTACGGCCTGGTGGAGCGGGTCGCCGGCGCCGACGCCCGGGAGCGGCCCTGGCAGGCCACGGCGCTGGCCACCCAGTGGGAGCACCACGCCGACGACCCGGCCATGCAGGCCGCGGTGGACCATCTCGACGCGGTCATCGCAAAGCGCTACTACGAGCGGGCCATGCGCTGGCTCGCCCGGCGCGCCGAGGAGCCCGCCGAGTGGCGCCGAAACACCGGGCCGGGCGACGCGCTGCTCTTCCTCACCGCGGAGGAGCTGGCCGAACTGCTGCGCCGACAGGAGGAGCTCGTGGCAGAGTTCCGGCCCCGGCAGGTCGAGGAGAGCCTGCGGCCGCCGGGCGCGCGGGCCGTCAGCATCGCCCAGTACGTCACGCTCTACCACCCGGACGAGGCGGCGGACCGGCCGTGACCGCCGTCCGCGAACCCCGTGCCCGGGCCTGGGCGCCGCCGCTGCTGCGCGACCCGCCGTTCCGGCGCTACTGGTCCGGCCAGACCGTGTCGCTGCTGGGCGACCAGATCACCGAGATCGCCCTGCCGCTGCTCGCCGTGCTGGTGGCGCACGCCGGGCCGGCGCAGATGGGCTACCTCACCGCCGCGGCGCTGCTGCCGAACCTGCTCTTCTCGCTGGTGGCCGGCGCGTGGGCGGACCGCCGCGCGGACAAGCGGCGGATCATGATCCTGGCCGACCTCGGCCGCGCGGCCGCGCTGCTCGCGGTGCCCACCCTCTACCTCACCGGCCGGCTGGCGCTGCCGGTGCTGTACCTGATCGCCTTCGCCGTCGGCACGTTGAGCGTGGCGTTCGAGGTGTGCCGCAGCACGCTGTTCGCGTCGCTGGTGAACCGCCGGGACTACCTGGCGGCCAACGCGCTGCTGAACGGCTCCCGGGCGTTCTCCTTCGTGGCCGGGACCAGCGCCGGCGGGTTGCTGGTGCAGTTCCTCACCGCCCCGGTGGCGCTGCTGGTGGACGGGCTGTCCTATCTGTACTCGGCGTGGGCCATCGCCCGGGTCCGGGTCACCGAGCCGGCGCCGCCAACCGAGCGCGGCCTGGCGGTAGGCCGCGGGCTGAGCTTCCTCGCCCGCTCGCCGGTGATGCGGGCCCTGGTGTGCGGGAGCACCACGCTCAACCTGTTCAACTACATGTTCCACGCGCTGTTCATCCTGTACGCCACCCGCTATCTGCGGATCGCGCCCGGCGTGCTGGGGGTGGCCCTGGGGGTGGCCTCGATCGGCTCGCTGCTCGGCGCCACGCTCGCGCGCCGGCTGGCCGACCGGTTCGGCGTGGGCCGGACGCTGGTGGCCAGCTACCTCCTTTTCCCGGCGCCGCTGATCCTGATCCCGCTGGCCACCGGGCCGCATGCGCTGGTGCTCGCCACCCTCTGCGCGGCCGAGTTCCTCAGCGGGGCCGGCGTGATGGTGCTGGACATCGTGGGCGGCTCGGTCCAGACCAGCGTGGTCCCGGATGGACTGCGGGCCCGGGTCTCCGGGGCGTACCGGACCCTCAACTACGGCATTCGGCCGATCGGCGCGGTGCTGGGCGGCGCGCTGGGCGCGGCGCTGGGCGTCCGCACCGGTCTCTGGATCGCCACGGTCGGCGCCACGGCCGGCACCGGATGGCTGCTCGCCTCCCCCATCCCCCGCCTCCACCGCCTCTAACTCCCCACCCTCCCGCCCCTCTCCCGCCTCGGGCGATCTTGCACTTTTGGCCCCAGCAAAAGGCGCATAAGACGCAAAAAGAGGGCCCAAAGTGCAAGATCGCGGGGCGGGTCAAGGGGCGGGTGGCGGGGTGGGTCAGCGCATCTGGCGGGCCATCACGAGTTCGTGTCCGCGGCCGTCGGGTAGCGGGTCGCCCAGCTCGCCGGTTGGCTCGAAGCCGTGCCGCCGGTACAGGCCGATCGCGGCCGGGTTGTCCGGCATCACGGCCAGCCGGACCTCCCGGGCGTCCCGCTCGGCCGCCCAACGCAGCAACTCGACCATCAGCCGATCCCCCACGCCCCGGCCGCGGGCCGCCGGGGAGACCCACATGGAAATCAGCTCCACGACGTCCGCCCGGTCGCCCGGCACGCCGGTGGCCATCCCGACCGGCACGCCGTCCAGCACGGCGACCATGTTGTACGCGCCGGGCAGCGCCAGCCGCGACCGCCAGCGCTCCGCCGGGGCGCCCTGCCAGTCGGCCAGCGGCGAAGAGAACGCGTACGGCGCGTCGGCCAGCGCGGCGAGCCGCAGCTCGCGCCAGATCGGCCAGTCATCCTCGGTTAACACCCGCAACTCCAGCATCCCGGCAGCATGCCCGAGCGGCGTCGCGGGGGTCCCGGAGGGGTCAGCGGGATCGGACGGCGAGTTGGGTGAGGCGGGGCAACCCGAGGTCGACCTTGCCGGACCGGCCGGAGTTCGTCTCGGTCGCATGCAGCTCACCGTCGGCGTCCAGCAGGAACAGGAACCGGCCGTCCGGCGACCAGGCGTACTGGCTCTCGTCGAAGCTGGCGGACTCGATCCGCGCGTCGAGCGGCCGGTCGGCGCCGGTGTTCAGGTCGATCAGGTGCACCATCGGCCTTAGCGGCGGCTGCTCCACCAGCAGCGCGGCCCTGTTCCCGTCCGGCGAGACCGACCCGCCGACCTGGAGCGCACTGGGCAGCCGGCCGGGCAGCGGACGCCGCGCGCCGGTGCGGCGGTCCACCACCACGGTGGCGCACCGGTATCTCTCGTCGCACTCCCGGGCCAGCGCGCGGGTGCGGCCGACCGCCAGCACGGCGCCGGAGGTGAGCCGGCGGATCCCGTCCGGGCGCACCGAGTAGCTGCCGCCGGTGCCGGTGAACAGCGGATAGCCGGCGCCGTCCGGTTCGACGAACCCGCCGCCGTCCAGCGTCGGCTGGTCGAGCGCCACATTCCGCGCCTGGCCGTCGAGGCCGACCAGCTCGTACCGGTGCTCCCGGGTCAGCCAGCCGGTGCCGGGCTCCGGACCCGGAATCAGCGGTCCCTCCTCGGCCAGCGCCCCGGTCAACGCCTGCGCCGGCCGGCCGTCCGGAACCGCGTACCCGGGCACCCGGTCGAGCGGCCGGATGACGACCCGACCCGGGCCGGCCAGGAACGAGACGGGTCCGCCGCTGGCCAGCCCCGGCACCGCGGTCACGCTCACCCGCCCCGGGGCGGGCTCGATCCGCACCACCGCGTCGGGGCCGCGGCCGAACAGCTCCCAACCGGCCGTTCCGCCGAACAGCGGGTGCCCCAGCTCGGTCACCGCCGGGCCGGACCCGACCGGACCGACCGCCGACGCCGAGGTGGCCGCGGTGGACGGGGCAGCGGTCGACCGTTCCGCGGCCGGCGGACCCGGATCGCGCCGCTCGGCGCGTACCACAAGGACCAGGGCGACCACGGCGGCGAGCGCGAGGGCCAGCCAGCGCAACCACGGGCGGCCCGGCCGGTCGTCCCGGCCGGCGCCGTGCTCCAGCACGTCCGGACCGGTGGGGTACGGTTCGCGGTCCATCCGGATATCATCCGCCGGCCGCCCGCGGAGCGACAGTCCGGTTCGGACGCCGGCGGTACGCGCCGCGCTTGCGCGGCACCGGCGGATCCTCTCCGGGTCAGCGCCGACCGGCCGCGACGAGGGTGCGGGCCGGGGGCCGGGTCTGGCCCGGCGCGGCGCCGCGGGACGTCCGCGCGGCCGGCGCGGGCCGCGACGCCGGCACCTCGGCCGGTACGTCGGATCCGGGCCGGCGGGCCGCCGGGATGACCGGCCGGCGGGCTCCCACGACGGTACGACGGTTCGCCGGGTCCTCGGTGGGGCGCAACCCGGGGAGGTACACGTACACCTCCCGCTTCTCCCGGGCCATGCCGCGGTCGTCCAGCACGTAGCCGGTGATCCACGCCCAGCCGTGGTACGTCGGCGTGCAGCCGATGCTCACCACCCGGAAGACCAGCGCCCGATCTCCGGCGAACTGGACCGATGCGGCAGCGTCGATCAGTACGCATTCACCCGGTGCCGGTGGGGTCATGTCCGTTACCTCCGCGATCGGCATGAAAAAAGGGGGCGCGGCGGCGGGGCCACCAGACCCCCGACCACCACACCCCGTAAAGACACCGTTGCACGGAGAGATGAAATCCGCAATATGCGGATTACTGCAAGGCAATTCGTCTTCTTACGACACGCACGGATTGCTAGGCAATGGGCCATACAGCGGGGAAGATCTATCCGTGGCCGCCCGCCAGAGTCCCACGGTGAAGCGCCGGAGGCTTGCGCTGACCCTGCGGCAACTGCGTGAACGTGCGGGGATGAGCGCGGCCGAGGCGGCCCGGGCGGTCGAACACGACACCAGTTGGCTGTCCCGCATCGAGACCTCCGAGGTCCGCCCGCACCCCAACGACGTGCGCGCCCTGCTGGCGCTGTACGGCGTGACCGGCAGCCAGGCCGAGGCCGTGGTGGCGGTGGCCCGGCAGGCCAAGCAGCGCGGTTGGTGGCAGCAGTACAACGATGTGCTGCCGGACTGGTTCGTCACCTATCTGGGGATGGAGTCCGAGGCGTCGGTCATCCGGTCGTACGAGTGCCAGATGATCCCGGGGCTGCTGCAGACCGAGGGCTACGCCCGGGCGGCCATCGAGGGGGTGCCGGTGCCGATCCGGGCCACCGAGATCGAGCGGCAGGTGGCGCTGCGGATCGACCGCCAGACCATCCTGGCCGCGGACGACCATCCGACGCTGCGGGTCGTCCTGGACGAGGGAGCGGTCCGCCGGCTCGTCGGCGGCGTCGAGGTGATGCGGGGGCAGATCGACCGGCTGGTGCAGGAGTCCACCCGGGCCAGAATCCAGATCCAGCTGCTGCCCTTCGCCGCCGGCACCGGCTTCGACGGCAGTTTCGTGATGCTCGACTTCCCGCCGCTGCCCGACCCGTACCCCGACCCGGCCGAGGCCCGACTGGTGTACGTCGACACGTTGGCTGGCGCGTTGTATCTGGAGGAACCCGCCCAGGTCTCCGCATACTCCGCGGCGTTCGAACAGCTCGCGGCCGTTGCGCTGGGGCCCCGGGACACCCGGGACCGCCTGCGCCTGATCGCCAGGGAACTGGTCTGATAGAGAGGGATTGCCATGGATCTGTCACTTGCCCGGTGGCGCAAGAGCACCCGCTCCGGCTCCACCGGCAACTGCGTGGAGGTCGCCGACAACCTGCCCGGCCTGGTGGCCGTCCGGGACAGCAAGGACCCGGCCGGCCCGGTGCTGAGCTTCCGGCCGGACACCTGGACGACCTTCGTGCACCGGCTGCCCGAGCGGTAGCCGGTTGATCGCCGGCGGCGCCGGGTGGTCCGGGTACGCCGGGCCCGGCGCCGCCGGCGCCGCACCTGTTCCGGCGCCGCGGGCGCGGTGGCGCGCCGCGGGCGCGGTGGCGCGCTGTTGGCGCGGTGGCGCGCTGCCCGGCGCTGTTGGCGCGGTGACGCGCTGTTAATGCGATGGCGCGCTGGCGTGCTGCCCGGCGCCGCCGGCGCGATGACGCGCTGGCATACTGCCCGAGCGCCGCCGGCGCGGTGTCGCGCTGCCGGCGCTCCCGGCGCTCAACCGATGGCGAAGCCGATGGCCTGGGCGATCACCACCGCCTGATCGGCATTGATCCGGGCACCCGCCACCCGGGTGGTCGCCGGGTCGAGCGCCGTGAGGTCGCTGCCGCGCAGGTCGGCGCCGGCGAGAGTGGCCTTGTCCAGGGTGGCGCCGGACAGGTCGACGTCGACGAGGGTGGCGTCGGCGCAGTTGGCCCCGGTCAGATCCACCTCGCGCATCCGCACCCCCCGCACGGCGACGCCGCGCAGGTCGGCGCCGCCGAGAGTGACGAAGGACCAGTCGCCGCCGCTGATCCGCAGCGGCCGCAGGTCGCAGTCGACGAAGGTGCTGCCGGTCAGCTTGCAGCCGGTGAACTCCGCCTCGAAGAGGTTGCACCGGGTGAACGTGCAGCGCAGGAACGCCGAGTCGGTGTGCCGGGAGGCGTTGAACCGTACGTTGCCGAACGTGCAGTCGGTGAAGGTGCTGCCCCGGCTCTCCGCCTCGCTCAGGTCGACGCCGAGGAAGTGGCAGCGCGCGTAGGCCCGGTCGACGAGCTCCTCCGCGTACCAGTCGTCCTCGCGGAACGTCTCGTCCTCGATCAGCTCGTCCACGCCCGCCACCGTACGGCAGCCGTACGACGGCCCACGGACGCCGACCCGGGCCGCGGACGCTGGCCGCGGACGCCGACGGGCCGGCGGGTGAACCACCCGCCGGCCCGGTCAGCCCTGTTAACAGGGGGCCCTTCCTCTACAAAAAGCGATAAGAAGGGGCCCTTCCTTATCACGCCTCGGCGAAGCCGAACTGGACGGCGCCCTGGGCGTCGACGGCCGCGTCGAGCGCCTTGTCGTCCAGCAGTTGGGCCGCGTCGGCGTCCAGGAAGATCCGGGCGCCGTCGTTGTCCACCACCTGGTCGCCCTGCGTCGGCGCCTCGGCGAGGGCCAGGGTCAGCGCCCCAGCGTCCGCGTCAGTGGCGATGCGCAGTCCGGCGCCGTCCGGCACCTCCTGCTGGGCGGTCAGGTCGCGGATCACCAGGACGGCGTTGTCGGTCAGGGTCAGCATGGAATCTCCTCGTGGATTCTCGTTCGGTAACCCGGCAGGGGCGCGGAGCAGCACCTGCTGCGAGCACACGGGGAAGATGGTCGGGGGCGCGGCAGCACCGGCAGGACCATCGCTGGAGGCGTTCGCTGGAAGCGGCTTGGCTCGCTCGCCAGGGCGAACGCGGGCTTGAGTCGTTCGCCGGCTGGGATCGTTCGCTGGCTGGCGAAGCACGGGCAGGTCAACGGCCGTTCGATCTCCCACCATGCCGGCTGGCGGCGGATGCGTCAAATCGGGCGGCCATGGCGCCCGACACCCGGGCGGTCGTGGCGGCCGACACCCGGACGGCCGTGGCGGCCGACACCCGGACGGCCGTGGCGGCCGACACCCGGACGGTCGTGGCGGCCGGCAGCCGGGCGTGGTTCCCCGGGGTTATCTGATGTTTTGGCCGTTTCACCCGGTCGATCCCCCTAGGCTGGCGGCAAGGAGGTTTCGATGGAGAGTCCCAAGCGCTACGCGGCCGAGTTTCTCGGCACCCTGTTGCTGGTGTTCTTCGGCGTGGGCAGCGCCATCGCCGCGCTGGTCGAGGGTGGGGTCGTGGTCGTCGCGCTGACGTTCGGCTTCATCATGCTGGTCCTCGCGTACGTGCTGGGCCCGCTGTCCGGCAGCCACCTCAACCCCGCGGTGACGCTGGGCATCCTGATCAGCGGCAAGATCACCGTGGCGGGCGCCGTGGCGTACTGGATCGCCCAGTTCCTCGGCTCGGTGCTGGCCTCCTTCATCCTGTGGGCCCTGGTCCACTGGGGTGGGGTGACCGACCAGACCGGCCGGCTGGGCAGCAACGCGTACGGCACCAACATCAACCTCGGCGGCGCCATGGTGCTGGAGACGATCCTCACCTTCCTCTTCGTGCTGACCGTGCTGGTGGTCACCAGCCGCAAGGAGTACGCCGGCTTCGCGGGCCTGGCCATGGGCATCGCGCTGGCTGTGGCCAACCTGGTGGGCATCACCCTGGACGGCGCGTCCGTGAACCCCGCCCGGTCGTTCGGCCCGGCGCTGTTCGACGGCGGCAAGCCGCTCTCCCAGCTCTGGGTGTTCATCCTGTTCCCGCTGCTCGGCGGGCTGCTCGCCGCGCTGGTGGCGCCGCTCATCCTGAGCGGGCCGGAGACCCGGCACGGCCCGCACCATCCGGACAACCGCCCCTCGCCCCAGGTCCCGCCCACCGGCGGCGACTACCGCTGACCGCCCGCCCGCACGGCACGGGATGCCCCCGTCGAGCTAGGACAGCTGGCCGTCAGGTGACCTCCGACCACGACCAGATGCCCTAGCTCAACGCCGGCGGGGTCGGGCCGTTCGTCGTTCGGAAGTCGCCGCCCGTCGCAGGGGAGCGACCGCTGTTCCCGCCCGGACATGACTCAGGTCGCGACCATCGAGCATCACAACTACAGTCGGCTGCACCGCGAGGAGCATCTTCAACGGTGAGGAGCCAGCCGATGACCATGCCCGCCGGCGTCGAGATCACCGGACCGACGATCAACCGGTACGCCGAGGTGCTCACCGCCGAGGCGCTGGACTTCCTCGCCGAGTTGCACCGCGCCTTCGACGGCCGCCGGCGGGAGCTGCTGGCGGCCCGCCGCGACCGGGAGGCCGAGCTGGCCGCCGGCGGGACGCTGGACTTCCTGCCCGAGACCCGGCACGTCCGCGAGGGCGACTGGCGGGTGGCGCCCCCGGCGCCGGGCCTGGTCGACCGCCGGGTGGAGATCACCGGGCCCACCGACGCCAAGATGACGATCAACGCGCTCAACTCCGGCGCGAAGGTGTGGCTGGCCGATCACGAGGACGCGAACACCCCGCTCTGGGAGAACGTGGTCACCGGCCAGCTCAACCTGCGGGACGCCATCGAGCGGAAGCTCGGGTTCCGGTCCCCGGAGGGCAAGGAGTACGCGCTGCACGACGGCGAGCTGGCCACCATCGTGGTCCGACCGCGCGGTTGGCACCTCACCGAGAAGCACATCCTGGTCGACGGCGAGCGCACCTCGGGCGCGCTGGTCGACTTCGGGCTCTACTTCTTCCACTGTGCCCGGTTGCAGCTCGACCGGGGCGCCGGCCCGTACTTCTACCTGCCCAAGATGGAGAGCCATCTCGAGGCGCGGCTGTGGAACGACGTGTTCCTGCTGGCCCAGGAGCGGCTCGGCATCCCGCGCGGCACGATCCGGGCCACGGTCCTGATCGAGACGGTGCCCGCGGCGTTCGAGATGGAGGAGATCCTCTACGAGCTGCGCGAGCACTCGGCCGGGCTGAACGCCGGGCGCTGGGACTACATGTTCAGCATGATCAAGAAGTTCCGCGGCCGGGGCGCCGAGTTCGTGCTGCCGGACCGCAACAGCGTCTCGATGACCGTGCCGTTCATGCGGGCGTACACCGAGCTGCTGGTGCGGACCTGCCACAAGCGCGGGGCGCACGCCATCGGCGGGATGGCCGCGTTCATCCCCAGCCGGCGCGACCCCGAGGTCAACGAGACCGCGTTGGCCAAGGTGCGGGACGACAAGACCCGGGAGGCGCACGACGGCTTCGACGGCTCCTGGGTGGCGCACCCCGACCTCGTGCCGGTGTGCCGGGAGGTCTTCGACGAGGTGCTGGGTGACCGGCCCAACCAGCTGGACCGGACCCGCGACGACGTCCGGGTGAACGCCGCCGACCTGCTCGCGGTGCGGGCCACCCCCGGCGGGAAGACCGAGACCGGGTTGCGCAACGCGGTGAGCGTGGGCGTGCAATACCTGGCGAGCTGGCTGCGCGGCTCCGGCGCGGTGGCGGTGTTCAACCTCATGGAGGACGCGGCCACGGCCGAGATCTCCCGCAGCCAGGTGTGGCAGTGGCTGCACAACGATGTGGCGCTGGACGACACGGGCCAACCGGTGACCCGGGAGCTGATCGAGCGGATCGCCGACGAGGAGATCGGCAAGCTGCCCGGCGACCCGGGCGACTACGCCGACGCCCGCGCGCTGTTCATGGAGGTCGCCGTGGCCGACGACTTCGCCGACTTCCTGACGCTGCCCGCGTACGAACGGATGCCCTGACCACAGCGAGCCTGCGAGGTGCGCGATGAGCACGGCCACGACGGACATCGACGCTCTCGCCGCCAGCCTGCGGGCCGCCATCGGCGCCGAGCGGGTGATCAGCGACCGGCAGGAGCTGCGCACGTACGAGTGCGACGGGCTGGCCCAGTACAAGGTGGTGCCGGCGCTGGTGGCGCTGCCCGAGGACGCCACGCAGTGCGCCGCCGTGGTGCGGGCGTGCGTGGCGGCCGGCGCGCCGTTCGTGGCCCGCGGCTCGGGCACCGGGCTGTCCGGCGGCGCGCTGCCGCACGCCGACGGGGTGCTCATCGTGACCTCGCGGATGCGGGACATCATCGAGGTCTCCCCCGCCGACGAGCGGGCTGTGGTGCAGCCCGGCGTGATCAACCTGGCGGTCAGCCGGGCGGCCACCCCGCACGGTTACTACTACGCGCCCGACCCGTCCAGCCAGCAGATCTGCTCGATCGGCGGCAACGTCGCGGAGAACTCCGGCGGCGCGCACTGTCTGAAGTACGGCTTCACCACCAACCACGTCACCGGGCTGGAGGTGGTCACCCCCGACGGCGACCTGGTCCGGCTGGGCGGGCGGGCGCCGGATCCACCCGGGTACGACCTGCTCGGCGCGTTCGTCGGCTCGGAGGGCACGCTCGGGATCGCCACCGAGGTCACTGTCCGGCTGGTCCGGTTGCCGGAGTCGGTGCGTACGCTGCTCGCGGCCTTTGCCGGCACGGACGCCGCGGGCGCGGCCACCTCGGCGATCATCGCGGCCGGCGTGGTCCCGGCGGCCGTGGAGATGATGGACGCGCTGGCCATCGAGGCCGCCGAGGCGGCCGTGCACTGCGGCTACCCGCCGGGCGCGGGCGCGGTGCTGATCGTCGAGCTGGACGGGCCCGAGCCGGAGGTGGCGGCGCAGTTCGCCGAGGTGGAACGGCTGTGCCGGGACAACGGCGCCACCGAGATCCGGATCGCCGCCGACGACGCGGAGCGGGCGCTGTTCTGGAAGGGCCGCAAATCGGCGTTCGCGGCGGTCGGGCGGATCAGCCCCGACTACATCGTGCAGGACGGGGTGATCCCGCGGACCGCGCTGCCCGAGGTGCTGCGCCGGATCGCCGAGCTGTCGGCCGAGCGCGGGATCCGGGTGGCCAACGTGTTCCACGCGGGCGACGGCAACCTGCACCCGCTGGTGCTCTTCGACGCCGCCGTGGACGGCGAGACGGAACGGGCCGAGGAGGTGTCCGGGGCCATCCTCGAGCTGTGCGTCGCCGCCGGCGGGTCGATCACCGGGGAGCACGGCGTCGGGATGGACAAGGCCAAGCACATGCCGCGGATGTTCACCGACGACGACCTGGACACCATGCAGCTGGTCCGGTGCGCCTTCGACCCGAGGTCGCTGGCCAACCCCGGCAAGGTGTTCCCCACCCCGCGGCTGTGCGGCGAGGCGCCCGGGCGGCGGCGCGGCGCGCATCCCGCCCAGGAGGCTGGCCTGGCGGAGGTGTTCTGATGGCCGGCGCCGGCGAGGTGACCGGCCGCGCCGCGCCGGGCCGGGCGGGCCCGCGCGTCGACGGCGTTCCGGGCGTCCGGCCGGCGGGCGCGGCCGACGTCGTGGCCGGCGTTCCGGCCCGGTACGTGGCCGAGCCGGCCGACACCGGGGAGGCGTCGGCGGTGCTGCGCGCCGCCGGGGCGACCGGGGCGGCCGTGGCGTTCCGCGGCGGCGGCAGCACGCTGGACTGGGGCAACCCGCCCGAACGGCTCGACCTCCTGGTGGACACCCGCCGGCTGGCCGGGGTGGTGGAGCACGCGGCCGGCGACCTCATCACGGTGGTCCGCGCCGGCACCCGGCTGGCCGACCTCGCCGAGCTGCTGTCCGGCGCCGGCCAGCAGCTCGCGCTGGACGTACCGGGGTCGGCCGCCACCGTTGGCGGCACGGTGGCGGCCGGCCGCAGCGGTCCACGCCGGATGCTCTACGGCACGGTCCGCGACCTGCTGATCGGGGTCACGGTGGTCCGCGCCGACGGGGTGGTGGCGCACGCCGGCGGCAAGGTCGTGAAGAACGTGGCCGGCTATGACCTGGGCAAGCTGGTCACCGGCTCGCACGGCACGCTGGGGCTGATCACCGAGTGCGCGTTCCGGCTGCACCCGCTGCCGGCCGCCACCGCGTACGTCAGCCGCGGGCTGGCTGATCCGGTCGAGGCGGCCGAGCTGGCCGCGGCCGTACGCGGGGCGCAGCTCGTGCCCAGCGCGCTGGAGCTGGACGTCCCGGGCGGGGGTGGCGCCCGGCTGTGCGTGCTGCTGGAGGGCACCCCGGCCGGGGTGGCGGCCCGGGCGGCGGCAGCCGTTCGGCTACTCGGCCCGGACGCGGTGGCCGCCCCCGAGCCGCCGGACTGGTGGGCCGCGCCGCCGTGGCGGCCCGGCGAGGTGGGATTGAAGCTCACCGCGGCGCTGTCCGGCGTGCCCGGGCTGCTGGCCGCGGCCCGCGCGGCGACCGACCGGCACGGGCTGCCGGTGGCCGTGCGCGGCTCGGCCGGGGTGGGCGTGCTGTACGCGGGGCTGCCGGCCGACGACCCGGCCGCAGTGGCCGGGGTGGTGATCGAGCTGCGGGCGGCGTGCCTCGCGGCCGGCGGGCACGGCGTGGTGCTCACCGCGCCGGCCGCGGTGCGCGACCTGGTCGACCTGTGGGGACCGGTGGACGGGCTCGACCTCATGCGCCGGGTGAAACAGCGGCTGGACCCGGACCGGCTGCTCGCGCCCGGCCGATTCGTGGGAGGCATCTGATGACCGGCCGACTCGTGGGAGGCATCTGATGACCGGCCGACTCGTGGGAGGCATCTGATGACCGGCCTCGATTCGCCCGGGGGCAGCCAGCCGGCCAGCGCGCCGCGGGACGTGCTCGGCGACCCCGTTCCGACCGGCGGGCCGGCGGCCGGCGGGCCGGCGACGGGCGGGCCGGCGTTCGACGGCCATCATCCGCCGGCGCCCGAGCTGGTGGCCGACTGCGTGCACTGCGGATTCTGCCTGCCCACGTGCCCCACGTACGTGCTGTGGGGCGAGGAGATGGACTCGCCGCGCGGGCGGATCCACCTGATGAAGCAGGGCATCGACGGCGAGCCGCTGTCCGACTCGATGGTCGAGCACTTCGACCGCTGCCTGGGCTGCATGTCCTGCGTCACCGCGTGCCCGTCCGGCGTTCGTTACGACCGCCTCATCGAGAGCACCCGGCAGCAGGTGGAGCGCCGGCACCGGCGCTCGCCCCGGGACCGGGCCCTGCGGGCGGCCATCTTCGCGCTGTTCCCGTACCCGCGCCGGCTCCGGCTGCTCCGCGGGCCGCTGCGGGCGTACCAGGGCACCGGGCTGCGGTCGCTGGTGACCCGCTCCGGCCTGCTGCCCCGGCTGGCGCCCACGCTCGCGGCGCTGGACTCGCTGGCGCCCCGGCTGCGCCGGCCGCCGCGGCCGCCGAGCCGGGTCCCCGCGCGCGGCGCCCGGCGGGCCCGGGTGGGCATGCTCACCGGCTGCGTGCAGCGGGCGTTCTTCCCGGACGTCAACGCGGCCACCGCCCGGATCCTCGCGGCCGAGGGCTGCGAGGTGGTGATCCTGCCCGACCGGCAGGGCTGCTGCGGCGCGCTCAGCGTGCACAACGGGCGGGAGGTGGAGGCGCAGCGGTTCGCCCGGCGGCTGATCGACGCGTTCGCCGACGAGGAGCTGGACTATTTCGTGGTCAACGCGGCCGGCTGCGGCTCGACCCTGAAGGAGTACGGCGACCTGCTCCGCGACGATCCCCGGTACGCCGAGCGGGCGGCCGCGTTCGCGGGCCGGGTGCGGGACCTGTCGGAGGTCCTCGTCGAGCTGGGTCCGGCGGCCCGCCGGCATCCGCTGCCGGTGACGGTGGCCTACCACGACGCCTGCCACCTGGCCCACGCGCAGGGCGTCCGGGCGCAGCCCCGGGATCTGCTGCGCGGCATTCCCGGCCTGGAGCTGCGGGAGATCGCCGATCCGGAGATCTGCTGCGGCTCGGCCGGCATCTACAACGTGCTCAACCCCGGGCCGGCCGCCGAACTGGGCGACCGCAAGGCCCGGACCGTACTGGCCACCGGCGCCGACCTGCTGGTGACGGCGAATCCCGGCTGCCTCATGCAGGTGGCGGCCTCGGTGGCCCGGGCCGGCGGCGACATCGCGCTGGCGCACACCGCGCAGGTCCTCGACGCCTCCCTCCGGGGCGCTCCCGCCGAGTCCCTGCTGCAAGGAAGGGCCCCTTCTTAACGCCTCCGGTATAGGAAGGGCCCCCTCTTAACACCTCGCCACCCCCCTCAACCCCAACGAGGTGATCCGATGTTCGACCAGTTCAAGATCGTCACAGATCCGGTCGGCGATTCCGTCGCGCTGTCCGCGATCTTCGCCGTACTGCCCCTGCTCACCCTCTTCGTCCTGCTCGGCGTGCTGCGCATGAAGGCGTGGCTGGCCGGCGTCATCTCGCTGGTGGTCTCGCTCGTGGTGGCCGTCGCGATCTACTCCATGCCGGCCGGCCAGGCCCTGCTGTCGGCCACCGAGGGCGCGGCGTTCGGCTTCTTCCCGATCCTGTGGATCGTCGTCAACGCCATCTGGGTCTACAACCTGACCGTCGAGAGCGGACACTTCGACGTGCTGCGCCGCTCGTTCGAGCGGGTCAGCCCGGACCGGCGGATCCAGGCCATCATCATCGCGTTCTGCTTCGGCGCGCTGCTGGAGGCGCTGGCCGGGTTCGGCACGCCGGTGGCGATCACCGTGGTGATGCTGATGGCGCTGGGCTTCCGGCCCATCCAGGCCGCGTCGGTGTCGCTGATCGCCAACACCGCGCCGGTGGCGTTCGGCGCGCTGGCCACCCCGATCGTCACGCTGGGCAGCGTGGCCGGGGGCGCCAGCGGGGATCCGCGGCTCAACGTGGACACCCTCGGGGCGATGGTGGGCCGGCAGACGCCGATCCTGGCCGTGGTCGTACCGCTGATCCTGGTGGCCGTGGTGGACGGCCGGCGGGGCGTCCGGCAGACCTGGCCGGCGGCCCTGGTGGCCGGCCTCACCTTCGCGCTGGCCCAGTTCGTCGCGTCCAACTACGTGTCGGTGCCGCTGACCGACATCATCGCCTCGCTGGTCTCGGCCGCGGCCGTCGTACTGCTGGTCCGGGTGTGGCATCCGGTGGCCGCGCCGGCCGACGCGGACACCGGCGACGAGCGGACGCCCGCGCCGGCCGTGCCGGCCGCCCGGACCGGGGATCGCGACGAGGTGGCCGGCGCGGCGCCGCGGCGCGACGTCCCGGCCGCGGGCGCCGACTCCGGCCACGGTACGACCACCCTCGCCACCGGCGGTACGTCCGGCGACGCGACCGCGCCGGCGCTGGACGGGCCGGACGACGGCGGCCGGACGGACCCGGCCGGACCTGCGGACCGCGTGCGGACCGGCGGCACACCGGCGAACCGGGACCGCGCCGGCCGACCGGCGGCCCCGGACGCCGGCGGCCGGGCCGGCGCGGTCGTCGATCCACCGGCCGAGGTGGCCCGGGCGTACGCGCCCTACGTGATCATCATCGCGATCTTCGCCCTCGCGAACATCGGCCCGATCAAGGACGCCCTCGCCAAGAAGCCGTGGACCGTGAAGTTCGCCTGGCCCGGGCTGGACGTCGTGGGCGGCAACGGCAAGCCGCTCTCCTCGGTGACCTTCACCCTGAACTGGCTGCCCGCCGCCGGCACCCTCATGATCATCGCGGGCGTCATCACCGCGATCGTGCTGCGGGTGTCCGCCGGCCGGGCGGTGCGGGCGTACGGGCGCACCTATGTGGAGCTGCGCAACGCCATCGTCACCGTGATGGCGGTGCTGGCCCTCGCGTACGTGCTCAACCAGTCCGGCCAGACCAACACGCTGGGCGCGTTCCTGGCCGCGGCCGGCGGCGTGTTCGCGTTCCTGTCCGCCATCCTCGGCTGGATCGGGGTAGCGGTCACCGGCTCGGACACCTCGGCCAACGCCCTCTTCGGCGCGCTGCAGGTGCAGACGGCGGCCAAGGCCGGCCTCGACCCGGTGCTGCTGGCCGCGGCCAACTCCTCCGGCGGGGTGCTCGGCAAGATGATCAGCCCGCAGAACCTGGCCATCGCGGCCGGCGCGGTCGGGATGGCCGGCCGGGAGGGCGAGCTGTTCCGCAAGGTCTTCGGCTGGAGCCTGGTGATGCTGCTCGGCATGTGCGTGCTGGTGGCGCTCCAGGCCAGCCCGGTGCTGAGCTGGATGGTCCCCTGACCGCCGCCGCATGGACGGCCACGGCGGCCGGCGCCGCATGGACGGCCACGGCGGCCGGCGCCGCATGAACGGCCGCGGAGTTCGGCGTCTCCGCAAGAGGCGCGGAATTCCGCGGCCGTCGGCGAAGTTGGCATCTTTCTTCATGTGACGCATAGCACTGGCAGTTATCTTCATGGCACCATCGCCGGATGGACCGTCATCTGTTCCGCCGCGGGCTCGCGCTCGCCGCCCTGGTCGGCCTCGCCGCCACCACCGGCGCCTCCACCGCCACCGCCGACGCGCCGCCACCCGCGCAGACCCGGCTCGCCGCCACCATCGACGGGGTCCTCGCCGACGGCCGGCTGGCCGGCGCGCAGGCGGGCGTGGTCGTCGTCGACACCGTCACCGGGCAGACCCTCTACAACCGCAACGGAGACCGCCGTCTCGTGCCGGCGTCGAACACCAAGCTGCTCACCTCCACGGCCGCCATGGAGATCCTCGGCGCCGACCACCGGTTCGGCACGGACGTACGCGCCGCCGGTCAGCGCCGCGGCCCGGTGTTGCGCGGTGACCTGTACCTGCGCGGCACCGGCGACCCCACCATGCTGGCCAAGGACTACGACGAGCTGGCCGCCAAGGTGGCGGCCAGCGGCGTCAGGCTGGTGACCGGCGGCCTGGTGGCCGACGACACCTGGTTCGACGACCGGCGGCTGGGCGCCGACTGGGCCTGGGACGACGAGTCGGCGTACTACGCCGCACAGGTGTCGGCGCTGACCGTGGCGCCGGACACCGACTACGACGCCGGCAACGTCATCGTCACCGCCACCCCCGGCGCCACCGCCGGCGCGCGGCCGGCCATCAGCATGACGCCGGACAACGGCTACGTGCGGATCGAGAACCACGCCACCACGGTGGCCAGCGGCGACGACACGATCTCGTTCGAGCGGCGGCACGGCACCAACACGATCGTGGTGACCGGTCAGCTGCCGGTCGGCGGCGACGCAAGCAGCGACTGGATCCCGGTGTGGGAGCCGACCGGGCTGGCCGCCGACGTCTTCCGGCGGGCCCTGGCCGCGCACGGCGTACGGGTGCTGGGCCGGACCGACCTGAGCCGCGCCACGCCGGCGGACGCCACGCCGCTGGCCAGCCACCGGTCGATGACGCTGGCCGAGCTGCTGGTGCCGTTCCTCAAGCTGTCCAACAACGGTCACGCCGAGGTGCTGACCAAGTCGATCGGCCGGGCGGTCTCCAACGAGGGCAGCTGGCCCGCGGGCATCGCCGGCATCGCCGGGTACGCGAAGAGCGTCGGCGTGGACACGGCCACCATCCGTCAGGTCGACGGCTCGGGGCTGTCCCGCCAGGACCTCGTGCCGCCGGCCGAGTTCACCGACCTGCTGGCGGCCGCCGCCCGGGAGCCCTGGTTCCAGCCCTGGTACGCGGCCCTGCCGATCGCCGGCAACCCCGACCGCTTCGTCGGCGGCACGCTGCGCAACCGGATGCGCAACACCCCGGCGGCGAACAACGTGCACGGCAAGACGGGCAGCCTGACCGGCGTCTCGTCGCTGTCCGGGTACGCCACCGACGCCGACGGGCACCTGCTGGTCTTCTCGATCCTGATGAACAACTACGTCAACACGTCGGTGACCGGGCTGCAGGACGCCATCGCGGTGGCCCTCGCGTCGTACTCCGGATCGGCCCCGGCCGGCGGCACGGCCCGGCTCGCCCCGCGGACGGCGACGCCGACGGCCCCGGCCGCTCCGGACGGCCTGGAGTGCTCCTGGGTCAAGCCCATCGCCTGCTGAGCACGTAAGGAAGGGCCCCTTCTTATCGCTTTCTGCATAGGAAGGGGCCCCTCTTAACGCCCGCGGCGCGGGCGCGCTGGCGGGCGGGCCGGCGCCACTCGCGCGTCGGCCCGCCCGCCGGTCTCCCGGCTCCGTCGGAGCGGCCCGTCAGCCCGGCCCCTTCGGTGAATCTTGGACCGAAACCGTTAGCCACTAACGGTTTCGGTCCAAGATCTGCCTGGCTCGCGGTGGCCCGGAGCGCCGTGCCGCTCACCTCTCGGCGGCGCAGCTCAGGCGGCGGGGACCTGGCGTAGGGCCGCGGCAAGCGACTCGGCGTTCTTCTTGTCCACCCGCGGGAAGGTGAGCGACACCCCGTCACCAGCGTCGCCGAAGGCGATGCGCAGCTGGCTCACCACCCCGAACTTGGCCTCAGCCAGCGACGCCTGCTCCCGCGGCACCTCGCCGACGACCTTCTTGCCTGGGCCGCCCATGAAGGTCTGCGTCAGGAAGATCAGCCGACGGTTGGTGACCACGACGAACTGCTTCTTGTGCGCGGTCAACGCCGCGCCCGCCGCGCCCTGGGCCGCTGTCTGGGCGACGACAGTTCCGAGCCGGCTGGCGGCGAACCGTCCGACCACGGCCCGCGCGGCCGCCACCGGCTGCTCACCGGCCAGCATCATGCTCGCCACCTGCTCGAACGCCCGAGCCTCAAGCTTTTGTTGCATCGCGTCTCCCCGTGTCCTGTCGGATGTCGCCCGCGACGCTAACAAGGCAACGGCGATCCTCAATCCGTCGATCGGTCCGGGTGATCATCGCCGAAAGGTGTGTAGACGGGACGCCGGCCGCGTGTCGGGTAGCGGATTGCGACGTACGCCCGACCGGCGGACGTTGGAGGGATACCGACGTCCCGTGGTGGTGGCCATGCCGCTCCAGCGATTCGACACCGCACCGGTCCCCCGGCCGTCCGGGCTGGTGCCCCCGGTGGCGCCCCTCGACGGGGTGACCGAACTGCGGCTGCACGGGGTGGGCGGCACCACCCCGCAGGGCCTGCTCGGCGACGACGCGCCGCAGCAGGTGTCCGGCGACCGCATCGCCGGCTTCTACCGCACCGCCGACGTGCCGGGCGCCGCCGGCGTCCCCGGCCGGCACGTCGAGGCGTACTCCTGGGGCGGGCTGACCTCGCGCAGCGGCAGCCGGGTGCTGTGGTTGCTGCTCTTCCCGTTCGCGCTGGCTAACATGGCCGGCTGGATGTGCACCCCGGCCGTGCACCGCGACCCGGTCCGGTTCCGGCTGCACCGCACGGCCGTCCGCTGGGTCGCGCTGGCGATCACGCTGAACCTGCTGCTGCTGGTGGCGATCATCGGCATGGACCTGATCGGCTACCAGTGCGGCGGGCTGCGGGACTGCGCCGGCGCCCACTGGTACCTGAGGCCGCTGACCGATCCGTTGGCCGTCGGCCACCCGGCCCGGCGGGCGCTGATCGGCGCGCTCCTGCCGGCCCTCCTGGTGGTGTTGCTGGCGGTGCTGACGCTGCGCTCCATCCGTCGGTACGAGCTGGTCCGGCCGCCGGGCCGGACCGGGACGCCACCGCGGGACGCCGGTCCGGCGCACAGCTCCGCCCAACCCGGTCGGGGACTGCCGGACCCGGCCTTCTGGGACGGCCGGCGCAGCGCCCTGGACCTGGGATGTCTGCACGTCGGCGCCGGCTTCGCGTTCGTCGCGCTGCTGCTCGGGTACGTCGTGCGCCGCGCCGCGGTGGCCGCGGGCGCGCCGCTGCACGCCACCGGACTGGCCACGGCCGGGTACGTTCTCGGCGGCCTGGCGGTGCTCGCCGCGGTGCTGCTGCTGGTGGCCGACGCCTGCCCGCCGGCGGCGCCCGCGGCCGTGCTCGGCGCGGGGGCGCTGGCGCTGGTGGCGGCCGGTTGGTTCGCGGCCGTGCAGCCCGGCTACTCGCAGGCGTTCGGCTACCTGCCGGGGATGCGCGAGGGCGCCAACCTCACCCTCGGCCTGGTGTTCGGCGCCCTGGCGCTGGCGCTGCTGGCCACCGTGCTCGGCGGCTGGCGCCGCGGCATGTTCGCGCTGTACGGGCCGTTCGTCACCCTCACCCTCAGCGTGCTGGCGCTGAACGTGGTGCTGCTGGCGGTGCTGACCCGGGTGGCCGACCTGCTCGGTCGGGTCTCGGCCAGCCCGTACGTGCCGGCCACCGCCCCGGACCGGGCCGCGTTGTACGTCTACCCGATGGCCGCCCGGGCGGTGCAGTACCTCACCGTGCTGCCGCTGGCCATGCTGCTGCTGTTTGTCGGGTACGAACTGGTCACCTACTGGCGGGCCGGCGCGAACGCCCGGGAGCGGTCCCGAATCCGCGAGTGGTACCGGGCCAACGTGACCCGGCCGGCCGGCGAGGACGACTGGCACGTGAGCACCATGGCCGACGAACGGGTACGCCGGCAGCGGCTGGCCCAGCTCTGGGGCCTGATGGCGGGCTCCGGCTGGGAGGCGGGGATCGCTCGGGCCCGTCGGGTGGCCCGGATGCCGCACGACGCCGACGTGCTGCTGACCGCCATGGCCGTGCTCGGCGCCGGGCTGCTGGTGGCGATCCAGATCCGCTACTGGATCTTCCACCGGCTTCCCTGGGGTACCCAGTGGACGTACACGGTGGGCAGCTATCTCGCCACCGGCATCCCGCTGCTGCTGATCCTGGTGCTGCGCCGGGGTTGGCGGAACCTCGCCAGCCGGCGCCGGATCGGGGTGCTGTGGGACATCACCACGTTCTGGCCCCGGGCCTACCATCCGCTGGCGCCGCCCGCGTACCCCGAGCGGGCCGTGCCGGAGCTGCAGCGCCGGCTGTGGCGGCTGCACGACAGCGGCGGCCGGGTGGTGCTGACCGCGCACAGCCAGGGCACCGTGCTGGCCGCGGCCGCCCTGCTCCAGCCGGAGAACCGCCCCACGGACGGTCGGGTCGCGCTGGTCACCTTCGGCTCGCCGCTGCGTACGCTGTACGGCTGGGCGTTCCCGGCGTATTTCTCCGCCGAGGTGCTGCGCGGGCTGGAGTCCCGGGGCGTGTACGCCTGGCGCAACTTCTATTACCGCACCGACTACATCGGCGGCCCGGCGCTCTCCGACGGCGCCGACCAGGCCGGCCAAGCCGACGCCGACGCCATCGCCGGCCGGACGACCGACGCCGACCGGTCCGGCAGCGCCGAACGCGCGGCCGACGCCGCCGGCACCGGCCGGATCGGCGGCGCCGACCAAGGCGCCGGGGTGGACGTCGAGCTGCCCGATCCGGTGTCCAACTGGTACATCTTCGGCCAGCCGCGGCCGACGGCGACCCGGCACTCCGGCTATTGGACCGACGCGGCGGTCTGGCAGGCCGTGGACGAGCTGGCCAGCGACCTGGCCGGCGACCCGGCCCGCGGCCCCGTCCGCCCGGCTACCGTCCCGGAGCCGCGCTGAGCCGCGCGGGCGCCGATCACGTTTGCCGGGGCGGCATGCGCCCAGCCGCCCGGACCGAGCCGGTCGGCGGTCAGCCGGCCCGCTGCCAGGGCAGCGGCACGCACGCCCCGGTGTGCTCGGCGCGCAGCACACAGCGGTGCCGACCCGGCAGCTGCTGGTCGCAGAAGACCGGGTGCCGGACCATCACCCGGTCCTTCTCGGTGAGCGTGGCCGCCGCGAAGTCGAGGGCCGGTACGTGCACCAGCGAGTCGCGCAACTGCTCCACCAGGCGGGCCGCCGACTCGAACGAGGTCAACCGGGTCGGCAGGTGCAGCACCCAGTTTGGCGCGTTCACCGGCGGTCGCCCGAGAGGAAGGTGATCGGGAACTGGAGGTCGGGAATGCCGCAGTGGCGGTGCCAGGTCTGCCAGTGGTGCAGCGCCACCCGGAGCCGCTCGACCTCCGCCTGGCAGGCCGCGACCTCCCGGTGCAGCAGGTCGATCTCGTCGGCCGTCCGGTGCAGCGCGGTCCGCACCTCACCCGGGTCGAGGCCGCCCCGCCGCCAGCGTCGGGAACGGAACCTCCACCGCCGTACCTGGTATCCGTCCAGCCGGTCCTCGACGCTGCCGTGGCTCAGCCCACGGCGGGTCCGCTCGGTCACCGCTGGTTCACCGACCCCTTCCGGTCGCGCCGTCGTCGCACCGCCCGCCGGCGATGGCCGGCGGTGAACAGCAAGCTACGGTGCGCGACGAGCCCCGCGACGGACAAACTGTCCCAGCGACCCGCGCGGGTCTGCCGCCTTGATCAAGAGCCTTGCGTCGGGGACGGCGTCGATCCCGACGCACATCTCTTGATCAACCCTGGCGGCCCGGGCCGCGTCCGCGGGGGCCGGTCGACAAGCGCGGGAGGTCGGGGTTCCGGTTCGCAGTGCGGGCAGGGGGGCCGGGTGGACCGGGCGTACGCGAGGGCGGCCGCCCCGAGGCCGAGACCCCAGATCCAGTACGCCGGCATGGCCACCCAGTAGAACGCGTACGGCAGCCCGAGGCCGGGCTCCTCCCCCCGTACGGCCGCCACGGTGAGCTGCCCGAGACCCACCCCGAAGTAGACGACCAGGCCGGTGGCCAGGACGTACGCCGGACCGAGCACCAGCCAGCGCGGCACCCGGCGGCCGGCCAGCGGCCCCGCCCAGCGCGGCCAGATCCGGCCCCAGGAGTGCACGAGAGCGAGCGGCAGCAGCAGCCCGGCGAGCAGGAACCCGCCCTCGAAGACCAGCACGGCCGGGCCCGCGGTCAGCGGGATCATGTCGAAGCCCACCGCGAGCTGCGCGGCCAGCCGAACGAGGCAGCCGGCGACCGCCGCGTACGCGCCAGCCCAGGCCCACCACGGCGGACCCGCGGCCGGCCGGTCCCCGGCGGTCCGGCCGCAGCGGGGACAGCCGGGACCCCGCCGGCGCCGGTGGTCCAGGGTGGCCCGGCCGAGCAGCACGGCGCCGCCGGCCACACCGAGCCGGGTGAGGAACGAGCCGGGATCGAACGGCAGGCCCAGCCCCGGGATCACCAGCCCGACCAGGTCGAGCAGCAGCATCGGCGCGGTGGCCAGCAGGCCGCCCGCGACCGCCCAGCCGGCCAGGCCGAACGGCCAGGACCAGCGGGCCCGGCGCTGCGCCGCCGCCACCAGGGCGGCCGCGCCGGCCAGCCCGGCCACCAGCGCGTGGGTGGCGGCGATGTCGCGGCTGCTGCCCGGGAAGGCCGGCGCCGCGCCGACGGCCCAGACCAGCCGCAGCCCGCCGTAACCAAGCGCCCAGGCGAGCACGGCGGACGAGGACCGGGCCGGCGCCACCCCCCGATCTCTGGGCGGTCGTACCGCCGCCGCGGCGCCGGCCCTGGTCGTCGTCATGCCCCCGACGATGCCCCCGGGCGAGCGGCGCCGGATCCCCGGCCGGAGCGACCGCGCTCCCCCGTCCGGGGGAGCCGGACGGGAGCGCTCAGACCAGGTCGGCGTCGTGCACGAGCAGGGCCACCTGCACCCGGTTGTTCAGCTCGAGCTTCGTCAGCAGCCGGGAGACGTACGCCTTGACCGTGGCCACGCTCATGAACAGCTCGGCGGAGATCTCGGCGTTGGTCCGGCCCTGGCCCAACGCGACCGCGACCTCGCGCTCCCGTTCGCTGAGCCCGGCGAGCCGGCGCCGGGCCCGGTCCTGGCGGGCGTCGCCGGACCGGTCGGTGGTGGCCGGCCCGGTGACCCGGGCGATCAGTCGGCGGGTGACCGTCGGGGACAGTGTCGCCTCTCCGGCCGCCACCCGGTGCACGGCCCGGACGATCTCGGCCGGTGGGGTGTCCTTGAGCAGGAACCCGCCGGCGCCGGCGCGCAGCGCCCGCAGCACCTGGTCGTCGGCGTCGAACGTGGTCAGCACCAGCACCTCGGGCGGATGCGGGCGGGCGCGCAGCGTCTCGGTGGCGGTCAGCCCGTCCACCCGGGGCATCCGGATGTCCATGAGCACCACGTCCGGCCGGTGCGCCGCCACGGCCGACAGCACCTCGTCGCCGTCGGCCACCTCGGCCACCACGGTGAGATCGGGAACGCCACCGAGGATCATCGCCAGCCCCGCCCGGACCAGAGCGTCATCGTCGACGATCAGCACCCGCACCGGGTCGCGGCCGCCAGTCCCGAAGCCGGCGGGTCCGGAGCCGGCGGGTCCGGAGCCGGCGGGTCCGGAGCCGGCGGGTCCGGAGCCGGCGGGTCCGGAGCCGGCGGGCGCCGGGCCGGCGGCCCCGGGGTCGGCCGGTCCGCTCACTCGGGCCACGGCAGCCAGGCCGCCAGCCGGAAGTCGCCGCCGGCGTCCCGCCCGTGCTCGAGGCGGCCGCCGGCCAGGCTGACTCGTTCGGCGATGCCCACCAGCCCGGTGCCGGCGCCGGGCAGCCCGGGGTCGGCGGCTGCGGCCTCGGCCGGTTCCGGGGACCGGACCGGCCAGCGGTTGCGCACCTCCACGTCCAAGCCGGTCGCGGGGCCACCGGCCAGCCGCAACTCGACCGCCGCGCCGGGGGCGTGCTTGCGGGCGTTGGTGAGCGCCTCCTGCACGATCCGGTACGCGCTGCGGCCCACTCCGGCCGGCACCGCGGCCGGCTCGCGTACCGACTCGGACACCGTGACCCGCATCCCGGCCGCGCGCGACTCCTCGACCAGCGCCGGCACGTCGGCCAGGGTTGGCTGCGGCCGCTCCGGGGCGGCATCGTCCGGGGATCCTCCGTCGGCCCGCAGCACGCCGATGATCTCGCGCAGGTCCTCCAGGGCGGCGTGCGCGCTGGTCCGGATCACCCCGGCGGCCCGGGCGACCTCCGTGCTCGGCGCGTCCGGACGGAACTCGAGCGCGCCAGCGTGCAGGCTGAGCAGCGAGATCCGGTGCGCCAGCACGTCGTGCATCTCCCGGGCGATCCGGCCGCGTTCCAGGTGCCGGGCCTGGGCGATCCGCAGCCGCTGCTCGGCCTCGGCGCGATGCGCCCGTTCGCGCAGCGACACGATCAACTGCCGGCGCGCGCGAACGAACATCCCCCAGGCCATGGCGGCGCCGGTGAACAGCGCGCCCCAGACCATGGCCGCCCAGTACGGCAGTTGCGGGTCCGGTCGCAGCCAGGCGTAGCCGAAGCTGGTGACCAGCGAGGCGGCCACCAGCGGACCGGACACCGCGAATGGCCGGTGCACGACCACCGAGAACATGATGATCAGCAGCGCGACGGACCCGGCGGCGGTGAACAACCCGAGCGGCAGCGTCGCCAGGGCCAGCCCGACCGGCCAGCGGCGGCGTGCCCACAGGGCGGCGCTCAGCAGCAGGCCCAGGCCGACGTCCAGCACGGTCATCCAGTGCTCCGGCAGCGGACGGACCAGCTGCGGCGTCGGGTTGCTCGCGTCAGCGAGGGTCCACAGCGCCCAGCCGGCGGCGAGCAGGAAGCAGAGGACGTCGATGATCCAGTCCCGGGTGGTCCGCCGCGTACGCGGGCCCGATTCGCTGGCCGACCCGCGCAGCGCGCCGGGCAGCAGCCAGCGGTACTCGGGGACGGCGGCGCTGGTCATGGCCGCAATGGTACGAGCCGGCCGATGGATGCGGCAGTAGACCAAAGTCGACGCCTCGGCCGCGACCAAGGTCGATGGCGTTCTCGACCGCCGGCCGCAGCGGCCGGCCGGGTGGCGCCGGCAGGCTGGGCCCGTGATCGAAGTCAACCAGCTCACCAAGCGGTACGGCCGCCACCCGGTCGTCGACGACGTTTCCTTCGCCTGCGAGCCGGGCACCGTCACCGGCTTCCTCGGCCCGAACGGCGCGGGCAAGTCCACCACCATGCGGATGATCTGCGGGCTGACCCCGCCCACCACCGGCTCGGCCACGGTGCTCGGCCGGCCGTACCGGAACCTGCCGAACCCGGGCCGAGAGATCGGCGTCCTGCTCGACGCCTCGGCCCAGCACGGCGGGCGTACCGGGCGGGAGGTGCTGACGCTCTCGGCCCGCACCCTCGGGGTGGGCCGGAACGCGGTGGACCGCAGCCTGGACCTGGTCGGGCTGAACCCGACCGCGGCCCGGCGGCGGGTCCGGGCGTACTCGCTGGGGATGCGCCAGCGGCTCGGCCTGGCGCACGCGCTGCTGGGCGACCCCCGGGTGCTCATCCTCGACGAGCCGGCCAACGGCCTCGACCCGGAGGGCATCTTCTGGATGCGCGGCCTGCTGCGCGACTTCGCCGACCGGGGCGGCGCGGTGCTGCTCTCCTCGCACCTGCTGCGCGAGGTGGAGGCGGTGGCCGACCGGCTGGTCATGATCGGCGGCGGCCGGATCGTGGCCCAGGGCGACAAGGCCGAGCTGCTGGCCGGCGCCGGCACCCTGGTCCGGGCCCGGGACCGTGCCGCGCTGGCCACGGCCCTGGTCGCGGCCGGTCTCCTCCCCGCCGACGAGGCCGGCGCGGCCAGCGACACCGACGGGGGGTTGCTGGTGCCGGCCGAGGCGGAGGCGGTCGGCCAGGTGGCGGCCACCGCGGGGATCGTCCTGCGCGAACTGCGACCGGCCGGAGGCGGCGGCCTGGAGCAGCTGTTCCTCACCCTCACCGCCGGCCAGTCGACCAAGGAGGCCGTCCGATGACCACCGTCACCAAGCCACCCGCCCGAACCGCCCCGACGGCCTCCCGGGCCGCGGTCCGCCGCCCCTCGCTGGCCCGGCTGACCGGCGTGGAGCTGCGCAAGCTGGCCGACACCCGGGCCGGCGTCTGGCTGCTGATCACCATCGGCCTGATCGCCGCGGCGATCGTGGTGGTGCAGCTGTTCGTGGTGCCCGAGGCCGAGCAGACGTTCGCGTCCTTCTTCGAGCCGTCGCTGCTGCCCGTGGGGATCCTGCTGCCGGTGCTGGGCATCCTCTCCATCACCAGCGAGTGGTCGCAGCGCTCCGGGCTGGCCACCTTCACCCTCACCCCGCGCCGCGGGCGGGTGGTGCTGGCCAAGCTCGCCGCCGTGGTCCTCGCGGCGCTGGCCTCGGTGCTGGCCAGCCTGGCCGTGGCCGCGGCGGGCACGCTGATCGCCGGCGCCACCGGCGACGGTGGCCGGTGGACCATCGAGGCGGCGGTCATCTGGCATGCCGTGCTGCTCCAGGGGATCAACGTGCTGATGGGGGCGGCCTTCGGTCTGCTGCTGCTCAACACGCCGCTGGCGATCGTGACGTACCTGCTGTTGCCGACCGTCTGGTCGGTGCTCGGCGGCCTGATCAAATCGCTGCGCGGCCCGGCCGGCTGGCTGGACACCACCGTCACGATGGATCCGCTCTTCGGGCCGACCGTGACCGCCGCCCAGTGGGGCCGGCTGGCGGTCTCGGTCGCGGTGTGGGTCGCGCTGCCGCTCACCGCGGGGCTGTACCGCACGCTGCGGCGCGAGGTGGCCTAGCCATGCGCGGCGCGGCCGGGTACGGGTCGCCCGCGGTGGTCGCCGAGGGCCCGCTGGGGTTGGCCGTGCTCTGGGCCGGCTTCCCGCTGGCCGGCGCCGCCCTCGGCGGGCTGCTCAGCCTGCTCGCCGGCTGGCTGGCCGAGCTGCCGTGGGCGCCGCTGCAGAGCTGGTTCGAGCTGGTGGCCTCGGTGCCGGAGCCGTACGGGCTGCTCGGCGCGGGGCTGCTGGGCGCCGTCGCGGGGCTCGCCGTGGCGGTGGCCGGCGCCCGCGAGCTGCTCACCGTCGAGGTCTCCCGGGAGGGGGTGCGGCTGCTCCGGGACGGCATCTGGAGCACCTTCCCCCGGGCCGGCGTGGCGGCCGCGTTCCTGGACGGCAGGGACCTGGTGCTGCTGGCACCGGACGGCGCCGAGCCGGCCCGGGAGCGCACCGACCTGCCGGCCGACCGGCTCGCCGAGGCGTTCACCGGGCACGGCTACCGCTGGCTGGCCGCGGACCCGTGCGGCGGCGCGTACCGGCGCTGGGTGCCGGGCGGGGCCGGTACGCCGGTCGGGGCCGACGCGCTGCTGCGGGCCCGGCAACGGGCCCTGGACGCCGGCCAGGCGCTCGACGCGGCCGAGCTGCGGTCCGAGCTGGCCCGGCTGGGAGTGGTGGTACGGGAGGTGCGCAAGCGGCAGTACTGGCGCGAGTCGCATCCCGTTTCGCCGGGCCGATCGGGGGAAAACGACTCCCATAGCCAGAACGGAGGATGATGACGATGAGTGACTTCATGGACAAGGCCAAGGACTTCGCCGACAAGCACGACAAGCAGGTCGACGAGGGCATCGACAAGGCCGGCGACCAGATCGACCAGCGCACGGGCGGCAAGTACGACGAGCAGATCGACAAGGGCGTCGACCAGGCGCAGCAGCGCACCGGCGCGGGCGACACCCAGCCCTGAGTCGAAGGAAGGGCCCCTTCTTATCGCTTTTTGTATAGCAGGGGCCCCCGCTTAACGGCCCGGCCGCCGAGGCGCTCACCCGCCCCGGCGCCGGGCCGTTTCGGCTGCCGCGCGCCGGGCCGTCTCGGCGCTCACGCCCCCGGGCCGTTCCGGCGCCGGGCCGTTTCGGCGGCCGTGCCTCGGGAACGCGGGGGCGAGGAAACACCGGGAGGGGGACCCGATGGGCGACTTCATGAAGAAGGCGAAGGACTTCGTCGACCGGAACGAGCAGAAGGTCGACCAGGGCATGCGCAAGGCCGGGGACGAGGTGAACCGGCGCACCGGCGGCAAGTATGAGGACAAGGTCAACAAGGCCACCCAGCAGGCGCAGCGCGCCACCGGCAGGCAGTCGCAGCAGGGGCAGCAGGCACCGCCCGCCACCGGCAACCGGGGGCAGCAGCAGGCCGGGTGACGCCGCGCCGCAGCGTCGGGCCCGCGTCGTCGGCGCGGGCCCGTCCGGCTCAGCCCCTCGGGCGCAGCCCGTCCGGCTCAGCCCGCCCGGCTCAGCCCGCCCGGCTCAGCCCGCCCGGCTCAGCCCGTCCGACCCGCGCCGGCCCGCCCGCCCGCGGGCGGTGCGCCCGGAGCCGGACCGTTCGAAGCCGGACCGCTGCCGGCCCGGCCGGCGGCGGCCGGAGCGGTGAGCCAGGTGAGGAGCGCGCCGAACACCAGCCCGATGAGCAGGCCGACGGCCGTGCGGAGCAGATCCACCTCGGCGCTGCCGACCGCCGTGTTCCCGGCCGCGCGGGTGAGCGCCGCGGCCACCGGCAGGATCGACAGGACCGCCCCGAACCCGTACAGCAGCAGCGGATAGCCGACCAGCGCGGCGAGGGCGGCCAGGCCCACCCGGCGCCACCGCACGGGCTCCGGACTGCCGGTCTCCGCGTCCCGACGCGTCCGGTCGGCCAGGGCCGCCACCCCGGCCAGCAGCAGCACGCCGAGCAGCACGGTGGGGCCCAGCCGGTCGCCGGGCGGCAGCGCCCGGGAGAGCACGATGCCGCCGGCGGCGAGCGCGGCCAGCAGGCCCGCGGTGGTCCGGCGCCGCCGGTCGGCCGCCGGCGCCGCCGCGAGCGCGCTCCCGATCGCCAGTACGGCGAGCAGCGCCGCCGTCCCGACCGCGGCGGCCACGAGTCCCGACTCCGCATCGGTCGGCGACTCGGTGGTGGCCGCCAGCGGAGCCACCGCGGCCGCGATGGCCGCCGTGAGGATCAGGGCGCGGCGGCCCCGGGAGGCCGAACGGTCGGCCGCGGCGCCCGCGGATGGCGACTCGCTCGGAACCGGCGAGACGTCGGCCGGCGTCCCGGCGGAGGGTGGCCGGCCCGCGAGCGACGGCCGGCGCAGCACGGCGGTCAGCAGACCGAGGGCCGCCAGCACGCCGGCCGCCGCGAGCAGCAGGGTCATCGCCCGACCCTCGACATCGGCCCGGTCGAGCAGCACGTCGGCGATCACCCAGGCGGCGGCCAGCGGCGCCGCGGCGAGCACCATCGGCCGGGCGCCGCGGGCCGCCAGCAGCAGGCCGAGCAGCACGGCCAGGATCGCCGCGAACCGCAGGTCCCGGGCCCAGTACGTAGTGTCCCCGGCCAGCCGCTCGGACCATGGCCCGTACGGTTCGGTCAGCGGTTGCAGCGTGGTGAGCCCGACCGCCCACAGCGTCGCCGCGAGGGCCGCCCCGGCGCCACCGACCAGCACTGCCCAGTTCCGCATCCCGCCACCGTAGCCGGGCGCGGCTACCCGTGGCTGTCGGCGTTGGCGTGGATGGCCGTCCGGAGGTACCCGGCCATGCCCGGCCGGATGGTCTCGTACGTCTGTGTGAAGCGCGGATCGGCCATGTACATGTCGGCCAGGCCGCGGTGCATGTCGTAGCCGCACTCGTAGAACGACCGGCTGATCAGCTGCCGGTGCTCCTCGGCAAGCTCCCGGGCCGCCGGGCCGTCCGGGGCGGCGCCGGAGTCCATCACCGCGACGAACCGCCGGTTCCAGTCCTCCTGCTCGGCCTTGATCCGCAGCCAGTCGTCCTTGGTGTACCGGGCGGCGCGCCGGGCCGATTCCCGGTACGCGTCGGTGTCGCCCCAGCGCCGCTCGGCCTCCGCGGCGTGCCGGTCCGGGTCGGCCTCCCCGAACACCTCGAACCGCTCCTCCGGGGTGAGCCGGATGTTCATGCTCCTCGCCTCCATCGCGAACTCGATCGCCTGGACCATCTGCTGGAGCCGCTTGACCCGCCCGGTCAGCAACTCGTGCTGCCGGCGCAGGTGGCTGACCGGATCGGCGTCCGGGTCGTCCAGGATGGCGGCGATCTCCTCCAGCGGGAACCCCAGCTCGCGGTAGAACAGGATCTGCTGCAGCCGGTCCAGGTCCGCGTCGTCGTACCGCCGGTAGCCGCCGCTCGTGCGGGATCCGGGCCTGAGCAGCCCGATCTCGTCGTAGTGGTGCAGCGTTCGCACGCTCACCCCGGCGGCCTCGGCCACCCGCCCCACCGTCCAGGCCATGGTTCCCTCCCTTGCGGTCCCCACGGTCCACCCCCACGTCGGGTGAGGGTCAAGCTGACCGGGAGCGGCCGCCCGATCAGGCCAGCCGGGCCGGGAAGCCGCCGGTGGCGATGGGTCCCCAGGACTCGATGGTGAGCCGGATGAGCGACTTGCCCTGTTCCCGCATGGCGGTGCGGTATTCGTCCCAGTCCGGGTGCTCGCCGGAGATGCACCGGAAGTACTCCACCAGCGGCTCCAGCGCGTCCGGCAGGTCGAGCACCTCGGCGGTGCCGTCGAGCTGCACCCAGGGGCCGTTCCAGTCGTCGGAGAGCACGCAGGCCGAGGCCCGGGGGTCGCGGCGCACGTTGGTGGCCTTGGCCCGATCCGGGTACGTCGAGACGACCAGCCGGCCCGCCTCGTCGATCCCGCAGGTGACCGGCGAGGACTGCGGCCGGCCGTCGACGCGGGTGGTCAGCAGCACCGCCCGGTGGCGGGGGCGGAGAAACTCCAGCAGGGCGTCGCGGTCGACGCGGGTGTTGGTGGCGACAGTTCGAGGCATTTCCCGAGTATGCCCGGCGGCTATTCCGAAACCGATTGCCCGGGGCTAAGTTCGGCGCATGATCGCGCCGAGCACCGACCCCGCCCGCCTCGGCTTCGACCCGGGCCGGCTGGCCCGGATCGACCGACACTTCGCCCGGTACGTCGACGACGGGCGGCTCGCCGGTTGGCAGATCGTGGTCACCCGGCGGGGCGAGGTCGCGCACGCGTCCACGTACGGGCGGCGGGACATCGAGGCCGACACCCCCGTCGAGCCGGACACCCTCTGGCGGATCTACTCGATGACCAAGCCGATCACCTCGGTGGCCGTGATGATGCTCTGGGAGGAGGGCCGCCTCGAGCTGACCGACGAGATCGCGCGGTGGCTGCCCGAGTTCGCCGACGTGCGGGTGTACGACAAGGGCTCGGTGCTCAAGCCGTACACCGTGCCGGCGGCCGAGCCGATCCGGATCTGGCACCTGCTCACCCACACCTCCGGGCTGACGTACGGGTTCCTGCAGACCGCGGTGGCGGACGGCCTGTACCGGGCGGCCGGCTACGACCTGTCGGTGCCGCCCGGCCAGGACCTCGCGACGGCCTGCGCGGGCTGGGCCCGGCTGCCGCTGCGGGCGCAGCCGGGCACGTCGTGGGGCTACTCGGTCGCCACGGACGTGCTGGGCCGGCTCGTGGAGGTGATCTCCGGCCGGCGGCTGGACGAGTTCTTCGCCGAGCGGATCCTCGGGCCGCTGCGGATGACCGACACCCGGTGGTGGGTCGAGGAGGCCGACGCCAAGCGGCTGGCCGCGCTGTACCGGCCGGACCCGCTGACCGGGCGGGCGGTCCGTACCCCCGAGGCCCTGGACCGGGCGGCGCTGCGCCGCCCGGAGTTCCTCTCCGGCGGCGGCGGGCTGGTCTCCACGGCCGCCGACTACCACCGGTTCACCCAGTTCCTGCTGCGCAAGGGCGAGCTCGACGGCGTACGGCTGCTCGGGCCCCGGACCGTCCGCTTCATGACCCGTAACCACCTGCCGGGCGGCCGGGACCTGGCCGCGTTCGAGCCGGCCGGCTTCGCCGAAACGGCGTTCGGCGGGATCGGCTTCGGGCTGGGCTTCTCCGTGGTGCTCGACCCGGTGCCGGCGCGGGTGCCGAGCAGCGTCGGCGAGTACGGCTGGGGCGGCGCGGCCAGCACGGCCTTCTGGGTGGACCCGGTCGAGGAGGTCACGGCCATGCTCTTCACCCAGCTGATGCCGTCGAGCACCCACCCGCTGCGGCCGCAGCTGCGCCAGCTGGTGTACTCGGCACTGGTCGATTAGGACGCCAGCGGTTATTCCGCCGATATCGTCCGATAAGCCCTATAAGCTGCCAATCTTGCTGTTATGGGAGCATGGCGCGACGATGGGGCGCGCCGGCCGGGTCGCGGCCGGCGGCCGAGGCCCCGCATCGTGCCGCGCGCCCCCGACGGTCCGCCGCGGACCACCCTGCTCGAGCTCTTCTTCGACCTGGTGTTCGTGGTCAGCCTCGCGCTGATCTCCGAGGGGCTCGGTCGGGACACCTCCTGGGGCGGCGCGCTGCACGCCCTCGTGCTGCTGATGGCCACCTGGTGGGTGTGGCTGGTGACCACGCTGGTCACGGACTACTACGACCCGCGGCGACCGCCCATGCAGGGCCTCACCATCGCCGTGACGCTCGGCAGCCTGCTGATGGCCGCCGCCATCCCCGGCGCCTTCGGGCTGCACGGCGCGGTGTTCGCCGGGGCGTACGTGGCCATCCACCTGGGGCGCGGCTGCTACCTGATCCCCCTGCTGCGCGGCCAGCGGCACTCGCGGGAACGGGCCATCCGGGTCTTCATCTGGTTCGCCGTGAGCGCCGTACCGTGGCTGGCCGGCGGTTTCGCGGCCGGCGACTGGCGGCCGGCGCTCTGGCTGGTCGCGCTGGCCGTCGACTACGCCGGCGCCAAGCTGGGCTACCCGGTGCCGCGGATGGGCCGACCGCCGATCCAGCGGTACGCGGTGATCGCCGAACACCTGGCCGAGCGCTACCAGCAGTTCTTCATCATCGCCCTGGGCGACGCGGTCCTGATCACCGGCATCGCGCTCAGCCGCACCGACTTCGACCTCGGCGAGGTGGCCGCCTTCGTGCTGGCCTTCCTGATCACCACGTTGCTGTGGCGGATCTACGTGCACCGGGCCGGCGAGACGCTGTCCCCGGCCATCGAGCGGTCCCCGCAGCCGGAGCGGTTCGTCGCCACCGCCCCGGTCACCCAGCTCGTGATGGTGGCCGGCGTGGTGGCCACGGCCGCCAGCTTCGACTTCTTCATCACGCATCCCACCCAGGGCACCCGGACGGCCACCGTCTCGATCGCGCTCGGCGGCCCGGTGCTGTTCCTGCTCGGCCGGGCCCGATTCGAGTACGAGGTGTTCCGCCGGGTCTCCCCGAACCGGATCTTCGGCCTGGTGGCCCTGCCCGTGGCGGCGCCGATCCTGCTGTGGTTCCCGCCGCTGGCCACCGAGGCGACCGTCGCGGTCGTGCTGGCCGTCATCGCGGTGCGGGACACCGTACGCAGCAAGGGCCGCCCGCCGGAGGAGCCGCGCCCGCCGGGTTGATCCCGGCCCGATGACCTGCGGGTACGGCCCGGCGGTTCGCCGTATGTCTCGATATGCCGGAAAAGCACCTTAAGGAATGTGAGGGTGACTCGTGAGGCGCCGCTCCCGGTAACCCCTCGCCTCGCCACCTCCGTCTCGAAAGGACAGCGATGCGCGTTTCCCGATGGCGACGAGCCGCCCTGACCCTGGCCCTCACGATCGCCACCACCGGCGCCGGCGTCGCGGCCACCGCCGGCGCCGCCCAGGCCGACGGCTGCTACACCTGGACCCGAACCCTCCAGACCGGACGCAGCGGCGAGGACGTGCGGCAGCTGCAGATCCGGGTGGCCGGCTGGGCCGGATACGCCGGAACGCTGACCATCGACGGCCGCTACGGCTCGCGCACCGCCGCGGCCGTCCGCCGGTTCCAGGCCGCCTACGGGCTGCGGGCCGACGGGATCGCCGGCCCGAAGACCTTCGCCAAGCTGTACGCGTTGCAGGACAACGACTGCACGCCGGCGCACTTCAGCTACGCCGAGCTCGACGACGGCTGCGGCGGCGCCGGCTGGGACGGTGGCCCGCTGTCGGCGGCCGCCACCCGGGCCAACGCGCTGCGGATGATGTGGAAGCTGGAGGCCCTGCGGCACGCCCTCGGCGACCGCCCGCTCACGGTCATCAGCGGGTTCCGCAGCCGCTCCTGCAACGCCAAGGTGGACGGTGCCGCCCGCAGCCAGCACCTGTACGGGAACGCCGCCGACATCGTGTCGCCGGGCGTACCGCTCTGCACGATCGCCCGGGAGGCGCGCAGCCACGGCGCCAGTGGGCTGCTCGGGCCGGGCTACCCGGGGCACAGCGACCACGTGCACCTGGACGCGCGAACCGAGAACAGCGCCGACCGCCTGCCGGCCTACTGGTCCGCGCCCTCGTGCGGGATCAGCGGTCCCGGCGCGGCCGGCGCCTGAACCGCACGGCCCGGCCGGTTCGGGCGCCGAACCGGCCGGGATGCGGGGCCGGTGTCCCTATCCCCGCAGCCGAGGCGAGGCCCGACGCTTCGACACCGGCCCTCGAGTTCCGGTGCTCAACTCGCCGCGCGGCCCTGCTCGGCATGGCCGGCCGGCGGTACGCCGGGGGCCGGCCGGCTGGCCGGCGGCTGGTGTCCGGACCGGGCGCCGGTGGGCCGGCCGGACGCGCCAGGGGTGCGGCCGGGCACCCCCGGCGTGCGCGGGGGCGCTCCCGGCACGCGGCCGGACGGTCCCGCCGGGCGACCGGTCGACCCGGCCGGACCCGGCCAGGCGCCCGGCGTGTGGCCGGGCGGCCCGGGAACGACGCCCGGCGACCCGGGCCGGGCGCCCGGGCCAGGACGCCCGCCGACGCCGCCGGGCGCACCGGGCCGGACGGCCGACGCACCGGGCCGGCCGGCCGGCGTACCGGGCCGGCCGGCCGCGGAAACGGACCAGCCGGAACCCGGGGCGGACCACGGGGTCCCCGGCTGGCCAGCGGCCGGCGATGGGCGGGTCGGCAGCGCCGCGGTTCCGGGCTGGTGCGGCCGGGCCGGCGCACCGGACGCCGAGCGCGGCAGCGCGCCGCCGCCGGTCCGGGTCGGCAGCGCACCCGGCCGGCCGGTCGGCACGCCGGGTCGCGGCGGCAGGACACCGGGCCGGCCGGTCTGCGCGCCGGGCCGGCCGGTCGGCGCGCCCGCGCGGTTCGGCAGCGCGCCGGGGCGCGCGGTGGCCGCACCGGGCCGGGGCGGCAGGGCACCCGCTCGGGCCGGCACGACGCCCTGCCGCGGCGGCAGGGCACCCGGCCGGGCCGGCACGACGCCCGGCCGGGCCGGGCCCGCGCCCGGCCGCGGGTACGGCGGGCCGGACCGGGCCGGCGGAGCGGGGGCGCCGATCCGCTCGGACGGTGTCGACGACATCCCCCGGGCCGGAATCTCGAGGAAGGGGTTCCCGTGCCGTTCCACGGCGTCGATCTGCCGATCGTTCAGGCCGTGCTCGGTCAGCACCCGGCGGCCCCACCGGTGCAGCCGGCAGGGGTACGGAGCACCGTCGTTGCGGCACTTGGGGCCCGCCGGCCACTCCTCGGCCGCGTGCACCACCACCGCTCGCACGGCGAGTCGGACGTCCTCGGCCGTCACGTACGACGGTAGGGGCACCTCTCCGAGCGCGCGGTCGACCGGATCCGGCGTCTGGTCCACGATGTGCACGCCTGCCTCCTCGCGGTTCCATCGCGGCGCGGTCCGCCGCGTGTTAGCTAGTGGTACGTCCGGATCCGTCCCACAGTTCATCCGTCCCGCATCGACGCCGTGGATGACGCCCGCCCCGACCGCCCCCCGACGGTCCCGAGCCCACGGTGCCGACGGCGGCCGGCGGAGAAGCCGGCGACTGCGCCGGGCCAACGACCCCGGCCCGGCGGCCGGACCGGAAGCACGGCGGCCGGACCGGAAGCACGGCGGCCGGACCGGAAGCACGGCTGCCGGACCGGCGGCACGACTGCCGGACCGGCGGCACGGCTGCCGGACCGGCGGCACGGCTGCCGGACCGGCGGCACGGCTGCCGGACCGGCGGAGGCACGGCGGCCGGACGGAGGCATGGCGGCGGGCCGGCAGGGGCGCGCGGCGGGCCGGCCGGAGGCACGACCTGCCGCCAAGGGCGCACGCCAGCCCGGCAAGGGCGCGCGGCGGCGGCCGGCGCGCTGTCGGTGTCGCTCACCGCGCGAATGCAGTTACGGTGAGTAGCCACTGAACTGCGGAACGAGAGACCGGGCCGGACCCGGTGATGACAGGGGGTTGACGCCCCAGCGACCGTTGCCGGCGGCGGTCGTTACCCTCAGTGGACCACTTCACGCCAGTCGGGCCGACCTCCGAGCCAGGCGTCCGCGAGGATGAGTGCCGTGGCACGACTGGGGCACTCCTGGACCTTGGAGCGGCCGTCCGCGCCGCCCATCTGAGCTTCCACCAGCCACGACTGCCCGTCGGTTCGTACGTAGACGTCCCGCCGGGAACGCCGGGCCGAATCACCGTTCCACCAATGCCGCTCGATCCTCACCCCGATCACGCTAGCGGAATCGGGAAGCAGTGCGAACTTTTGGATCAACCCATGACGAAGCGCTGCACGATCGACACAGAGAGTAGCTGCCTGTCATCACGTAACATGGTCCTGTCGGTCACCGCCTTCTGAGTCGAGGGACGGGAGTCGACGGAACCATGGAGTGCTCTTTTGATTACGAACAGTAGTGACAATCGCCAGCGCCCGACAACGCCGGCGGTCGTACGGTCCGTTTCGCGCGCGGGGTCGACCGCCCGGATCCACCTCACCGGTGAGGTGGACATGTCCACCGCGGAGCAGGTCGGCAAGGCCGTCGCCGAGGCGCTGAACCGAGCGGACACGACCGCTCCGATCAGCCGGATCGAGCTGGACCTGAGCGCCGTGACGTTCCTCGACTCGTCCGGGATCCGCGAGCTGCTCGAGGTTCAGGCGAACGCCGCCGAGCGGGGCTGCCGGCTGGTCGTGCGGGGGACGCACGGCACGGTGGCCCGGGTGCTGGAGATCAGCGGGGTGACCGCCCTCCTCGCCGGCACGATCGCCGAGGCGGACTGAGGCCGGCCGCCGCCGTCCGCACCGGCTCAGGGCGCCGGCCGCCGCAATCAGGCCGGAATCAGGCCGCGCCGGTCCGCGGCGCCGGCGGCCGCCCGCCGTCGAGCTCCCCGGTCTTCACCAGGTGGTGCGCCACGTCGGCGAGTTTGACGTTCAGGTCCTGGCTGACCCGCACCAGCATGGCGAACGCCCGGTCGCTGGTCACCCGGTGACGCTCCATCAGGATCCCCTTTGCCTGCCCGATGATGTCCCGGCTGTCCAGCGCCTGACCGAGCTGCGCCATCCGGGTCGCCGTGGCCAACGCCACCGAGGCGTGCGCCGCGAACAGCAGGGCGATCTGCTCGGACTCGTCCGTGAAAGACTTCGGCTGCTCGGCGTACAGGTTCAGCGCGCCCAGGTCGTCGCGGTGCACGTACAGCTGGCAGGAGAGCATGCTGCCGATCCCGTGCTCGTCGAGCCCGGCCACGAAAGCCGGCCAGCGCCGCTCCAGGCGGCCGTCCGGCAGCCGGACCGTCCGGTGCTGGTAGAGCGCCTCGAGGCAGGGACCCTGACCGGTGCGGTACTGCACCCGGTCCACCGCGACGACGAGCTCGCCGGTCGCCGCCGAGGTGGTCAGCTCGCGGCGCCGGCGTACCTGCATGATGCCGGCGTGGTCGGCGCCCGGCACCATCTCGACGGCGGCCCGGACGATGCCGTCCAGGGTCGTCTGCAGGTCGGCGGCGTCCTCCAGGGTCCGGGCCAGGTCACCCAGCCGGACCGCCATCTCGTCGAGCTTGCCGGCGTCGCCGTGGAAGAGGGTCGATGGTTCACCGCGATGATCGGGAGCTGCTGTGGGCATGGCGACGACTCCTTCCGGCGGCCTCAACAATTTCTGCGGATGCGTACTGCCCCGGGCGGCGACCAGCCAATCTCCGATTCCTCCAGTTCCCGTTGGCACGCCGCAGGGCGGGTAGCCCACGGCGTGCTGGGTACTGCACAGGGACGCCGGCGGCGCGGGCGCGCGGACCGGTGCCGCGGCGGTCCGAGCCGGCCGGCGAAGCCACGAACGGACGAAGGAGCGATCAAGGTGGGCGCGGTTCCCGATATCACCCTGAACGATGGCAACAAGATTCCCCAGCTCGGCTTCGGGGTTTTCCAGATCGAGCCGAAGGACACCGTGGCCGCGGTGCGCGCGGCGCTCGAGGTCGGTTACCGGCACATCGACACCGCCGAGATGTACGGCAACGAGAAGGAGGTCGGGGAGGCGATTCGCACCTCGGAGGTCTCCCGCGACGAGGTGTTCATCACCAGCAAGCTGAACAACGGCTTCCACCGTCCCGACGACGCCCGGAAGGCCTTCGACAGCACCCTCGACGCGCTCGGTTTCGACCATGTCGACCTGTTCCTGATCCACTGGCCGCTGCCCACCCTCTACGACGGCGACTTCGTCTCGACCTGGCAGACGTTGATCGAGTTCAAGCGGGAGGGCCGGGCCCGGTCGGTCGGCGTCTCGAACTTCCAGGTCCCGCACCTGGAGCGGCTGGCCGCCGAGACCGACCTGGTGCCCGCGGTCAACCAGATCGAGGTGCACCCGTACCTGACCAACGAGGAGGTACGGCGGTACGACGCCGAGCACGGCATCGCCACCGAGGCGTGGTCGCCGCTCGCCCAGGGCGCCGTGCTGGACGACCCGGTCGTCACGGAGATCGCCGAGCGGGTCGGCCGGACCCCGGCCCAGGTGGTGCTGCGCTGGCACGTGCAGCGCGGGGACATCGTGTTCCCGAAGTCGGTCACGCCGAAGCGGATCGAGGAGAACTTCCAGATCTTCGACTTCGAGCTGGACGACGAGCAGGTGCGCCGGATCAGCGGGCTGGACCGGGGCGAGGCCGGGCGTACCGGACCGCAGCCGGACACGTTCGACTACGTGCCGTCCTGACGCCGTTCGTCCCGCCGCCTTCCACGGTTGATCAAGAGGTCCGCGTCACCGGAGCGTTCTCCGGTGACGCGGACCTCTTGGTCGACAGGGCGCCGGTTCGGTCAGGGCGCCGGTTCGGTCAGCCGGCGGTGTTCCGGAAGACCGGGTAGTAGCCGCCGGACTGGCCGGCCGCGGTCGGGTGGTAGGAGACGTTGAGGTTGGTGATGTTGAGCGCGTGCAGCCACTTGGTGCCGTAGCTGCAGAGCTGGTGGCCGACGAAGATGGATCGGACGTCACCGAACCGGAAGCCGTGCCGGGCGGCCGCCGCGGAGAGCACCCCGTCGAGCACGTTGATGCCCTCGTCGATCTTGGCCCGCGACGTGTCGCTGAGCCCGATGCAGAGCGTGTTGAGCTGGTAGAACACCGGGTAGCTGAGCACCACGACCCGGGCGTTCGGCGCGTGCGAGCGGATGCCGTTGTAGACGTTGTCCAGCTTGCCCGGCAGCGTGTTCTGGGCCGCGCTCTCCGCCGCGCTCACCGCGTTGACGCAGTCGGTGGTCCCCTGCAGCACGCAGGTGGTCATGATGTTGGAGAAGCCCACGTCGTTGCCGCCCACCGTGATGCTGGCCAGGGTCGTGCTGGCGGACAGCGCGGAGAGCTGACTGCTGACCACCGTGTCGGTCGTCGCGCCTGAGCAGGCCACCGACCGGTATGACGCCGGGGAGTTGTTCGCCGCCCACAGCGCGGGATATGCGTTGGTGCTGCGGTAGCAGCCGCCGCTCTCCGAGGTGTAGCTGTCCGCGCCGAGGCCGGACGAGTACGAGTCGCCGAGCGCGACGTAGTTGTCACCGGCGGCCGCCCGGGCGGGAGCGGCCAGGCCGAGGGTGGCGATCGCGGTCGCCGCGAGGGTGGCGACGAGGCTGGTGAGGCGGGTTCTCCGCACGACGTCCTCCGGGGGTGGTGAGGATGGTGGTGCGGAATTGATACCATTAAATCTTTATGACAAGAACTGTCAAGATCAGAGTTTCCCCGCCATCCGGTGAAAGACATCGAATGCGCAGCGAGCGGCGGGGGCACCGGCAAACTCCGGAACCCCCGCCGGGTGAACGGATTGCTACGTCCTCGGCTACCTCTCGAAGGCGCCTGCGTCGATGGCCGAGCCCTTGACCGCGCGGCCCGTATGGCTCAGCGGATGGACGTACTGTGCGGAGGGGCGGACACCGGCGGCCGGCGTCGTTCCCCGGTCGACGCAGGGTGAGCCGGCGCCGAGGTGGTAGTCGTACCGGGAGCGGCCGGCGAACCGGGGGTCGGCGGTCGTGCAGTTGCCCGCGACGCTGGCCCCGGACTGGGTGACGAGCGTGCCCCCGCCCACCAGGATGTTGTTCTGCACCAGCGCCCCGGCCCCGACGGAGCCGCCGACCGCGATGGCCGTCCCCTTGCCCAGGTCGTTCACGATCGTGTTGTTCACCACCGACAGGCGGGAGTCCGGATTGGACGCGCCCTCCTCGCCGAAGGCGATGATGGTCGGATTCTGCGTCGCGGCGCCCTGCTGGATGACGTTGCCGATGATCCGGCTGCGGCCGCCGTTGGGCAGGTCGATCTCGTAGCTGTCCGAGCCGCCCTGGCCGGTGATCCGGTTGTACAGGATGTCGTTGACCAGCGCCCGCGACTTGACCAGATGTCCCACCTTGGCGTCGTGGGACCAGCTGTACCGCAGGGTGAAGCTGCGGACGTGGTTGATGTACATGTTGTGCGTGTAGCCGTCCCCGGCGCCGTTGCGGGCGAACTCCGTCGACTCCACCACGATGTCGCTGCTGGCGTTGTCGCCGGCCAGGATGCCGTTCTGGTTGTCGTGCAGGTAGCTGTGCCGGACGGTGAGCCCGGCACCCTCCTGCCGGATCGCGGCGCCATTGCCGTCCGGGACTGTCGAACCGCTCAGCTCCACATTGTCCACCACGGTGTCGCTGCCGGCGATCACCCAGGTGGCCTTGCCCTGGCTGTTCCGGCCGGCCGCGTCGATCCGGGCCCGGCCGTTGAAGCCGACGATCATCAGGCCCCGGGTGCTCCAGCCGCAGACGTCACCGTCGTACCCGCCATTGCCCCGGGCGTCGATCTGGACGGTGTCGCCGGCCCTGGCCGCGCCGATGGCCTGGCAGGGGGTCCGGTACGGATGGCCCGGGCCGACGACCCGCACCGTGCCGCCGGGGTTCCGCGGCACCGCCGTGGCGGTGGCGGCCGGCCCGGACGGGCTGGCCGCGGCGCCGCTCGGGTTGGCGGCCGCGCCCATCCCGGTGTCCGCGCCCGGCCCGGCGGTCGTGCTCGGCCCGGCGGCGCCGGCCGTCTCGGCCACGGGCACGGCGGAGGCGTCGTTCCCGCCGCCGGCCCCGCAGCCCGGCAGCAGCAGCAAAAACGGGGCGGCGGACGCGGCGGCGAGGACGCGGCGGGCTTGCTTGGTCACCGCACGACTCTACGGAGGGCCGAGCCCGCAGGCACGCCCGCTAAGGAATCCCTCAGGAACCCTTAGGGTCATCGTTACCTCCGCTCCCCGCGCTTGGTCCCGCTCACCGTCGACCAGTAGAGCACCGTGGGACGACGGTCGACGGCGGTTATCCACAGGGGAGCCTGGCGAACCCGAGTTATCCACAGGCGGCGAACCGAGGGCTACCGCCGGTCGAGCGGACCGGCTGCAATGGGCGCCGGGAGTTCCGTTCATCCGGTGGGGAGGCTCGGCATGGGTACGACGGACGTGCTCCGGTTTCCGGTGGCTGACGTGACCCGGCACGCCGGCACCGTGACCCAGGTGGCCGAGGCCGTGGCGCGAGCCCGAGCCGCGGTGCGGGCGGTGTCGATGGACGCCGGCGCGTACGGATCGCTCTGCCGGATGCTTCCGGCGCTGCTCGATCCGGCGTTCGGCGCGGGCGCGGCCGCGTTGCTGCGCGCCGAGGACTCGGTGCGGGAGACCGGGGCCGCGCTGCGGACCGTCGTGGCCGGCACCGTGGCGGCCGACGGCGGCAGCGCGGCCCGGCTCCTCGCCGTGGGCGCCGGCCGGGCCGTCCCGGCCGGACCGGTCCGCGAGCTGCCGCTGTGACCGCGCCGCCGATGCTGGCCGGCCACGACGCGCCGCTGGTGGCCGCCCGGCACGACTCCACCGCCTGGTCCACCGGCGCGGGCCTGGTCGAGGACGCGGCCGGGGTGGCCGGGGCCGTCGCGGACCGGAGCTGGGTGGACGGCGCCCTCGGTGGCGTCGGCGCCAGCCTCGACGCCCTGGGGCTGATCACCGATCCGCTCGGCTCGCTCGCCGCCTGGGGCGTTGCCTGGCTGATGGAGCACGTCCGTCCGCTCTCGGAGGCGCTCGACCGGTTGGCCGGTGACCCGGACGAGGTGGCAGCGCACGCCACCACCTGGGCCAACGTCGGTCGGTTCGTTACCGAGGCCGGCGCCGGCTACCGCGCCGCGGCGCGGGCCGACACGGCCGGTTGGGCCGGGTTGGCGGCCGAGGCGTACCGGTCGCACGCCGAGGAGGAGGCGGTGGCGCTCGCCGGCATCGGCACGGCGGCCGGCGGCCTGTCCTCGGCCGTGCAGGGCGCCGGGCTGCTGGTGGCGCTGGTCCGCGGCATCGTGCGGGACCTCATCGCCCAGTTCGTGGCCACGCTCGCGGCCCGGCTGCCGGAGTGGCTCGCCGAGGCGGGTCTCACGCTGGGCCTGGCCACCCCCGTGGTGGTCGGCCAGGTGGCCGCCCTGGTGGCCCGCTGGGCGGCCAGGATCGGCACGTTCCTGCGCGCCCTGATCGCCAGCCTGCATCGACTGGCGCCCCTGGTCCGGCGGCTCGACGAGATCCTCACCGAGCTGGCCGGCGGGCTGCGCCGGTCGGCCCGGACCGACCCGCTCACCAGCGCCGGCCCAGCGGGCGCCGGCAAGGCGGCCGCCGGCCCAGCGGGCGCCGGCAAGGCGGGCGCCGGTCGCGCGGCCGGGGAGCGGGTCGACCCCGGAGCACGGGTCGACGCCGGAGAACGGACCGACGCCGGAGAACGGACCGACGCCGGAGAACGGACCGACGCCGGCGGGGAGCGGGCCGACCCCAGCGGGGAACGGGCCGACGTCGCCGGGGATGGCGCGAGCGGCTGGCGCGAGGGCGACCCGGCGCCGGCGCCGCTGGCCGGCGGCGGGCTGCCCGCGGATGCTCATCTGGGGCACCGGTTCACCGGCGAGGACGACCCTGACCTGCCGCATCCGCCGCGCGCCTTCCGAACCCCGGTCCACTACATGTCCGCCGAGGAACGTGAGGCGCACCGGCTCTTCGTGGACCCGGACGGCCGCCTGCGCAGCGCCGCCGATGGCCGGCTCTTCGACACGCACACCGGCCGGACGGTCTGGTCCGGCAACGGTCGCGCCATCTTCGTGATGGACGAGCACGGCAACCTCTACGCCTCACTGCGCCAGCAGGTCGGCGTGATTCACCACTCGTCGTTGCTGGCCGGCGCACCGGTCGCCGGGGCGGGTGAGATCGAGGTACGCCATGGCACACTGCTGGCGATGAGTGACCGCAGCGGGCACTACCGACCCGCTCCGGAGATGAATGATCTGGTGCTCGCCACCCTGCGCGGCCAGGGCCTGAGCCCCGACGAAACCTTCCACCGGCACGGCTGGGACGGCGACCGACGATGACCGAGATTCCCTACCCCGCCCGGGGCTACCTCGACATGCTGCTCTACACGCTCGACTCCGCGCCGGATCTGAGCGACGCGTCGGCAGCGATGATGGCCGACGGGCTGATCGACGGCCGATACTTCGCCGGTCGGGTCGAGGAGTTCGCCGACGCCATCCGGGTGGCGCTGCGGCACGGCGAGCTCCCGCCGGACAGCGTTGACCTCAGCCGTCGGTACGGGGCGGCCGAGATGCTCGACTTCCTCGCCCGGGTCGGGCGCCGGCTCGACGAACTCCGGCCCTGGCCCGAGCCGGCGTTCGTCAAGCTGGCCGCCGCCGACTGGCCCGGTGTCGAGCGGGCCCGGCCCATCGCCCGGGTGCCGCTGCCGGCGTACCAGATCGGCGGGTTGGTCAAGGAGCAGTTCGACGAGGTGGCTGGCCCGTCCGGTCCGCTGCTGGTGCTGGTGCTGCGGCTGCGCGGTGGCGCGGTGGTGGCGCTGCGCGGGCCCGTCGACCCGCGCGCCATGTCGTTCGACCTGGTGGCGCGGGAGGACGGCGAGGCCGGCCCGCTCGTCGAGCTCGTCCGCGACCTGGTCGGCTTCTCGGCCGCTGACCTCGTACCGATCCCGCCGCCCCCGCCGGCCGGCCACGAGTCCGGGGCCGCGCCGGACGCGGGGTAGGAGGGGCCCTACTTCCGGTGGGCCGGCTCGGCTCAGTCGGCGATCGAGCGGCTCCAGCCGGTCGTCGCGGCGGCCCGCAACTCGGCCGGCGAGGTCGGCCGGGCCTGCCGCTCGGCCGCGCGCTGCTCCCGCGTCTGCTCGCGCCGCTTCCGCCACCAGGAGCGGATCCGGTTCGCCCAGAGCCAGCTGCCCAGCAGGCTCGCCCCGAGCAGGCCGCCGAGCAGCCCCACCGACTTCATGATCGCGTCGATGACCAGGGTCCGGCCCGAGTCCCGGTCGACGAAGTACGCGCCGACGGCCAGGCCGGCGCCGGCGAGCAGCAGCACGGCGCCCAGCACGAGCGGCCAGCGGTCGCGCCGCCGCTCGGTCCAGCTGCGCAGGTAGGGAAAGGCGATGAGGAACACCGGGACCACGGCGAACAGGCCGGCCACCAGGTAGACCGAGGCGAACTTCGGGTCCCACATGGACAGCGGCTTCGGCTCGGTCGGCACCTGCGTCGTGTTCACGCCGAGGAAGGCGATCACGAAGCCCACCGACACACCGATCAGGCTCAGCACGCCGGCGGCGAATGCGTTCCACTTCTGGCGCCCGTCGTCCCGCCGGCGCTCCCGGACGTCGATCGCGGTGATCTCCGACCGGAGGCTGCCGCTCAGCTGGCCGAACATCTGACTCAACGCCTGCGCCTGCCCCGAGAGGTCCATGGCCTCGTACAGCGCCGTATGAAACGTCTCGATGCGCATGAGCGGAAATTCGACGCTGAACGTAAGGTCGAATTCCAGATTGCCGAGCTTGTCGGCGAGCGCCTCCAGCGCGTCCCGCGTCTGGACGCCGACCTCCTGGGCCTGCTCGGTCAGCCGGAATTTGCGCACCTGCCGGTACGAGTCGCGCCAGATCTGCCGGAAGGTGGTCGCGGTTCCCACCGCGTGCACGGTGGAGAGATAAATGCTGTCCTCGACCTGCACCTGGTGATTCCACAGCAGGCTCACGTACGGCGTCACCACGCCCATCAACGACCGGTCGTCACGGGTCAGATTCAGCTGCTCCGGTCGTTGCGGCCGGGAGAACTCCTCGCTGTACGGCGGCGTTTCCCGGTACACGATTTCGTTGACCACATCGTCGTCCGGCTGCTCGGACGGCTCTCCGCGGGGGCCGACGAACACCAGCTGATGGCGCTCCGGCAGCAGCACGTTCGCCGCCTGGTTGAGGGCCTCGCGATCCCGGTCCGGGCGCCGGCGCGGCGTCGGGTCCGGCAGCGTCCGGTGGATGTGCTCGGCCAGCGGGATCCGCTCCCCCGTGCCGGAGCGCACCGTGATGTCGCCGCGGATGCACTGCTCGAGGACGGCCGTGATGGCCCGTACGCCCGCCGCCTTTTCCGGCCCGACGAGCGATTCGGTGGCGAAGCTGAACAGGGCCGCCACCACGACCTGGTTGGACGGCAGGGCGAAGATCATCGCTTCGGACTTCGTGAACGTCACCCCGGCCGGCGGCTGGGGCAGGGCGAGACTCTTGGCCACGGCGTCGCCGCCGAACGGCTCGTTCGACAGCAACCGCGGCAACTGCTCGCGATACAGCTTGTAATCCTCACTGAGCGGGCCGAGGTCGAGCGCCGGTGACAGGTCGCGGACGCGGTCCCCGGAATAGTGCCACGGCACGGAGTAGATGCTGATGACCCGCACGGCGCAGCCGTCGGTCACCGTCCCGGCCAGCCCTTGAGGATGCGGGTTCACGACTTCTTCAACCGGCACTGGCGATCATCCTTCGCAAGCATGGACATTGCCTGTTCTGGATTTCTACCGTCCGCGTGCGGTGGCTGAATCCCCTGAAAGGTCAGATGGATTCCCGTAACGGCGCGCGACCCCGGACGTGCCGTACCGTCGCCGCAGGTCCGCGTCGTGCGACCGGCCTCGGTGCTTCGGTCATTTCACTGTCGGCATCACGACGCTGCCACCGTTCGATTCCGGCCCGTCACCCAGCGCAGTTCGGATTCCGCCGTTCCCCTGCCCCGGTCGCCTTTCCCTACCGCGGGTCGTTCTCCGCCAATTCCTGGCGGGCCGCCTCGATCCAGCGCAGGATCCCGGACGCGCCGCACGCCTCCGCCTCGGCGGTCGCCTCGGCCAGCAGCGTGCCAGCCCCCTCCCGGTCGCCGGACTCGGCGGCCAGCTCGGCGAGGGCGAGGAGCGCGGCGGCCACCCCGGCCCGGAAACCGGCGGCGCGGCGCAGCTCCAGCGACTCGGTCAGCCGCTGCCGGGCCAGGTCCCGGTCGCCGGCCTCCATGGCCGCGAAGCCGAGGTGCCGCACCGCGTACGAGCGGGTGATGTCGTCCCCGGCCTCGCGGGCGAGGTCGTACGACCGTTGCAGCGACGGCACCGCGGTGGTCCCGTCGCCGCGGATGACCTGGTGGTACGTGCCCACCCAGAACAGGGCCTCGGCCTCGCCGCGGGTGTCGCCGAGCCGCCGGTACAGCTCGACGGCGCGCTCGAACTGGCCCAGTTCCGCCGGGTCCTCCTGCTGATCTGCGAGGAACCGGGCGTGCGCGATGCGGCCCCGGGCCAGGGCCAGATCCGCCTCCACGCCGTCCAGGTCGGTCTGCGCAGCGGTGAGCGCCGCGGCGTCCCCGCCGAAGACGGCCGTCTCGTAGAGTTCCTTGGCCCGGTGCAGTCGATCATCCCCCATGCCCGTGGACGATACGCGCTCACCGCCGCACCCGGTGTCCCCACCGGATCGCGGATTCAGACCCCCGGCCGGAGAACCTCGCACGGGGAGTCGGCGGTGGCCAGCGTGCTGCGGTTGTCGGCCGTGCTTATCTCGACGGCCACCGAGACGCATCCGCCGGTGGTCTTCAGGACGTTGCCGAACACGCTGTAAACCTGATGCTTGACCAGGTACGGGTAGTCGAACCGGCTGACCGCCCGATCGGCCGGGCGGGTGATGCGCAGCCGGATCGTCACGCCCATCGGCACCCGCTCGGTGGACACGAACAGCGGCCAGGCTGCCTGGCAATGCGGCGAGTACCGCAACGTCAGGGCCCCGTACGGCGGCCGCCCCGCCGTCCGGTCCGGGACTTGGACGGTCCGCGCGCTGATGGCGTCGACCTGGCAGTGCTGCTCCTGTGGATCCGCCCCGTCCGGGGCGGACCAGGGGGCCGGCGGGGCCGCCGGCTCGGCCGCCCGACGCGGCGGGAGCGCCCCGGTGACCAGCCCGATGGCCGCGATGGTCGCCAGCGTCGCGAGGCCGCCCGCGGCGACCAGGGCCCACCGCGGCAGCCGGCGTCGCCGGTCCGGCCCGACGGGCGGTTCGGCGGTGGCCAGCGGTTGGGCGGTGCCCGGCGGTTGGGCGGTGCCCCGCGGTTGGGCGGTGGCCGGCGGTTGGGCGGTGCCCGGCTCGGCCCCCTGGGACAACGCGTTCTCCCGATGCCAGCGCTCCGCCCAGGCCTCCTCATCGCCGCCGCAGGCCCGGACGAACGCCAGGGTCAGCTCCCGGGACGGCAGCCGACCGCCGGAGAGCACACTGGACAGTGCCGTGTGCGAATAGTGGGCCGTCGCAGACATCTTCCGTAGTGACGGTTGGCCGGCCTCCCGCCGCAGCCGGGCCAGCTCCGCGACGAACTCGCCGAGCCGGGCGTCGGCTGAGGTCAGGTCGCTGACTTTCCCGTTCTGACCGGACACGTGCCCTCCCTGGCGCGGAAAAACCTGGTGTCAACGCCCGTCAAGACGGTGCTTTACAAGCGGCCGCACGGACAGGATCGGTGCTGCGGAGGGACGGCCGCTCAATAGTTCCCTCTCAATATGATCTCACAGCGCTCCCCCACCCCCAGCACAGGAGGATGGTGTGAACCACCCCCACGACAGAAAGGCCCGGTGGGCACTGCCCCGACTCGTCCGCGGACTGCTCGCGGCCGGCGCCGTCACGGCGGCGTTGCTGGCCGCTACGGCCACGGCATCGTACGCGGGAATCTCCGGCTACAGCGTCACCGGCACCGGCGGCGCCGGTCTGGCCGTGCGGACCAGCCCGTACGACGCCGGGGCGTCGGCGGTGGCCGTCCTGGCCGACGGCGCCGGATTCACCACCGAATGCGCGGTGCACGGCCGGGACGTCTACGGCAACTCGGTCTGGCACCAGATCAGCTCGCCCGCCAGCGGCTGGATCAGCGACTACTACACCAACACCCCGGGCTTCAACCAGTACATCCCGGGCGAGCCGGAATGCGGCGGCGGGCCACCCACCGGCAGCCGCGAGGACCGGGCGATGGCCTGGGCGCGGTCGGTCCTCGGCCAGGCGTACACGAACGGCGACCTGGGCGACTCCAACCACGCCTGGGACGGCTGGTGCGACAACTTCGTCGGGCACGCGTACGGCCGGGCGGCCAGCGGCTACGCCACCGCGCTGACGCACTACAACTCGCTGAACGGCCGGGGCATGATCCACACCACCGGCACCCCGCCGGCCGGCGCGCTGGTCTTCTTCAACGGCGCCGCCATCAACGGCTACGCCGGGCACGTGATGCTCTCCGAGGGCAACGGCAGCTATCTCACCTCGGCGCCCACCGTCCGGCGGGTCTCGCTCAGCTGGCCGGGCGCGCCGTACCTGGGCTGGTCGTACGCCGACCCGGAGTGGCCCGGGCGGTGACGGCCATGCGCGCCGACCAGCCCGTTCGCTCGCCCGCACGGACCCCGCGCCGAGCCGGCGCCCGGCTGGCGCTCGGCCTGGCCCTGCTCGCCGTGTCCGGCGCGGTCACCGTGGCCGTCCCCGGCGCCGTCCGGGCGGCTCCGCTCCCCCGCCCGGCCATCCCCCCGGCCAGCATCGGCGGCTCGGCCGCCGGCGCCAGCGGCCACGCGGCGGACGGCTGGATCTCCACCATCCACGACGTCAAATCCCTGGTCGGCCCCTGCTAGACGGGACCGGGCCGACCGGGCCGGCGCGTGGGGAAGGACCGCCCCTTCCCCACGCGCCGGCTGGCGCGACGGCAGTGAGCACTTTTCGGGTACGGCCGGATCGTTCCGCCGGCTCAACTGTTGTCCCGGTGCTTCCGACCGATTCTCGGCTAGGGTCTCGGGCATGGTCGGACCTCAGGCTGCCGTGACGTATCTGCTGGTCGACGGCGAGAACATCGACGCCACGCTCGGCGGGCAGGTGCTGGAGCACCGGCCGAACCCGGAGGAGCGGCCGCGCTGGGAGCGGCTGCGGCAGTTCGCCCAGGAGACCTGGGGGCAGCCGGTGCGGGCGCTGTTCTTCCTGAACGCCACCTCCGGGGTGCTGCCCACCCCGTTCGTCCGGGCCCTGCTGGCGCTGAACTACCGGCCGATCGCGCTGACCGGCTCGCCGGGGCAGAAGGTCGTCGACATCGGCATCCAGCGCACCCTGCAGGCGATCGTCAACCGGCCTGGGGACGTGCTGCTGGCCAGCCACGACGGCGACTTCATCCCGCAGATCCGCAATGTGCTGGGCGACGGCCGGCGGGTGGGCCTGATCGGCTTTCCCGAGTTCTTCAACGCCGGCTTCACCAACCTGGTGGACGGCGGGCTGGAGCTGTTCGACCTGGAGGAGGACGCGCACTGCTTCACCAGCCCGCTTCCCCGGGTACGGATCATCTCGGTCGACGACTTCGACCCGGAGCGCTTCCTGGCCTGATCCCGCCCGGCCCCGGCCACCTCAGGCCCCCGACCCGACTCCTTGCATCGCGGAGTCGGCCGCGGCGGCTGAGTCGGCCGCGGCGGCCGCGAGCTTCTCGGTGGCGGGCTTCTCGGTGGTGGCGAGCTCCTCGGTAGTGGCGGGCTCCTCGGTGGTGGCGGGCTTCTCGGTGGTGGCGGGCTTCTCGGTGGTGGCGGGCTTCTCGGTGGTGGCGGGCTTCTCGGTGGTGGCGCGGCCGAGGACGTGGTCGGCGAGCTGGTAGTTGTGGTGCCGGGCGTGGTTCGTCCGGCCCGTCAGCAGCGACTCGGCCAGATCCCGGGCCGCGGCCGCGAACGGCTCCTCGGCCAGCGCGTCGATCAGCTCGTCATACCAGCCCCAGACCCGCAGCTGGTCGTCGCCGGCGTCGTGGTAGCGACTGCGGTCGAACGTCAGGTGCGGGTACTGCTCCTCGATGGTCTGCTCCGACCCCGCCTTGGCCCGCAGCACGGAATCGCGGACGACCAGCAACCCGGAGATGTCCTCGGGATCGTCCTCCGGTCGGTCCGGCCGGAACAGCACGAACGTCTCCATCCGCCGCATGCTCATGGCGGACAGGCGGCGCCCCGAACCCGTCTTCGGCAGGCAGGAGAGGGACCAGTGGTCCCGCTCGTTCGCGATCACGTTCGGCACGGCCGCCATGAGGTACGCCCGGTTGGCCGCCACGACCTGTGCGAAGTACGGTCCGTCGTGCAGCGTGGCGAAGCTCGCCTGCTTCTCCGGGTCGGCCCGCATCCCGTCCTCGGCCAGCGGCTCTTCCGGCTCCGCAGCCGTCTCCGCCTCGGCCGACGCCTCGTCCTCAACCGGCTGCTCGTTCTGGGCCACCGGCTCGGCCGCCATCCCGGCTTCGGCCGCCGCTTCGGCCTCCGCCACCGCTTCGGCCCCCGCCACCGATTCAGGTTCCGCCGGGGTCTCGGCCTCCCCCGGCGTCTCGGCCCCGGGCGGCGTCTCGGCCCCGGCAGCGGCCGCAGGGAAGGGGATCTCCCGGGCCGCGTTCTCGATCGTCGCGTCGGTCACCCGAGCACTCTAGGGGTCCCCAGGCCCGCTGCGGGAGACCCCATCGCGCTGCGCGGTCACATGGACAACGGGCTGTTGTTGAGGGCATCGGGAGACGAGCAGCGAGTTGGGACACGGGCGGATCGGCGGCCCGGTTGCCCTCCCGGATTCGGTCAGCAGCGCAGTCGGGGGGCCAGCGGGACGTCGGTCGGGCCGGACCGGTCCAGGTAGGTGGCGGAGACGAAGTCGATGAACCGTTCCGCGTCGGCCGCGGTCGAGGCCAGCCCGAAGGAGACCCGTACGGCGCCGCCGGTCGGCAGCCTCAGCGCCTCGAGGTACGCGTCGATGGTGCCGACGTGCGGCAGCAGCGCGTCACGCAGCGAGCGACGGCCGATGCCGAACGCCGCCTCGCCGGCGCCGGGGTTGCAGAAGCAGCCCGTACGCAGGGCGAACCCGGCCTCCGCCGCGTCGCGCGCGACGAGCCGCTCGTCCACCAGGGAACCGTCGGGGCGCTGCAGGTTGAGCGCCACCGTGCCGCCGCGACCCGCCGCCGTCGGAGGCCCGTAGATCCGGACCAGGGGCTGGCCGGTGCGGTGCCGCAGCCCGGCAAGCCGGTCCAGCAGCCACCCGGTGAGCAGGCCGACCCGGGCGTGGATGAGCTCGACGCCGATGGAGTCGAGCCAGCGCAGCCCGAACTCCACGTCCGGGATGCTGAGGAAGTTGAGCGTGCCGTCCTCGAACCCGGATTCGTCGGCCATCGGCTGGTGCCAACCGCCCTGCACACTGACCGCCCGGATGGTGCCGCCGGCGAACCACGGCCGGCGCAACCGGGCCAGCGCCTCGCGCCGGGCCAGCAGCGCGCCGACGCCGGTCGGATAGCCAAAGAGCTTGTACCAGCTCAGGCAGACGAAGTCGGGCCGCACGGCGCTCAGGTCGAGCCGATTCGTCGGGGCGTACGCGGCGGCGTCGAGCAGCACGTCGTACCCGTGCCGCCGGGCCAGGTCCACCCAGCCCAGCGGGTGCTGCACGCCGGTGAAGTTGCTCTGCGCCGGGTAGGCGAACAGGCCCCGCCGGCCACCGCCGCGGGCAAGGCCAGCGCCGCGGGCAAGGCCGGTGCCGCGGACGGCGGCCAGCGGGCCACGACCGCCGTCCAGCGCGGCCACCACGTCCCGTTCGGCCACCCGCAGGTCGGGCCCGGCCAGCGGTACGTACTTCACGGGCGCCCCGGCCCGGCGGGCGTACTCCCGGATGCCGTTGACGGAATTGTGGTTGTCCCAGGTCAGCACGAGCGGGGCGGCGCGGCCGAACCGGTAGGCCTCCCCCACCAGCCGGCAGGCGCCGCTGGCGTTCGGCGTGAAGATCACGGCGTACTCACCGGGGTCGGCGCGGAAGAACTCGAGCACCGCCCGGCGGGCCGACTCGACCAGCGCGCCGGCCGCCGCGGAGCTGGCGTTCTCCGAGTGCGGGTTGCTGTACAGCCCGGACAGCAGCCGGTCGTGGTGGGCCGCCAGCTGCGCCCGGGCGGCCACCCCCGCGCCCGCGTAGTCGAGGTAGACCTGCCCGTCGCGGTCGAGCTGCGGGTATTCGGCGGCACGCAGCTGGTCGATCCGGGCGGTGTCCGCGTACCCGGGCGTCGTGGCGAGCCGTCGCGGGTCAACGGTCCTGGCCCCGGGCGCGGCGTCTCCGGTTGTCATCCTCGGCTGCGACCCATCCGGTCCGTGGGGTCGACATCCTCGACCCGTCGCTTGAAGATCGTCCTCATTCGATGCTATTCCGGTCGCGCAACCCCGTGCGGAGTTGACCGCCCGGCCGGCCGGGGGTGGGTGTCGTACCCGGCCGATAGCATCCCGGGCATGCCGACCACCACGCACCTCGGCGCCTGCCCGCTGGACTGCCCGGACACCTGCACCTGGCAGCTGACCGTGCGGGACGGCCGCGCGGTCGGGCTGCGCGGCGACCGGGACCACCCATTCACCCGCGGCGCGCTGTGCGGCAAGGTCAACCGCTACCTCGACGCGCTCAACGGGCCGGACCGGCTGACCACGCCGATGGTCCGGGTCGGCCCGAAGGGCGCCGGTCCGGTGTCGTTCCGGCCCGCCAGCTGGGCCGAGGCGACCGACCGGGTGGCCGAGGGCCTGCGCGCCACGATCGACCGGGACGGCCCGGAGGGCATCCTGCCCTACTACTTCGCCGGCACGATGGGGCTGGTCCAGGGCGGATCGCTGGGCCTGCGCCTGTTCGCGCACCTGGGCGCGTCGCGGCTGCGCACCACGATCTGCACGGCCGCGGCCGGCGCGGCGCTGCAGTCGCTGTACGGCGGCCAGGTGGGCTTCGAGCCCGAGTCCATCGTCGAGGCCCGGCTGATCCTGCTGTGGGGCGCCAACACCCTCTCCACCAACCTGCACCAGTGGCACTTCGTGGCCGAGGCCCGGCGGCGCGGCGCGTACGTGGTGGCCATCGACCCGCTGCGCACCGACACGGCGACGCGGTGCGACGAGCACCTCGCGCCGCTGCCGGGCACCGACGCCGCGCTGGCGCTCGGCCTGCTGCGCTGTGTGCTGGACGCGGGCGCCGCCGACACCGCCTGGCTGGACGCGCACACCACCGGCTGGCCGGAGCTGCGGTCCCGGCTCGCGGAGTGGCCGGTGGAGCGGGCCGCCGCCGAGTGCGGCCTGGACGTGGCGGTGCTGCGCCGGCTGGGCGAGCGGGTCGCCAGCACCCGGCCGATGGCCGTCCGGGTCGGGCTGGGCCTGCAGCGGCACGCCGGCGCCGGCCAGGCGGTCCGGGCCATCTGCACGTTGCCGCTGGTCACCGGTGATTTCCGGTACGCCGGCGGCGGAGCGCTGTGCATGACCGGCGGTCATTTTCCGGTGGACACCGGCCCGGTGGAGCGGCCGCCGGACCTGCCCGCGCCGCGGGCCCGGTCGATCAACATGAGCCGGCTGGGCGCGGTGCTCACCGGCGAGGCGGATCCGCCGGTGACGTCGCTGGTGGTGTTCGACGCCAACCCGGCGGCGACCGCGCCGGACCAGCGCCGGGTGCTCGCCGGGCTGCGCCGGTCGGACCTGTTCACCACGGTTCTCGAGCAGCGCTGGACGGACACCTGCGACCACGCCGACGTGGTGCTGCCGGCCACCATGCAGCCGGAGCACCTGGATCTGCACGACTCCTACGGCCACCACTACCTGACGCTGAACGAGCCGGTCGTGACGGCGCCCGGCGAGGCCGTGCCGAACACCGAGATCTTCCGCCGGATCGCCACGGCGCTGGGGCTGGACCATCCGCGGCTGCACGAGTCGGACGAGGATCTCGTGCGGCAGTTGCTGGCCGGCACCCCGATCGACCTCGCCGAGCTACGGGAGCGGACGTACGTGCGGGCCACCGGCGTGCCGGTCGGGTCGGCGCCGTACGCCGCGGGCGGCTTCCCGACCGCGGACGGGCGGGCGCGGCTGGTCGACCGGGCGCTGCGGCGGATGGGGGTGGACCCGCTGGTCGGCTACACCCCGCCGGTCGAGGGGTCGGATCCGGCGCTGGCTGGCCGGTTCCCGCTGGTGCTGCTGTCGGTGGCGGCCCGGTTCTTCCTCAACTCCACGTTCGCCTCCCAGCAGTGGCATGCCGGAAAGATGGGACCGCCGCGGGTGCACCTGCATCCGGCCGACGCGGCGGCCCGCGGGCTGGCCGACGGCGACCCGGTGCGGGTGCACAACGACCGGGGCGAGTTCCTCGCCTCGGTGGCGGTGGACGACACCACCCGGCCGGGCGTGGCCTTCACCCACAAGGCGTACTGGGCGCGGCTGAGCCCGGGCGGGGCGACCGTCAACGCGGTGACACCGATCCGGGACACCGACCTCGGCGGCGGTCCGACGTTCCACGACAACCGGGTTGAGGTCGAGCCCGTCCCGGCCGCGCCGCCGCCCGGGACGGACCCGGACGGCGGGCGGGCGGGCGCGGCGGCGGTCAGCTCGCGGGCTCCGGCTCGAACTCGCTGACCGGCCGGATGTCGACCTCGAGGTAGTCCAGCTCGCCGTCGAACAGGTCGACGAACCGCCGGCCCCACTCCATCGCCTCCTCCTGGGACCGCACCTGGAGGATGGCGAAGCCCGCGATCAGCTCCTTGGTCTCGATGAACGGACCGTCGGTGACCGTCTTTTTCCCGTTTTCCACCCTGATCCGGGACGTGCCGTCGGTGGTCGGTCGCAGTCCCTCACCAACCAGCAGCACCCCGGCCTGCGCGGCCTCCTGGATGAACCCGCCCATCTTCTGGATGAACTCCGGGCTCGGGTTGTGCGACCGCGGGTCCTGCTCGTCCACCTTGTGCATGAGCATGTAACGCATGTTTTCGGTTCCTCTCGTTCCGGGCTTTCACTGACGCGTCGAGCGGGCGTGCGGCGGATCGACATCGCCGGCGAAGTTTTTCGGCGCCGCCGCGCCCTCTCTTCATCGGGTCGGGGCGGTGCCGGCCGCGCAGGCGGCGGCCCGCTCGCGCAGCAGCGCCCGCTCCCGCTCGTTGCCGGTCAACTCGGCGGCGCGGTCGAACTCGACCCGCGCCTCGGCGTACCGGCCGAGCTTGGCCAGCAGGTCGCCGAGCACGGCGGGCAGCAGGTGGTAGTCGGCCAGGGCCGGCTCGTCGACCAGCGACCGCGCCAGCTCCAGGCCGGCGGCCGGACCGGCGGCGAAGGACACCGCCACCGCCCGGTTCAGCTCCACCACCGGCGACGGGACCAGCGTGGCGAGCCGGGCGTACAGGTCGGCGATCCGCGGCCAGTCGGTGTCGGCCGGTGCGGCCGCCCGGGCGTGGCAGGCCGCGATCTCCGCCTGCAGCGTGTACGGGCCGGCATCGCCGAGCGTCCGCGCCCGGTCGAGGGCGGCCAGGCCGCGCCGGATGAACAGCCGGTTCCACCGGGTGCGGTCCTGCTCGAACAGCAGCACCGGCCCGCCGTCCGGGCCGACCCGGGCCGCGTTCCGGGAGGTCTGGATCTCCAGCAGCGCGGTCAGCCCGAAGACCTCGGCCTGCTCGGGCATCAACCCGCAGAGGATCCGGGCGAGCCGCAGCGCGTCCGCGCACAGCGCCGGACGCATCCAGTCGTCCCCCGCGGTGGCCGAGTAGCCCTCGTTGAAGATCAGGTAGATGACCTCCAGCACCGACGGGAGCCGTTCGGCCCGCTCGGCGGGTGCGGGCGTCTCGTACGGCACGCTGGCGTCGGCGAGGCTGCGCTTGGCCCGCACGATCCGCTGCGCGATCGTCGACTCCGGCACCAGGAAAGCCCGGGCGATCTCCGTGGTGGTGAGCCCACCGAGCATGCGCAGCGTGAGCGCGGCCCGGGCCGGCGCGGGGAGCACCGGATGGCAGGCCGTGAAGACCAACCGGAGCAGATCGTCCTGGATGGGCTGGTCGAGGTTCGCGTCGAAGTCGGGGGTGAACCCCTCGGCCAGGTCGCGGCCCAGCTCCACCAGCTTGCGGTCCAGGGTCTGCCGGCGCCGGACCGCGTCGATCGCCCGCCGCTTGCCCACCGCGGTCAACCAGGCGGCCGGATTGGCCGGTACGCCGTCCCGCGGCCACTGTTCGAGCGCGGCCACCAGGGCGTCCTGGGCCAGTTCCTCGGCCCAGCCCACGTCCCGGACGTGCCGGGCCAGCACGGCCACCACCTTCGCCGACTCGATCCGCCACACCGCCTCGACGGTGCGGTGCGCCTCCGCCGACCCGGCGCTGCCTTCCTGCTGCCGCACGCTGGCGATCCCACCAGGTCAGGGCCCTCACGGGCAAGCCGACGCCCGACCCGACGCCGGCGGGCCGACGCCGACCCGTCGCGGGCGGGCCGACACCCGTCGCGGGGGGGGGCGGGCCGACACCCGACGCGGCGCCGGCGGGCCACGCGTCGGCGCCCGGTCAGGCGTACACGGGTTGCCGGACGCCGCCGTGGTCGGCGCAGGCCGTCGGCCGGCCGCCCTCCCGGCTGATCTTCCCGTCGTCGCACACCACCAGGTAGCCGGCGCCGGCCCAGAAGTCGTCGACGCAGCCGAAGAACGCGCACACCCCGGCCGCTGGGCTGGTCACGTACCCGCCGCCAGCGCAGTAGGTGTAGCCGAACGGGTTCGGCGGCGCCCCGCACCCCGAGGTGGCCGACGGGGTCGGGACCGGCGGGGCCGACCGGCTGGGCGGCGGACCGGCGGGGCTGGGTGGCGGCAGCGTCGCCGGAGACCCGGTCGGAACGGGCACGGCCGGCGCGCGACGCCGAGCGCCGGTGCGGGGAGCGACGATCGAGCGCACCGGCAGGGCCGTGCTGGCGGCCGGACCCACCGAGCCGGCCAGGTCGGCCGGGTCGGCCGGGATCGAATCCGGCGCCTCGGCCGGCACCGGGCCGGGGGTGCCCACCGGGGCCGCCGGGGCCGCCACCCGGTGCCGCGGCGGGCCGGACGGCCACAGCAGCAGGCCGGCGACCGCCAGGACCGCGGTGGCCAGCGCCCCGCCGACCGCGAGCCCGCTCTCCGGCACCAGGGCGCGCAGCGGCGCGGCCGCCGCGGCCGCGACCACCGGCCGGTCCGGGCGGGCCGCGCGATGATCCTCGAGCATCCCGTCCAACCAGGCCAGCAGCTCGGCCTGGCGGCCGTTGGCGGCCACGTACGCGAGGTCGAGCACGGACCGGACCCGGACGGCGCTGGCCGGCGGGAGCAGCAGCCCGCTGGCGATCCGCCGGCCACGCTTGTAGAGCAGCGTGAGCGGCGCCGCCGGGTGGTGCCCCACGCCGGCCAGCTCGCGGTACGGCCACTCCCGCTCGCCCGTCCGGCCGGCCAGCACCACCCGGCGGTCGGTCAGCACGGCGAGCCCGTCGTCGAGGGTCCGCAGCCCGTACGGCGGCCGGCCGGTCAACGGCCCGTCGAAGCGCGGCACCGGCACCCGCTCCGGACCGGGCGTACCGCCGGCGTGCCGGGCCTGGACCGCGACCACCCGGGCCGCCGGGGCCACCGCCAGGACCCGCTCGTCCGGGTCGAGCCGTACCGGCAGCCCCGCCCCGGCTCCGGCCCGATCGTCGGCGGTCAGCGTGCCCGCTCCGGCCGCTCCGCCCGCTCCGGCCGCTCCGGCCGCCAGAGCCGGCGCGCCCGGCGTACCCTCCGCGCCTGCCGCCCCCGCCGGAGCCGGCGGGTCCGGGATGCCGGCCGCGACCGCGGCCCGCAGCCGGCGCAGCTCCGTGTCCCGGCGCTGCCACTCGGCCAGCGCGGTCTCGTACGCCCGCAGCCGGCGTCGGTTCTCCGCGCGCGCCCACCGCCGCCGCCAGCCGGCGCCCGGGAACCGCACCCGGCCACGATGAAGGTGCCTATCCTTCGGCTTCACTTCCGGTACAACCCGCCCGGTATGGCCGAGGAAACGGCACAACCCCGGCCGTCCGGGGCGGGCCGGACGGCCGGGGGTTCGGGTGTCGGGGGCCCGGCCGGCGACGGGCTCGAACGGCGACCGGCTGGGACGGCGACCCGGCTGGGACGGCGGCCGGCTCAGACGGTGAGCGGATCGCCGGTGGAGGTCCGAGCCGGCTCCGGCGCGGCGAAGGTCGCGGTGGCCGGGGTTCGGAACGCGTGCAGCAGGCCGGCGAGCGACAGCAGCAGCATCAGCGCGGCGCCCAGGTACATGGCCAGCGCGCCCTGCTGGGCCTTCACGCCGAACTCGCTGAACCCGTACGAGGTGAGCAGCAGGCCGCGCAGCGTCTCGCCCTTGAACACCGTCTCCCGCTGCGCTGTCACGTCGGCGAGCTGCTTCTGCAGGTCGGCCAGGTTGGCCGCCTTGGCCTGCTCGGCCTGCGCCACCTGGGCCTTCAGCGCGCTCTGCGGCTTGCCGAGATCGGCGTACGTCTGGCCGCCGCCGATCGACTTCAGGTGCAGCCCGATGTAGGAGTTGGCGTAGCACTCGGCCTGCTTGCCGGTGGTCATCCGCTGGCCGGCGTACCGGACCAGGCAGGGGGCCTGCCGCTCCTCGTCGCTGAGCTGGCCGGCCGGGGTGAACACGATGTTCTGCTGGCTGAGCTGGTCATGCACGTAGTTCTTGGCGAAGTTGGCGTTGGCGGTCAGCACGATGCCGACGACCAGCAGCAGGGCGGCGATTCCCAGGCCGCCGATGCTGAACAGGATGTCGAGGGTCCGGCGCTTCATGGGGGGCTCCTTGGGGGCGGCGGCGCGAATCTGTGGTGCGTTCAGATTCGGCGAACCTGCCTACCGGTGTTAGAGCCGTAACCCCCGACCGGACCGGGACCTTCGGCCCGCCGGCGACCGGGCAGGTGGGCCCGTCACGAGCCAGACCGGGTACGGGCGAGAACCAGCCGGGCACGATCGGTGAGCGCCCGCCGGGCGTCCAGGCCCAGGCTCTCGATTGCCACCAGCGCGGTGATGGCCACATCGGCCAACTCGGCCGCCACGTCGGCGGGCCCGTGCGTCACGCCCTTGCGGGGGTTCTGCCCCAGCACGCCGATCCAGGCCGCAGCGGCCTCGCCTGCCTCCTCGGTGACCTTCAGGATCCGGCAGGTCAGCTCGGCCGATTCGGTGCCGTTCGCGGCGTCCAGCCAGGCCCGAGCGGCCCGCACGGCGGGCCAGATCTCCTCGCTCATCGGTCCACGGTAGACAACAACCGGTCGATGACCCGCGGGAACGCGTACGCCCAGGCTCGCTAGCCGGGTGGGGGCGACGAACGGCACCGGCTCAGTCGCGCAGCCAGACCCGCAGCGGTCCCACGGTCCGGAACCCGAGCCGCAGCGGCGGCGCGAGGTCGGCACCCGACTCGTAGCCCACCAGCGGGACGTCCGGGAACCGGTCCAGCACCGCGGCCCAGACCTCGTCGGGGGTGGCGGTCACCGCGAAGACGTTCGAGACCCCGGCCACCGGGCCGGTGCGATTCACCGCCGCTCCTCCGGCGACCGCGCCCTCGGCGTCGTACATGGCCAGGAGCGTGACGGTCGGGTCGGCGAGCAACCCGGGCCGGAAGACGTCGCCGCCGCCGTGCGCGGCGGCCCAGCCGGCGAGCGCGGCCGGGGTGGTCACCGGGACCGCGGGCCGGCGCACCACCGCGGCCGGTCCGCCGGGGGCGCGGTGCAGCCACTCGGCGTCGAACAGGACGGTGAAGCCGGCGCCGGCCAGGTCCAGCGCGGCGAAGCTGTCCTTCACCGAGGCGCCGGCTCCGGCGTCGATCCGGGTCAGCAGGTCCGGCCCGGCCGCCGGCCGCAGAGTCACGGCATCCGGGTAGAACGAGGGCGAGCGTCGCGCGACGGTCCAGGCATCCGCCGCGTACGCGCCGTCCAGATCGTGGGTACGGCACACCGCCGCGCACCACTCGGCGTTGTTGCGGGCGGCCAGCGCGGCCGGCTCGATGGGGTCGCTCACCCGACCGATTGTGCTGGACCGGGCGGCCCACCCAGCGACCGGGCCTCGCGCCGCCCCGCGCTGGCGGCCTCCGTCGGCGCGCCTGCGCGCCCGCCACGAGCCGGCGGGCCGGCGGCATGTCCTACGGGCGGGTCGCCCGCAGGTAGGCGGTGGCCATGGTGCGGTGCCCGGCCGCACCGGCGGCCAGCGCGGCCCGCAGGTACGACTCGACCTGCTCCCGCTCGGCCGGGTTGAGCGCCAGCGCGAGGGCCTCCTCGTAGGTGGGGGCCAGCGGATTGGGCGCGGTCTTCTTCAGCACGTCCCAGTCCCGGGTGGTGAGCGGCGCCCGCACCTCGATCTCGGCCCGGTAGTCGAGCTCGATCCCGGTGAACCCCGCGTCGCGGACCATCCGCAGCAGGTCCCGCTCGTCGAAGTTGAGCATCGGGTCCTCGGTGGGCGGCAGCGGCTCGTACACCTTGAGCAGGCGCTGCATGAGATCCTCGATGGGCGCCATGTCCAGCCCGAACAGGCCGCGCCGGGTCTCGGTGGCGGCGAAGCCGTTGATCGGCTCAAAGATGGACAGCCGCCCGCCGGGCCGCAGCACCCGGAAGAATTCGGTGAATGCCGCGGCCTTGCGCCGCACGTAGATCAGCACCGACCGGGTGGTCACCACGTCGACCGACCGCCCCGGCACGTCCCGCAGGTCGTCGGCGCTGGCCAGCACGAACCGGCACTGGTCCACCCGTCCGTCCGCGGTGGCCCGCCGCCAGCACTCGGTGAGCAGGTCCTCCGAGATGTCGCTGAAGATGACCCGGCCGGTCGGCCCGACCCGGTTCAGCGCGCCGAACCCGATGAGGCCGTCGCCGGTGCCCACGTCCAGCACCACGTCCCCGGCGGTGATCGCGGCCCGGTCCAGCACCCGGTCCCGGTACGCGCCGATCAGCGGCGCCACCCGGGCCCGGACATCCGCGTTGTCCCCGTCGCGCCTGCGCAGCACCCATTGCGCCCACCGGTCCTGCTGCCGCATCCGGTCACTGTCGCACGCGGGCCGCGCTCCCGCGATACCCGAAGGTAAGGAAGGGCCCCCTGTTATCGCTTTTTGCATAGCAGGGGGCCCTTGTTAACGGGTGCGCCGCCGCGCGTGGCGCGCGCCGCGCGTGGCGGGTGCCGCGCGTGGCGGGTGCCGCGCGTGGCGGGCGCCGCGCGTGGCGGGCGCTCAGGCCGAGGGCTTGCGCCACATCGGGTAGAGGCTCGGCCCGTCCGGCAGGTCGATGCTGTTCTCCATCCGGGCGAAGCCCAGCCGCTCGTAGAGGGCCGCGTTGCGCAGGCAGCTCGCCTCCAGGTACGCGGGCGTACCCTCCTCGTCCAGGGCGGCGAGCCGGTGCTCGAGCAGGGCCGCGCCGAGGCCGTGCCCCTGCCGGTCCGGACGGACCGCGATGAACGGCAGGTAGGCGTGGTTCTCGTGCCCGGGGTGGTTGGTGGTCATGAGCTCGTCCAGCACACCGAACCGCTTGGCGTACTCGGGGCCGATCGCGGCCTCGAAGACCGGGCCGAGGTCGTCCGGCTCGGCGTGGGCGTGCACATCCACCGGCAGCCAGAGCGTGACGGCGGCCCGGTCCGCGGTGGTGTAGGCCTCGCCGTCGGCCAGGGTGAGCTCGACGAACGGGCGGAAGAAGGACGGGTGCAACCGCTCCCGGTCCGCCTCGTCCGGAAAGAGCCACTGGCTGATCGGGTCGGCCAGGAAGGCCGTGGCCAGGACGCCGGTCAACTCGTCGGCGTCCGCGGCGGTGGCCCGGACCACACTGATGTCAGGCTGGGTCATCATTCCTCCGGTAGGGATACCGGCACACCCTACGGGCCGGCGCCGCCACAGTGGATGTCGGTCCGGTGAACGCGGTCAGGCGGTTTCCGCGGTCAGGCGCGGGAACAGCGGGCGGGCCGGCGGCAGTACCCCGTCGACCGGGGTGAGCTGCGCGCTCACCCGGGCCGCCGCGTCCGGCAGGAACGGACCGAGCTCCTCGGCCAGCTCTCGGCACGCGTGCAGGAGCGCGGCCAGCACCGCGTCCAGCCGAGCCGTCGACGTACCCCCGGCGCGTTCGGCACGGGCCAGTTCCCACGGGCGGAGCCGTTCGATGGCCCGGTTCGCCTCGGTGACGATCGCCCAGAGGGCCAGGGTCGCGCGCCGGAAGTCGCCCTCGGCCAGGGCGGCGTCGACCAGGCCGGGCGCCGCGGCACGGGCCGCGGCCAGCTCGGCGGTCTCGCCACCGTCCACCGGCGGGCCGGCCCGGTGGCTCGGGGCGGCGGGCGGAACCCGGCCGGCGCGGTACTTGTGCGCCATCGTGACCACCCGGTTGACGAGGTTCCCGATCCCGCCCGCCAGGTCCTCGTTGGCCCGCTCAACCAGCCGGGTCGTCGTGAAGTCCGCGTCGCCCACCCGGGGCACCTCGCGCAGCAGCCACCACCGCACGGCGTCGGTGCCATACCGCCCGACCGTGGCCACCGGGTCCACCGCCGTACCGGCGGATTTACTGATCTTGCGACCATCCACCGTGAGGTAGTCGTGCACCAGGATGTCGGTGGGCAGCGGCAGCCCGGCCGACAGCAGCATGGCCGGCCAATAGACCGCGTGGAACCGCAACACCCCCTTGCCGACCAGGTGGACCCGCCGGTCCGCGCCGACCCACCAGCGCCGGTACGCCTCCCCCGGGCCGCCCGCGGCGCCGTAGTCGAGGCTCGTGAGGTAGTTGCCGAGCGCGTCCCACCAGACGTAGATGACCTGCTCCGGGTCGTCGGGCACCGGGATGCCCCAGCCCCGGGCGCGGTCGGTGGACCGGGACACGGAGAAGTCCCGCAGGCCCCCGTCGAGGAACCCGAGCACCTCGTTACGCCGGGCCGCCGGTTCGATCCGCAGCCGGCCCTCCAGGATGGCCGAACGCAGCGCGTCGGTGTACCGGGACAGCCGGAAGAACCAGTTCCGCTCGGTGATCCGCTGCGGCGGCGTCCCGTGCTCCGGGCACGCGCCGCCCGCGTCGAGCTCGTCCTCGGTGAGGTACGCCTCGCAGCCCACGCAGTACAGCCCGACGTACTCGGCCCGGTACAGGTCGCCGGAATCCGCGCAGGCCCGCCACAACCGGTCGACCCCGGCCGCGTGCCGCGGGTCCGCGCTGGTGGAGAGAAAATCGTCGTACGACAGCGACAGCGGACCGGTCAGCGCGGCGAACCGGTCGGCGTTGCGGTCGACCAGTTCGCGTACGGGCACCCCGGCGGCCTCGGCCGCGAGGACGTTCTTCAGCGAGTTGTCGTCGGTGCCGCTGGTCAGCCGCACCTCGTGACCGCGCCGGCGAAGGTGGCGGGCCAGCACGTCCGCCTGCACCACCTCGAGGGCGAAGCCGAGGTGCGGCGCGGCGTTGACGTACGGGATCGTGGTGGTCAGGTAATGGCGGGTCATCGCGTCTCCTGGGGTGAGCCGCCGACGGCAGCCCCGCCAAACGCGTCGAGGCCCCGGCGACGGGGCCTCGAGATGGTTCGTCTCGCGTGTCAGCAGCCCCGCTGGCGGGGCATCATCACCGGACACGTCGAACGCATGCCTCGATGGTAGCCGATCACGGGGCCACCGGCGGCCGCCGTTTGTGTTCGGTGGCCCGATAGCGCGCCACCAGCGCCCCCTCGACCTCCGGCGGCACCGGGCGGCCCTCCAGGTAGTCGTCGATCTGCGCGTAGCTCAGCCCCAGCGCGTCCTCGTCGAGCCGCCCCGGCGCCAGGCTCTCCAGGTCGGCCGTGGGGGCCTTGCCCACCAACTCCGCCGGCGCGCCGAGCGTCTCGGCGAGCGCCCGCACCCGGCGCTTGGTCAGCCCGGTCAGCGGCACCAGGTCGGCCGCGCCGTCGCCGTGCTTGGTGAAGAACCCGGTGACCGCCTCGGCCGCGTGGTCGGTGCCCACCACCAGGCCGGCCAGCGCGCCCGCCACCGCGTACTGCGCGACCATCCGCTGCCGGGCCTTGATGTTGCCGAGCACGAAGTCCCGTTGCGCGTCGTGGGCGAATGCCAGCCCGGCCGCCTCCAGCGCGGCCAGGGCGGCGTCGCTGGCCGGCCGCACGTCGACGGTGAGCACCCGGTCGGCCCGGATGAACCCGAGGGCGGCCTGCGCGTCGTGCTCGTCGGCCTGCACCCCGTACGGCAGCCGCATGGCCACGAAGCCGGCCTGCCGGCCGGCGGCCCGGACCCGCTCGACGGCCAGCTGGCAGAGCCGGCCGGCGGTGGTCGAGTCGACCCCGCCGCTGATCCCCAGCACCAGCGTCCGCAGGCCGGTTCCGGTGAGCCGATCGGCCAGGAAGCCGACCCGCCGCTCGATCTCCTCGTGCGGGTCGAAGGTCGCCGGCACCCCCAGCTCGGCGGCGATCTCCTGCTGCGCGGACGTCACGGCGGTCATCGGGCACCTCCGGGGTGGGGAAACGTGACCCCACCCAACATTTCCCGAGCGACGCGGGTCAACCCGATGAGACCGAGCCGACAGCGCCGGCACGCCTACTTGCGGCGCTCGGGGTGCTGCCGGTTCCAGACCCGCATCCGCTCCGGGTAGCCGACCTTGGTGGCCTCGTACAGCGGCACCCCGTGCCGCCGGGCGAACTTGCCGGCCGCGCGCGGGTTGCCGGTACGCCGCCGGATCCACTCACCGTCGTGGGCGATGGCCACCACGGTGGTGTCGGTGGCGGTCGTCTCGGGCTCGAGGTAAAGCTCGACGCCGTGCCGGCTGCGGACGAAGTCGGTCAGCTCGGCGAAGTCCTCGGCCGTCGCCTCCCGGTCCAGCCGGGTGGGCGACGGGTCGGCGGCGCGTGACCGCCGGGAGAACAGACCCATGGCGTACTCCTTCCGCGCGACCCGGGCTCGGCCAACCATTGCACCATGGCCGGCTGGCAGGCCGCTGAACGCGCGGTACGAGGTTGCTGAAGGCCCGGCGATCACCTTCGGTAATCTGCCCCGGCCGCCGACCGCCGCAATTCCCCATGAAGCCCGGCTTCACCGGCGCGGGCCGACACAGTAAGTTATCTGCGGGACCAATCAGTTGCCGGGGCGGGACGGCACGGGGCTTCCTTGTGCATCCCCCTGCGTCCGCCCACCGGCCGGTGCGGAAATGAGGGAGTTCCCCGGTGTCGAACCTGAACGCGGCCTGGCCGGCCGCTGCGCGTACCGAGACCACCCACCGGGGAACCGCGCCGCTGCCCCGACGGGCGCCCGCCGCCTCCTTCGCCAACGGCGAACCGGGGCCGCCGCCGGCGCCCACGGCGCCGCGCCTGGTGCAGGCCGCCGGCGCGGCCCTGCAGCACGAGCTCACCGCGCTGCGGCAACGACTGCCGGGCATCCGGGGCTGCGTGCTGGCCACCGTGGACGGCCTGCTGGTCGGCCAGGACCTGACCCGGGGCTGCGAGCCGCACGACATGGCGGTGCTGGCCGCCAGCGTCTTCGGGGTGGGCCGGCAGTGCGGCCTCGGCCTGCGCCAGGGCTCGTTCCGGGAGACCAGCGTGCGCAGCGACCTGGGCAGCTTCACCGTGTACACGGTGACCGACTCCGCGCTGCTCGCCGTGCTCACCGACGACGGCCTGGACATGGGCTGGGTACACCGGGAGGCCCGCCCGGTGGCTCAGCGGATCGCGGCGCTGCTGCCTGCGCCGGAATGACGGCCGGCCGAGCTAGGCTCGGCACATGCCTAGGGCCATCTGGAACGACCAGGTCATCGCCGAGAGCGACGACATCGTGCAGGTCGAGGGCAACGCCTACTTCCCCCGGTCGGCGTTGCGCGACGATGTGGTGCGGGACTCCGACACGCATTCCGTCTGTCCGTGGAAGGGCACCGCGTCCTACTACTCCCTGGAGTTGGACGGTCAGCGGTCCGCCGACGCCGTCTGGTACTACCCCGAGCCCAAGCCGGAGGCGGAGATGATCCGCGACCGGGTGGCGTTCTGGAAGGACGTCAAGGTCGTCGACTGACCGTCGCGCGGGCCCCCGCGCCGGTCGGGACGGGCGGCAGCCGCCACGGGCCGGCGGCCGGTTGGACCGGCGCGAACGGCGCCTCGCCGGCCCGGCGGCGGCGCAGCAGCACGGAGAGCACGGCCGCCACCATGGCCAGCCCGCCGGCCACGTACCAGGCCAGCGTGTACGCGCCGAGCCGGTCGCGGACCAGCCCCGCGCCGGTCGCCGCGATGGCCGCGCCGACCTGGTGCGCCGCGAACACCCAGCCGAAGACGACCGCGCCGCTGGCCCCGAAATACTCCCGGCACAGCGCGACCGTCGGCGGCACGGTGGCCACCCAGTCCAGCCCGTAGAACACGATGAAGACCAGCATGCTCGGGTGGGTGGCGCCGCCGAACAGGCTCGGCAGCACCAGTAGGGACGCGCCCCGCAGCGCGTAGTAGCCGCCCAGCAGCAGCCGGCTGTCCACCCGGTCGGTCAGCCAGCCCGATGCCACCGTGCCGGCGATGTCGAAGACGCCGACCAGCGCCAGCAGCCCCGCCGCGGTGGTCTCGGCCATCCCATGATCGTGCGCGGCCGGGATGAAGTGCGTACCCACCAGGCCGTTCGTGGTGGCCCCGCAGATCGCGAAGCCGCCGGCCAGCAGCCAGAACGGCCCGGTCCGCGCCGCCGCCAGCAGCGTGCCGACCGCCCGTGCCGCGGCCCCGCCGGCCGGCGCCGCCGCCGGTACGACCCGGTCCGCGCCGTAGGCCGGCAGGTCGAGATCCGCCGGGTGTTCGCGGAGCAGCCAACCCACCAGGGGTACGACCACCAGCGCGGCCCCGGCCACGATGAGCGCGGCGGTCCGCCAGCCGTGCCCGCGTACCACCACGGCCAGCAGCGGTAGGAAGATCAGCTGCCCGGCCGCGCCGCCCGCGGTCAACACCCCGGTGACCAACCCCCGGTGCCGCACGAACCAGCGGCCCGTGACGGTGGCCACGAACGCCAGTGCCATCGAGCCGGTGCCCAGCCCCACCAGGACGCCCCAGCAGAGCACCAGCTGCCAGCTCGCGGTCATGAACACGGTGAGGCCGCTGCCGGCCGAGACGAGCAGCAGCGCCGCGGCCACCACCCGGCGGATCCCGAACCGGTCCATCAGGGCGGCCGCGAACGGCGCCGTCAGGCCGTACAGCATGAGGTTGACGGAGACGGCCGCCGAGATGGTGGCCAGCGGCCAGCCGAACTCCGCGTGCAGCGGATGCAGCAGCACCGACGGCGTGGCGCGGAAGCCGGCGGCGCCGACCAGGGCGACGAAGGCCACCGCGGCGACGGTCCAGGCCGGGTGGATCAGGCGGGTACGGCTCACCCGAGCAGTCTCGCCCGGGCGCAGGGGGTGGACGAGTGGCCGGAAAGCCATGGTGCGCAATAATCGGGCCATGGACGTACCCTCACCGCGGCCGGCACACCGCGAACCCGGCCTCTCACCGCGGCCGGCCGACCCGGAAGCCGGCCTCTTGCCGTGGCCGGCCGACTCCGAACCCGGCCTCTCCCCGTGGCCGGCCGACCCCGAACCCGGCCGCGGGCCGCACCGGGTCGCGGTGCTCGCCCTGCCGCACGTGGTCGGGCTCGACCTCGGGACGCCCGCGCAGGTCTTCCACTGCGCCCGGGATGCGGACGGCACCGAGCTGTACGCGGTCCGCACCTGCACCCCGGGCGGTACGGCCGTGCGCAGCTCCGCCGGCTACGGCGTGCTGCCGGACCACGGCCTGGAGCTGCTGGCCGAGGCCGACACCGTGATCGTGCCCGGCATCCACGACGGGCCACCGCTGACCGACGGCACCGTCGAGCCCGCCGTCCGGCGCGCGCTGCGGGACGCGTACGACCGGGGCGCTCGCATCGTTTCGATCTGCACCGGGGCGTTCGTGCTGGCCGCGGCCGGCCTGCTGGACGGCCGCCCGGCCACCACCCACTGGGGCTACGCGGGCCGGTTCCGCCGGCTGCACCCCGAGGTACGCCTCGACCCGGACGTGCTGTTCGTGGACGACGGCCGGGTGCTCACCTCCGCCGGCGTGGCCGCCGGCATCGACCTCTGCCTGCATCTGGTACGCACCGATCATGGCAGCGAGATCGCCAACGTGGCCGCCCGGCGATGCGTCGTGCCGCCGTGGCGGGACGGCGGCCAGGCCCAGTTCATCGACCGGCCGGTCCCGCGTACCCCCGACACCAGCACCTCGCCGGCCCGCGAGTGGGCCGGCCGGCACCTGCACGAGCCGATCACGCTGAGCCAGCTCGCGGCGCGGGCCAGCATGAGCGTACGGACCTTCACCCGGCGCTTCCGGTCCGAGACGGGGCTGAGCCCCGCGCAGTGGCTGCTGCAACAGCGCACCGAGCACGCCCGGCTGCTGCTGGAGACCACCGACCTGGCCGTGGACCAGGTCGCCCGGCGTTCCGGCTTCGGCACCGCGGCCGCGCTCCGGCAGCGGCTGCACCAGCGGGTCGGCGTCTCCCCCAGCGCCTACCGGCGCACCTTCCGCCGACCCGAAGCGGTGCGCTGACCGGGACCGCCTGCTTCAGCTGGTCCCACCGCCGGTCCCGCGCCGCGTCGAGCACCCGCCGGGACCGAGCACGGCCGAGACCTCACGGCGCTCGCGGAATTCTGCCGAGGTGCTGGCGGATCGGCATCGTCACCAGCGGCACGCGATCGCGGAGGCCGTCGACGTGCTTCTCCCGGGTCGAGTGATCGAGGTCGACCCTCGCCGACCGTAGTCGTCCACAGCGAAATGCCTGCTCGCCCGTGAGAACGTTGGATTGCCGCATGTCCTGGTATGCGCCATCTGGAACCGCTGGTGGAGGACTCATCGCAGGACGGAAAGTGTCGTACCGGGGTCATAGCGTAACTATCGTGATCGATGCGGCGAGCGGCGTGCTGGAGGCGGCCCGGGCCTGTCCCGGCGCGCCGGTCTGGCCGCTGCGGGACGCCGCGTTGATCGCCACCCTCGAGACGATTCAGCGGGCCGAGCGACTGCTGTCGGCGGCGAAGCTCGCGGTGGTGCGGGAGGTCGACGGGCGGGGAATTGCCCGCGTGCAGGGTGTGTCGTCCACGGCGGCCTGGTTGCGGGACCGGCTGCGGATCTCGTCGACCGAGGCGCGGCGGCTGGTGGCCGACGCCGCCTGGCTGGAAGCCGACGACCCCGCCGGCGCCCTCGATCCACCTCCCGGACTCGACCTGGATGCTGGACTCGACCCGGCTGCGGGGCTCGGCAGCGGCAGTGGGCGCTCGGACCGGGGCGGTCCGGGCAGCAGCGCCGGCTCGGCCGGCGACGGCGGCGGTCCGGGCAGCAGCGCCGGCCCGGCCGGCGACGGCGGCGGTCCGGGCAGCAGCGATCCGGCCACCGCCTGGCCAGGCCGTCGCGACCCCGGTCCGGCCGGGACCGAGCCAGCCACCGACCCGTCGGACGGTCGGGACGCGGGTTGGACCGCCGGTGGGTCGCCCGGCGATCGGGGTGGGCTGTGGTCGGACATCGGCCGGTCCAGTGTTGCGAGCTGCGGTGACCTGTGGGCGGCTGAGCGTGGAGCAGGCCCGGATCATCGCCGGAGCGGTGGAAGGCGCGCGGCGGGAGGCCGGGTTGGAGGTGGCCGACAAGGCGCTGCGGGTGCTGCTGGGGCAGGCCGGCGAGCTGGAGCCCAGGGCGCTGCGGATGTGTGCCGAGCGGATACTCTGGCACGTCGCCCCGCAAGCAGCCGAGGAGGCCGACCGGCGAGCGTTGCGCAGGGCGGAACGGGAGCTGGACCGGCGTCGCGACCTCACCGTGTCGATTGCGACGGATGGTGCGGTCCGGCTGCGTGGCGTGCTGGACGCGGAGGCCGGGTCGATGCTGATCGCCGCGCTCGACCCGCTGACCGCCCCGAACGGGCCCGGCGACGACCGCGCCCCGGGGCAGCGACGGCACGACGCGTTCGCCGAGGTGCTCCGGCTGGCGCTGCGCGCCGGTGGCCTGCCCAACAACGGCGGCGAGCCCCCGCAACTGGTCATCACCACCGGCTTCGACGCGCTGACCGGGCGGCTCGGCGCCGGGGCTCTCGACATCGGCCCGCGCCTGTCGCCCGAGGCCGTGCGCCGCCTGGCCTGCGACGCGCAGATCCTGCCCGCGGTGCTCGACGGCAAAGGTCAGGTGCTGGACGTGGGCCGGCAACGACGGCTGTTCACCGGCCCGCTGCGCCGTGCCCTCGTCCTGCGGGATCGCGGCTGCGCCTTCCCCGGCTGCGACCGGCCGCCACGCTGGGCGGACGCTCACCACATCAGATCCTGGGCCGACGGCGGCGACACCGCTCTGCACAACGCGGTCCTGCTCTGCCGATACCACCACACGGTCATCCATCGGGGACATTGGCAGGTCCGGCTCGCCCCAGACGGGCACCCCGACTTCATCCCGCCGGCCTGGATCGACCCGACCCAGCTACCCCGGCGCAACCGCTACCACATTCGCTGCTGACCGTGAAGGGGCCGGTGGTGCTCGCCACCCCGACCGGCGCCGGACCGCCGACGCCGACTCCGGGGCCGGACCGCAGACACCCGCGCCGGCACCGGACCGCCGACGCGGTCCGGCTGGTGGTCGGGGCCGCTCGCATTCGGCGGCCGATCTGGCGGGGCATCCGGCTGCTGGTGGCCCGGGTAGGGAGGATTCTCGATGGTTTGACCCGGGTGACGTTCCCGATTCCACCGGCCTGCGGCCTGGATCGAGGACGTGATCGGGCAAACCCCGGCTCGCGGCGGCGGCGCGGCGCCGAGTCGGGAGGCCGTCCGGCTGGCCACATGCCGGCCCAGACCGCGCGGCAGCTATCGGCTCAGGCCGACGGGGCGCCACCGGCGGGGCGGAGTGCGCGGAGCTGGTCGGTGTGCGCGGGCAGATGCACCCGCTCATGGATGTCGACCACCCGGCCCCATGGGACCGGCTCGTCGATGACGATCCGGTCGCCGTCCCGGATGTGCGTCTCCACCGGGACGTCGGCGGCGACCGCGTCGAGCCGGTCGATCAGCGAGCAGAGCCGCTGGCTGGTGGCCCGGAGCAGGGTGGCCAGGCCGGCCAGCCCACCGCACTCGGCGACCAGACCGTCGAGCTGGGGGCGGTGCAGCGCGTTGTGGTTGTAGTACGCGTATGGCGCGCCGGCCAGCACCGCCTCGGTGGCCTCGGCCAGCAGCTCGTCGTTGGCGGCCAGGTGCGCCACGACCTGCTCGGCGGTCCACTCTCCCTCGGGCGGCGGGCCGAAGCCGCCCGCCTCGATCTCGGCCAGCACCAACTCGTAGCCGCGCCGGAGCACCGCCGTGTCCATGCGGCCGAGTCTAGGCCCGGAAACCCGTGTCGATCATGGAGTTGTGGCGGTCCGGGAAAACCCCGAACCCGGCAGAACGGGCACCCCAACTCCATGATCGACGCGGCCCGGCCACCTGAGGACCGGCCACCCGCGACCCGGCCACCCGCGACCCGGCCACGCGAGGACCGGCCACCCGAGGACCGGCCACCCGTGGCCCCGGCCACCCGAGGACCGGCCACCCGAGGACCAACCACGCGAGGGCTGGGGCACGCGGGGCGGGGGCTCAGGCGGCGCGGCGGCGACCGCGGCGGGCGCGGAGGTAGTCCGAGACCACGTACCGGCCGAGGTCCTCGGCGTCCGGGGTGAGCACCCGGCCGCCGCTTCGCCGGGCCACCGCGTCCACGAACCGGCGCAGGCCGGGGTCCTCGCCCAGCATGAACAGGTTGAGTGTGGCGCCGTACCGGGTCAGCTGGTCCACCTCCACGACGGTGGCCTCGATGGTCTCCCGCAGCGGCGGCCAGTGGAACACCGCCTCGCCGTCCTCGGGATCCAGGTGCGCGGTCGGCTCCCCGTCCGTCACCACCAGCACCACCGGTTCGGAGCCCGAGTGCCGGCGCAGGTGCCGCCCGGCCAGCCGGAGGGCGTGCTGCAGGTTGGTGCCCTGCACCATGTCCGGCTCGACCCCGGCGAGTTCCCGCTCGGTCAGCGGCATGGCGGTCGGACCGAAGCCGATGATCTGCAGCGCGTCCTGCGGGAACCGGGTGGCCACCAGGTGCGACAGGGCCAGCGCGGTCTGCTTCATCGGCCCCCAGCGTCCCTCGGAGACCATCGAGAACGACAGGTCGACGCAGAGCGCCACCGCGGCCGACGTCCGGGCCTCGGTCTCCACCACCTCGAAGTCCTCGACGTCGAGCTGGATCGGGATCCCCGGACCCCGCCGCCGGACCGCCCGGCCGATCGTGCGCACCACGTCCAGCGGCTGCTCGTCGCCGTACTCCCAGGTCCTGGACGCCCCGGTGATCTCGCCCGCGGCGCCCGCGGACCGCAGGTCGTGCTGGCCCCGCCGCCCGGCGGACAGCTCCGCGAAGACCGTGCGCAGCGCCGTGCCGCCGAGCCGGCGCAGCGCCTTGGGGCTGAGCGTGAGGCCGTCGCCGGTCCCGCTGATCCAGCCCTGCCGGCGCAGCTCCCGCTCCAGCTCCTGGAGCCGGCGTACGTCGTCGGCCGCGCCCCGGCCGAGGTTCCGGGCCACCGCCTCGACGTCCACGTCGTCCAGGGTGGCGCCCGGATGCTCCTGGCCGAGCTGATCCAGCAGGTCGTCCAGCTCGGCGATCTCGCCCAGCGCGCCGGTCGCCTCACCGTAGCCGAGCGGCTGGTCCCCGCGCATCCGCTCCCGCCGCTCCCAGGGCAGGTCGGGGCGGAGCGCCCGCAGGTTGGCGTCCAGCGCGGCCATCTCGGCGGCCAGCCCGCCGCCGAGGGACTGCTCCAGGAGGCCGGCCAACTCCTCCCGCTGCTGCGGTGACAGCGAACGCATCAGCCGCTCGCCCGCGGCGGCCCGCCGGGCCAGCGCGTCGACCAGGTCCTCCACCGACTCGGGCCGTTCCGGGAAGAACTCGCCGTGCCGCCGCATGAACTCGGCGAACGCGTCGGTGGTGTCCTCGCCGCGGCCGTGCCGCTCCAGCAGGTCGTTCAGGTCGTGCATCATCTCCGCGACCCGCCGCTGGGCCGCCGGGTCCGCGGCCGAGGCCTGCAGGGCATCGCGCAGCCCGGCGAACCGCTGCTCCAGCACCTCGTTCCGCAGGCCGTCCAGAATCTGCTGGTACGTCCGGCGTGCCTCGTCGCTGGCCCACTCGTACGTCGACAGCTCCTGCACCGCCCGGGAGGTGGACCGGGGCAGGCTGTCCAGCACCGCCTCGTTGAACCGGGCCGCCTCGTCGTCCCGGCCCCGCAGCTCGTCCCGCTCCGCCGCGAGCGCCTGGTCGAGCAGGGCCTGGGACCGGGTGACCGCGCCGTCCAGGTTGCCCCGGCGCATCGCCTCCCGGCGCAGCCGCCGGGCCCGGGCCGCGAGGTCGTCCAGCCCGGCGCCGCCGCGCGGGCCGTGCCGCAGCAGGTTCCGCAGCGCGTCCCGCAGGCTGCCCCCGTCGAGCACCTCGGCGCCCACGGCGTCCACCGCGGCCCGCACGTCGTACGGCGGGGCCAGCGGGTCGGGTCCGCCGCGCCACGCCCCGTACCGGAATCGGTTGCCGCCGGCCATGGTCAGCCCCGGCCCCCGCCGGAGCGGCCACCGGCGTCCCGGCCGCCGTACCGGGTCCGCCCGTCGTCGGTCACGTCCTTGGCCAGCCGGCGGGTCAGGTGCAGGCCCTCCAGCACGAACTCGATGCCCGCGGCCGCCTCGCCGGGCGTCGGCGCGTCGCCCAGGCCGAGCCGGTCCAGCACCTTGGCCAGCCCCGGCACCGTGCCGACCTGGCGCAGCAGCTCCGCCGAGCCGACCAGCTCACCGGTCTCCACCACCTCGCCCTCGGACACCAGGGCGGTGAAGCCGGACAGGTCCAGCCCGGCCAGCCGGGCCCGGAACGTCTCGGCGGTGGCCGTCCGCAGCAGGTGGGCCAGGATCTCGATCTCCCGCCCCTCCTCGTTGGCCTCGAACTCGACCTTCCCGCGCAGCGTGCTCGTCACCGAGACGGCATCCCCCACCCGCGCCACCGCGTCGGGGGAAAGGACGGACTCTCCGGGGGCGTCGGCCTCAGCGCCGCCGTTCGCGGCGAGCAGACCCGAGCGGCGCAGCGCCGCGGCGGCCACGGTCTCGGCCGCGGCGATGGCGAACCGGGCCGACACCCCGGACCGGGCGTCCACCGAGGGCGACTCGCGGACCGCGCGGGCGAACCGGGCCAGCACCTCCAGCACGTGCTCCGGCACCGGCGCCACCAGGTCGGCCTCCTGGCGGATCAGCTCGATCTCCAGCCCCAGGTCCAGCGGGTAGTGGGTGCGGATCTCGGCGCCGAACCGGTCCTTGAGCGGGCTGATGATCCGGCCCCGGTTGGTGTAGTCCTCCGGGTTGGCGCTGGCCACCAGCAGCATGTCCAGCGGCAGCCGGAGCTGGTAGCCGCGGACCTGGATGTCCCGCTCCTCCAGCACGTTCAGCAGCGCCACCTGGATCCGTTCGGCCAGGTCGGGCAGCTCGTTCACCGCGAAGATGCCGCGGTTGGTCCGGGGCACCAGCCCGAAGTGGATGGTGTCGGGGTCGCCGAGGGTGCGGCCCTGGGCGATCCGGATCGGGTCCACGTCGCCGATCAGGTCCCCCACGCTGGTGTCCGGGGTGGCGAGCTTCTCGCCGTACCGCATGGATCGGTGCAGCCAGGAGATCGGCAGGTCGTCCCCCACCTCGGCCACGGCGGCGATCGCTGCCGGGGTGACCGGGTGCAGCGGGTGCTCGTTGAGCGGGGATTCCGGCAGTACGGGCGTCCACTCGTCGAGCAGCTGGCCCAGCGACCGGATGAGCCGGGTCTTGCCCTGGCCCCGCTCGCCCAGCAGCACCATGTCGTGGCCGGCCAGCAGCGCCCGCTCCACCTCGGGCAACACGGTGTCCTCGTACCCGACGATGCCGGGGAACCGGTCTGCCCCGCTCCGCATCCGGGCCAGCAGATTGTCGCGAAGTTCCTGTTTGACGGTCTTGTAGCGATGTCCGGCGGCGCGTAGCTCGCCGAGGGTGGCCGGCAGGTCGGCCGGCGGTGCGTGGAAGGTCTCCGTCACCCCACCGACGCTATCTCGGGCACACTTCGAGTGCGTTGCATCCGCGCCCGCGCTCTCAGCCACCGGCGTTAACAGGGGACCCTTCCTATACCGGAAGCGATAACAAGGGGCCCTTCCTTCCACTTCAGCCGGAGCGGCCGCAGCGGGCGCAGGCGCCGCGGCGGCGCAGGTGGTAGGCCGCGGCCGCGGCGACCAGGGCGGCGCCCCACAGCGGCCACAGCATCATCGGCAACGTGGTCACGTGCGCATAGCCGCCCATCCGCCAGAACTGCGGGTTGGCCAGCAGCCCGACCCCGGCCGCGGTCACGGCCACCCCGACCAGCAGCGCCGGGACCACGGCCAGCGAGATCGGGACGCGCCGCCCGGCCAGGCCGGGCAGCCAGCGCGGGAACGCCTCGCCCCACGGCCGGACCAGGCCCGTGGTGAGGATCGCGCCGACCACCGCGAACGCGCCCAGCCCGGCCCCGGCCCAGACGAGCCCGGTCCGGTGCATCTCGGCCAGGAAGGCGGGGGAGATCCCGAGCGGGATGCCGGCGGCCCAGGCGAACCGGGTGGCGGCATACAGCAGCGGGATGACCGCGGCCACACGCGCGGCCCAGCGGCCCCAGCCGGCCGCGGCGGCCGCCGAGGTCCAGCCCGTCGCGCCGGCCCGGCGTCCGCACCCGGCGCACCCGCCGGCCGTCCGGAACTGCCAGCTCAGCAGGGCCCGGACCAGCAGCAACCCGCCGAGTACGGCGGAGAGCTTGTTGGCCAGCGGCCAGTCGAAGATCCGCGAGTAGTCCACCGGCGGCCAGCCGAACGGCGCGCCCAGCAGCAGCATGGGGGCGTACCCGAGGACGATCAGCACCCGCGCGTCGGGCACCACCACCAGCAGGACGAGCGCCAGCAGCCAACCGAGCCCCAGCACGGCCAGCCGGACCGGGCGGGCCGGGCGGACCGCGTACTGGCCCGCCACGGCCAGCGCGAGCACCGCGGCCACGAGCAGCAGCCCGGCGTACAGCGGCGCGCCGGCCGCCGGTGGCACCAGCCGGAGCAGGCTCACCTCGCCGTTGCGGTCGTGCGCGCCGAACGGGTAACCGCGGCCGGTCACGGTCCAGACCAGGGCCAGCAGGGCGGACGCGCCGGCCCAGGCCGCGGCCAACCATCCGGCCCGGCCGGCACGATCGGATTCACCGGTACGCGCCGGAGCGCCGACCCGGCGCGGCACCCCGGCCCGGTCGAGGGCGGCAGCGGCGGGGCGGGCCGGCGCTGATGCGGCCGGAGTGGCGGACGGCTGGCGGGGTGGGCTGGACTGGCTCACGACGGTTCTCCTCGGCTCCGGCATCGGCTACCCCTTCAGGCTGCCGATCCGCCGGCCGGGGCTCCTCCCGGCCGCGCGGGAGCCCGCTCCCCCGCCCGAGGGGCGGGTCAGCCGGCCGGGGTCACGAAACCCGACTCGTACGCCGCGATCACGGCCTGGGTGCGGTCCCGGGCGCCGAGCTTGGCCAGCACGTTGCCCACGTGGGTCTTCACCGTCTCCACGCCCACCACGAGGTCGCCGGCGATCTCGGAGTTGGAGAGGCCGGCCGCGATCAACCGCAGCACCTCGGCCTCCCGCTCGGTGAGCCGGGCGCGCCGCAGCCGGTCACCGCCGCGTCCCCCGCCGGAGTAGGTGGCCACGAGCCGGCGCACGGCCTCGGGAAACAGCAGCGAGTCGCCGGCCGCCACGGTCCGGACCGCCTGCACCACCTCGGCCGGCCGGGCCCGCTTGAGCAGGAAACCGGCCGCGCCGGCCCGGAGCGCCTCGTAGACGTACTCGTCGTTCTCGAACGTGGTGATCACCAGCACCCGCGGCGGCTGGACGGCCGTCTCCATCAGCCGGCGGGTGGCCTGGATGCCGTCGATGGCCGGCATCCGGACATCCATCAGCACCACGTCGGGCCGGTGCCGGGCCACCAGCGGCGGCACCTCGGCGCCGTCGCCGGCCTCGGCCAGCACCCGCAGGTCGGGCTGGGCGTCGAGCACGGCCCGCAACCCCACCCGGACCAGCTCGTCGTCGTCCACGATCAACACACCGATGGTCACGGTGCTCTCCTTTGTTCGCGACTGCGGGGCTGGCAAAATCGGCCAGCTCCTCGCGCTCACGGCGCTCTCCTTTGTTCGCGACTGCGGGGCTGGCAAAACCGGCCAGCTCCTCGCGCTCACGGCGCTCTCCTTTGTTCGCGACTGCGGGGCTGGCAAAATCGGCCAGCTCCTCGCGCTCACGGCGCTCTCCTTTGTTCGCGACTGCGGGGCTGGCAAAATCGGCCAGCTCCTCGCGCTCACGGTGGCTCCGGTCCGCTCAGTGGTAGCCGCGCGGACACGCGCCACTCGTCCCCGTCGGGTCCGGCGGTCAGCCGGCCGCCGAGCAGATCGACCCGCTCCCGCATGCCGCGCAGCCCCCGGCCGCTGCCGGCCCGGCCCGGCCGGTCGGGCCGATCATGACCGGCGCCCGCCCGGTTCACCAGCTCGATGTCCAGCCCGGCGCCGGCCGCCACCCGGACCCGCACGGGCGCGCCGGCGCCGTGCCGGGCCGCGTTGGTGAGGCCCTCCTGGACGATCCGGTAGCCCTCCCGGGAGACCACCGCGGGCAGCTCACCGACCGGGCCGGCCACCGCCAGCCGTACGTCGAGCCCGGCCGCCCGGGTGTCGGCCACCAACCGGTCGAGGTCGGCCAGCGTGCGCTGCGGCGCGACCGGGCGGGCCCCGCCCGACTCGGCCTCGCGGAGCAACCCGAGCACGTGGTCCAGCTCGTCCATGGCCCGCCGGCCGGTCTCCTCGATGGCGGTGAGCGCGCGGCGGGCGAACGCGGGATCGCTGTCCAGCAGCTCCCGGGCCGCGCCGGCCTGCAGGGTGGCCACCGTGAGCGCGTGTCCCACCGAGTCGTGCAGCTCGCGGGCCAGCCGGTTGCGCTGGGCCAGCCGGGCCGCGCGCAGCTCCAGCGCCGCGAACCGCTCGTCCTGGGACGGGCCGAGCAGCACCGGCGCCATCGACCGGGCCAGCGCGCCCAGCCCGGCCACCGCGTACCCGAGGGCCACCAGGGTGGCCACGCCGAGCAGCGCCAGCCAGCCGCCGTCGTGGGCGTCGAACGGGCCGAACCGCTGGTCGCCGAGCGCCGAACGGCCGAGGCCGAACTGTTGCGCCACGAACACCAGCGCCATCGGGAACACGCTGATCAGCGCGAACATCACCAGCCCGCCGATGGTCAGGTGGGTGGCGATCCACAGCGCCGCGCGCAGCCGGGACTCCCGGTCCAGCGGGCGTCCCGGCGGCGGATCCGGCAGGTCGACGTCCAGCAGGGCCCGGGCGGCCGCGATCTCCAGCGCCCGGCTGCCGGCCAGGAAGACCGGCGTACCGGCGATCACCGCGCCGGCCGCCAGCAGCGGGACGACGGCCGCGCGCGGCACGTCGGACCGGGTCAGCATCTGCGCGAAGGTGGCGGCCAGCAGCGCGTACGGCAGCGCCAGCACCCCGCCGAGCAGCAGGAACACCGCACGGCGGTACGTGCTGCCGCTGACCAGCGGGGCGAACACGGCGCGCGGCGTCACGCCGTCATTGTGCCGGCCACCCGGGGGGCGTCACCTCCCCCGGGAGAGCCAGATCAGCGGTGCTCCTCGACGTACCGCTTCGGGTCCTTGTCGGTGAAGCGGAGCCCGGCGCCGCGCGGGTGCTCGCCGTAGAACCGCAGCCACCGGGCGCCCAGCTCGGCCCGCAGCTCGGTGCCGGCGTGCCGGCGGAAGTCCGGCAGCGCCTCGTCCTCCTCCTCGGCCAGGTGCTCGCTGTTCTCGCTGCGCGCCTGGCCGACGGCCTGCCACCACCCGTCCGAGCCGACCTTGTGCTTCTTCGACTCCTCGATCGCGTCCCGGATCTTGTTGTGGTCCCGGATCGCGTCGTCGGTCTCGTCCTCGCCGTCGTCGCCGTGCTTGACCAGATGCGGGTAGAGGATCGTCTCCTCGGCCTCGGCATGGATGTCCAGGTGCAGCGCCAGGTCGTCCCAGATGGCCTTCAGGTCGGCCTCGTCGCGCGCGTCGTCCAGCCGGGCGAAGCCGACCCGGAAGGCGTGGTGGTCGTCGAGGATCAGCGCGGTGATGTCGTCCATGCGGTGGTGCTCTCCTTCGTACCGGCGTCAGCGGCCGCGGCGGGCCTGGATCAGCTTGGGCATCGCGGCCAGGCCGGTGATCGGCGTGAACTCGCGGGCGGCCCGGGCCAGCGTCGCATACTCGTCGTCGGCCAGCTCGATATCGGCCGCGGCGGCGTTGCGTTCCAGCTGCTCCACGCTGGACGCGCCGGGGATGGCCAGCACCGCCGGGTTGCGGACCAGGTAGGCCAGCGCGATCTGGCTCGGCGTGGCGTCGTGCGCGTCGGCCACCTCGCGCAGCGCGGCCAGCAGGCCGGCGCCGCGCTCCAGGTTCTCCGGCAGAAAGAGCGGGTTGGCCCGCCTCACCGCGCCGGCCGGCGGGTTCTTGGCGTCGTACCGGCCGGAGACGAAGCCCTGGGCCAGCGGGCTGTACGCGATGACCAGCCGGCCGTTCCGCTCGGCGTACGGCACCAGGTCGTCCTCGGGGGCGCGATGGGCGATGCTGTACTGCACCTGGTTGGACAGCACCCGCCGACCCAGCCACGCCTCGGCCATCCGCCACCGCTTCAGGCCGTAGTTGCTCACCCCGACCTCGCCGACCAGGCCCACGTCCTGCAGCACCCGCATCCCGCGCATGGTGGTGCGGTCCCGGACCACCGGGTTGGGCTGGTGCACCTGGTAGAGGTCGATCGACCGGACCCCGAGCCGGCCGGCCGAGGCGACCGCCCGTTGCTGCACCACCGGCGCCGTCGGCAGGATCGGGAAGATCTTGCTGGCCAGGAAGACCTTGTCCCGATCGTCGCCGAGCGCCGCGCCGAGGATCCGTTCGCTGCGGCCGAAGGCGTACAGCTCGGCCGTGTCGAACAGCGTCACCCCCAGCTCGAGCGCCCGGCGGACGATCTCGGCGGCCCGCTTTTCGTACTCCGGGCCGTAGCCCCACTCCCGGGACCCGAACTGCCAGGCCCCGAGCCCGATCACGGAAACCGGCTTGGCCGTATCGGCCTGCACGTAGCGCATGCCCCGAACGCTACCCGAGGGAAAGGAAGGGCCCCTTGTTATCGCCTCCGGTATAGGAAGGGGCCCCGGTTAACACCGCGACGCCCTCACCACGGCACGACGCCGTCGTCGTTGAAGAAGCCGCCGCTGGGCCCGTCGGCCGGCAGGGTGGCCAGCCGTACGATGATCGCCGCGCCCTCGGCCACCGACCGCGGCCCGGCATGGCCGTTCAGGTCGGTGCCGGTCCAGCCCGGGTCGGCCGCGTTGATCAGCAGCTGCGAGCCGCGGAACTCCTTCGCGTACTGCGCCGTGACCGCGTTCAGCGCGGCCTTGGAGGTGGGGTACGCCAGCGACGGCGGCATCCCGGCGAGCGGCCCGGCCGGATCGGTCATCGCATGCAGCGAGCCCACCCCGCTGGACACGTTGACGATCCGGGCCGCGTCCGACCGGCGCAGCAGCGGCAGGAACGCGTTGGTCACCGCGATCACGCCGAACACGTTGGTCTCGTACACCTCCCGGACCCGGTCCAGGTCGGCCGCGCTCGGCGGCTCGACCCGGCGGGCCGGGTCGGGCTCGGCGGGCGGGCTGCCGGCGCCGGTGATGGCGGCGTTGTTCACCAGCACGTCAAGCCGGCCGTACGCGTCGCCGACCCCCTTCACGGCGGCCGCGATGCCGTCCGGGTCGGTCACGTCCAGCTCGATGGGGTGGACCTCGACGCCCTCGGTCCGCAGCTCATCGGCGGCGGTCCGCCCGGCGGCCGGCTTCCGGGCCGCGAGCAGCACGGTCATGCCGCGTCCCGCGAGCTGCCGGGCCACCTCGCGGCCGATTCCCTTGTTGGCCCCGGTGACCAGGGCGATGCGCTGTTCCGTCATGTCACCAGCCCATCAGGACGGCGCCGCGCGGGCCAACACCGATGCGGTTCCGATCGTTACCGTGAAGGTATGGACCGGTTGGAGACCCGCGAGCTGAGCTACTTCATCGCGGTGGCCGAGGAGCTGCACTTCGGCCGGGCCGCCGCCCGGCTCGGCATCGCCCAGCCGCCGCTGTCCCGGGCCATCCGGCAGCTCGAACGGCGGATCGGGGTGCCCCTGCTGGAGCGCACCAGCCGGTTCGTCCGGCTCACCGCGGCCGGCGAGGTCCTGCTCGACGAGGCACGCCGGGCGCTCGACGCGGTGTCCGCGGCCGGGCTGCGGGCCCGCCGGGCCGGCCAACCGGACCGGCGGCTGGTGCTGGTGTCGAAGCCGGACGGCGACGCCGGGCTGCTGCCGGAGATCCTCCGGGCGTACGGGGCCGAGCCGGACGCCCTGCCGGTCGATGTCCTGCTCTGCGGGATCGGTGAGCAGGCCGGCGTGCTCCGGCAGGGCCGGGCGGACGTGGGGCTGCTGCACCGCCCGTACGACGATCTGAGCGGCTTCGACACGGCGGACCTGCTGGTGCAGGACCAGGTGGCGGTGCTGCCGGCCGGGCACCGGCTGGCCGGACGGTCCGCGCTCACCCTCGCGGACCTGCGCGACGAGCCGCGGCCCCGGTGGCCGGGTCCACCGGGCGAAGCCGACGATCCGTGGAGCGACCCGGACAGCCCGCTGGTGCGGGACAGCGCGCAGCTCATGCAGCTGGTCGCGCTCGGCCGGGTGGTCGTGGTGCTGCCCGCCTCGGTGCGCTCGCGGACGCGGCCGGGGCTTGTCTGCGTACCGGTGCTGGACGCGCCGCCCAGCACGGTGGTGCTGGCCTGGCCCGAGCGCAGCCGGTCCCGCGCGGTGGCCGCCTTCGTCCGGGCCGCCACGGACGCCGCGGCCTCGCGGCATGATCACCAGACGGGGTGGCCGGCTCACCTGGCGTGACCGGGGTGTCAGGGGGTATGCAGGAGGAATGGCGGCGAGCTTCCGACTGGGCCGGATCGCCGGCGTGCCCGTGAGCGTCAACTGGAGCGTGGTCGTCATCTTCGGCCTGCTCGTCTGGGGGCTGTCGGCCAACCAGTTCCCCCGGGCCTACCCGGGACACCCCGGCTGGGCGTACGCGCTGGCCGGGCTCGCCGCGGCCGTCGTGTTCCTCGCCGGCCTGCTGGCGCACGAGGTCTCGCACGCGGTGGTGGCCAAGCGCAACGGGATCGAGGTGCAGGGCATCACCCTCTGGCTGTTCGGCGGGGTGGCCCAGCTGCGCGGGGAGGCCCGTACGCCCGGCGCCGAGCTGCGGATCGCCGGGGTGGGGCCGCTGGTCAGCCTGCTGGTGGGCCTCGCCTTCGGCGCGGTGGCCGGCGCCCTCGCGGCCGGTGGCCAGCGCGGGCTGGTGTTCGGGGCGTTCGCCTGGCTGGCCGGCATCAACCTGGTGCTCGCGGTCTTCAACGTGCTGCCGGCGGCCCCGCTGGACGGCGGCCGGCTGCTCCGCGCCGCGCTGTGGCGCTGGCGCGGCGACCGCACCTGGGCCGCGGTCGCGGCGGCCCGCGCCGGGCGGGTGCTCGGCGCGCTGCTGATCGCGGTGGGATTGTGGCAGTTCGTCACCGGCTTCGCCCTCGGGGCGCTCTGGCTGGCGCTGATCGGCTGGTTCCTGGTGGGCGCGGCCGTCGCCGAGGAGCGGCAGGCCCGGGTCGGCGTGGCGCTGACCGGCGTGCGGGTGCGGGACGTGATGACGGCCGAGCCGCAGGCCACCACCCCGGACGTGACGGTCGCCGACTTCGTCGAGCACTACCTCTGGGCGTACCGGCACTCCGCCCTGCCGCTGGTGGCCGACGGCCGCCCGGTCGGCCTGGTCACGCTGGCCCGGGTCCGCGGGGTGCCGGCCGACCAACGGGCCGGTACGACCCTCGGCGCGGTCTCCTGCCCGCCGGAGGAGCTGGTGCTGGCCCGCCCGGACGAGCCGCTGCTGGAGCTGCTGCCCCGGCTCAGCGCCGACGGCCGCGCCCTGGTGGTGGAGGGCGACCGGCTGGTCGGCATCGTCTCGCCCAGCGACATCAGCCGGGCCGCCCAGCGCGGCGCGATGGGAACGGCGGCCGGCTGAGCGGGAGGTCGAGGTCCCGGCGCCCACGGCGGCCGGGACCCCGACGGCGGCTCACGGCGTGGGACTGGTCGGCATCCGGTACGGGTTGGGGATCTTGTACGTGCCGACGTAGCAGTACCAGCAGCCCGACCAGGTGTCGGCTGGCGTCCTGGTCGGTCGAGGTGACGTCCGCCACCCTGTCGGACCCGGGTCGCCGGGCGGCGACGGTGTCAACGATCGTCCGTCGCCAGGCCGAGCCCGGCGAGCCGGTCGGGGTCGGCGATCACGTCGATGCCGGCGATCCTCCCGTCGACAACGGTGAAGGCCATCACCGAGAGCGGCCGGCCGGCCGCGGACACCACCACCCCGGCCGCGCCGTTGACCAGGACGGGCCGCGCGAACGGGGAGAACCGCCCGAACGTGGTGGCCTGGGCGGCCACCTCCCGGGCGCCGCTGATCACCGTGGTGTGGCGGCGGCGGGAGGTGCCACCGTCCGAGCGGAGCACCACGTCCGGATGCAGCACCGCGACCAGCGCGTCAAAGTCGCCGTCCCGGGCGGCGGCCAGGAAGGCGTCCACCACCGCGCGCTGGCGGGCGAGGTCCGGGTCGGTCGCCGGGGCCCGCCCCTGTACGCGTCGGCGCGCCCGGCTGGCCAGCTGACGGGCCGCCTCCGGCGTCCGGTCCACCATGACAGCGATCTCGTCGAACGGCACGGCGAACATGTCGTGCAGCACGAACGCCAACCGCTCGGCGGGGGTCAGCGTGTCGAGCACCACCAGCATGGCCAGCCCGACCGAGTCGGCCAGCACCGCCGCCTGCTCGGGGTCGCCCGGGCCGGCCGGCGTGATGATCGGATCCGGTACCCGTACCCCCAGCGGCTCCTCCCGGCGGTGCCGGCGGGTACGCAGGGCGTTGAGGCACACCCGGGCCACCACCGTGGTCAGCCACGCGGCGAGGTTGTCCAGCTCCCTGGCGTCGGTACGGGCCAGCCGCAGCCACGCCTCCTGCACCGCGTCCTCGGCCTCGGCGAACGAGCCGAGCATCCGGTACGCGACCGCCCGCAGCTGCGGACGGTGCTGCTCGAAGCGGTCGGCCAGCCAGGTGTCCTCGCCCATCTCGCGCCCTCCTCGCCGAAGTACGCCACCTCGACCCGCCCGATCCGGCCAGTGTGACGGGCGCCGACCGGAAACCTCGGCGACGTGAGCCGGATCACCGCCGTCACGTCCCCGCCGAGCGCGGGGTCGGGTCGGTGAAGCCGAAATCCAACCGGCCCGACCGCGGCCCGAGCCCGGGAAGCGGCCAATCCGAGGAGGACAGATGAGCACACCCATCCTGGTCACCGGCGGCACGGGCACCCTCGGCCGCCTGGTCGTCCCGCTGCTGCGCGCGGCCGGCCACCCCGTACGGGTGCTCAGCCGCCGGGGTGGGCCGGCCGACCCCGGCATCCAGCAGGTACGCGCCGACCTGCTCGGCGACGACGACCTCGAACCCGCGCTGCGCGGTGTCGAGACGGTTCTGCACCTGGCCGGCGGGCCGAAGGGGGACGACCGGGCCACCGGCAACCTGGTCCGGGCGGCGCGGCGGGCCGGGGTGCGGCACCTGGCGTACATCTCGGTCATCGGCGCCGACCGGGTCCCGCTCGGCTATTTCCGGGCCAAGCTCGGCGCGGAGCGGGCGCTGGCCGACTCGGGCGTGCCGTGGACGATCCTGCGCGCCGCCCAGTTCCACGACCTGGTGCTGGTCATGGCGCGGACGATGGCGAGGCTGCCGGTCATTCCGGTCCCCGGCGGCCTGCGGTTCCAGCCCGTGGACGCCCGCGACGTGGCGGCCCGGCTGGTCGAGCTGGCGCTCGGGGCGCCGGCCGGCCCGGTCCCGGACCTGGCCGGGCCGCGGATCCATCCGATAGCGGAGTTGCTCCGCGGCTACCTGCGCGCCACCGGCCGGCGCCGCCCGTTCCTGCCGGTGCGGGTACCGGGCAGGATCGGCCGGGTCTACCGGGCCGGCGAGAACCTCAGCCTTGACGGGAACATCGGGACCCGCACCTGGGAGGCGTTCCTGGCCGAGTGCACCGCCCCGGCGGGCTCGCCCGCCGGAGGGCTGGCCGGCCGGCGGACTGGTCCGGAAGCCAGACCGGCCGAAGAGCACGGTCCGGAAGCCACCCCGGCCGACGGGAGCGGTCAGGCGCCCGCCTCGTCAAAGGCGTGGCGCAGGTAGATCAGGTGACCGGCGAAGGCCACCAGCACGATCAGGATGCCGATGGGGACCGCCGCCAGCCCGGGCAGGCCCGCCACCGGGCCGAGCAGCAGGATGGCGGCCAGCCCCAGCAGCAGGGAGTCGATCGCGCCGATCAGGGCTGCGCTGGTGTAGAACATCTCCCGCCACCGGCTGGTGTTCTGCGAGCCGGTGATCCCCCAGGCGGCCCTGCCCCGCTCGGGGTGCGCCACCGCGTCGGCGAAGAAGTCGGTGCCGGCCGCGAGGTGCTCCCGGTAGTACGCCCGGATGTCCCGCAGCCGGACCAGATCCTGGTAGTTCTCGACGCTGCTCTCCACCAGCCGGACGAAGGTGAGCCAGCCGAGCACGATCAGGCTCGGCACCGCGGCGCCGAGGTACGGGCCGATCAGGCTGCTCTTGCCGGCCGCGAAGCCCAGCCCGATCAGCGCCGCGGAGAGCGTCGACAGGAAGATGGTGGCCCGGCCCACGGACTCGGCGATGGTGGCGCCCCGGCTGGTCTGCAGCACGAAATGCTCGGTGGTCAGCGCGGTGAGCAGCGCCTGCTGGCGTTCCTTCTCGTCCACCCCGCCCCCCTTTCACCGGACTTATTCGTCACGGTATGGGAAGGTCGCGGCCCGGCGGGCAGCAACGGCGAAGGCCGGGGCCCGGTCGATGATCATCGACCAGACCGCCGGCCCGGATCCTGCTCGGGGTGGAGCCGAGGGGACTCGAACCCCTGACCCCCACACTGCCAGTGTGGTGCGCTACCAGCTGCGCCACGGCCCCCGGTGGTGCCGGCCCGGTCTCCCGGGCACTCGCGAAATAATACACACGCCGGCCGGGGCATCCCAGCGGGGCCACCCCGCCGCGCGGGTCGGCCGGGCGCGGGCGGACCGCCGCGCGGTGCCCGGTCAGTTCAGGGCCACGTCGGGGGGGAAGTGCGCCACCGCGGCCATGATCCCGCCCTGCCGGCGCAGGACCATCTGCCACAGGTCGTCCGGCCGGTCGATGAACGGGTCGCCGGGCAACGCGTCCAGGACGAACCACGACCCCGCCGAGATCTCGTGCTCGACCTGCCCGGGTTCCCACCCGGAGTAGCCGGCGAAGACCCGGATCCCGAGGACGCTGGCCCGCAGCCGGTCCGGGTCCACCGAGAGGTCGACCGTGCCCACGGCGCCGGAGATCCGGTTGAACCCCTTCACCCGCTGCGCGGGGGTGCGCATCCGGGCCAGGCAGATCGCCGACTCCGGCTGCACCGGCCCGCCCTCGAACAGCACCGACGGTTCCCCGGCGAGTTCACCCCATTCCCCGAGAACGTCGGAGACCGGCACCTCGGTCGCGCGGTTGAGGACCACCCCGAGCGCGCCGCCGGCCTCGTGCGCCACGAGGAGCACGACGGTACGGTCGAAGTTCGGATCCTTCAGAGTCGGCGTCGCGACCAGCAGCTGCCCGGTCATCGACTCCATGGACCGACCACCGATCGCCTGCCCTTCTGAATGCATGCCAGCCACCCGCCATCCCCGCGCCAGGTTGGCGCCGAGCGCCCCGGACGCGGGGGTGCGTCCGGCGATCAGCCGTGCGATCGACGCCATGCTCCGCACCATAGCCTGCGGCACAGGCGCTGGTTAAGGTCTGTCAGGCCGGCGCGGCCGAGCAATACCAACAGCAACGGGAGGATGGGACCTGTGCGGCAGACGGCGGAACTGGCGGTAATCGGGGGCTCGGGCCTGTACGCGCTGCTCGACGACGTACGGGAGCGCCCGGTGGACACTCCGTACGGGTCGCCGTCGGATCCGGTGATGCTGGCCGAGATCGGCGGCCGGCGGATCGCGTTCCTGCCGCGGCACGGCCGGGACCACCGCTACCCGCCGCACCGCATCCCGTACCGGGCGAACCTGTGGGCGCTGCGCTCGTTGGGCGTACGGCAGATCCTCGCGCCGTGCGCGGTCGGCGGGCTGCGGCCGGAGCTGGGCCCCGGCACCTTCGTGCTGCCGGACCAGCTCGTGGACCGGACCAGCGGGCGGGCGCAGACCTACTACGACCGCGGCGCCGTGCACGTGCCGTTCGCGGATCCGTACTGCCCGGTGGGCCGCCGCACGGTGCGGGAAACCGCCGACGCGCAGGCGGTGTCCGTCCGGGACGGTGGCACGATGGTCGTGGTCGAGGGCCCGCGATTCTCCACCCGCGCCGAGTCCGCCTGGTACGCCGGCATGGGCGGTTCGGTCGTCAACATGACAGGGCATCCGGAGGCCGTGCTCGCCCGCGAGCTGGCGCTGTGTTACACCGCCATCGCCCTGGTGACCGACTACGACGCGGGCGTGCAGGCCGGCGAGGGCGTCACCCAGGAAGACGTCTTCAAGGTGTTCGCCGAGAACATCGCCACCCTGCGTGACCTGCTGTTACGCGCGATCGTCGCGCTTCCCGAGGAGCGCGACTGCCCGTGCTCGCACAGCCTCGACGGCATCGTGCTGCCGATCGAGCTGCCCTGATCCGCTTCGCGTTTGGCCGCGATCCGGCTCGCCGGTCCCGCGAATGCGGCAGGCTCGGACCATGGCCACGGTGCTGGAGTCGACGTACGACCTGCTGCGCGACCTCGAACTGACGACGATGTTCGGCAACCCCGGCTCGACCGAGGAACCGTTCCTGCGCGACTTCCCGGCCGACTTCCGGTACGTCCTCGCCCTCCAGGAGGCGTCGGCCGTGGCCATGGCCGACGGCTACGCGCAGACCACCGGGCGGCCCGCGCACGTCAACCTGCACACCGCGCCGGGCGTGGGCAACGGGATGGGCAACCTGGTCACCGCCTGGCACAACAAGACGCCACTGATCGTCACGGCCGGCCAGCAGACCCGGGCCATGCTGCTCACCGAGCCGCGCCTGGCCAGCCCCCGGGCGGTCGAGCTGGCCCAGCCGTACGTCAAGTGGAGTCACGAGCCGACCAGGGCGCAGGACATTCCGGCGGCCCTGCTGCGGGCGTACGCCGCCGCGGTGCAGCCACCGGCCGGCCCGGTCCTGCTCTCGCTGCCGATGGACGACTGGCGGCAGCCGGCCGGTGCGCCGCCGCCGCGCCGGCGGGTGAGCACCCGCGTCGCCGCCGAACCCGACCGGCTGCGCGAGGTGGCCGGCGCCCTGTCGGCGAGCCGGAATCCGGCCCTGGTGCTGGGCGGCGCGGTGGACCGCAGCGACGGCTGGGACGCGGCCGTGGCGCTCGCCGAGCGGCTCCGCGCCCCCGTCTGGTGCGCGCCGTCCCCCGAGCGGGTCGGTTTCCCGGAGGATCACCCGCAGTTCCGTGGCGTGCTGCCGTTCGCGATCGCTCCGCTGGCCGAGCGACTGGCCGGGCACGATCTGGTGCTGGTCATCGGCGCCCCGGTGTTCCGCTACTACCCGTACGTCCCGGGTGAGTACGTTCCGGCCGGCACCCGGCTCGTACACATCACCGACGACCCGAACGAGGCCGCTCGGGCGCCGGTCGGAGACAGCATCCTGGGCGACGCCCGGCTGGCCTGCGCCGCGCTGACCGACCTGCTCCCCCCGGCCGACCGCCGGGGGTCCGATGGCCGACCCGGGCCCGCCGCGGCCGAGCCCGCCCAGCCCGCCGCGCCCGAGCCCACCCAGCCCGCCGCGGCCGACCCCGCCGCGCCCGGCGCGCCGGTGCGACCCGAGGCGCTCTTCGACGCGCTCGCCCGGCTCTGGCCGGCGGACGGCGTGCTGGTGGCCGAGACGCCGTCCAACGTCCAGGCGCTGCGCCGCCGCCTGCCCATCACCCGACCCCGGTCCTACTTCGCCGCCGCGAGCGGCGGGCTCGGCTTCGGGCTGCCCGCGGGCGTGGGCGTCGCGCTGGGCGAACGCGACACCGGTCGTGGCCGGCCGGTGGTCGCGGTGGTCGGCGACGGCTCGTTCCACTATTCGGTGCAGGCCCTCTGGACGGCCGCCCGGCTGCGCCTGCCGCTCGTCGTGCTGGTGCCGGTCAACCAGCAGTACGGAATCCTGAAGGCGTTCGCGGCGCACGAGGACACCCCGGGCGTACCCGGTCTCGACCTGCCGGGCCTGGACCTGCTGTCCATCGCCCGCGGCTACGGCTGCGCCACGGCCACGCTGGAATCGCCGGACGCGTTGGCCGACGCGCTGCCCGCGGCGCTCGGCGCGGCCGGTCCGACCGTCCTGGCCGCTCCGATCAGCAGGGACGTCTCGGCGATCCGCTGAGCAGGCCGTCGGGGTCGCGGCCGCGCGCCGGCGTCAGGTCTCGCCGCCAATGTCGATCTGGTACGCCTGATAGACCAGGTCCGCGCCGCGCTGCCGATGCCGGGACAGCTCCCGGAGCAGGTCACCACCCCAGCAACGGATCTGGTCGATGGTCGTCTCCGGGTGGTCCAGCCGGGCGCGCAGCGCGGTGATCGAGTCGAGCACGACCGCGTGCTCGCGGATCAGCACGTGCACCCCGCGGGTCAGCCGGGGAGCGTGGTCGAGCAGCTCCGCGTACAGGCCGTCGTGGCCCTCGGTCATCACCATGTGCTCGCCGAAGGCGCGCCCGAGGGCCCCGACCCGGGCGGCCACCCGCTGCCGCCACCGGGGATCACCGGCCGGCACCGCGAGGGCGCGCTCGACGCCCTGCATGTCGGCCAGCAGGGTGAGCCGGTGGGCCCGGGCGGCCCGCAGGGACGGCCCCTGCGGGCCGGATGGAGACCTGGAGACGGGGGGACGGGCCGGAATGGTCGCCATGACGCACCTCCTCGCGCGCCGGTCATGTGAGGAGATGGTGCGGCTCCGCGGGCCGCGCGTCCAGAGGCCGTTCGCCCCGAATTCGAGGGTTCGCCCGTTCCGGGGTCCCACGGGCCCCACCGGTCACTCCGGTCCCGGCCGGGTCCGGCCGGGTCCAGCCGACGACCGCGAGTTCGGCGAAGTCGGGGGGTCCGGGCGACGCGGACACCCCAAGAGCGGCGTTCTTGTCTTGACCTTGCGGCGCAGCCGTCCGGCGAGCGGGCGCGGAAACGGCGGCGGCCCCGTCCCGTGATGGGACGGGGCCGCCGCCGACTGGTGGAGGTGCCGGGAATCGAACCCGGGTCCTTCGCCGCCTTGTCAGGGCTTCTCCGAGCGCAGCTCGCTGTGCCTCTCTCGGCCCCACCGATCACGCGAGCGAGTCGGTGTGACGGGCCCAGTCGCTGATTGATCTCGCCGCACGGACCCCGCGACCGGGTCCGATTGGCCAGCCCTCTAGCTGATGCCGGCTAACTGGGTCGAAGGCACTCCCAGGCCGACAGACTAGCTACTCGCCTCAGGCGGCGAGAGCGTAGTCAGCGCGATTAACCTTGGCGCTTATAGGTTTCCGACGACCGATTATCGAGACGACGTCGGCTTCCTCGGCTCGCTTCCCCTGCCGCAACGCACGAAGTCGAAACCAGTCACCCCCTAGACGTGGCCGACAACCTCGGCCACCCCAAGTCTAACGCCCAACCACCAGGACTTCATCCCGGCCACCACCGTGACGTCAGCGCATGCCTTTGCCCCGGCGACCCACCACCCGGGCGATTTCCCGATCGGCGTCCCGCTTGGCGAGGTCCTGCCGCTTGTCGTACGACTTCTTGCCGCGGGCCAGGCCGATCTCGACCTTGGCCCAGCCGTCGGAGAAGTAGACCTGCAGCGGCACCAGGGTGAGCCCGCTCTCCCGCAGCTTGCCGAGCAGCCGGTCGATCTCGATCCGGTTCAGCAGCAGCTTGCGGGTGCGCCGCGGCTCGTGGTTGGTCCACGTGCCCTGGGTGTACTCGGGGATGTGCATGGAGTGCAGATACAGCTCGCCGTTGCGCTCCTGCGCGAACGCGTCGACCAGGGACGCCCGGCCGGCCCGCAGCGACTTCACCTCGGTGCCGGTGAGCGCCATGCCGGCCTCGTACGTGTCGAGGATGGCGTAGTCGTGGCGCGCCTTCTTGTTGGAGGCGACAACCTTCCGCCCCTTCTCCCGCGGCACCCACACCACCCCCCAACCAAGATCACACGCACCCAGCCGAGCCACCCTACCCGGCCACCCCAACCAACCGAACAAATAAACAACCCCGCCCAGCCCCAAAAGCTTCCCACCCCGGGTCACCCCTGAAGCCAGCACCGAGGGCGTGGTGGCCGGCCCCACCCCCGCCGGAAGATCGACCAAGGGGCCGCCGCTCCGACGGACATCGAGCCGGACGGGGTTTCCGCCGGGCCCGCCCACGTCGGGATCAAGCCTGACCGCCCAGAGTGGGCGGGCCCGGCGGAAACCCCTGGCGGCGCGGACCCGGCAGGAAAGCCAACCAGCCCGAGGCAGCGCTACACCCGGAGGTAGAACCGGAGCGTGATCCAGGCGGTGACCGCGCTGACCAGGCAGCCGACGCCGGCCATCACCGGGAACATCAGCAGCACGCTGCTCCACTCGATCTGGGTGAGCAGGTTGGTGAGGTCGTGCAGCGACCCGTCCAACAGCAGCCCCTTGAAGATCGCCAGCAGGCCGAAGGCAAGGAGCGAACCGATCAGGCCCGCCACCACCGCCTCCAGCACGAATGGCGCCTGGATGAACCAGTTCGACGCGCCGACGAGTTTCATCACGGCGACCTCGCGCCGTTTGCTGTACGCGGCCACCTGGATGGTGTTCGCCACCAGCAGCAGCGCGGCCAGCGCCATCAACGCCGCGGCGCCGAGCGCGAGGTTCCGGACCGAGCCGAGAATCTTGAAGACCTTGTCGAGCAGCTTGCGCTGGTCGATGATCTGGTCGACCCCGGCCGTGCCCTTGTACTTGTCGTAGATCTGGGTGAACTGCTCGGGGTTCTTGAGCCGCACCCGGAACGACTCCGGCAGCTGGTTCTCGTTCACGGCGCCGACCAGGTCGGGGGCGTCCCGGTACATGTCCTTGAACTTCGTGTACGCCTCGCCGCGGGACTCGAAGATGTAGTCCTTGACCAGGGGGTCGCTCGCCAGCTTGGTCTTGATGCCGTCCTTCTGTTCCTGAGTCGCGTCCTGGTTCAGGAACATGGCGACTTCGATCTTGCTGTAGTAGAAGTCCTTCATGCTGTTGACCTGAAGGAACATCAGGCCGCTGGCACCCAGCATGGTCAGCGACACCGCCATCGTGATGATCATCGCGATCGTCATGGTGACGTTGCGCCAGAGTCCGACGAGCACCTCGGACATGACGTACTTCAAGCGCATCGGGGGGTTCCTTCCGGATCTCCGCAGAGGATCGTTCGTGGTCGAAGCGGGGGGCGGTGCGGCCAGCGGCTCAGCCGTAGACGCCGCGGGCCTGGTCGCGCACGATCCGCCCGCTCTCGATCTCGATGACGCGCCGACGCATCTGGTTCACGATGTTCGAGTCGTGCGTGACCATGACCACGGTGGTGCCGGTCCGGTTGATCCGGTCGAGCAGCCGCATGATCTCGATCGACGTGTCGGGGTCCAGGTTTCCGGTCGGCTCGTCCGCCAGCAGGATCAGCGGCCGGTTGACGAAGGCCCGCGCCACCGCCACCCGCTGCTGCTCACCACCGGAGAGCTCGTGCGGGTACCGGTGCTCCTTGCCGCCGAGGCCGACGAGCTCGAGAACCTCCGGCACGACCCGGCGGGCGACCGCCTTGGTCTTGCCGATCACCTCCAGGGCGAAGGCCACGTTCTCGTACGCGGTGCGGTTGGGCAGCAGGCGGAAGTCCTGGAAGACGCAGCCGATCGAGCGGCGGAAGTGGGGGATCTTCCACGAACGCATCGAGGTGACATCGCGGCTGTTGACGACGACCTTGCCCTTGTTGGGCGTGACCTCGTGCAGCAGCAGCTTGATGATCGTGGACTTGCCAGAACCTGATGGACCGATGAAGAAGACGAACTCACCCTTCTCGATCCCAACCGACACGTTGTCCAGCGAGGGGCGGGACGCCTTCGGGTACGTCTTCGTCACTTGCTCGAGCTGAATCACGGGTGGTGAGTCTACGCGGTGTAACGGAAACGCCAAGTCCGGTGCCCGGTCGCTGCCCGATGTTGTCAGCTAGGCGAAATTTGTCGTCCTCATCGAACCGTGCGGCGCGACGAGTCGGTCACCCGGCGTCAACGGCGAGCTGCTGCTGCTTGCGCCACCGGATGCCCGCCTCGATGAAGCTGTCCAGTTCGCCGTCGAAGACCGAGCTCGGATTGCCCGTTTCCTGCTCGGTGCGCAGATCCTTCACCATCTGGTACGGGTGCAGGACGTACGAGCGCATCTGGTCCCCCCACGAGCCCGCCGCGTCGGTCCGCAGGCCCTCCAGCTTGGCCTGCTCCTCCTGGCGCTTGCGCTCCAGCAGCCGGGACTGCAGCACCCGCATCGCCGAGGCCTTGTTCTGCAACTGCGACTTCTCGTTCTGGCAGGTGACCACGATGCCGGTCGGGATGTGCGTGAGCCGCACCGCCGAGTCGGTGGTGTTCACGCTCTGGCCGCCCGGCCCGGAGGACCGGTAGACGTCGACCCGGATCTCGTTCTCGGGGATGTCGATGTGGTCGGTCTGCTCGGTGACCGGCAGCACCTCGACCCCGGCGAAGCTGGTCTGCCGCCGGCCCTGGTTGTCGAAGGGGCTGATCCGCACCAACCGGTGGGTGCCGGACTCGACACTGAGCGTGCCGTACGCGTAGGGCACCTTCACCGCGAAGGTGGCGGACTTGAGGCCGGCCTCCTCCGCGTACGAGGTCTCGTACACCTCGGTCGGATAGCCGTGCCGCTCCGCCCAGCGCAGGTACATCCGCAGCAGCATCTCGGCGAAGTCGGCCGCGTCCACCCCGCCGGCGCCGGCCCGGATGGCCACCAGCGCCTCCCGGGAGTCGTACTCCCCGGAGAGCAGGGTGCGGACCTCCATCTCCTCGATGGCCTTGGCCAGCCGGGTGAGCTCGGTCTCCACCTCGGCCAGCGTGCCCGCGTCGTCCTCGGCCTGGGCCAGGTCCAGCAGCACCCGGGCGTCGTCCAGCCGGCTGCGCAGGCTCTCCAGCTTGGCGATCTCACCATTGACGTACGACAGCCGCGAGGTCACCTCCTGCGCCCGGCCCTGGTCGTCCCAGAGATCGGGGGCGGAGGCCTCCTGCTCCAGGGCGGCCTTGTCCTGGCGGAGCTTGTCGAGGTCGAGGACGGCCTCGATGTTCCGCAGCGTGGCGTCGAGGTCCCGGAGCTGGTCGGAGATGTCGGCAGGTGTCACAACCATCAACAATACGTGCCCGCGCGTCGAACCCGGTCACCCGGCATGGCGGGTGGGGGGCCGGGTTGTGTCGACGGTCACCGGGTCGGGGCGCTCTTCAGCCAGGACAGGGCGGCCTTGTGGTATTGAACGGCGAACTCCAGCGCGGCGGCGCCGTACTGGTCGCCGGACTTCTTGGCGTCCTTGGCCTGCTCGCGCGCCGCAGCCAGCGCCTCGGCGTGGTAGTCGTTGGCGCTCTCATAGAGCGACTTGAGCTGGTTGGCCGAGTGCTGGGGGCCGAACGCCACCCGCAGGGCGGTCGGGTTGCGCAGCGTGTCCCGGCCGGGGTTCTCGTTCAGCCAGCGGGAGAAGACCCGCTTGCCGGACGCGGTGATCGCGTACGGCTGGCTGGACCGGGGGCCCGGCCTGCCGAGCCGGACGTAGCCCTGGTCGGCCAGCACCGGAAGCTCGCGGTAGACCTGGCTGCGGGTCATCGACCAGTACGGGGCGAGCCGGCGCTCGGCGGCCGCCATCAACTGGCCGCCGGTCATCGGTCCCTCGTGGAGCAGCCCGAGCAGTGCCGCGGCCGTCGGGTTGATTGCTGTTTCCGCCATGGCCTCTACGCTGCCACTTTGTGGACCCGGCGTCCAGGATTTGGCCTGATCCGCCCGATCTGCTCTCCACAGTGCACTGTCTGCGGGCGACTGTCGGTTGAGGACTATCGATGTCTCGGCGCCGGGTGCGACCGGCGCTCGAACCCAGCCGGCAACGGATCTTCGTACTCTAGGCTATTTTTCGGTCAAACGGGCCGTAACGGCGCGATAAGCCTCCACACCGTGAAGCAGCGGCGCCCGCGGCCGGTTCCGGCCGCGGGCGCCCTCATGATCGTCGTGCCTCAGCCCATGTGCGGGTACGTGTGGTCCGTCGCCGGCACGAACGTCTCCTTGATCGTCCGCGGCGACGTCCAGCGCACCAGGTTGTGCCAGGAGCCGGCCTTGTCGTTGGTGCCGCTGGCCCGGGCGCCGCCGAACGGCTGCTGCCCGACGACCGCCCCGGTCGGCTTGTCGTTGATGTAGTAGTTGCCCGCGGCGTACCGGAGCTGCTCGCTCACCTCGTCGATCACCCGCCGGTCGGTGGCGAAGATCGACCCGGTCAGCGCGTACGGCGCCACCGACTCGGCCTGCGCGACGGTCTCGGTGAACCGGGCGTCGTCGAAGACGTGCACCCCGAGGATCGGCCCGAAGTATTCGGTGGTGAACGACTCGTGCGCCGCGTCGGTGCTCTCGAACAGCGTCGGGCGGACGAACCAGCCCTCGGAGTCGTCAGCCGTGCCGCCGGCCAGGATCCGGCAGGCCGGGTCGTTGGAGATCATGTCCAGCGCCGCCGTGTGCCGGGCGAACGCCTTGGCGTCGATGACCGCGCCGCCGAAGTTGGTGAAGTCGGTGACGTCGCCGTACCGCAGCGAGTCGGCGGTGGCGGCCAGCCGGTCGCGCAGGCCGCCCTCCCACAGCGACCGCGGGACGTACGCCCGGGACGCGGCCGAACACTTCTGCCCCTGGTACTCGTAGGCCCCTCGGATCAGCGCCGTGTGCAGGGCGTCCACGTCGGCGCTGGGGTGCGCCACCACGAAGTCCTTGCCGCCGGTCTCGCCGACCAGCCGCGGGTAGCCGCGGTAGCGGTCGATGTTGTCGCCGACCGTCCGCCACAGCTGCTGGAAGACCTTGGTCGAACCGGTGAAGTGGATGCCGGCCAGGTCCGGGTCGGCCAGCGCGACGTCGGAGACCTCCTCGCCGCGCCCGGTCACCATGTTGATCACACCGGGCGGCAGGCCGGCCGCCTCGAACAGCCGCATCGTGAAGTGCGCGGCGAGCTGCTGGGTGGGCGCCGGCTTCCACACCACGGTGTTGCCGAGCAGGGCCGGGGCCGAGGGCAGGTTGCCGGCGATGGCCGTGAAGTTGAACGGCGTGATCGCGTAGACGAACCCCTCGAGCGGCCGGTGATCGAACCGGTTCCACACGCCGGGCGAGGAGGCCGGCTGCTCGGCCAGCAGCCGCCGGGCGAACGCGACGTTGAAGCGGAGGAAGTCGATCAGCTCGCAGGCCGAGTCGATCTCGGCCTGGATGGCCGTCTTCGACTGGCCCAGCATGGTGGCCGCGTTGAGGGTGTCCCGCCAGGGGCCGGCGAGCAGGTCGGCGGCGCGCAGGAAGACGGCCGCGCGGTCGGCGAACGGCAGCGCCCGCCAGCCCGGCGCCGCCTCCTTGGCGGCCCGTACGGCCGCCTCGGCGTCGGCATGCGTGGCGTGCCCGGTGATTCCCAGCACATGCGCGTGCCGGTGCGGCTGCACCACGTCGATCCGGTCCCCGCCGGCCATCCGGGTCTCGCCGGCGATGGTCATCGGCAGGTCGATCCGGTCGGCGGACAGCTCCTCGATGCGCCGTTGCAGGCGCTTCCGCTCGGCGCTGCCGGGCGCGTAGTCGTGGACCGGCTCGTTGCGCGGCTCGGGTACGGAGAAGACGGCGTCCATTCCAGCTCCAGGCGATCTCGGCTGCGGTGGCGAAATCGGACCCGCCGGCCCCGGTCGGATGAACCGGGCACCGTACGCCGCGCGTGGTGGTCGTGCCGCCTCGCGCGACGGGCGGGACCTTCGCCAATCCTCCCACGCCCACCCGGCCGGCCCACAGTCCAGCGGGTTCGGCCCACAGTCCAGCGGGTCCGGCGCCCAGCGGCACCGCGTACCCTCGGCGGGTAGACATCCGCGCGGAACCGCCGCAGAGGGAGACGATGAGCACGAAGCCCGGCAGCTCCGAGACCGCCCACACGGCCGGCGGATCCGGTACGGCGCCCGGCGCGCCCGCGCTGGCGCTGCTGGCGATCGCCTGGCTCACCGCCATGCTCTGGTCGACGCACGTGGCCATGTCGGCCAACGGCGGCACCACGGCGATCTTTTCGGCCGCGTACGCGCTGCCCGGCGTCATCTCGGCGAGCCTGGTGTCCGGCGCGGCCGTGGGCCTCCTGGTGGTCGACCTGCTGGCCCGCCGCGGGATCCGCCGGCCCTGGCCACGGACGCTCGGGGCCGTCGGCGCGGGCGTGCTGGTGGGCCTGGTCGCCGCCGTGACGGTGAGCCTGGGCAACGGGGACGACTCGGTGGTGGCCGTGCTCGCCGGGACGGTGGCGGCGGCCACGGTCATCGGCGGCGCGGTGGCCGCGCTGCGCACGCCGCTGGTGGGCGCCGTCGTGACAGCGGCGCTGGCCGTCTCGGCCGCCACGTTCGCGCTGAGCTACTTCCAGCGGGAGATCACCGGGCTGTACGGGTCGGACGACAGCATCACCTCCCAGCTGACCGCGCTGACCTGGTTCTCCCGCACCCTCTCGGTGGTCTGCGGGCTGGTGGCCGGGCTGACCGCGTACCGGTATCTCAGCCTCGCGGACCGGCGGGCCGCCGCCGGCGATCCCGGGCACCGGCCGGCGCGCTGGCCGGGCTATCTGGCCGCCGGGGCCGGTCCGGGCGCCTTCCTGCTGATCGCCGAGGTGCTCATCTGGACCGCCGGCGGCCGGCTGCTCCGGCTCGCCGGCCAGCTGAGCGAGGCGGACCGGGCCGCGCAGGGCCTGCTGGGCGGGTCCCGGGTGGTGCACGGGCTCAGCGTGCTGTTCCTCGGCGCCCTGGTCTCGATGATCGCCTTCGGCCGCACCCTCCGGCCCGCCGCCGAGGCCGAGACCGAGGATCCGCCGCCGGCCCCCCGCCGCCGGCCCGCGCCGCCGCGCGACCGGGCCGAACCCGCCGCCCAGCCGCCGTCCCGCGACCCCGACCGGAACACCGAGTGGGAAGCCATGAGCCGGGACGAAGTGTAAGGAAGGGCCCCTTGTTATCGCTTTCGGTATAGGAAGGGCCCCTTCTTAACGCCTGCCGGAGCGCGGGGCCCGGCCCGGCTCAGAGGAGCGTGTCGAGCTCCGAGACGTCGTACCACTCCAGCTCGTGGTCCTCGACCGTGTCCACCGTGAACTGAGCGTCCGGGTCACCGGCCAGCGCCGCCTCCGCCACCTCGGCCGCGGCCGCCACGTCGGCCGCGGCGTCCGCGCCGTCCACGTGGATGGCCGCCACCGCGGCGAGCGGCACGGGACCGGTCAGCCGCACGGCGCTGTCGCCCAGCTCGCCTCCGGCCGGGCGGGCCGCGCCGGGCGGCAGGTCGGCCGAGATGACCACCCGACGGCGGGGCGCGCCGGGATCGGCCCGCAGCAGCCGCAGCGCCTCCTGGGCGGCCCGGGTGAAGGCGACGTACTCGAGCTCCTCCTCGTCGCCCTCGGCGTACCACTCGCGCAGCCCGGGCGTGACGGCGTGGCCGGCCGACACCGCCAGCTGCCCGCCGCGCAGCGTGACCAGCAACGGCACCGTGGCCGGCACGTACACCCGGACGGGTTGATCCGTCATCGCCATCGTCTCCGCTCGCCATCTCGGGCGGCCGGGCCGGCCGCACGCCGATCATGCCCGGCCTCGCTCCCGTCATACACCCCGGGGCACCGGAGGGCCCGACCGGCGCGCCGGGGCCGCCATCGCGCCGGTGCCGACATCGCGCCGGGCGCCCGGCGGCGGGCGGCGGTGCTGCGGCGCGCCCGGCGGCTTCCGGTCGGGCCGTGTCATCATCGGAGGCGAACGGTGGCAAACTGAGCCAACGACCACCACCGGGAGAGCGCCAGTGGAGCCGAGGTTCCTGTTGTTGTCCGACGTCGCGGCCGAACTGAACGTCTCGGACTCGCAGGTGTACCACATGGTACGCAGCGGCGAGCTGCCCGCCATCAAGATCGGTGGCCGTGGTCAGTGGCGGGTGGAACGGGCGCGGCTGGAGGAGTACATCCAGCACAAGTACGCCGAGACGGCCGACTGGGTGCGGCACAACCCGCTCACGGAGCGCGAGTCCGAGTAGGCCCCGAACCCCACCCACTCCCCGGCGACGACGGACCGCCGCGCGCAGGGACGAACACGCGACGTCTCCGCCCGCCCGCCGGCCCGCGCCGGGGCATTGACCTAACCGGATCCCCGGGCGAAACTTGATGCTGTCGGAGGCAAACGAAAGCAAACGCAAGATCATGGCTGAGGTGGTCGAGATGGCGCCGGCACGGACGACGACCCGAACCCGAGCGGCCGTACGGGTGCGCCCGGTCCCGCCGCTCGACCCGCCCTTCGAGGACGAGTCCCTGCCGTACGCCTGGTGGCGCGAACCGCCCGGCCAGCTCGCCCTGGACCTCGGCGCGGCCGGACGGAACGCCGGCCCGCGGCCGGGAGCCGGGCGGCCGCGCAACACCGCGTCCGGACAACGGGTCGGCGCGGCCGGTCACCGGGGCGCGACTGCGGCCTCCGCTGGCACGCCGCCGCCGGCAGGCGCGGTGAGCGTCCGCGGGGCCGGGGCGGGGGTCACGACATCCCTGGCCCCCGCCCCCGCCACTGCGGGTGGACCGGCCGCTGCGGGCGGGACGCCCGGCACGGGCGGGTCGCCCGGCGCGGGCACCATGGGGGCGAGCCAGGAGGCGCGCCGGGCGGCCCGGCACGTGCTCGGTTCCTGCCTGGAGATCCTCGACGGCCACCGACCGATCGGGCACGTGCGCCGGCTCTGCGCCCCCACGGCCGTGCTCACCCTGACCGACTGCCTCACCGCGGCGACCCGACGGCTGGCCCACCCGGCCAACCCGTCGGGCCGCCGGTACGCTCCGCTGCGGATTCGCGCGGTACGGGTCTGCGAGCCGGCGCCCGGCGTCGCGGAGGTGGCCGCCGTGCTGGGCCGGGGCGACCGCAGCTGGGCCATGGCCCTGCGGCTGGAGCGGCGCGCCGGGCGGTGGCTCAGCGCCACCATCGACCTGCTCTGAGTCCGGCCGGGATCCTGGCAGCTCCGGTAGCCGGGCCGGCCGAATCGAAGGCGACGCCCCCCGTCCAGCCAGGCCGGCACCGCGGGCCGGACCGGGCCCTCACCCCGGTCCGACACGAAACGGCCCCGGCCCGCTCAAGCCGACACCGGGGGGCCGGATCGTGCCCTCCCGGCCCGGACACCGGAACGGCCCCGGCCCGCTCAAGCCGGCACCGTGGGGCCGGATCGCGCCTTCCCGGCCCGGACCACCAGGACGGCCCCGGCCCGCTCAAGCCGGCACCGTGGGGCCGGATCGTGCGCTCCCGGCCCGGACACCGGAACGGCCCCGGCCCGCTCAGGCGGGTCGGGGCCGTATCGGGGCGTGCGTCAGTTGGGGGTCGGCGCCCCGTGGCAGCGCTTGTACTTGCGGCCGGACCCGCAGGGGCACGGCGCGTTGCGGGACGGGCCGTTGCTGGCCGCGGCCGTACCCACCGGCGCGGGCTGGACGGCCCGCCGGTTGGTGGGCGGCGGCACGGGCGCATCGCCGCCGAGCCCGAGCGCCGGGGCCTGGGGCTGCGGCTCGGCGCGGCGGACACCCGCCCCACCGGGCCCGCCGGCCGGCGCCTCGGGGCCGTCGAGGGTGGGCGCCGAGTATTGCAGGCCCTGGCTGCGCGGGGCCTGGTTCAGGCCCTTGGCCCGGATCTCCACCGGCTGGTCGAGGAGCTTGACCTCCTCGGCCGGCGCCGGCTCCGGCTCCTCCACCTGGACCTCGAGGTTGTAGAGGAAACCGACGGTCTCCTCCTTGATCCCGTCCATCATGGTGGCGAACATGTCGAAGCCCTCGCGCTGGTACTCGACCACCGGGTCGCGCTGGGCGTACGCCCGCAGGCTGATGCCCTCCTGGAGGTAGTCCATCTCGTACAGGTGCTCGCGCCACTTCCGGTCGATCACCTGGAGCAGGACCATCCGCTCGAGCTGGCGCATGGCCTCGCTGCCCAGCTCCTCCTCCCGTCGCGCGTACGCGGCGTGCGCGTCCTCCTTGATGCGCTCCAGCAGGAAGTCGGCGTCCATGCTGTTGCGCTCGCCGCCGGCCTCCTCCTCGACGTCCTCGATGGTCACGCCGATCGGGTACAGCTGCTTGAGGCTGGACCAGAGCTGCTCGAGGTCCCAATCCTCCGGGTATCCCTCCGAGGTGGCGCCGGTGACGTACGCGCCGACCACGTCGTCGATCATGTCCTGGACCTGCCCGTGCAGGTCCTCGCCGTCGAGCACCCGCTTGCGCTCGGCGTAGATCACCTTGCGCTGCTTGTTCATGACCTCGTCGTATTTGAGGACGTTCTTGCGGATCTCGGCGTTCTGGCCCTCGATCTGGGCCTGGGCGCTCTTGATCTGCCGGGTCACCATCTTGGACTCGATGGGGACGTCCTCGGGGATGTTGAACCGCTCCATCACGGCCTCGACGGCGCCGGCCCGGAACCGCCGCATCAGCTCGTCCTGGAGCGACAGGTAGAACCGCGACTCGCCGGGGTCACCCTGCCGGCCGGACCGGCCGCGCAGCTGGTTGTCGATCCGGCGCGACTCGTGCCGCTCGGTGCCCAGCACGTAGAGGCCGCCGACCTCGGTGACCTCGTCGGCCTCGGCGTCGCAGGCCTCCTTCCACTTGGGCAGGACCTCCTCGAGCGCCTTGACGTAGTCGTCGCCGTGCTCGATCGGGTCCAGCCCGCGCTGCCGCAGCTCGCTGGCGGCCAGGAACTCCGGGTTGCCGCCCAGCAGGATGTCCGTACCGCGGCCGGCCATGTTGGTCGCCACCGTGACCGCGCCCTTGCGGCCGGCCTGCGCGACGATCTCGGCCTCCTTGGCGTGGAACTTGGCGTTCAGCACCGAGTGCGGGATGCCGCGGCGGCGCAGCAGCTGCGAGAGCACCTCGGAGTTCTCCACCGACACGGTGCCGACCAGCACCGGCTGGCCCAGGTTGTGCCGCTCGGCGATGTCCTCGACGACCGCGTTGAACTTGGCCTTCTCGGTCTTGTAGATCACGTCGGGCCGGTCGGCCCGGACCATCGGCCGGTGCGTCGGGATGGTCACGACGCCGACGTTGTAGACCTTGTTGAACTCGCCGGCCTCGGTCTGCGCCGTACCGGTCATTCCGGAAAGCTTCTCGTAGAGCCGGAAGTAGTTCTGCAGGGTGATCGTGGCAAGAGTCTGGTTCTCCTGCTTGATCTCCACGCCCTCCTTGGCCTCGATGGCCTGGTGCATGCCCTCGTTGTAGCGGCGGCCGTGCAGGATGCGCCCGGTGAACTCGTCGACGATCAGGACCTCGCCCTCGTTGACGATGTAGTCCTTGTCGCGCTTGTAGAGCTCCTTGGCCTTGATGGCGTTGTTGAGGTAGCCCACCAGCGGGGTGTTCACCGACTCGTAGAGGTTGTCGATGCCCAACCGGTCCTCGACCTTGGTCACGCCGCGTTCGGTGATCGCCACGGTCCGCTTGGAGTAGTCGACCTCGTAGTCGCCCTCGCCGTCCTTGCCGGGCTGGAGCCGGTCGACCACGCGGGCGAACTCGCTGTACCACCGCGCGGAGTGCTCGGCCGGACCGGAGATGATCAGCGGGGTCCGGGCCTCGTCGATGAGGATGGAGTCGACCTCGTCGACCACCGCGAAGTTGTGGCCCCGCTGGACCAGGTCGTCGGCCGACCAGGCCATGTTGTCGCGCAGGTAGTCGAAGCCGAACTCGTTGTTCGTCCCGTAGGTGATGTCGCACTCGTAGGCGGCCCGGTGCTCGGCGGCGGGCCGGTTGGGCAGGATCACCCCGACCGTGAGGCCGAGGAACTCGTGCACCCGGCCCATCCACTCGGCATCGCGCTGGGCCAGGTAGTCGTTGACGGTGACCACGTGCACGCCGTTGCCGGAGAGCGCGTTGAGGTAGACCGCCATGACCGAGGTCAGCGTCTTGCCCTCACCGGTCTTCATCTCGGCGATGTTGCCGAAGTGCAGCGCCGCGCCGCCCATCACCTGGACGTCGTACGGGCGCTGGCCGAGCACCCGGGAGGCCGCCTCGCGGGTCACCGCGAACGCCTCGGGCAGCAGGTCGTCGAGGGTCTCGCCGTCGGCCAGCCGCGCACGGAACTGGTCGGTCATCCCCCGCAGCTCGGCGTCGGTCAGGTCGACATAGTCGTCCTCGATCGAGTTGACGGCAGCCGCGATGGCCTTGAGCCGACGCAACATCCGACCCTCGCCGGCGCGAAGGACCTTTTCCAGAATCGACACGGATCAACGCTCCCTAGAGTCTCTGCCAATCCATCGTAGGCGCTCCGCCGGGGCGGCGGTCAGCCCCGCCGGGCAGTCGGATCCGGCGAACCCGACATTCCGCCCCGATCGGCGCCCCGCACCGGACCATTCGGGTTACGCCCAGCGCGAATCCGCCCCGGTTGATCATCAAGTTGACCGGACGGATGATCTCCATTCCGCCGGTTGACTTCATGATCAACACGGCGACTGGGAATCCGGTACGGGCCGGCGGCGGGTGTGGGTGAGGATGGGCGGATGGAGCCCCCGGAGATCATCGAGGCCGGGCTGACGCTGCGCGGTTGGCTGCCCACGGATGCCCCGGACGTGCTGCGGGCCTGCCAGGATCCGCAGATCCAGCGCTGGACCACCGTTCCTGCGCCGTACCGGCCGGAGGATGCCCACGGGTTCGTCGCCGAGTCCGCGCCCGCGGCCTGGGCGGGCGGGACGGGAGCGCCGTTCGCGGTCTGCGCTGCGGACACCGGCGAATTGCTCGGCGCCTGCTCGATGATGAGCATCAGCCGGCGTGGGCGCTCCGCCGAAGTCGGCTACTGGACCGCGCCCTGGGCGCGGGGTCGGGGCGTGGCGGTCCGGGCCACCCGGGCAATCTCCCGGTGGGCCTTCGAGACGCTCGGCGTCCGTCGGCTGGTCTGGCAGGCCGAGGTGGGCAACCACGCGTCCCGGCTGGTGGCGCTGCGGTCCGGGTTCCGGGTCGACGGCCGGCTCCGGCTGGTGGCGCCGCACGCGGGCGGCACCGACGACGGCTGGGTGGGCTCGCTGCTCCCCGGCGAGGTGCCGCCGCCCGACGCGCCGGCCGACGGCCGGGACGGCCCGTACGGGCCGGGCTCACTGACCGCCCGCCGCGCGGCCGTGTTCGGCCGCTCGCAGCCGGAGCTGTTCGCCGCGGCCCCGGGCGGCGAACTGCGCCTGCGACAGCTCGCCGAGCAGGACCTGGACGGAATCGTTGCCGCCTGCCGGGATGCGGAGACGATCCGCTGGACGACGGTGCCCGATCCATACAGCCGGGCACACGCCGAGGACTTCGTACGTCGAAAGGCTGTTGCCGCCTGGCGCGACGGCACGGCCGCCTACTTCGCGGTGACCGACCGGTGGAACGACTATCTGGGTTCCATCGACCTACGGATCCGCCCGACCGATCCGCAGACGGGCACGGTGGGCTTCATGATGCGGCCCGAGGCGCGCGGCCGGGGCCACCTGCCGGCCGCGCTGGCCGCGCTCGCGGCCTGGGGCTTCACCTCGCTCGACCTGGCCCGCATCGAGTGGCAGGCACACGTCGGGAACGCGGCGTCGCGCCGCGCGGCCGAGAAGGTGGGCTTCCGGTTCGAGGGCACCCAGCGGGCCGCGCTGGCCCACCGGGGACACCGGGTCGACGCCTGGACCGCCAGCCTCCTTCCCGAGGACCTGCTCGACGGGCCGTCCTAGTTAAGAAGGGCCCCTTCCTATACAGAAAGCGATAAGAAGGGGCCCTTCCTTGCACGTCAGGAGGCGAGGGCGATGATGCCGTAGTCGTAGGCCCGGCGCCGGTAGACGACCTTGGGCAGGCCCGATTCCTTGTCCAGGAACAGGTAGAAGTTGTGGCCGACGAGCTCCATGTTGTGCAGCGCGTCGTCGACGGTCATCGGCTCGGCCGGATGCACCTTTTCCCGGGCGATGTGCCACGGCTGGTCGTCGTACTCGTAGTCGGATCCCGGCTCGGCCTCGGCCGTGAGGGTGGCGGTCCCGCCGGACCGGCCGTTGCCGTTCGCCGCGACCGGCGTCGACGTGTCGAAGTCGGCGACCCGCAGGCCGGCCGTGGCGGCCGCGACCGAGACCGGCGCGCGGCGGCCGCGGTGCACCCGCCGCCGATCGGCGGCGCGGCGCAGGCGGGCATCGAGCTTGGCGATGGCGCAGTCCAGCGCCGCGTAGAAGTCCTTGGCGCACGCCTCGGCGCGCACGACGGGGCCGCGGGAGACGCAGGTTATCTCCACGCGCTGGCAGTTGTCCGACTGTCGCGGATTGCGTTCGTGAAAGAGCTCGACATCGATCCGGATGAGCTTGTGGTCGTAACGTTCAATCTTCGCGAGCTTCTCGGCGACGTGCGTCCGGTAGTGATCCGGCACTTCGACGTTGCGACCCTTGACCACGATATCCACGCGTGACCTCCAGACGTGCGGATGGTCTGCAAAGAGAAAATCCGGTCGCCAGAAGACCCCCTGGGCTTCCCATTCGGCGGCGACCGGTCAACTGCGGTTGCGCCTCCTCCCAGCCCCGGGGATGTGGGTTGGGCTCGTCCTTCCCCGGTTGAAAAGACGCTAACCTCTGTTCGCCCCCCAGTCACCCCCAGTTGCCAAGACCCTTTCGAGAACTTTTGCGGGAAGCGCACGATTAGGTGAAATGGGCAGCACGCAGAGTCACGCTCGGCCCCGTCGGACCGTCGCGGCGAGCACCGCCGCGGCATCTACTGTCACGTCGCAATCGTTGAGCAACTTGGCAATTGCCGCGATACTCGACCCGGTGGTGACGATGTCGTCCACCACTACCACGGCGTGACCGGCCACCACCCTCGGTAACCGACTGACGCTCATCGGACGGAGCCGGAAGCCCGCCGCGGCGGCCTCGGCCCGCCCGGCCGCGTCCAGCTCCGCGGAGTCCGGCCGGGGCAGCGCGCGCACCGGCCGGGCCACCGTCACCGGCCAGCCGGCCGCGCGCAGCCGACGCACGGCGGGCCGGACGATCCGGGTCAGGTGGTCGCCGTGCCGGGCCCGCGCCGCGCGCATCGTCGTGGGGACCGGCACCAGCACCGTCGGGCGCGGGCTCCGGACCGCCGCGGCCACCACCTCGGCCAGCAGGAACCCGAGCGGTCTGCCCAGACCGTGCCGCCCCCGTTCCTTGTACGCCAGCAGCACCTCCCGGAGCGCGCCGGCGTACCCGCCCAGCGCCGTGCAGGGCGGCAGGCCGGCCGGCGCCGGGCTGGGACGCACCGGTCCCGGGCGCAGCCCGTCCAGCAGGGCCGCGCAGCCGGCGCAGACGCCGGACCTCAGCGGGGCGCCGGCGGCCCGGCAGCCCGCGCACGCGGCCGGCAGGACGAGATCGGTCAGCGCGCCCAGCAGCTGGTCCGTGCGCATCGGTCCTCCGGGCGGGCGGTCGTGACGCTGGTCGGCGGAAGGGGTCGCCAGCGGCGGTCAGTAGAGGAAGAACGGCGCCCGCGGGACGGCGCCCGCGATGGCGTCGCCCACGACGTCGCCGGCCGGGATGCGGACGTTGTTGGAGAACCGGTTGGCCCAGCCCTGCCCGTTCACCTCGTACATGTACCGGCTCACCAGGGACGAGGACAGCGGGTTCTCCGGGTATGCGGTCATCCGGGTCACCGGGGCGCCGGCCGTGAGCAGCTGGCCGATGCTCACCGCGCCGTCGATCGAAATCTGGTCGATGGTCCCGCTCTGTCCGGCCCGGGTGCCGGCCACCACCAGGTCGTTCTCGCCCACCCAGTCGAGCGCGGTCGGCGAGCTGAGCGAGCTGGGGACCTGGCGGGCGTCGCCGAGGGTCAGCGCGGCGCCGTCGACGGTGAGCGGCACGACGGACACCGCGCCGCCCACGATCACGGCGAGCCGGCGGCCGTCCAGCGCGGCGGCCACCGCGGTCACCGCGCCGCTCGTGGCCGGCACCGGGACGGCGGTGAGCCGCCCGTCGACGCCAAACCGGTACAGCCTGCCGGCCGCCACCACGAGCCCGAGCGGGTGGGCCGGGTCCGGGCCCTTGAGCCAGACCGGGCGGCTCATCGAGGCGTACGTGCTCTGGCTGGTGTGCTTCAGCTCGACCTGACCCGGCCCGAGCCCGGTGGCCAGCCGGTACCGCCCGGCGGTGCCGGTGACCACGGCCACCGCCACCCCGGCGCCGACCCGCAGCACGCCGGCCGAGTCGATGCCCCGGTTCTGCTCGGGCCGAACCGGCACGGCCGGGGGCGGCTGTTCGGCGGGCGCCCCGGACAGCGCCCGGATCTGGCCGTTGTAGACGCAGAACCGCTGTTCGTGTCCGTCCAGGGCGTACAGCGGGAACAGCCGGCGCCGCTCGTCGGCCAGCACGGGCGGCCGGCTCGAGTTGCGGAGCCGGAGCTGGAACTGGCTGGCCCCGAGGTCCCGCATCGACCAGGCCAGCTGGGTCTCCAGCTGGCGCAGCTGGCCCTCCTGGGCGTCGCCGCCGGTGGTGGCCGAGATGTTGATGCTGAGCACGTCGTCGCTCTCGGCCACGTTGCCGGTCAGCCGCAGCCCGTCGGGAAGCGGTTGGGCCGCCGGGCGCAGCCAGTCCGCGGGCCCGTCGTTCAACCAGCCGGCCACCTCGGTGGCCCGCCGCTCGGCCGGGACGGTCCGGGGCAGGTAACGCTGTTCGGGCACCAGCGCGGCGCCGTCGGCGCTCCAGAAGTAGACCGACCGGGCCTGGTAGTAGTTGGACAGCGCCTCGGTGCTCATCACCAGGCCGGGCGGTGGGTTCTCGATGGCCAGTTGCGTCGCGTCGGCCCGGCTCGGATCGTCCCGGGCGACCCGGATGAGCGTGAAGGTGTACGACGTCGGCGCGCCGGCCGGAGGTGGCGCGATGGTCCCGTCGGCGTCCAGCACGCCGACCGGCAGCACCGGCACCTTCACCTGGATGCCGTTGGGGCCACCCTGCACGTCCTCGGGGATCAACTGGGTCGGCCGGACAACCATGATCTTGACCTCGCCGGGCGGCTTGCTGCGGTGCCTCCCCGGGGCCAGGTAACCGTTGACCCGGTCGTACACGGCCGTCGTGCCGGCCTCGCCCGCGGGGGCCAGCAGGAAGTTGTGGACGAACTCCCCCGGCACCGTCGTGTCCTTCGCGCCCGGCGGCTCCGCGTCGTCGCCGCCGGCCGTGCCGGCCAACGGGGGCGGACCCGGGCCGTCCACCTTGACGTCGGTGTCGGCGGGGATGCCGCAGCCCGCGATGCCGGCGCCGAGCGCCAGCGCGGCGACCAGGGCCACCAGCCGCCGGCGCGTCACGGCCGCGCCTCCGCCCGGTCGGGCCTGGGCGCCGGATCCGGCGCCGGGCCGATGGCCAGGGCGCCGCCGCTGCCCGGGCCGACGGCCAGCCGCTGGCTGCCCACCGGCGGCGGGGCCAGCACCTCGGCGTCCACCGGCACGAGCCGCAGCGGCGAGGAGGTCAGCCGGTCGCCGGCCCGGGCCGGCAGGGTGAGCCGGAACTGGGCGCCCTGCCCGGAGCCGCCCCACGCCTCCAGCCAGCCGCCGTGCAGCCGCGCGTCCTCCAGGCTGATCGACAGGCCGAGCCCGGTCCCGCCGGTCTGCCGGGCCCGGGACGGGTCGGCCCGCCAGAAGCGGTTGAAGACCAGCTTCTCCTCGCCGGGCTTCAGCCCGACCCCGCGGTCCCGGACGGTGACCGCCACAGCCGTCTCGTCGGCGCCGAGCACCACGTACACCGGCCGCCCCTCGCCGTGCTCGACCGCGTTGCCGACGAGATTGCGCAGCACCCGCTCCACCCGGCGCGGATCCACCTCGGCGATCACGGGCGCCTCCGGCACGCTCACCTCGACCGGTACGCCCACCCGCTCGGCCAGCCCGGTCAGCTGATCGACCACCCGCAGCACGATCGGGGCCAGATCGGTGGGCTCGACGTCCAGCACCGCGAAGCCGGCGTCGAACCGGCTGATCTCCAGCAGGTCGGTGAGCAGGCTCTCGAACCGGTCCAGCTCGGCCTGGAGCAGCTCGGCGCTGCGCGCCACGGCCGGATCGAACTCCTCGCGCTCGGAGAAGATCAGGTCGGCGGCCATCCGTACGGTGGTCAGCGGCGTCCGCAGCTCGTGCGAGACGTCCGAGGTGAACCGCCGCTGCAACCGGGACATCTCCTCGAGCCGGACGATCTGCCGTTGCAGGTTGGTGGCCATCTGGTTGAACGACGCCGCGAGCAGGGCGAGGTCGTCCTCGCCGTTCACCACCATCCGCTGGTCGAGCAGCCCGGCCGAGAGCCGCTGCGCCGTCCTGGCCGCCACCCGGACCGGCTTGACCACGAGCCGGGTGACCAGCGCGGCCAGCAGGCCGAGCAGCAGCACCAGGGCCGCGCCGGTGGCCAGCACCGTGGTGCGGGCCTGCCCGGCGATCTCGTCCTGCCGGGTCAGCGGGACCAGGTAGTAGAGCTCCAGCTGGCCGAAGCGGGTCCGCACCGGCGAGCCGTAGACGAGGTATTTGGTGGTCGGCCCGCCGCCCAGCGAGCCGGTGCGGATCTGCGACGCGACGTTGCCGGCGTCGACGCTGCGGCGCAGGTCCTGGCTCAGCATCGGCTCGAACCGCACCTGCGGCGAGGACTGCGCGACGATCAACGACGGGAAGCTGTCGGCGGTGATCACCACGACGACGCCGCTCGTACCCTGCGGTCCGCCGAAGGCCAGGTAGTCGACCGTCTCGGCGATCGTGGCGCTCAGCTTCGGCTCGTACGCGCGGGTGTGCACCCCGATCTGGCCGGTGGCGTAGTCCCGGCCGTTGGCCAGCCGGTCCCGTACGTCCGCCGTGGCGTTGTCCAGGAGGATGTTGGTGATCTTGTCGGCCACCAGGTAGGCGAAGCCGCCCACCAGCAGGCTGGACGCCACCAGGGTGATCGTCACCACCCGGAACTGCAACGACCGCCGCCACGTCCCGTGCAGCTGCCCGGCCACGGTCAGGCCGCGCCGCAGCACGCCGCGCCGGAACTCCCGGACGGCCGCCCGGGCTCGGGCGGCCGCCGGCGACATGGTGATCGAGGGCCTGGTCAGCACAGTGCTCCCAGGCTATCCGGTGCCCGCCTTGTAGCCCACGCCCCGAACGGTAAGGATGATCTCGGGTCGCTCGGGATCGGGTTCGATCTTGGCCCGCAGCCGCTGCACGTGCACGTTGACCAGCCGGGTGTCCGCGGCGTGCCGGTAGCCCCAGACCTGCTCGAGCAGCACCTCCCGGGTGAACACCTGCCGAGGCTTGCGGGCCAGCGCCACCAGCAGGTCGAACTCCAGCGGGGTGAGCTTGACCTCCTCGCCGTTGCGGCTCACCGTGTGCGCCGGAACGTCGATGGTGATCTGGTTGCCGGGCGGCCCGATGGCCAGCATCTCCGGCGCGGCGTCCTCGCCCCGGCGCAGCCGGGCGCGCATCCGGGCGACCAGTTCCTTGGGCTTGAACGGCTTGACCACATAGTCGTCGGCGCCGGACTCCAGCCCCAGGACCACGTCGACGGTGTCGCTCTTGGCGGTGAGCATCACGATCGGCACCCCGGACTCGGTGCGGATCGCCCTGGCCACGTCGATGCCGCTCATGCCGGGCAGCATCAGGTCGAGCAGCACGATGTCCGGCCGGCCCTCCCGGAAGGCGGCGAGGGCGCGCTCGCCGTCGGCCACGAACGAGGGTAGGAACCCCTCGCTGCGCAGCACGATGCCAAGCATCTCCGCCAACGCGGGATCATCATCGACCACCAGGACCCGGGCTCTCATGGCTCCAATATTTGCATCCCGGCCGGCCGACCCGCTGACCCGGACCACCGCCCCGCCGCCGCAAGCTCCGCCGAGCCGATCCGGCAGGTCAGCGGAAGAGCGCGGCGCCGAAGAAGTCCGCCGCGTCCCGGACGCCGGGCGGGCAGGCGAAGATGGCGCTGGAGACGTGCCGCAGGTACTCGTTCATGGCGTCATTGCGGGACAACCGGGTCTGGATGGGCACGAACTGCCGCCGCGGGTCCCGCTGGTACGCCATGAAGAACAGGCCGGCGTCGAGCCGCCCCAACCCGTCCGAGCCGTCCACGAAGTTGTAGCCCCGCCGCAGCAGCCGGGCCCCGCCGTTGGTGTCCGGGTGGGCCAGCCGGACGTGCGAGTCGACCGGGATCACCGGCTGCCCGTCGTCCCCGGTCGCCGCGAAGTCCGGCTCGTCGAACTCGGCGGTCCGCCCCAGCGGCGCGCCGGCGCCCTTCGTACGGCCGACCACCGCCTCCTGCTCGGCCAGCGAGCTGCGGTCCCAGGTCTCCACCGTCATCCGGATCTTGCGGGTGACCAGGTACGAGCCGCCGGTCATCCAGTCCGGCCCGTCGCCCGGCAAGACCCAGAGGTGGTCGCGGAGCAGGTCGGTGTCCTCGGCCTTGAGGTTGGCCGTGCCGTCCTTGAAGCCGAAGAGGTTGCGCGGGGTGGCCTGGTCCCGGGAGGTGGAGGAGGTGCGCCCGAAGCCCAGCTGGGACCAGCGCACCGAGACCACACCCATCCCGATCCGGGCCAGGTTGCGGATGGCGTGCACGGCCACCTGGGGGTCGTTGGCGCACGCCTGCACGCACAGGTCGCCGCCGGAGATCTCCGGCCGCAACGCGTCGCCGGCGAACCGGGGCAGCTCGGCCAGCGCCGCCGGCCGCCGGGCGGCGAGCCCGAACCGGTCCCGCCCGGACGCGTCCCGGAACAGGGTCGGCCCGAAGCCGACCGTGATGGTGAGCCCGGACGGCGGCAGGCCCAGCGCCTCCCCGGTGTCGTCCGGGGGCGCCTCGGGGATGCCGTTGACCGCGCCGATCGTTCCGGCGTCACGGCCGGCGGTCATCCGGGCCGCGGCGGCGGTCCACTGCCGCAACATCTCCACCAGCCGGTCGCGGTCCCTGGTCAGCACGTCGAACGCCACGAAGTGCAGCCGGTCCTGCGCCGGGGTCACGATGCCGGCCTGGTTGGCGCCGTGGAACGGCACCGCGCCGGTGGCCGCGCCGTCCTCCCGGTCGTGGGTCTGCGCGTACGCCATCGCGCCGACCCCGCCGGCCGCGCCGGCCACCCCGGCCGCGCCGACGCCGGCCAGGGCGATGGCCCGGCGCCGGGTGATCCTCCGGATGCCCATCCCGACCCTCCCGTCCGGCCCGCTACTTTCCGGCCACCGCGCCGGCGATCCGGCTGATCGGCTCGGCCAGCGCGTTCACCGCGTCGGAGAGATCCTTGAGCTCGGCCTGGGACAGCTTGTTCTGCGGCTGCCAGCCGTCGCCCACGCGGTGCTTGTCGAGCGCCGCGGCCACGTTCGCGAACTCCTGGTCCAGCGTCTTCACCAGCTCCGGAGCGCGCCGTTCCAGGGCGGGCCGGAGCGCCGCGACGGCCGCCTTGGACCCCTCGACGTTGGCGTGGAAGTCCCACAGGTCGGTGTGCGAGTAGCGCTCCTCCTCACCGGTGATCTTGCTGCTGGCCACCTCGTCGAGCAGCTCCTTGGCGCCGTTGGCCAGCTGCAGCGGGGTGAGCTTCTCGGCGTTGGCCCGGGCCACGATCTCCTTGACGTCCGCGAGCAGCCGGTCGGCGATCGGGCCGGCCTTGCTGATGTCCCCGGTGGTCCACAGGTCCTTCTCCAGCCGGTGGAAGCCGGTGAACTCCATCCCCTCATCCACCACGTCGGCCCGACCGTCGATCTTCGGGTCGAGGTCGCCGAAGACCTCCGCCACCGGCTCGATCCGCTCCCAGTAGGTGCGGGCCACCGGGTAGAGCGCCTTGGCCTTTGCCGCGTCGCCGGCCTTGACGGCGGCCACGAACTCGGCGGTCTTGTCGAGCAGGGCGGCCGTCTGGCTGCGCACGTACCGCTGGTAGTCCGCCGCGGCCCCGGCCAGCGCGGCGTCCGCCGCAACCGGCGCGGCCGAGCCGGTCACCGTGAAGGCCGCCCGGATGCCGTCGCCGGCCATCCCCGGCTTGCAGGCCGTCTGGTACGTCCCGGACGACAGCTCGACCTTGAGCTCGCGGCTCAGGCCCGGTGCCACGTTCTCCACCTCGCCCATCACCCGGTCGCCGGCGCCGTAGAGATAGAACTCGGTGACCTTGCCGCCGGAGTTGCGCACCGTGAAGGTGTGGGTGCCGGCCGGCACTTCGGTGCGGGACACCTCGCAGGCGGTGTCGCTGGCCTTGACCGTGATCGCGCTGCCCGACGACGAGCCGGCCTGCTCCGGCTTGTCGTCGGCGCAGCCGGTCAGGCCGGCCGCGGCCAGGGCGCCGGCCACGCCGAGCACGGTGATTCTCAGAGTACGCATCGAGTGGCTCCCGGGAGATCAGACGTTCTGCGGCGCGGAGGCCGGACGGTCGGTGGACGCGCTGTCGGTGGCCGGGCTGTCCGTCGCCGGACTCCCGGCGGCCGGGCTGTCGGTCGCCGGACTCCCGGCGGCCGGGCTGTCGGTCGCCGGACTCCCGGTGGCCGGGACGGTGGCGGCGGGCTGCGGCCGGCTGGGCCGGAGGAACAGGATCAGCACCGGGATCCCGTACGCGATCCAGGCGATCACCTCGAGCACGGTGGGCGCCGGCGTGATGTTGAACATCCCGGACAGCAGCGCCGCGTACCACGAGCTCGGGTCGAGCCAGGAGGAGGCGTCGTACGCCAGGTCGCGCAGCCCGGGCAGCACCCCGGCCTCCTGGAAGTCGTGCACGCCGTACTTGAAGATGCCCGCGGCCACCAGGATGAGCAGCGCCCCGGTCCAGGTGAAGAACGTGCTCAGGTTGATCCGCACGGCGCTGGCGTAGAGCAGCACGCCGAGCACCACGGCGGTCAGGATGCCGCCGACGAGGGCGAGCAGCGGGCCGAGGTCGCCGCCCACGGTCTGGGCGGCGGAGAAGAAGATCAGCGCGGTCTCCAGCCCCTCCCGGACGACCGCCAGGAAGGCCATGCCGAGCACGGCCCAGCCGCCGAGGGCGAGCGCGTCGGTCAGCCTGCCCCGCAGCTCCCCGGCGATCGAGCGGGCCGCCCGGCGCATCCAGAAGATCATCCAGGTGACGAACGCCACGGCCAGCACCGAGGTGACGGCGTCGAACAGCTCCCGCTGGGCCGAGGTCTGCAGCAGCGTGGTGCTGGTGTACGTCAGCAGCGCGCCGAACAGCACGGACAGCGCCACGGCCAGCCCCACCCCCAGCCAGACCTGCGGCAGCCGCTCCCGGCGCCGGGACTTGACCAGGAAGGCCACGAGAATGCTGACCACGAGCGTGGCCTCGAGGCCCTCGCGCAGGCCGATCAGGTAGGTGGCGAACATCCGCACTCCGCAGCTAAGTAGGTAAGGCATCCCTTAGTTAGGGCAGCCTACCTTCTGCCCGGCCCCGGCGCGCAAGCCCCCTCCCCCAGGAAAGGAAGGGCCCCCTGTTATCGCTTTTTGTATAGGAAGGGGCCCTTCCTAACGGGTGAGGCGGGCCGGGCCGGCGGATGAAAACGGGGGCCGGCTGGACGTCCAGCCGGCCCCCGTCACCCGGGTGTACGCGGATCAGTAGCGGTAGTGCTCCGACTTGTACGGGCCCTCCACCGGCACGCCCAGGTAGCCGGCCTGCTCCTTGGTGAGCTCGGTCAGCCGAGCGCCCAGCGCCCCCAGGTGCAGCCGGGCCACCTTCTCGTCCAGGTGCTTGGGCAGCACGTGCACGCCGAGCGGGTACTGGTCGCCCTTGGTGAACAGCTCGATCTGCGCGATCGTCTGGTTGGCAAAGGAGTTCGACATCACGAAGCTCGGGTGCCCGGTGGCGTTGCCGAGGTTCAGCAGCCGCCCCTCGGACAGCACGATGATGGCGTGGCCGTCCTCGAAGCGCCACAGGTCGACCTGCGGCTTGATGTTCTCCCGGGTCACGTCCGACCGCTTGGCCAGCCCGGCCATGTCGATCTCGTTGTCGAAGTGGCCGATGTTGCCGACGATCGCCTGGTGCTTCATCCGGGCCATGTGCTCGTTGGTGATCACGTTGAAGCAGCCGGTCGCCGTGACGAAGATGTCGGCCCGCTCCACCACGTCGTCCAGGGTGGCCACCTGGTAGCCGTCCATGGCCGCCTGCAGCGCGCAGATCGGGTCGACCTCGGTGACCACGACCCGGGCGCCCTGGCCGCGCAGCGACTCGGCGCAGCCCTTGCCCACGTCGCCGTAGCCCATGACGACCGCCATCTTGCCGCCGATCAGCACGTCGGTGGCCCGGTTGATGCCGTCGATGAGCGAGTGCCGGCAGCCGTACTTGTTGTCGAACTTGCTCTTCGTGACCGAGTCGTTGACGTTGATGGCCGGGAAGAGCAGGGTGCCGTCCCGCTGCATCTCGTACAGCCGGTGCACGCCCGTGGTGGTCTCCTCGGTGACCCCGCGGATGCCCGCGGCGATCCGGGTCCACCGCTGGTTGTCCTCGCCGATCGAGCGGTGCAGCACCTCGAGGATGACCGCGTACTCCTCGGAGTCGGCGCTCTCCACGGCCGGCACGGCGCCGGCCTTCTCGAACTGGGCGCCCTTGTGCACCAGCAGCGTGGCGTCGCCGCCGTCGTCCAGGATCATGTTGGGGCCGTCCCCGTCCGGCCAGGTCAGCACCTGCTCGGTGCACCACCAGTATTCCGGCAGCGACTCGCCCTTCCAGGCGTACACGGGAACGCCGGCCGGGGCCTCCGGGGTCCCCTCCGGGCCGACCACGATGGCCGCGGCCGCGTGGTCCTGGGTGGAGAAGATGTTGCAGGACGCCCACCGGACCTGCGCGCCGAGCGCCACCAGCGTCTCGATCAGCACGGCGGTCTGGATCGTCATGTGCAGCGAGCCGGTGATCCGGGCGCCGCGCAGCGGCTGCTGCTCGGCGAACTCCCGGCGGATGGCCATGAGGCCGGGCATCTCGTGCTCGGCGAGCTGGATCTCCTTGCGTCCGAACGCGGCGAGCGACAGATCCGCCACCTTGAAGTCGCCTTCGGCCACGGTGCTGGGCCGGGCGTTGGTCGGCGCGCCGCCGGACGGCGCCGGGAGGGTGCTGGTCATCGAAGCTCCTGTCGAACGGGTCTCGTTGCGCGACCCTCCACCTTACGCGCCGGCCTCGAGGGTCTCTGGAAAGGCTCGCCCGCGGCGACCGGCGCGGTCCTCAGGCCCATCATCCAGCACACGTAGCGCGCGGGGCGGCGAGCCGTGGGCATACTTTCCGCCCACCACGTCGCCGCCCCGCGCATCCCCCCGGTTTGGTCTCCCGCCGGCGAGCGGTCTGGCTGCTCACCTTGCGTACTCTCATAGTTACCCTGCGTATCCGGACTGTCAAGCGGAACCGGGAAACCGGCTCAGCGGCCCACGGTGGCCAGGTACGCCTCGCCGGTGCCGGCCAGCTCCACCGGCCCGGCGCCGGCCCGGCTCAGCACGCCGGTGCCGCAGGGCACCGGCACCGCGCCGTCATCGTCGCCGGCCGTGAGCGTGCCGGCCGTGCTGAGCACCACCCGGGGACCGGCGGGCGCCAGCCGGACCGGCGCGGCGCCGTCCAGCCGGATCCGGTACAGCGCGAAGTCGTCCACCGGCACCGGCCAGGTCACCACGCCGGGCTGCACCGGCACGGCCCGCAGCACCGGGTCGGCCAGCACCTCGAAGCGCAGCACCCGGAGCAGCTCGTCCACGTCCACCCGCTTGGGCGTGAAGCCACCGCGCAGCACGTTGTCGCTGGCGGCCATGATCTCCACCCCGCAGCCCCGCAGGTACGCGTGCAGGTTGCCGGCCGGCATCCAGATGGCCTCGCCGGGCGCGAGCGACACGTGGTTGAGCAGCAGCGCCAGCAGCACGCCCGGGTCGCCCGGGTAGTCGGCCGCCAGCCGGGGCACCAGGTCGGCCCGGCCCTGCGCCGCGCCGGCGGCCTTGACCGCGGCGTCCACCAGGTCGGCCCGCCCGTCCGCCGGCCAGGTGAGCAGCAGCCGGACCGCATCCGCCAGGCCGGCCACCCCTCTGCGCAGCGCCGTCACCACCGGCGCCAGCTCGGCCAGGCCCAACCCGGCCAGCGCCTCGGCCGAGACCGCCGGGTCCCGGAACCCGCAGAGCGCCTCGAATGGCTGGAGCGCCACCAGCATCTCCGGCTTGTGGTACGGGTCCACGTAGTTGTGATGCGCGCCGGCCACCTCCTCGGCGTCGTACCCGGCGCGGGCCTGCTCGGGGTCGGGATGTGCCTGCAACGACAGCGGCTTCTCGGGCGCCAGCACCTTGAGCAGGAACGGCAGCCGCGGGCCGAACCGCGCCAGCACGTCGGCCCCGAGCCAGTGCTCCGATTCGGCCGCGAGCAGGTCCGGCAGCGGCACCGGCCCGCCGGGACGGTCCACCGCGGCCGGGGCGCCCGGGTGCGCGCCGAGCCACAGCTCGGCCTCGGGGCCGGGGCTGGGCGCCGGCCGGCACTGCAGCTCCGCCAGCACCGTGCGGGAACCCCAGGCGTAGTCCCGGATCGGTCCGTGCAACGACTCCACGATCAGCCTCCGGGCCGGTCCGCGGCCGGCTCGACCCCGCCGGACGCCGGGTCGGCGGCATCGACCGTCCGGTCGGCCTCGACCGCCGGGCGCGCGGCACCGGCCGACCGGTCCGACCTGGCGGCAGCCGGGTCCGCGGCGCCGGATGCCGGGTCCGAGGCGCCGGCCGCCGGCTCGGCGGGCGCGCCCGCCCGGTCCGACCCGGCCGCCCGGTCCCGCTCGGCCGCGCGCGCCGCCTGGGCGCTGTAGATGTCCGGCTCGAGGTAGATGACCCGGGCGATCGGTACGGCCGACCGGATCCGCGCCTCCACGGCGTCGATCCCGCGCGCCACGTCGCCGGCCAGCTCGCACGGCTGCACCGCGATCTTCGCGGCCACGAGCAGCTCCTCCGGGCCCAGGTGCAGCGTCTTCATGTGGATGATCCGCTCGACCTCGGGGCCGTCCACGATCGCCGACTCGATCCGCTGGATGTCGCGGGCCGACGCGGCCTCACCGAGCAGCAGGCTCTTGGTCTCGATGGCGAGCGTGACGGCGATGGCCACGAGCAGTACGCCGATCATGGCCGTGCCCAGCGCGTCCCACCGACCGTTGCCGGTGGCCAGCGTCATGCCGACGCCGAAGAGCGCGAACACCAGGCCGACCAGCGCGCCCGAGTCCTCCAGCAGCACGACCGGCAGCTCCGGCGCCTTGGCCCGGCGGATGAACCGGGCCCAGGACACCTTGCCGCGAATCTGGTTCGACTCCTTGATGGCGGTGCGGAACGAGTAGCCCTCCATGATGATCGCGGCCACCAGCACGAGCACCGGAACCCACTTCCAGCTGTGGATCGGCTCGGGGTGGGCGAACTTGTGCCAGGCCTCGTAGAGCGCGAAGAGGCCGCCCAGGCTGAACAGGATGATCGAGACGATGAACGCGTAGATGTAGCGCTCCCGCCCGTACCCGAACGGGTGCGCCGGGGTGGCGGCGCGCCGGGACCGGCGGTTGCCGATCAGCAGCAGCGCCTGGTTGCCCGAGTCGGCCACCGAGTGCAGCGACTCGGCGAGCATCGACGACGAACCGGTGAGCAGCCACGCGACGAACTTCGTCAGGGCGATGCCCAGGTTCGCGGCGAGGGCCGCGATGATGGCCCGGGTGCCACCCTCGGCGCTCATCGTCGGGCTCCCGGGGAATTGGGCGGGGTCACTGGTTCGACAGCTCCTTCATCTCGGTGATGGCGGGTACCGCCATCGGGTCCAGGCGGTGTGCCAGGGCCAGATAGACCGACGCGAAGTCCGGCACCGCGATCAGCGAGGCCAACCGCTCCAACGCCGAACCGCCCTCGGCCGTCACGACGTCGCAGCGCACCCCGCGCCGCTCGGCCAGGGTCTGTACGGCGTCGGCGCGCCGCTCCTCCACGGCGAGCGGCTCGGCGGTGTCCTCGCCGGCGTTCAACCCGCCGTCGCGCAGCAGCACCAGGCGCAGCCGGGTGCCCTCGGCCTCCTCCTCGGGGTCGGCGAAGATGTCCCGGGACGCCTCGCCGAGGCCGCCGAACACGCCGTCGAGCAGGCCCACCCGGCCCCGGCCGGCCTCGCCGAGGGCCCCGGCCACCACCGGATAGCGGGCGTTCGCCGAGAGCGTGTCGCCGAACCGCCGGGCCGCGACCGTGGCCAGCGGCGAGGAGCCCCAGACGATCGGGATGGAGCCGGCCAGGCCGAGCGCCAGCGACTTGGCGGGGTTGACGAAGGACTCGGCCGACGGCCGGCAGCGGTCGGCGTCCGCGTCGAGCCGGGCCGCCGTCTCGGCCAGGTCCGCCTCGTTGACGTTCACCAGGCCGAGCGCCCGGGCCGCCAGCAGCACCGGCACGGTCAGCGCCCAGAGGCTCGCCCGGGCCGGCGCCCGGCGCGGCACCGGGATGAACGGCGCGCGTACCCGGTCGGCCACCGACTGCAGCTCCGAGTCGGGCGCGCCGATCGCGACCAGCCGGGCGCCGCGGCGCGCCGCCGCGTCCGCCGCCCCGAGCGCCTCCGGGCTGCGCCCCGAGGCGCTCACCGCGATCACCACGTCGGCCGCGCCCACCCAGCCCGGCACGCCGGTGCCGCCGTGCGGGATCACCGGCACCGGACAGCGCGGGCCGGCGACCGTGGCCAGCACGTCACCGGTACGACCGGCCGTGCCCACCCCGGCGATCACCACGGCCCGGGGCCGGCCCTCCTCACCTAGGTCGGTCAGGTTCGCCTCGGCGGTCAGCGCGGCCGACTCCCGCACCTGCGCGCCGGCCGAGGCGGTGTGCCGGAGCATCCCGTTCGGGTCGAACTCGCTCAGCGCGTCGACGTTGTCCAGCAGCGCCTCGTCGGCCGCTCGCTGCCCGCTCACCCCGGCGGTGCCGTCCATCAGGCTCGTCCTCCAGCCGAAGTCGACATCTACCGGCTCGCCCCCGCGCCCCCGGCGGAGCCCGGCCCGTCCGCGGCGGACCCCGGCCCGTCCGCGGCGGAGCCGGCGGCGGCCGGTCCACCCCTGGCCTCGTCCAGCAGCAGCACCGGCACGTCGTCCCGGACCTCGAAGATCCGGCCGCACTCGGTGCAGGTCAGCGTCTGAGCGGCCGCATCATAGTCAAGCGGGGCGTGGTGCGTGTCCGGGCAGGCGAGAATCTCCAGCAGCTGCGGGTCGAGGGCCACGGCGGGCTCCTTCCACGATCGTCGGCGGCGGGACGGTCGGCAGTGTCCCCCGGCGCAGAGGATCCTAATCGCGCCGGAACCGATCGACCCGGCCGCCGGCTCCCGGCCACCCGCCGCTCCCGTCGACCGCCGCCTCCCGGCGGCCGCCGGTCAGGCCCGGACCAGGGCCAACACCTCGTCCCGCAGCGCGGCCATCCGCTCGGCCGTCGGGGCCTCCACGTTCAGCCGCAGCAGCGGCTCGGTGTTGGACGGCCGCAGGTTGATCCAGGCGCCGTCGGCGAACCGCAGCGTCAGCCCGTCCAGCTCGTCGACCTCGGCGTCCGGGTATGCCGCGCGCACCTGCGCGGTGCGACCCGCCTGATCGGCCACGGTGGAGTTGATCTCACCCGAGGCGACGTACCGCTCGAACTCCCCGGCCAGCTCGGACAGCGGCCGGTCCTGACCGCCCAGCGCCGCGAGCACGTGCATGGCGGCCAGCATGCCGGTGTCGGCGAACCAGAAGTCCCGGAAGTAGTAGTGCGCCGAGTGCTCGCCGCCGAAGATCGCGTTGGTCCGGGCCATGTCGGCCTTGATGAACGAGTGCCCGACCCGGCTGCGCACCGGCTCGCCGCCGGCCTCCCGGACGATCTCGGGGACGGCGCTGGAGGTGATCAGGTTGTGGATCACCGTGCCGCCCGGATGCTTGGCCAGCTCGCGGCTGGCCACCAGCGCGGTGATGGCCGAGGGCGACACCGGCTCCCCCCGCTCGTCCACCACGAAGCACCGGTCGGCATCGCCGTCGAAGGCCAGCCCCAGGTCGGCGCCGTGTTCGCGGACGGCTGCCTGCAGGTCGACGAGGTTGGCCGGGTCCAGCGGGTTGGCCTCGTGGTTGGGGAACGAGCCGTCCAGCTCGAAATACAGCGGGACGATCGTCAGCGGCAGGGCCGGCAGCGCCGCGTCGCCGAGCACCGCGGGCACGGTGTAGCCACCCATCCCGTTGCCGGCGTCCACCACCACCTTCAGCGGCCGGATCCGGGACAGGTCGACCAGGCCGCGCAGGTGGGCGGCGTACTCCGGCAGCAGGTCCCGGCGCTCCTCGCTCGCGGCCGGCGCGTCGCCCGCGGCGCCGCCCGGCCGGCCCGGCTCGGCCTTGTCGAGCAGCGCCTGGGCCCGGTCCCGGATCTCGGCCAGGCCGCTCTGCTGGCCGATCGGCCGGGCGCCGGCCCGGCACATCTTGATGCCGTTGTACCGCGCCGGATTGTGACTGGCCGTGAACATCGCGCCGGGCAGGCCGAGGATGCCGGAGGCGAAGTAGAGCATGTCGGTGGAGCCGAGGCCCGTGGAGAGCACCGAGAGTCCCTCGGCGCGTACCCCGGCCGAGAACGCGGCGGCCAGACCGGGCGAGGAGTCCCGCATGTCGTGAGCGATGACGACGGTGTCCGGCGCGTCGGTGGAGCCGGCCAGCACCTGCGCGAAGGCGGCGCCGAGCGCCTCGGCCGCCCGCTCGTCCCACTGGTCCGGGACGACCCCCCGTACGTCGTAGGCCTTCACGATCTGGGACAGATCAGACAACGGTCTCGCTCCCCTTCGACACGGCGGTCAATCGCCTGAGCGTAACCGAGCGCGATCTCCCGCCCCGCGGCAACCGGCCGGCGGCAACCGGCCCGCGGCACTCAGTCCTGTTCGGGCAGCCGAGGCATGATCATCGTCGCCTCACCGGATCCGGGCGGGACCGGGCCGCCCGGCTCGGGCGGGACCGGGCCGGGTCGCCCGGGCGGGACCGGGCCGGGTCGCCCGGGCGGGACCGGGCCGGGTCGCCCGGGCGGGACCGGGCCGTGCTGCCGCGGCAGCACGCCGGTGGGCGCGCTGTCCGCGGGGGCCGACCAGCCGGGTCGCGGGGGCGGCGCCGGCCAGGCCGGGGCCGCGGGCGGCGGGCTACCGGGCCGGTCCGGGCCCGCCCACGCCGGCGCGCCACCGTACGTTCCGGACGGGTAGCCGCCGCCCGCGGCCGTGACCGGGGCGGGCTCGTCGGCCCCGGCCCGGTTGCGCCGCAGCAGCACCACCAGCAGGGCGACCCCGACCCCCACCATGCCGATGCCCAGCACCATGACCAGGCCGCCCAGGCCCAGCCCGCCGCCGGGGGCCGCGGCGGCCGGCGCCGTCGATGGTCCGGCGGGCGCCGCCGCGACCGCCTGCTGGTCGCTGGCCGCGACCGTCGGCTCCGGGCTCGGCGTGGCGCTGGCACGGCTTGGCCTCGGCGTGGGGCTCGCGGTGGCCCGAGCCGTTCCCACCACCCGGCTGGCATGCTCGGCCTGGCCCAGCACCTCGCCGGCCGCCGTGATCACCTGGCCCGCCAGGACCGCCGTACCGGCCGGCGCGTCGGCCAGGAAGGTGAGCCGGTAGCGGACCGTCACGCTCTTCTTGTTGCACAGCACCGGGTCGGTCGGGGCCACGGCCGCGGTGGCCACGGTTCCGCCGCCGCCGGAGACCGCGAGGGGCCGCCACTGGCCGTCCCGGGCCACCTCCGCCCGGACCTGGCTGGCCGCCAGGCCGCTCAACCGGATGGCCAGCTGGGAGCGGACGATCGCGCACCCCTTGCTGCGCTTCGCCGCCCCGACGTTCACCGCGCCGGGCGAACCGCCGGCCTCGAAGCTGCTCGGTGCCCGCACCGCGACCTTGTCGCGGCCCGCGTCGGGCGCGGCGGCCACGGGCGCGGCGGCGAGCGCGACGACTCCCGCGGCCGCGGCGCCCGCAAGCAGCGCGGCGGCCGTCCGCCGGCCGGCGTCGAGTCGTCGGTCCATGATCCACCTCACCTTGCGGGAACAAGACTGCCGGGCAGCGTAACCCGTCGCGGTCCCCCGGCACGGCAGCAGCGTGGCCCGGGGGTGCGGCCGGTCACTGAGCCACCGCTCGGCGCCCGCCTGGCGGGTGGGCGTGATCCGGGTCACGATGGGCGGAGGAGGTCGCCGATGGCTGATCCGTGGCTCGCCCTGGAAGTAGGCGCCGATCCGGCCGAGCGGATGGCGCAGATCGGCGCGGCGCACGAGGCGTTCCTCACCGGCGGCGCCCGCCGCCGGGCGGTGCGCGACGTGGTCGCGGCGTCCTGGCGCCGCTCGGCGGGCGCCCGGTTGGATCCGGAGGGCACGCCGCCGATCGAGCTGGTCGACGACACGCTGGAGACCTACCGGTCCGGCCACCCGCTGGCCCGGGTCCTGCCGCTGTTCCGGGACCTGCTGGGGGGCATCGCCCAGGACGGCGCGCACCTGATGGCGGTCTGCGACGCGTACGGGCGGCTGCTCTGGGTCGAGGGGCACCCCGGGGTGCTGCGCCGGGCCGAGCGGATGAACTTCGTCGCCGGCGCGCGGTGGGACGAGACCCACGCCGGCACCAACGCCCCGGGCACCGCGTTGGCCGTCGACCACGACGTGCAGATCTTCGCCACCGAACACTTCAGCCGGCACGTGCAGCGCTGGACCTGCGCGGCCGCGCCGATCCACGAGCCGGGCACCGGACGCCTGCTGGGCGCCGTCGACATCACCGGCGGCGACCACCTGGCCACCCCGCAGAGCCTCGCGCTGGTCCGTGCCACCGCCCGGGCGGCCGAGGCGTACCTGGCCCGGGCCGTCGAGCCGGAGGCGGTGACGATCACCGCGCTCGGCCGGGACGAGGCGGAGCTGCGCGCCGGCGGGCGCCGGCTCCGGCTGGGCCGCCGGCACAGCGAGCTGCTGGTGCTGCTCGCGGACCACCCGGAGGGACGCACCGGCGAGCAGCTCGGCCTCGACCTGTACGGCGACGACCGGCTGCGCCCGGTGACGCTGCGGGCCGAGCTGTCCCGACTGCGGCGCATCCTCGGCGAGCGGCTGCTCGACTCCCGCCCCTACCGGCTGCGCGTCCCGGTCCGCACGGACTTCCGGACCGTCACCGAACGGCTGGACCGGGGCGACCCGGCCGGCGCGCTGGAGGCGTACCGGGGATCCCTGCTGCCCGCCTCCGACGCGCCGGGCGTGGCGCGACTGCGCCGGCTGATCGACGGCGACCTGCGGGCGGCCGTGCTGGCCAGCGCGGACCCCGCGCTGCTCGCGGCCTGGACCGGCACGCCGGCCGGCGCCGACGACCTGGTGGCCTGGGAGGCGCTGGCCGCCGGCCTACCGCCGGGCGCGCCCCGCCGGCCACTCGCGGTCGCCCGGGCCCGCGAGCTGGCTTTGGAGTACGGCGTGGCCGCGCCCGCCGCGGCCCGGCGCGGAGCCGCCGCCCCCGCCGCGGCCCGGCGCGGAGCCGCCACGCCCGCCGCGGCCCGGCGCGGGGAGGCCAAGCCCGGTGCGGCCGGGCCCCGGTCCGCCGGGCGCGCAACGTTGCTGCAACCCCCCGGAAACTAGCCTCGCCGCCGTCACCTGCAACGGCGGAGGTCCCCATGACGCGGTACGACGCACCCGACACCTACCAGTCCCGCTACGACCACTGGATCGGCGGCGAGTACGTCGCCCCGGCGCGCGGACAGTACTTCGAGAACCCCACCCCGATCACCGGCCAGCCGTTCACCGAGATCGCCCGCGGCACGGCCGACGACGTCGAGCGGGCGCTGGACGCGGCGCACGGCGCGGCCGACGCGTGGGGCCGCACCCCGGTGGCCGAACGGGCCATGATCCTCAACCGGATCGCCGACCGGATGGAGGAAAACCTCGAGTCCCTGGCCGTGGCCGAGACCTGGGAGAACGGCAAGCCCGTCCGGGAGACGCTGGCCGCCGACATCCCGCTCGCCATCGACCACTTCCGGTACTTCGCGGGCGTGATCCGGGCCCAGGAGGGCTCGCTCGGCGAGATCGACGACGACACGGTGGCGTACCACTTCCACGAGCCGCTCGGGGTGGTCGGCCAGATCATCCCGTGGAACTTCCCGATCCTCATGGCGACCTGGAAGCTGGCGCCGGCGCTCGCGGCCGGCAACGCGGTCGTGCTCAAGCCGGCCGAGCAGACCCCGGCGTCCATCCACTACTGGCTGTCGCTGGTGGCCGACCTGCTGCCGCCGGGCGTGGTCAACGTGGTGAACGGGTTCGGGGTCGAGGCCGGCAAGCCCCTGGCGTCCTCGCCGCGGGTGGCCAAGGTGGCGTTCACCGGCGAGACCACCACCGGGCGGCTGATCATGCAGTACGCCAGCGAGAACATCAAGCCGGTCACCCTCGAACTCGGCGGCAAGAGCCCGAACATCTTCTTCGACGACGTGAGCGCGGCCCGGGACGACTTCCACGACAAGGCGCTGGAGGGCTTCACCATGTTCGCCCTCAACCAGGGCGAGGTGTGCACCTGCCCATCCCGGGCGCTGATCCAGCAGGGACACTACGCGGACTTCCTGGCCGCGGCCGTGGAGCGCACCCGGGCCATCGTGGCCGGGCACCCGCTGGACACCGACACCATGGTGGGCGCGCAGGCGTCCAACGACCAGCTCGAGAAGATCCTGTCCTACCTGGACATCGGTCGGCAGGAGGGCGCGCGCGTCCTGGTCGGCGGTTCCCGCGCGGACCTCGGCGGCGACCTGTCCGGGGGCTACTACGTGGAGCCGACCATCTTCGAGGGCGACAACTCGATGCGGATCTTCCAGGAGGAGATCTTCGGGCCGGTGGTCTCGGTGACCTCGTTCGCCGACCTGGCCGACGCCGTGAAGATCGCCAACGACACGCTGTACGGGCTGGGCGCCGGCGTGTGGACCCGGGACATGAACACGGCGTACCGGGCCGGACGGGCCATTCAGGCCGGTCGGGTGTGGACGAACTGCTACCACGCGTACCCGGCGCACGCGGCCTTCGGCGGCTACAAGCAGTCCGGCGTGGGCCGGGAGAACCACAAGATGATGCTGGAGCACTACCAGCAGACCAAGAACCTGCTGGTCAGCTACTCGCCCAAGAAGCTCGGGCTGTTCTGATGCGGCCCTCGCCGGTGAGCGTCACCCCCGCAGCGGCCGACCTGCTCCGGTCGCTGCGGGAGGCGCACGGGCCGCTGATGTTCCACCAGTCCGGCGGCTGCTGCGACGGCAGCGCGCCGATGTGCTTCCCGGCGGGCGAGTTTCGCACCGGCGCCTCAGACGTGCTGCTCGCCGCGCTGGCCATCGAGGGCGTGCCCGAGCCGGTCGAGTTCTGGATGTCGGCGTCCCAGTGGGAGCGCTGGCAGCACACGACGCTCACGGTCGACGTGGTCCCCGGCCGCGGCAGCGGCTTCTCCCTGGAGGCCCCCGAGGGCGTCCGCTTCCTCATCCGCTCCCACCTCTCCCCGCCCCCCGCCCCGTAACCCCCCTCGCCCCCACCCCCTCGCGATCTTGCACTTTTGGTTGGCGACTTGCCTAGATTGCTCACTTTTGTCCCCACAGATAGTGCAAGATCGCGGCGGAGAGGCGGGGGGCGGGGTTATCCACAGGGGTGGAGTTGTCCACAGGGGAGCTGGTCGGGGCTTTCGGTGCGCTGGGACCGTCAGCAGCCTGTATGCGTGGCGGAGCGACTGTGGCGCGGCGGCGATCTGGTCAGGACGATGGGCTGGCAGGGGGTGCGGACCCGGGTCGACCGGCGCGAACTCATCAGGGCCCGTCGCGGCGTGTACGCCGATCGCGAGCTGGATGAGGAGGGCAACCTGCGGGCTTTGTTCCTGCGGCTCCCGCCGCAGGCCATCCTGACGAGGCAGAGCGCCGCGCGGCGGTACGGCGTGGACGTCCACCAGGACGGCAACGTGCACATCCAGCTCCCACCCGGGGTTGCCCGACCGCGCCTCCCGGGCCTGGTCGTGCATCACGCCGCGCTTGCGGTGCGCGAGCCTGTCATTGTCGGTGGAATCCCGTGCGTGCCCGCGGCCCGGTGCGCCGTCGACCTGGCCAGGGTCTCCTCTCGGATGAACGCGCTACCCGTTCTTGACGCCATGCTTCGGCTCGGCGTGATCGATCACGACGGCCTCTGTACGGAACTCGCGCAGCACCGAGCGCTGAAGGGCATCCGGCAGGCCCGCGAGCTGGTACGGCTCTCCGATGGCAGGGCAGAGTGCCGGCAGGAAAGCCAGCTCAGGTTGACCCTGGTGGATGGCCGGCTGCCGCCCCCGGAACCGCAGGTTTGGGTGTACGACGCTGACGGCATTGCCAGGTATCGCCTCGATCTCGGCTACCGGAAGCGGCGGGTGGGCGTCGAGTACGACGGTAGCTCCCATCTCGACCGGGACCGCCTGAGATGGGATCGGGAACGGACAAACTGGCTGGATGCCCACGGCTGGACGATGCGTTACTTCACGGACCGGGACCTCTACCGCCGCCCCGCCTACATCATCGCAACGGTCCGCGCCGCCCTCACCTGACCCCAACCCCACCCCACCCCACCCGCCCCCCACCCGACCCCCCGACACGGCGATCTTGCACTTTTGGTGCGGACAAAAGCAGCATTCTCCGCGAGTCGCCAACCAAAAGTGCAAGATCGCGAGAGAAGGGGTCGGGGAGGGAGGGATTCAGCGGTTGGGGGGGATTACGCGGAGGTGGCCGCGGCGGCCGGTGGGGTGGTCGCCGTTGATCTCGGCCTCCAGCTCGGCCGGGCGGGGTGGGGCCGGGCGGGCCGCCTCGCGTACCGCCTCGGCCAGCGCCACCAGGTCGTCGGTGGTGGGTGGCGGCGGCTCGAACTCACCCTCGTGCCGGACCACCTCCCAGCCCCGGGGCGCGGTCAGGCTGCGGGCATGCTGCTCACAGAGGTCGTAGGTGTGCGGCTCGGCGAATGCGGCCAGCGGCCCCACCACGGCGGTCGACTCGTTGTAGATATAGGTCAACGTGGCGACGGCCTGTCTCGGGCAGCCGTTGCGGGAGCAACGCCGTGGTGACCTCACGGCCGCACGGTATCTCCATTACCCGGTCCGCCGCACCGGATGCGGATCCGACACGCCGGCCTTGGAGATCACAGTTCGGGCATGCCGCAGAGACCCGGCGGGCGTGCCGGCGGAGATCGCAGTTCGGGCATGCGGCCAATCCGGCGGCACGCCCCGGGGCGCGGCTCACCCGACCGGCATTACCCTTGCCCCACCGGCCCCGCACGGCTCGCCGCCCGACCGACGCGGGCCCTGCCGGGATCACTCCGGCTCAGCACCATGGGGGGTTGCAGATGACCAGTCCGGACAACCGCCGGCCGGGCACCGGGCGACGGCCGAAGCGGGACCGGCGCGGCCGCGGCCTGCGCGGCCGCCTCGTACCGGCCACGGTGCCGCTGGCCCGCACCAAGGCGGAGATCTTCGATGATCTCGTGCTGGACACCGTGGAGACCCTGGAGCGGCGGTTCGCCAAGGAACTCACCGGCGTCGAGTTCGCGGTCGAGGACGTCCCCCCGGAACTGAACGTGTACGACTCGGACGTCCTGGAGGACGGCGAGGTCCCGCTGGCCCGACTGCTGCCTGGGCGCCCGGGCCGGCAGGAGATGCCGCCCCGGATCGTGCTGTACCGCCGGCCGCTCGAGTTCCGCGCCATGGACAACGAGGACCTCGCCGACCTGGTCCACGACGTGATCATCGAGCAGGTGGCGAACCTGCTGGGCGTGGACCCCGACGAACTGGCCTGAGCCGGCGGCGGCCCCCACCGCCACCGAACTCCGACCACCGACGTTTCGGTCCCGCTCCGGTCAGGCCACCCGCCGCTTCAGCTTGCGCCGCTCGCGTTCGGACAGGCCTCCCCAGATGCCGAAACGTTCGTCGTGCCCGAGCGCGTACTCCAGGCACTCGGTCTTGACCTCACAGCGCGAGCAGATCCGCTTCGCCTCGCGGGTCGAACCGCCCTTCTCGGGAAAAAACGCCTCCGGGTCGGTCTGCGAGCACAGTGCCCGCTCCTGCCACTCCGGTGCGTTCCCGAGCAGGTCGGCCACCTCGAGTCGGCCGTCCATCCAACTGCCTCCTTTTCGTGCAACGGCAGCGCCGCTGCAACCCCCCACGCGGAAGGCGTGTTTTGTCCGTCGGATGCCGGTTCGATGCGCTCCGTACGAACGACCCCTCCGGAATTACACGCGTGTTGTACGTGCGTCGTCAAGCGGAACCTGGTAGGTGCAAACGCCGGTCCGGACCGCCGTACGGCCGCTTCCGACCCGGACACCCTGGCCTATCGGTCGAGGGCCGCCGCGAGTAACGCCCGAGACGGAAACTCGACGGAATTTCGGCGTGGCGCCCGGCGTGTCGATGCCGGTCCACGTCACCCGATGTGCCCGTACACCGTGGACCGTCGCCGGGCCGGCCGCCCGGCGGCGGCGGCGATCGCCACCAACTGCTCCTCGCTGCGCGCCGATCCGTGCTCGGCGCCGGCCATCCGGGAGATGGTCTCCTCCATCAGCGTCCCGCCCAGGTCGTTGGCCCCGCCGCGCAGCACGGCGGCGGTCCCGGCGTCGCCGAGCTTGACCCAGGAACACTGGATGTTCGGGATCCGCCCGTGCAGCAGCAGCCGGGCCATCGCGTGCACCACCCGGTTCTCCCGCCAGGTGGGCCCCGGCCGGGCGATCCCGGCCAGGTAGATCGGGGCGTTGGTGTGCACGAACGGCAATCCGACGAACTCGGTGAAGCCGCCGGTCGCGTCCTGCACCCCGGCCAGCACCCGGAAGTGCGCCAGCCACTGCCCGGGATGGTCGACATGCCCGTACATCATGGTGGAGCTGGACCGGATGCCCAGCTCGTGGGCCGTGGTCACCACCTCGACCCAGGCGGCGGCCGGCAGCTTGCCCTTGGTGAGCACCCACCGCACGTCGTCGTCCAGGATCTCCGCGGCGGTCCCGGGGATGGTGTCCAGCCCGGCCTCGCGGAGCCGGACCAGCCACTCCCGGATCGACACCCCTGCCTTGGCCGCGGCCGTGACGATCTCCATGGGCGAGAACGCGTGCACGTGCAGGCCCGGCACCCGGTCCTTGATCGCCCGGACCAGGTCGACGTACGTGCCGACCGGCAGCTTGGGGTCGATGCCGCCCTGCAGGCACACCTCGGTGGCGCCGGCCCGCCACGCCTGCTCGGCCCGGTCGGCCACCTGCGCCACCGACAGCCGGTACGCGTCGGTGTCCCGCTCCCGCTGCGCGAAGGCGCAGAACCGGCACCCCACATAGCAGACGTTCGAGAAGTTGATGTTGCGGTTCGCCACGTACGTGACGTCGTCGCCCACGGCGTCCCGGCGGACGTCGTCGGCGATCCGGCACAGCTCCTCCAGCGCCGGCCCGTCCGCCCCGAACAGCGCGAGCGCCGCGTCGGTGTGCCGCGGCGCCAGCAGCGCCGCCGGGTCGGCGGCGGCCAGCCGCAGCGCCGCGCGCAACCCGGCGTCCGCGCCGGCCACCGAGCCACCGGTCCGCGCCGGCGCGTCGTCCGGCTCCTCCCCGGTACGCGCCGCGGCGACCGCGCCGGCGGCCTCGGACACCCGGCCGGCCACCTCCGCCCAGTCCCCGTACACGCTGTCGAAGTCCCCGCGCCGGTCCCCCGACCGGCCGACGGTGTCGATCGTGGCGTGCAGGTCGGTGCGGCCGGTGGACTCGATGCCCTCCTCCGGCTCCTGCCAGGGCCGGCCGACCGGCACGGCGCCCTCGACCGCCAGCCCGGTCTGCGGATCGGCCAGCGCCCGAACGTGCGGCTCGACCCGGGGATCGAGCCAGCCCTCGGCGCGCAGCACGTACTCCGGATAGATGGTGAGGCGTTCCCGCAGGGTGAAGCCTGCGGCCGCCGACCGGGCGGCCAGCCGGTCGAGCTGGGGCCAGGGCCGCTCCGGGTTCACGTGGTCGGGAGTGACCGGCGAGACGCCGCCCCAGTCGTCGATGCCGGCCCGCAGCAGCAGATCGTACTCGTCGTCGATCAGGTTGGGCGGCGCCTGCACCCGGGCCCGGGGACCGAGCAGGATCCGCGTCACCGCCACGGTGGCGGCCAGGTCGTGCAGCTCGGCGTCGGGCATGCCCCGCATGGCGGTGTCGGGTTTGGCCCGGAAGTTCTGCACGATCACCTCCTGGACGTGCCCGTACTCCCGCTGCGCCCGGCGGATCTCGAAGATGGTGTCGGCGCGTTCGGCGAGCGTCTCCCCGATCCCGATCAGCAGGCCGGTGGTGAATGGCACGCCGACCCGACCGGCGTCGGCCAGCACCCGGAGCCGGACGGCCGGCTCCTTGTCCGGCGAGCCGTGGTGCGGGCCGCCGGGCTCGGACCACAGCCGGGTGGCCGTGGTCTCCAGCATCATGCCCATGCTCGGCGCCACCGGCTTGAGGCGCTGCAGCTCGGCCCAGGACAGCACCCCCGGGTTCAGGTGGGGCAGCAGCCCGGTCTCCTCCAGCACGGCGACCGCGCAGGCCCGCAGGTAGTCGAGCGTCGAGTCGTAGCCGCGCTCGTCCAGCCAGCGGCGGGCGGCCGGCCAACGCGCCTCGGGCCGGTCGCCGAGGGTGAACAGCGCCTCCTTGCAACCCTGGGCCGCGCCGGCCCGGGCGATGGCCAGCACCTCGTCCCGGTCCAGGTACGGCGCCGGGAGCCGGTGCGGCACGGTGGCGAAGGTGCAGTAGTGGCACCGGTCCCGGCACAGCCGGGTGAGCGGCACGAACACCTTGCGGGAGTACGTGACCACACCCGGTCGCCCCGCGTCGCGCAGCCCGGCGTCGCGGATGGCCCCGGCGACGCCGAGAAGCTCGTCCAGCGCCGAGCCGCGGGCGGCGAGCAGGACGGCCGCCTCGTCCACGTCGAGGGAGCGCCCGTCGGCGGCCCGCCGCAGCGCCCGCCGGAGGCCCGCCGCCGGTGCATGTGAATCGGCCATCCGCAGAGCTTAGGGGCCTTTTGCCCGCAGCGCCCGGATGTCTCAGCGGCTCACTGCGGGCCGGCGTCCCGATCGGGCCGCTGAGCGCCCCGGTCCGACGGGATGATCATCTGCGTGGCGTCGTTGTTACCGGGTTCTCCCGGATTGGCCGCGGGCGGGATCACCATGGTGCGGTCCGCGTCACGCTCCGCGGCACCGGCCGCGCCGGACCGCTCCGCCGGGGAAGCTTCCGCGCCGGACCGCTCCGACCGGGGCGATTCGGCGCCGGTCCGATCCGGCCGGGGCGCTTCCGCGCCGGAGCGCTCCACTCCGGACGGTCCGGCACCCGACGGCGCCGGCGACCCGGACGGCACCGCCGAGCCGTGCCCCGGCTCGCCGGCCGGGCTCGATGACATACTCCGCGCCGGCTCCGCCGGGCCCGGCAGCACCTCGGTGCGGTCCGCCTCGGGCTCGGCGGCGGGCCGGGGAATGACCTGGGTGCGTTCCGCCGATCCCGTCCCCGGCTGCGACGCCGGGTCACCGGCGCCGAACGCCGGCGGGGCGGACGTCGGTGCCGGCTGTCCCGGGACCGGCCGGCCGGCCGGACCGCCCGGCTGCCCGAATTCGCCCAGCTGGCCGGATCCACCCGGCTGGCCGAACCCATCCGGTTGGCCCGGACCGCCCGGTTGGCCGAACCCGCTCGGATCGCCGGGCTGACCGAACCCGCCCGGACCCCCGGGCTGGCCGAACCCGGCCGGACCCCCGGGCTGGCCGAACCCGCCCGGACCGCCCGGAGCGGCCGGACCGCCCGGCTGGGGCCGTCCGTACAGGCCCGGCTCACGCTTGGCCCGGGGCGTGTAGTAGAGCGTGCGCCAGACGCGGAAGACCGCGAGGGCGGCCACCGCGAAGATGGCCAGGAACGCGATCCGGGTCAGGAAACCGGTGAAGACGCCCCGGATCATCCCGTTGGCCAGGCTCCCGATCAGCCAGCCGAAGAAGGACACCACGCCGAAGAACGCCGAGAACGCGTACTCGCCGACCGCCGCCTGGGTGATCAGCCTGGCCCGGCCCACCACGGGTGTGATGTGCGTCGCGAGCAGCACGGCCAGCAACGGCAGCACGATCGCGGTGATCCCCATGAAGTCGAAGAATCCGCTGGCCGCTCGGCTGGTGAACCGCGGCCCGTTGTCGGCCGGGATCAGCAGGTCGAGCAGCGCGACGAGGAGCAGCAGGGCGTTCGCACCGACCAGGACGAGCGCGGCGAGCTCGCGCAGTGGCCTGGTCAGCTGGCTGGCCGTGGGCGCCGACTGGGGCGTCTGGCCGGGCTGGCTGGTCACGGATCCTCCATCGGGTGGGTGGGCCTGGCGACGGTGAGCCTAGTCTCCCGGCCCGACAACCGCCGGACGGAAGCCGGTGCGCAAGGATGGTCGGTATGCAGATCGTGGTACTGGCGGGCGGCATCGGCGGGGCCCGATTCCTGGCCGGCGTCCGGGCGTACGCGCGGGGAGCCGGCGCACAGGTCACGGCCGTGGTGAACGTCGGCGACGACATCCGGCTGCACGGCCTGCGGATCTGCCCCGATCTGGACAGCGTGATGTATCACCTGGGCGGCGCGGCGGATCCGGAGCGGGGCTGGGGCCGGGCCGGTGAGACCTGGGCGGTCAAGGACGAGCTCGCGGCGTACGGCGCCGAGCCCACCTGGTTCGGGCTGGGCGATCGGGACATCGCCACCCACCTGGTCCGGACCACGATGCTGGACGCCGGTTACCCGCTCTCGGCGGTCACCGAGGCGCTCTGCGCGCGCTGGCAGCCCGGCGTACGGCTGCTGCCGGCCACCGACGACCGGATGGAGACGCACGTCGTGGTCGACCTCGACGGCGAGCGCCGGGCCGTCCACTTCCAGGAGTGGTGGGTACGCTACCGCGGCGACCTGCCCACGCACCGGTTCGTCTTCGTCGGCGCCGAGTCGGCGAAGCCGGCGGCGGGGGTGCTCAAGGCGATCGGCTCGGCCGACGCGGTCCTGGTGGCGCCGAGCAACCCGGTGGTGAGCATCGCGCCGATCCTCGCCGTACCGGAAATTCGGGACGCCCTGGTCGGCGGCCCGGCGCCCGTGGTCGGCGTCGCTCCGATCATCGGCGGCCGGCCGGTACGCGGGATGGCGGACCGCTGCCTGGCCGCGCTCGACGTGCCGTGCACGGCCGAGGCGGTCGGTGGCATGTACGGCGCCCGCTCGGGTAGCGGCATCCTCGACGGGTGGCTGGTGGACGACACCGACGCGGGCGCCGAGGTGCCGGGCGTCCGGGTCGGTTCGGCGCCGCTCTGGATGACGGACGAGAAGGCGACGGCCGAGATGGCGCGTGCGGCGTTGGAGTTGATGTGAAGATGGAGATCCTGCCGGTCCTCGGCATCGGGGAGGTCGCCGAGGGCGATGACCTGGCCGAGCTGATCGCGCACGCCGCACCCTGGTTGCGGGACGGGGACGTCCTGGTGGTGACCAGCAAGATCGTCTCAAAGGCCGAGGGGCGGCTGGTCGACGTACCGGTGGCGGAGCCGGACCGGTCGGCGGCGCGCGAGGAGGTCCTCGCGGCCGAGACCGCCCGGGTGGTGGCCCGGCGCGGCGCCACCCGGATCGTGCAGACCCACCACGGCTTCGTGATGGCCTCCGCCGGGATCGATGCCTCCAATGTGGACCCCAAGCGGCTGGTGCTGCTGCCCAAGGATCCGGACGCGTCGGCCCGGTCGCTGCGAGCCGCGCTGCGGGAGCGGCACGGCGCCGACGTGGCCGTGATCGTCTCGGACACCATGGGGCGGCCCTGGCGCAACGGCCTGACCGACGTGGCGCTCGGCGCCGCCGGCATCGGCGCGGTGCGCGACCACCGGGGGGCGGTCGACCCGTACGGCAACCAGCTCAGCATCACCCAGATGGCCGTGGTGGACGAGCTGGCGGGCGCCGGCGAGCTGGTCAAGGGCAAGATCGACCAGGTGCCGGTGGCGGTGGTCCGGGGCTATCTGTCCCGCCCCGAGCCGACCGACGGCGCGGGGGCGGCCGCCCTGGTCCGGGACGCCGAGCTGGATCTGTTCGCGCTCGGCACGGCCGAGGCCCGCGCGGACGGCCTGCGCGCCGCGGCCATCCTGCCGGAGTCGGCCGGCGCACCGGACGGCCCGGACCCGACCGCGGTGCGCCGGGCGATCGCCGCGGTGGCCGGGGTGGTGGCGCCCGGCACGGAGCTCGAGCCGGTCACCGACCCGGTCGTACGCGCCGAACTGGCCGGCGCCGTTCCGGGCTGGCCGGCGGAGGCCACGGCCGCGATCGTGGCCACCCTGCGCGGCGAGCCGACCGCGGCCACCCTGGTGAGGTTCGGCGCCGACCTGCACCGGCTGCGCGCCGCGCTGGCGGCCGAGGGCCTCGGCTCGACCCTCCTGCTCCCCCCCGACGGCCCGGCCCTGCTGGCACTCTGAGCCGAAAGGAAGGGCCCCTTCTTATCGCTTTCTGTATAGGCGGGGCCCCTTGTTAACGGCTCGGGCGAGTCACTGGCGCAGCATGGCCCGGCCCAGCGGGGTGAGGGTGTGCAGCACGGTGTTGCGGTCCCGGTGGCTGACCAGCAGCCCGGCGTTGCGCAGCACCGAGGCGTGCTGGCTGGCCGCGGCCGGCGAGATGCGCAGCCGGCGCGCCACCTCCCCGGTCGAGCACCCCTCGTCGATCACCGCAAGCACGCTGGCCCGGGTGCGGCCGAGCAGGGCGGCGAGGGCCTCCCGGCCGCCGGCGCCGGCCATGGCCGGGTCCACCCCGCCGGCCGCGCCCGGCCCGGCCGGCGGGACGAGCCCACCGAGCCGGTCCACCGGGTAGACCAGCACCGGCGGCAGGGTGGGGTCGAGCAGCGCCACCGGCGCCCGCGAGCAGAAGAAGGACGGCACCAGCAGCAGGCCGCGGCCGCGCAGGTGCAGCTCCCGGTCCGCCGGATAGTCCGGCACCTCCAGCACGCCGGGCCGCCACCGGGCCACCGGGCGCAGGCTCTCCAGCAGCGCGTCCGTGCCGCCATCGAGGAGCGCCCGCGCCCGCCGGCCCCGGTCGGCCTCGACCGCGGAGGCCACCCGGGGCCAGTACGGGGTGATGGCCAGCGCCCGGTAGTGCTCCATCGATGCGGTGAGCTGGCGCAGCGCCTCCGGCTCGCCCCGGGCCAGCGCGGTGGCCGGACTGGGCAGCCGGTTGTCGGCGGCCAGCACGGTGAGGTCCCGGTGCAGCCGCGGCACCGGTGTGGAGCGGACCGCGTCGAGTCCCGCCTCCACGCTCTGCCGACTCTCCTGCGGGGTGAGGAAGTCGGGAAAGTATCCGCGCGGCGGGTTGAGCGCGAACAGCAGCCGGAACCGGGCGGCCGCCCGATCCCGGCGGAGCCCCTCGGTGACCTCCCGCCGCCAGCTGACCACGGCCGGGTCGGGGTTGCGGCTCTGCAACAGGTGCAGGCTGAGCACCAGCTCCCAGAGCGGGTCGGCGGCAGCCGCGACCCGGGTGCGGGCGACGTCTTCGCTGGAGAAGTGGATTCTCAGCACCGAACGCTCCTGGCGGTCGTGGGGCTCCTTACCCGACGGCACCTCGCACTGTACCGAACCGCAACTTTCCATCCATGTTTCAGCGAGGACTGAAAAACCTCGACGTGCCGCCGAGCCAGCCGGCATGCTCGCTGTGCCGCGGTCGGGGGTTCGCGGAGAACTGGGGAGGTGCACCGCCGCGGGCGGCCGCCACGAGGGTCCACGGACCGTTTCCGTGGAGGTGGCCGCCCGCCTGGTGCGGTCGGACGGCGACCCCGGAGTCCGTGCTCACCTCCGCCACACCCGGCTCCGGCTGCGCTCAGACGAGCCCGTCCTCGCCGCGGTCCTTCAGGTCGTCGACCAGCTTCTTCACGTCCTGCGCCCGGTCCCGCGGGCACACCAGCACGGCGTCCTCGGTGTCCACCACGATCAGGTCGTGCACCCCGAGGGCCGCGACGAGCCGCCCGGACCGGGGTACGACGATCATCCCCGTGCTGTCCCGCAGCAGCACGCCCGGCTTCTCGGCCACCGTGTCCGCGCCCAGCACCACGTTGCGCGAGTCGTCGGCCGGCAGCACGTCGCCGAGGGTGTGGAAGTCGCCCACGTCGGTCCAGCCGAAGTCACCGGAGACGGTCGCCACCTTGCCGGCCGCCGCCGCCCCCTCCATCACCGCGTAGTCCACCGAGATCTTGGGCAGCGTCGGCCACACCGCGCCCAGCACCTCGTCCTGCCGGTCGGTGCCCCAGGCGCCGGCGATGGACATGATCCCGTCGTGCAGCTCGGGCTGCTGCCGGGCCAGCTCGGCCAGGAAGGCGTCCACCCGCCAGACGAACATGCCGGCGTTCCACAGGTGCCGCCCGGACACCACGTATGTCTCGGCCACCGCGGCGACAGGCTTCTCCTTGAACTCCGCCACCCGGCGCAGCGGGCCGCCGTCCAGCGGCTCGCCGCACTCGAGGTAGCCGTAGCCGGTCTCCGGGCGGCTCGGCCGGATCCCCACGGTCATCAGCAGGCCCCGCTCGGCGCCCAAGACCGCCGCCCGGATCGTGTCGGCGAACCGGTCCGGCTGCACCACCAGGTGATCCGCGGCGAACGAGCCCATCACCCCGGCCGGGTCACGGCGGGCGATCACGGCGGCCGCCAGCGCGACGGCGGCACACGAGTCCCGCGGCGAGGGCTCGACCAGGATGTTCTGCTCCGGCAGCGTGGGCAGTTGGCGGGCCACGGCGGCCGCGTGCGCCACCCCGGTCACCACCATGCTCCGCTCCGGCTCGGCCAGCGGGGCCAGCCGTTCGGCCGTCACCTGCAGCAGCGAGGCCTCGGTGCCGGTCAGCGGATGCAGGAACTTGGGGTGCCCCGCCCGGGACAGCGGCCAGAGCCGGGTACCGGTCCCGCCGGCGAGGATGACTGCGTAGAGCATCCGCCCATCATGCCGGACGGTGTCCCGCCGCAAGGCCCCGACGCCCCTCGCCGAGCGCGGCGGGCGGCCGCCGGACCCGTCAGGAACGCACCCGGCTCCACGCGGCCACGTGCACCTCGGCGCTGGACTCCCAGGTGAACTCCTTGGCCCGGTCGAAGCCGGCCTTGGCCAGGGTGAGCCGGCGCGGCTCGTCGTCGAGCAGGGCGGCCAGGTCGGCCCCGATCTGCTCGGGCGCCTCGCTCGTGTAGGCAACCGCGTCGCCGCCGACCTCGGGCAGCGACAGCCGCGGCGTGGTGAGCACCGGCGCCGCGCAGGCCATGGCCTCCAGGATCGGCAGGCCGAAACCCTCGCCGTACGACGGGTACGCCGCGACCAGCGCACCGCCGAGGAAGCCGGGCAGGTCGGCGTACCGCAGGTAGCCGGGGCGGAGCAGCCGCAGGTGGGCCGGCACCTCGGCCACGGCCCGGTCGATCTCGTCGTCGTGCCCCTGACCACCGGCGATCACCAGGGCCGGCGGCTTCTCCCGGTCGGCCACCGCCAGCACCCAGCCGCGGATGAGGTTGGGCACGTTCTTCCGCGGCTCCTTGGCGCCGAGGAACGCCACGTAGCTGCCGCCGCCCAGGCCAAGCCGGGCGCGTACCCGGGCCTTCTCCTCCTCGGTCGGCGCGTGGAAGGCCGCGTGGTCGACGCCGTGGTAGGCCACGTCGATCCGGGTGGGGTCGGCGTCGAGCAGCCGGATGAGCTCGTCCCGGGTCGCCTTGCTGGGCACGATCACCCGGTCGGCCCGGCGGAGCGAGGTCTTGATCGCGCTGCGGAAGAACGTCCGGCGCGATTTGTCGTAATGCTCCGGCTCGGTGAAGAAGGTGGCGTCGTGCACGGTCACCGTCACCGGAGAACCGGCCCGCAGCGGGCAGGTGTAGAACGGCGAGTGCAGGACGTCCGCCCCCACCTGCTGGGCCAGCAGCGGCAGTCCGGTCTGCTCCCAGGCCAGCCGGGCCGGACGGTGCGCCACCGCCGCCGGCGCCGGCAGCACCTCGGCCTCGGGCAGCATCCGCGCGTACCGCTCGGCGTCGGTCCGCAGGCTCACCACCGCCAGCTCGACGGCCGACCGCGGGGTCCGACCAAGGGCGCCCAACAGCCCGTCGACATATCTGCCCACCCCGCCCCGGTCGGCGGGGACGCTCGTGGCGTCGATGAGGACACGCGGTGGTCGACCGGCGGTCACGGGGCAACTCCTCGGTGGCGGACTTCTATGTGCTCACGGCCGGCGAGGGGGGCTCCGCAGCGCCGGGCGTCGACTGTGGGCAACGACACTGGGCCAAGCCTACGCCGGACGTCCCGCCGGCCGCCGACCGCGACCCGACAGCTGGCGCGTCCATCACCTGACGCAAATAGCTCCGTGACTGAGCGCGTAAGGAAGGGCCCCTTGTTATCGCTTCTGGTATAGGAAGGGCCCCTTGTTATCGCGTACGACGGGATCCACGCCGACCCGCGCGGCGCCGCCGGCCGCGGTCGGCCGCCGGCGGCCGGTATCGTTCGCGCGGTGGCCGACAACCCCGCCCAGATCCTCGCCGCGGCCGTCGCGGCCGACCCCGCCCGCCCGCTGCTGACCTGGTACGACGATGTCACCGGCGAGCGCACCGAGCTGTCCGGCGCGACGCTGGCCAACTGGGTGGCCAAGACCGCCAATCTGCTGGTCGACGACGCCGGGCTGGCGCCGGGAGACCGGGCCGCCGCGCTGCTGCCGCCGCACTGGCAGACCGCGGCAGTGCTGTTCGGCTGCTGGTCGGCGGGGGTGCCGGTGATCGTCGGGCCGCCGGAGCCGGTCGAGGTGCTCTTCGCCGCGGCCGACCGGCTCAGCGAGGCCGCCGACTGGCCGGCCGGGGACCGGTACGCCCTGGCCCTGGCGCCGCTGGCCGCCCCGCTGCGCGAGGTCCCCGCCGGCTTCGCCGACTACGTGCTCGAGGTGCGCGGCCAGGGTGACCACTTCACCCCGCCGCCCGGGGCCGGCGCGCCGGACGCCCAGCTGACCGAGCGGGCCACCGAACGGGCGGCCGCGCTGGGGCTCACCGCCGGCGACCGGGTGCTGGTCGACGCCGACCGGCACCCCGACCCGGTGGACTGGCTGCTGGCCCCGCTGGCCGCCGGGGCCAGCGTGGTGCTCTGCGCCGGCCTCGACCCGGCCCGGCGGGACGCCCGGCTGACCACCGAGCGGGTCACCCGGATCCTCGACTGAGCGGCAGCGCCACCCGATGCGCCCGGCGCGCGCGACGCACCCGGCGCGCCCGGCGCGACACAGCTGTTAATAGGGGGCCCTTCCTATACAAAAAGCGGGTCTACTGACGTTGTCGTGGGTTCATGGTCGTCCGGGTAGGGGTGGGCAGAGGCCTCCTCGGCGGAGCATGGCCATGGTGATGAGGGCTTGTGGGTTGTGGTAGCCGTA